>CBFGMV010000048.1:0-57153 GCA_965649915.1 uncultured Dyadobacter sp.
GCAAATAAATAATGTACCGTCACCGCCAGCATGCTGTCAAACAAAAACACAACAATGGAAAGGATGATATGCTTGGCGAACAAGCTTTTGATGATCATATCCAGCCAGCTGGTAAGCCCCTGCGTGACGAGTATCGTACAAACACCGGTCGCGATGTTGAGTACCACCAGATATTTGTAAAAAGCCAACCGGATCGGCTCATCGGTAAACGACAGCTCGGCGGTAAAATACGCGATCGCATTGAATCCATATAATATCACCGCGCCCAGAATCGCCGCTACCAGCGTGCCTACCCAACCCTGGTTTTGGATAATGGCTATCAGACTGAAATCCTGCCAGTTGAATGACTTTTCCTGTGAAGTAAAACTGAAATTAGCGCCCTCTACCCTTGCCCCGCTCAAATCCACGTCGGACATACTGCTGAAACTCAGATCCGCATTACGCAGATCGGCGTTCCGGAAAGTCGTCCGGTCGAGGGCCGAGAAACGAAGTTTTGCATTGCGCAGATTAGCCCCGTCGAAGTTGATGTCCTTCAAACTCGAAAAGCTAAAATCTGCATTTTCCAGATCCATTTTACTGAAATCCCTTCCGTCCAGCGATGAGGCTGTCATGCGCAACGGCTTCGTCTTGTTGTCGTCCATGCTAAAAAACCCTAAACGTTAATATCAGTTTGTCTGAGAAAGCATCCATTCGGTTTCCATCTTGCCCCAGTCAGGGTGAATAGCGGTTTCCGGCTTGAAGGCGCCGAATTTTTGCTGCGCTTTTTCTAGCATCGGCTTCGCTACCTTTTTGCCGCCACCATATTCTTCCGGTGTAAAGAAAAGGCTCGAACCTTCCAGATAATAAATCCGCGGGTTCTCGGCATTGATCGACTTCGCAGATTGCAAGTAGCCGGAAAACTTCTCGCCATCCGTCTGCCAGCGGTTCATTGGGTCGGCAGCAAGGTGTATCTGGGATTGATATGCCTTCAATACTTCCAGCTCATCGTTCGGTTTACCGGCAATGCCCTCTGCGTCCTTCAATAAGGCATTAGCTTTATCGAGATACTGATCTTTTTCGGTCAGGGTTGCGCCTACGAATCCAAGGAGCACATTCGAGTAGGCGGCATAGTATTTCGGGAGCCATTCTTTCGGCTCGGCAGCGGCAATGCGCTCGAAGCGGTTCGAGATTTCCACCAGACTTTTCGGGTCGGGTTTGGAGCGGTCAATCGCCATCAATGCATTGATCCCATCGCTCATGGCTTTGGCATACTTCTCGTTCTGCGCCCAGACCATGCCGGTTGAAAGGACAAATAATAATGCAATGGTGAATAGCTTTTTCATCGTTTTGTCTGTTTTAAAATGCTGGTTGTTTAATATTTAAAAATCGTCCTTTTCAACTTTGGCCTTCCTAGAAAGCATGATCTGCATGCCTACAAAAAAGCTGCGGTAACTCTGCGGACCCACTGCGTAACGCGTCTGCCCGTCGGGCGTATAGCGATACGTGAACACATTGCGGGTATTGAGGATATTATCGACGGTGGCGTAGAATATGACCAGGTTCCCTTTAATGCTTTGCAGCTTACTTGCCTGGATACTCACGTTATGCACCGCAGGCGTGCGATCTTTCAGGAATTCGTCATTGTTGGGATTGTAGTAGGGCCGGCCGCTTGTGAATGCGTAAGTAGCGCTGAGATTGGTTTTAGCTTTTTCAAACCACTTCTTCGTAATGAGGCTGATATTATGGTTTGAAATGAATGTAGGCGTTGCCGATTGGGTAAACTGCTGAAAAAGCCTTTTCGAATCCACAAAACTGTACGTAACCCAGTAATCGAGGTTTTTGATGGATTTCTGGTCGCGCCAGAAGAAGTCGAAGCCGCGTGCATAACCTTCGCCGCCATTATTGGTAGTACCCCACGGGAAGCGGTAGGGATCGGCATCGTATTGCTCGCCGGTGAATTCGCGGACAAGCTGCGCGTAATTTTTATAGAATGTCTCAACCCGGAATGTGCGCTGGTTTTTAATGATCTGGTAATTGAGGATCAAATGATCGGCACGCTCGTATTGGAGGGATTTATTTAAATAAAGGTAACGGTAGTCAGGATTTTGATAAAACTGCCCTGCGGCCAGCGAGAACTGGCTATACCGGCCGGTTTTGTAGGCGAACGACAGCCTGGGAGCAATATTTGCACGGCTGATTATGGAAGAATACTCACTTCGGACGCCGATCCTTCCCGCCAGTGCACGGGTGATATAAATCTCCGATTCTACGAATGCAGCCGTATAACGATCCTTCAATTTGTAAAGCCGCCCGTCTACGCCATTACCGAGGTTAATGGCATGCGCCTCCGCCCCAAAAAGAATAGTATTGTTACCCGTGAGCAGGCGTGTGAGCACAATGCGCGCCTGGGTGCGCTCATCGAAGCGATCGAAGTTGACACCGTCGTAGGTCATATTGTCCTTATTACGACTGTATGACAAGCCCGAGTTCAGCGTCCAGCGGCCATCTCCCCAGGAATCGGTGTAAGTGCTCGTCGTGAATGCATTGTTATTCTTCAAAACCAACCGCCTCTTCCCAGAATCCGACGCCGGGTCGTTGCTGTTCATGCTCAGGTGGCTGTCGGAATACATGCCATACACTTTGAGCACGCCGTTTTTGGTCGGCTTCCAGCGATAGGTCAATGAAGATCCTTTAAATTCCGGCGCGTGAAGCCATTCCACATTCTGTTTTACCAGCTTAAACAGCGGCCGCAGATTGCCGTAATACACTACCGCCGACACCGATTGGTTTTTATTGGCATAGTCATAATTCAAACCCGCATTCGCGAGATTCAAGCTGATGCCCAAACCATTGTTGCTGACCTTGTCGGTCGTATTCAGCAGCAGTACCGACGACAATGCCTGTCCGTACTGCGCCGAATAGCCGCCCGTGCTGAATGAAGTGCCTTTGAACATAAACGGATTGAACCGCCCGCGCGACTGGACATCGGGTAGGGAGCTGAAAAACGGGTTCTGTACGATCATCCCGTCGATCACCACTTTGGTTTCTTGCCCGGAGCCGCCACGCACAAACAGCCCCTCCTGCTCCCCTACCCGCTGAGCCCCCGGAAGAAACTGCATCGCGCCGGTAATGTCCGCCGCCGCGCCCGCCGTGGTGACGATATCCAGCGGTTTCAGCATGGCCATCCGCTTTTCGTCCGACGCCTCGAATGCCCCGGCGGTAATCACCACCGTATTCAGTTCGTTCGCCAGTTCTTCGAGTTTAATGGACAAGGCGGGAACATGCTCTTTCAGATCGATCTTCCGCTCGAAAATCTCAAACCCAACGTAGCTCGCAGCAACGATAGCCGTGTCGGACTCCGACGTCTGGAATGCAAAAACTCCGTTCGCATCGGTAGTCCCACCGTCATAGGTACCTTTGAGGAACACATTTGCACCCGGCAATGCATTCCCTCTGTGGTCGGTTACCTTTCCATGAATATTCTTTTGCGCGAGCGCAATGGGCGAAACGAATAACAGCAGACAATAAAAAAGCTTCATGGCTAATAGATTTGCGTGATTGTCTACACAAAACTATTGGCCATGAAGCCCTTTAATAAATGATTTCCGACGAGTGCCGGTTTCAGAGGGATGAATTCATCCGCCGACGGAATGAAAATACCGGAATTTACAGCTCTTCCAGCATGATGTCTTTCCAGCGCACTTTGATACCGCCGCCGTCGTGGATCTGCAATGCGATAGAACCCACGCCCGCACCGATTTTCGCATCGGTAAGGTCTACCATCTCATGGCCGTTCAGCCAGGTCTGCGTGCGGTCGCCTTGCGCACGGATACGCAATGTGTTCCATTCTCCCATTTTCAGGAAACCTTCTTTTTCGTCCGGGATCTGGACCAGCCAGTTCCGCCCGTACGACTCGTAAATGCCGCCGGTATCGTGGTTAGGCGGAGCCACTTCCACTTGCCAGCCCGACACCTTGGTTCCTTCCACGGTCGATCGGAAGAACACGCCGCTGTTGCCGTTTGCATCCTGTTTGAACTTCAATGTGAGATCGAAGTTCTTGTAGAATTTGTCGGTGGTCAGATACCCGTATTTCTTGTCGGGACCACTCTCACAAATCAGCTCGCCGTCTTGCACGAACCATTTTTCGGTCCCATGCACCGTCCAGCCTTTCAAATCCTTTCCGTTGAATAATTTGACGGGCTTTTTGAGGGGATCGGACTCGGGGCCTTTCAACGCAAAAAACGCTGAATTCAGCATCAGAACAGCAGCTCCGGCGACAAACAATTGTCTAATTTTTAACATGGTAGGTAGGGGATTAGGATTAAAAAATTTTGGTTACAAATTCTGTCAAAATACATTTTCCATTAGTTTTACAGAAATTAACCAGTAGGAAAGCTATGAAAAAAAACCGTTTTGTAGGGCGTTGGGCGACATTTTTTTTGGCGGCAGGGGTATTCTCGACTGCTTTTTTATCCTGTAAAGAAAAGGATGAGGATAAGGTAAAACCCAAAGCTATGACGGACATTATTCTCGAAAATCCGGAATTTAGCATACTGAAAGACATCCTAATCGATGCCAACATGAACGATGCTTTCAGAACCCAGAACTACACTTTTTTTGCACCCGACAACAATGCTTTCAAAAAGGCTAACATTTTCAGCGCATCGGTCATTACCTCGCTGCCTTCCGGTTCGTCGGCGAAGTTTCTGAAACGCCACGTTCTCGAGAACCCTATTATATATGCGGATCTGAAAGCGAAACCAGGCGACAAAGAGTCAGTGGCTAAGGAAAAGATTACGGTAGAAGTGAAAGACAACATTGTCACCGTCAACAAATCCGACATCATCAAACAGGACGTGAATGCTGCAAACGGCGTCATTCAGGTGATCGACAGCGTATTGGTTAACCCCATTAAATAACATACAAAACGCCCGGCAGTACACAATGGACTGCCGGGCGTTTTGCGCTTTATAGTCAATAGCTTAAAACTGCTCCGTGTGCGAGAAAAAGAAGTTCCCTTCGATCTCCGCATTTTCATCCGAATCCGAACCGTGGATCGCATTCGCCTCGATTGACTTCGCAAACAACTTACGGATCGTTCCTTCGTCGGCATTCGCAGGATTCGTTGCGCCAATAAGCGTACGGAAATCAGCCACTGCATTCTCTTTTTCCAGGATCATCGGAACAATGGCGCCCGACGACATATACTTGCAAAGATCATTGTAGAAAGGGCGCTCTTTATGCACGGCATAGAATTCTCCTGCACGCTCGGGAGTAAGCAGTGTTTTTTTCAGTGCCACAACCCGGAATCCTGCTGCTTCGATCATTTTAATGATTGAACCTGAATGACCATCCTGCACAGCGTCAGGCTTGATCATGGTAAAAGTCTTATTTGTTGGCATACTTACTTGGCTAAATTGATTTTGGCTGCAAAGCTACTATTTTTCAATCTATATCCCCGAACCTTTCAATAGCAAGGCCCTGCACCAGGTTAAATCATGCCCTGATTGCCAGCCTTTAGCGGTCTTCATTAAGCAAATCCCAACAGATTTGTTAATTTTGTGGGCTCTAAGCAATCAGGAAATTCCTCTTTTGAACTAAGTAACTGTGAATCAAACCATTGAAGAGCTTTGCTCTTTTTTATCCCAACCCCAAAAAATTGTTATCACGACGCACCGCGACCCGGACGCTGATGCTTTGGGTTCGTCCCTGGGCTGGGCCAGTTATTTAACAAAAAAGGGCCACGAGGTTACCGTTATCAGTCCCACCGATTATGCAGCCAATCTCCGGTGGCTCTCAGGGATGGAAAATGTGCTGGTTTACGAAAAATCATCGGAGCAGGGCAAATGTAAAAAGAAGATCGGTGAGGCTACATTAATCTGCTGCCTCGACTTTTCCGCATTGTCGCGCCTGAAAGATCTGGGCAAAGTGGTGCAGGACGCGCCAGCACCCAAGATGATGATCGATCACCACCTGGAACCGGAGCTGTTTGCAAAGTGGATGATCTGGGATACCACCGCAGCGGCCACGGCACAGCTTGTTTATGAGCTCGTCAAAGAAATGGAGGGCGGGTTACCTGCGGAACAGATTTTCGACATCCCGATGTCGGAGTGCCTTTATGCCGGTATTATGACCGACACAGGGTCATTCAGGCATGGTAATGTTACTCCCGCCGTTCATCTGGCGGTAGCGGACCTCATGCGAACCGGGTTTGACTCTAGCCGCGTTCACCGGTTGATATACGACAATGCGCCATTATCCCGTCTGCAATTTCTCGGTTATGTACTCTCCCAGAAATTGATTGTGCTGCCCGAATACCGAACAGCCTATATGGTGCTCACAGAGGCCGAATTGCAGAGATTCAATTCCAGCTCCGGCGAAACCGAAGGCATCGTCAATTATGGATTGCAGGTCGAGAATGTGGTGATGTCCGCCATGTTCATCGAGCGGAAAGGCGAGGTGAAAATTTCCTTCCGTTCGGTAGGATCATTCTCCGTCCGGGATCTGGCAAGCACCCATTTCAGTGGCGGCGGACACAAGAATGCATCCGGCGGCAGATCCGAACAATCAGTGAATGACACGGTTGCACGATTTTTGAGTATACTGCCATCCTACCAGCAAGAACTTTCAAATGTTGACTAAACTTAAATACTTACTTCACCAAAATATCTTTTAATTAACACATCCAATGAATTTAAAAACAATCGGTTATGCGATGGGCATAACTATCCTCGCAGCCGCTTGCAACAATCATCGTACGCAGGTTACCGAAAGCGGCCTTAAATACCAGCTTTTCGATCACGAAGACGATGCGAGAAAAGCAAAACTGGGAGATATCATGACTTTTCACCTGGTTTTGAAGAATGGGACCGATTCCACGCTCCGCGATACATACAAAGAGAAAAATCCTGTTAAAATGGTGTTGCAGGCCGCTCCTTACAAAGGTTCCTTTGAAGAAGGCCTTACCATGCTCGCTACCGGCGACAGTGCGAAATTCATGATCAATGCAGATACACTGTTCTCGAAAATCGGACAACCTATGCCTCCGATGATCAAAAAAGGGTCCGAACTCACATTTACTGTAAAGGTTATCAGCGTGCTGACCTCGGAAGAGTTCCAGAAACAACAGTCCGAGGCAGGTAAAAAACAAAAGGACATTGATGCTAAAATCATCGACGACTATCTGACAAAAAATAACCTGAAAGGCAAAGCCAGAAAAACGGCTTCCGGGCTGGTTTATGTTTCTCAAACAGACGGAGCCGGCGCTAGCCCCGCAGCAGGAGATAACGTGAAAGTACATTACACGGGTAAATTCCTGGACGGAAAAGAGTTCGACAGCTCCAAAAACCAAGGCAAACCGCTTGATCTGCAAGTTGGTGCCGGCATGGTCATTCCAGGATGGGAAGAAGGCATTATGCTCATGAAAAAAGGAGAAAAAGGCCTTTTGTTGATCCCTTCCGGCCTTGCCTACGGACCTGAGACTTATGGTCCTATCCCGGGTAATTCGGTATTGCAATTTGAAATGGAATTGATCGATTTCACAAAAGGCGCCGCGCCTCAACCCGCTGCCCCAGCTGCACCCGCACCTGCTAAATAAGGAACATTCGCATAATTTGAAACGGCTACCTCACAAGGGTAGCCGTTTTTTGTGTAAAATGCATGCTGTAAATATGACTTGCCCATGAAACTTTGCTTCGCGACCAATAACCAAAATAAACTGAAAGAAATACAGGCCTTGCTGGGTGATAAATTCGAGCTCGTCACGCTGTCCGAGATCGGGTGTTTTGAAGAGATTCCGGAGCCGTATGAAACCATACAGGAAAATGCGCTTGCAAAAACCCGTTACGTACGGGAAAAGTACAATGTGGATTGCTTCGCCGACGACAGCGGTCTCATAGTTCCTTCATTAAACGGTGAACCGGGCGTTCATTCCGCCTACTACGCAGGCCCTCAAAGGAGCCACGATGACAACATCGCTCTCCTGCTTGAGAAACTTTCGGATGAAGTAGATCGAAATGCCTATTTCCTGACCGTCATTTCTTTGAGCATGGGAACCGAATATCACGAATTCGAGGGACGCATTCAAGGAACGATCATTACTGAGAAACGTGGTACAGGCGGCTTTGGCTACGACCCCGTGTTTGTACCCCAGGGGCACGATCGCACTTTTGCAGAAATGACTTTGGCAGAAAAATCCAGGATCAGCCATCGCTCTATCGCCTTTGCCGCGCTTGTCGGCTTCCTGGAAAACCATTGATTTTTATTCACATTAAATCAACCGGACATGTCAGACTTCAATTCAGACGACTATCGCTACGACGGCAGCAAAAAACTGGATATCAGTAAGGTAAAAACAAAGGTCAAAGACATCTATGCGGACAAGGCCGAATATGAGGCCATGCAAATCCAGTCTTCGAAAGAACTGGACGAGCTCCAAAGCATGATGTACGCACACAACCGCTACGGCTTGCTCGTCATATTTCAGGCAATGGACGCTGCCGGGAAGGACGGGACTATCAAACATGTCCTGTCCGGAGTAAATCCTGTGGGAGTGAAAATACATTCCTTTAAGAGGCCCACTGAAACCGAACTGGGCCATGATTTCCTTTGGCGTACCAACCTTGTTTTGCCTCAGCGCGGTACGATCACCATTTTCAACCGCAGTTATTATGAAGAGGTGCTGGTTGTAAAGGTTCAGCCCGAAATCCTAACCCAATCTCAACGGCTCCCAGCCGAACTGACGGAGGACCTCGATAAAGTCTGGAAACATCGGTATTCGGACATCCGGAATCTCGAAAAATACCTTTACCGGAATGGAATCCGGGTGATCAAATTCTTCCTGAATGTGTCGAAGAAAGAGCAGGCAGAAAGGCTGATCGAACGCATTGAAGATCCATCCAAAAACTGGAAGTTCGAAGAGCAGGATGTGAAGGTACGCGAAAAATGGGACGAGTACATGCAGGCTTACGAAGACTGCATTAATGCGACGGCCACTGAAAAAGCGCCGTGGTATGTGATACCGGCCGACGACAAAAAAAACCTGCGGCTGACCGTGGCCGAAATCATCGCCGAGGAATTAAAAAAGCTAAAAATGACTTACCCCGAGTCCGGTCCGGAGCGTACCGAGGAGCTTCGTCATTTTATTGACATCATCAACCAGCAGACCGGACAGTAATAACACAAAAAAGGCAGCCGGCCTGATGACCGACTGCCTTATAGCTATGCATGGTGTGAAGTTATATCCTTATTTCTTGATGGTGAAGTTTCCACCTCCAATTTTATATCCTTCTGCATAAAGCTCCACATTGTATTTTCCAGGGCGGAACTTGGAAGTGTAATCATACAACATTTCCACTTTTTGGTTGTTGTTCTGATATGCAATGGACTCACGGGTTGTGAATTTGGACGGAGCTCCATCTACTTCAAACTCGCCTGAGCCGGTAGCGTCGTCAGCTACAACTGCTCCCTCTGGATCCAACACTCTTACATAAATGTCTTTCGGTTCCTGAGCAGTCAGTTCATTTTCAGGTAGGGTGAACACCAGTTTCAGCTTATCAACACGGCTGGCTTTGTATTCTTCTTTTTCTCTGGTTTTGCCTCTTGAATTAACAGTCAGGATTTTCAGGTTTTGAGCTTTCAGTGCGGCAGCTTTTGTCACTTTCGCGCTCAGCTCTTTGTTTGCGGCGGTAAATGTTACCACAGAGTCAGTCAGCTCAGCCTGGCGTTGTACCAAACGTTCGCGTTCGCTGGTAAGCGTCCCAACGTGTGTGTGCAGGGAATCATTGCTTGCCACCAGGTGCTCGTTTTCAGCTTTCAACTGGGCTATCATCTCGTCCTTTTCTGTCAGGAATTTTTCATATTCCTTAATCTTTCCGAGATACTTGTTAGTTTCAACTCTTCTGCTGCGTGAGAATGCTACTTTATCAGCTTCAAGTTTCTCCTTCATTTTGGTGAGCTCAGTTACGTCACCACCCAATTTCTCAACTTCCGCAATCTTGGCGTCGAGCACCGTAGAAATAGAATCCAGTTTAGTTTTGGTTACAGCAAGCTCTCTCGCTTTTTCAACTACCATCGACTCCTGCTGAGTCAATTCTTGCTTTTGAGTAGTAAACAGGTAGCCAAACATGGCTGTTGCAAGCCCAAGGACAACGACCATCGCCCATGCTATGCTTTGCTTATTTTTCTGTTCTTGTTGCATTGATTTAAAAGTTTACTTGTGTGATTTAGTTTCCATGTGACGGTTAAAATAAAATCCGGGTCTACATGATTCTGATTCCGTTTGAAACCAATTCTGTGCCGCATAATTTCCAGAACGCCACTTATGGCCCGCAAGAAATCGGGAAACTTTGCTCATTCACATAAAAAAAGAGCCTAATTCTTGCGAAAAAGGCTCCTTTACCTGGATAAATTCTCCTGTGTGAAAGTCTGCTAAACCACCGGCCATTTCAAATCGGCGGTAGAAAATTGGGTAATGTTTACCCAAACTATGGTGCTAGAGTACAGCGCCACGCAGGCCACAAACCCGTCATAATCCTATTTTTGTCCGAATACTAAAAACCTTTTTGTCCATTAAAACCAACTTCTGGTAACCGTCAACCTCATAACTGTTGACTTGCAAGAGGTTATCTTTCTTTCCCAGCCACATCACAATCTTCTTTTCGGAATCGTAAATCTTATTGCTTGTGTGAATCAGGGCTTCAATATACAGCGGCTGCTTTAAAACAGAGTCCGTTTCGATTTTGAGGTACCTGACCGGCAAATTCACATTCGCCCTGACCTTGTACTCATAGCGCATGGAATCAGATCGCGCAATGTCGTAGCTCTGCCGGTAGGAAGGCTTATTAAGGTCGGCCTGAACGAATAGTTCAAGTTCTTTTTTCCAGTCCACTTCCCTGGTTGTTGAAACTTCGCTTTTTCCACCCAGCCTGGCTGTCTTGCTGATCTCAGGCTTTTTATCATTCAGGTAAATAATCTGATTCTCGATGAAGCCTTTTAAATCATAATACACCTTAGGACCGTCGTCCTGCGCTTCCTCGCGCCCACAAGATGTCAGCGACAAAAATAAAAGCACTAGTAGGAAACTGCCCGATGAAATGCAGAACGCACCTGGCAAATGAAGGAAAGTTGGTTGATTCATGGAATGTAGTGCCCCATTATCGGGACAAGGCAGTAATGGCTAAAAAAAGCAGAGAGCCCTCCGGACCCTCTGCTGGTTAACATCATTTAATGCTGTTAAGTTTAAAGAATGCTCGTTCCGGTCATCTCCACCGGCTGGGCAATACCCATCAATGCCAGAATGGTCGGTGCTACATCCGCAAGCTTACCATTTTTAATTGGATTTTGATAGTTATTGTCCACCAGGATGCAGGGAACCAGGTTAAGCGAATGCGCTGTATTAGGCGATCCGTCATCATTCATCATATAATCAGAATTGCCGTGATCGGCGATAATGATTGACGAGTATCCATGATTTAAACCGGTTGTCACAACCGCTTGCACACATTGATCTACCGTTTCGCAGGCCTTTACGGCGGCTTCGAAAACACCGGTATGCCCAACCATGTCGGCATTCGCAAAATTGAGACAAACAAAGTCTACATCTTCCTTCTCGAGTTCAGGAACGATGGCGTCCCGGATGCCAAATGCAGACATTTCAGGTTGCAGGTCATATGTCGCAACTTTCGGCGAAGGGCATAGCAATCGGCTTTCGCCTTCAAAAGGCTTCTCGCGTCCTCCGGAGAAGAAGAACGTAACGTGTGGATACTTCTCCGTTTCAGCGATCCGGATCTGCTTTTTCCCGGCAGCTTCCAACACTTCACCCAACGTGTTGTTCAGGTTGTCCTTATCAAAAATGACATCCACGCCTTTGAAAGTATCATCATAATTGGTCATTGTGACGTACTTCAAATTCAGCTTGTGCATATTCTGCTCATGGAAGTCCTGCTGGGTGAGCGCTTCTGTAATTTCGCGGCCACGGTCAGTACGGAAATTGAAGCACAGCACTACGTCTCCGTCCTGGATCAGGGCAAGCCGAGAACCGTCTGCATTCGTGGCTATAATGGGATGAATAAATTCATCGGTTACCCCTTCTTCGTAGGAAGCTTGTACGGCCTTCAAAACGTCGGCCGCCGGCACATGCTTGCCTTCTCCGAGCACCATTGCGTCATAAGCCAGTTTCACACGCTCCCAGCGCTTATCGCGGTCCATAGCATAATACCGTCCCGTAATGCTGGCGATTTGCCCGGTTGTATTAGCCATTGATTCGTTCAGGTCGGTCAGAAAGCCTAAGCCACTCTTTGGATCTGTATCCCGGCCGTCGGTGAATGCATGTACAAACACATTGCTCAACCCGCGGTCGGCAGCTATTTTGCAGAGGCCTTTCACGTGTTCGATGTGTGAATGCACCCCACCATCGGAAACCAGGCCGATGAAGTGAACGCTCTTTCCCTGAGTTTGTGCATAGTTTAACGCATTTACCAATGCAGGCTCCTGAGCTAACGTTCCTTCCGAAACAGCCAGGTTGATTTTCACAAGATCCTGGTAAACGACGCGGCCTGCGCCAAGATTGGTATGCCCCACTTCCGAGTTACCCATTTGGCCATCGGGTAACCCTACTGCCAACCCGCTTGCTTCGAGCATGCTATGTGGATATTGCTGCAAAATCGAATCGTAAAACGGTGTCTGTGCAGCGAGAATGGCTGACCGGCTTTCTTCGCCTGACTTGGCGATTCCCCAGCCGTCCATGATAATGAGAATAACTTTCTTGCTCAATGTCTTAAATATTAATTGTGTAAGTATTGAAGGGATGCGGCGCCCTTATTCTGCCTTTTTGCTTTCGACGGGCTGGTTGTTCTCATCTACGATCACATAAACCTCCTCGTTGGGCCGGCGCATCATAAACTTCTCCCGAGCCCATTTTTCGAGCATTTTAGGGTTTCCGAAAACCTCATTACGTTCTTTTTTAACTTCCTTGATTTTCGTCAGAAGGATAGCCTTTTCTTTTTCAAGATCCTTCATCTTCATCCGGTTCGAAAGCACGATCCGGGCATTGTTGTTATCAAGAAACAATATCCATATCAACCACGCGACAAACGTGGCTACATAGAAGTTCTTCAATGTGTGCAGAGACCAGAACGAATGGTTTTTCATCTTGGGAATGCCCTGAAACGAGAACCGGAGCACTGGGCTCCGGCTCTCTGATGTGGTTGATTAAAATTTCAATCCCGGGAAGTAAGCGCTTTCTCCCAGTTCTTCTTCGATGCGAAGCAGCTGGTTGTATTTCGCCATACGGTCAGAACGTGAAGCCGAGCCGGTTTTGATCTGGCCTGTGTTCAATGCAACTGCAAGGTCAGCGATAGTTGCATCTTCTGTTTCACCTGAGCGGTGCGACATAATGCTCTTGTAGCTGTTGCGTTTTGCGAGGTTTACTGTGTCGATAGTCTCAGTCAGGGAGCCGATCTGGTTTACTTTTACCAATACCGCGTTGGCGATCTGTGACTCGATACCTTGTTGCAGACGAGTTACGTTCGTTACGAACAAGTCGTCACCCACCAGCTGACATTTCTTGCCAACAGAGTCAGTCAAAGTTTTCCATCCTGCCCAGTCATCCTCGTCCATACCATCTTCGATTGAGATGATCGGGTATTTAGCAACCCACTGAGTCCAGTAGTCAGCCATTTCATCCGAGTTCAACTTGCGGCCATCCGATTTTTTGAAGTGGTACAAACCGTTTTCGTAGAATTCAGAAACGGCAGCATCCATTGCGATGAAAATCTCTTCACCTGGTTTGTAACCCGCTTTCTCGATCGCCTGAAGTACTACTTCGATAGCCTCTTCATTGGACTTAATGTTTGGAGCAAAACCACCTTCATCACCAACATTGGTTGAGTAACCTTTGCTTTTCAAAACAGTTTTCAATGTATGGAAAACCTCAACACCCATGCGCAAAGCCTGTGAGAAAGTATCAGCCTTCGCCGGCATGATCATAAACTCCTGGAAGTCGATGGAGTTGTCCGCGTGGCTTCCTCCGTTCAGGATGTTCATCATCGGTACGGGTAGCGTATTTGCGTTGGTTCCGCCTACGTAACGGTACAATGGCAGGTTAGCCTCCTGAGCCGCAGCTTTCGCAGCAGCAAGCGAAACACCCAAGATGGCGTTAGCTCCCAACTTCGCTTTGTTGGGCGTGCCATCCAGTTCCAGCATGATTTTATCTATGAGGTTCTGCTCGAATACCGAGCAGCCGATCAGTTCAGGGAAAATAATGTCGTTTACATTTTCAACCGCTTTCAAAACACCTTTTCCAACGTAAACGCTTTTGTCGTCGTCGCGAAGCTCAACAGCTTCATGCTTTCCGGTAGAAGCACCAGATGGTACAGCAGCGCGTCCTAAATAACCATTCTCGGTACGAATATCAACTTCTATTGTGGGGTTTCCTCTTGAATCCAGAATTTGTCTTGCATGTACTGACTGAATCGTACTCATTTGCAGCTTGTGGTTTGATTAAAAATTGGAATATGTTAACGGTACAAAATAACACAAAAAAATCGTCATCCATAAACTCCATTTGATTTTCGGCTAAATTTACGATCTCATCAACCACCGCATTTTCGATGAAAATAACCCGCATTTCAACATTACTGTTCCTGGCATCTGCACTAACCTTCCAGGCTCTGGCACAGGTCAGTATGGAAGAATTTGAGAATAAACTGTCCAAAAACAAGGACGCCCAGCTTCTCGACGTCCGCACGCCGGAGGAGTACGAGGAGGGACATTTGAGGAACGCCGATAACGTCGACTTCAAAAGCACAGATTTCAAGGATAAAATTACCAAACTGGATAAAAGCAAGCCGGTATTCGTGTATTGCTTATCGGGCGGAAGGAGTGCCGCGGCCGCTTCGGTTTTAAGGGAGAATGGTTTCAGCGAAGTTTATGATATGAAAGGCGGCTACCTGAAATGGAACACCTCCGGTAAAACAGTCGAAGGCGCCAATAAATCCGGCGTGCCCGGTTTAAGTCCAACAGAATTTAACAAAATCATAAACTCGGAGCAGATCGTTCTGGTCGACTTCTATGCCAAATGGTGCCTGCCTTGCGTCAAAATGCTTCCGACGATCACCAAACTGCAAACTGAATACCAGGGCAAGGCTAAAATTGAAATGGTCTCCTATGATCCTAACAAGGCACTTGCCAGGGAACTTGGAATCGATGAAATACCCGCCTTTCTCCTTTACAAAAATGGCAAGCTTGTCATGCGCAGGAATGGCTTCATGGAAGAAAAGAACTTCCGTGAACTGCTTGGATCCAGTTTGTAATGATATTTGGCGTTAAACAAAAATCCCTCCGCATTCGCAGAGGGATTTTTTTATCAGCTGGCCGCGTTAAGCAGCTTAATAAATTCATCGAACAGATAACGAGAATCGTGCGGCCCCGGTGACGCTTCGGGGTGATATTGCACCGAGAATGCCGGGTGATCTTTTCTGCGGATACCTTCAATCGTTTTATCATTCAGGTTGACATGTGTTACCTCAATGTCAGGATGACTGTCAATTTCGTCGGGGTTCACAGCAAATCCGTGGTTCTGTGAAGTTATTTCACAAAGACCTGTGATCAGATTTTTCACCGGGTGATTGAGCCCCCGGTGCCCGTGGTGCATTTTATAGGTATTGATACCACTCGAAAGGGCCAACAACTGGTGCCCAAGGCAAATTCCGAAGAGCGGCTTATCAGTCTCCACCATTTGCTTCACGTTCGTTACCGCGTAGGCCATGGCAGAAGGGTCGCCCGGGCCATTTGAAATGAAAAACCCGTCGGGCTTCCATTCCATTACTTCTTCGTAGGAAGCCTGTGCCGGAAAGACCTTGCAATAGCAACCTCTTGAAGTCAAGTTATTCAGAATGCTCTTCTTGATACCGTAGTCCATGACAGCTACCCGCCATTTTGCAGTAGCTTCATCTCCCATATAATAAGCCTCATCGGTCGTTACTTCGGAAGATAATTCAAGCCCGTCCATCGAAGGGATTTTCTTCAATTCCTTCATAAGCTCTTCCTCATCCAGGATCTCGGATGAGATGATCGCATTCATTACGCCCTTTTGTCTCACATGGCGCACCAGGTGCCGTGTGTCGACATTACTGATGCCGACGACGTTCGCCCGCTCGAAATACTCCTGCAATGAAAAATCTGCAGTATCTCTGGAATAGATCTGAGAGAAGGTGTTACAAACCATTCCACGGATCTTCACAGAACCAGATTCCTCCTCATCTTCGAGCTGAACTCCATAGTTACCAATGTGCGAATTGGTGTTGACAATGATCTGTCCGTAGTAAGAGGGGTCAGTGTAAATTTCCTGATAGCCGGTCATACCAGTATTGAAGCAAATTTCACCGCCTGTGGTGCCATGTATTCCCAAAGCTAGTCCTCTGTATGCGGTTCCGTCTTCTAGTAACAACAGAGCTTCCTTTTTCTGATTCATATATGGTTTATTCTGTTTATCTACCCGCCTCAAAGGCCATTCCTTGCGAGCTGATTTTTATTTTGATGCAAAAATACAGTTTTTAACTCATAAAAAAGGGTTAAACGAGAACCGTTCAACCCTTTTCCTATATTTGAATTTTCAATTCCCAAACTATTCCTTCTCAGTTTCGCCTGGCAATTCTTCTGTCTTAGGAGCTTCCTCAACAGCTGGTTCTGACTCAGCTACGATTGGATGGTCTTCCTTTTTAACGGGCGCAGCTGCTTCTACTTCTGCACCTTCTGCTTTTTTACCGCTACCTCCTCTTCTGCTGCGACGAGTCTTAGCAGGTTTGTCAGCATTGGCAAGCAGCAACGCGTCATTGAAATCAACCAACTCGATCAGGGCTGTCTCAGCAGCATCACCCAAACGGTTACCCAGTTTGATGATACGCGTATAACCTCCCGGGCGAGATGCGATTTTGTCTGAAACGACGCCGAAAAGCTCCTTTGTGGATTCTTTGTCATTCAGGTAAGCAAATGCCACCCTTCTGTTGTGGGTAGTATCTTCTTTCGCACGTGTCAGCAGAGGCTCAACGAACTTGCGAAGTTCCTTTGCCTTTGCCAGGGTTGTTTCAATTCTTTTGTGGAGAATCAAAGAGGAAGCCATGTTTGAAAGCATCGCCTTGCGGTGGGATGCGGTTCTTCCTAAATGATTGTCTTTCTTACCGTGTCTCATTGTTTTGTTGTTTAGTTGCTTCGAGCGGCGACAGGCGCGCTACAGAATACATACTTATGATTGGAATACTAATTAATCCTCGTCCAGACGATACTTCGTCACGTCCATTCCAAATGTGAGCTGTTTGTCAGCCACCAGCTGCTCCAACTCGGTCAGAGATTTCTTACCGAAGTTGCGAAACTTCATCATATCAGAAATTTCAAGCCTTACCAAATCACCAAGTGACTTGACATCCGCTGATTTCAGACAGTTGTAAGCCCGTACTGAAAGATCCAACTCCGACAATGAAGTCTTCAGAAGCTTTCTCATACGCAGCATTTCTTCATCCACCTGGTTATCCTCTTCTGCTTTTTGCTTTTCAAACGTCATCGTTTGATCAGAGAACAACATGAAGTGTTGGATCAGAATATTTGCAGCACCTTTCAATGCATCCTCAGGATGGATAGAACCATCTGTCTGGATATCGATTAAAAGGCGTTCGTAGTCCGTACGCTGTTCTACACGTGTGTTTTCCACACTGTATTTCACATTTTTGATCGGAGTATAGATCGAGTCAACCGCGATATAACCAAAAGGCAGTTCATTAGCTCTTGGTTCGTCAGCTGGCACATAACCTCTACCCTTATCCAGCAGAAGCTCCATTTCGAACTCCTTCTGATCATCTATATGGCAAATGACCTGATCCGGATTCAAAACCTCAAAAGCGCTCGTAAACTTGCCAATGTCGCCGGCAGTGATCACCGATACATTTTTCAGGTTTACTACGATCCTACTCTCACTCAGGTCAGAAACTTTTTTAAAACGAACCATTTTCAGGTTCAGGATGATTTCCGTAACATCCTCAACTATACCTTCGATAGAAGAAAATTCATGAAGAACTCCTGGGAACTTCACGCTCGTAATGGCATAACCTTCCAAAGAAGAAAGGAGAATTCTACGCAACGCATTACCAATGGTTACGCCGTATCCTTTCTCTAAAGGCTTAAACTCAAACAACCCGTGAAAGTCGTCTGCTTTCTCCATGACGACCTTATCAGGCATTTGGAAAGCTAATATTGACATAGTCCTTGCTCCTTTTATAGTAGTAAATGATAGTTGATCACGCTACCTTACCTTTGCGATCGCAAAATTGGCCGTTTCCGGCAAAAAAAGCACTACCCCGAATATTCGGGGAGTGCATGTAATATGAAGATTATTATTTAGAATACAATTCAACGATAAGCTGCTCGTTGATGTTTTCTGGAATTTGCTCACGTTCTGGGAATGTCACGAACTTGCCAGACAGTTGCTGACCGTCCCATTCAAGCCAGTTAAAGCCTTTGGAACTATGTCCTGCCAGGCTACCAGTTACTGCTTCAAGAGATTTAGATTTCTCACGAACTGTAACGACCTGTCCCGGACGCAATGAGTAAGAAGGAATGTTAACGATCTCTCCGTCTACCAGGATGTGCTTGTGCGAAACAAGCTGACGTGCAGCACGACGTGTTGGAGCGATACCCAAACGATAAACTGTGTTGTCCAAACGCGCTTCACAGTATCTCAAAAGGTTTTCACCGGTAAGACCTGCTTTAACAGAAGCTTTTTCAAACAAGCTGCGGAATTGTCTTTCGAGAATACCGTAGATGAATTTCACTTTTTGTTTCTCCGCCAATTGCAGAGCGTACTCTGACTTCTTAGAGCGACGACCCTTTCCGTGCATTCCGGCAGGGTAATTCTTTTTAGCAAGCGCTTTGCTTGGGCCCAGGATGGGCTCTCCGTAACGTCTTGCAATCTTGGTTTTGGGACCTGTATAACGTGCCATTAAAACTTTTTGTTTACTTATTAATTAAAAAACCATTCAGTAACCCCAGTGTCCAAATTACGAATGGGTATCCTCAACGGATACTATTTACTATACTCTACGACGTTTTGGAGGACGGCATCCGTTGTGTGGAAGCGGAGTGATGTCACGGATAGTGGTCACCTCGATACCTGCATTCTGGATGGTACGGATAGCCGATTCACGGCCTGATCCAGGTCCTTTTACAAAAACCTCAGCTTTACGCATTCCTAGGTCGAACGCAACCTGGGCAGCGCTCTGTGCAGCAGTTTGTGCTGCGTAAGGAGTGTTCTTTTTAGAACCGCGGAATCCCATTTTACCAGCAGATCCCCAGGAAATAACCTGGCCATTGCTATTGGTGATTGAGATAATGATATTATTGAAAGAAGCCTTGATGTGAACCTGACCAACAGGCTCGACAACAACCACTCTCTTTTTTGCTTTATCTTTTCTTTTATTCTGTGCCATTGCTTCTCGAATAAGTAGTGGATCGCTCCACGGCTCATTATTTATTTAGTAGCCTTTTTCTTGTTAGCGATTGTTTTGCGTTTACCCTTACGAGTACGTGAGTTGTTTTTCGTTCTCTGACCACGCAAAGGCAATCCCTTACGGTGACGAAGACCACGATAACAAGCAATGTCCATAAGACGCTTAATGCTCAACTGAACCTCAGACTTAAGAGCGCCTTCTACCTTGAATTCTCCGGCAATAACACCACGAATCGCACCAGACTCATCATCGGTCCAGTCGATTACTTTTTTGTTCAAATCAACACCCGCTTTTTCGAGAATTTTCTTAGCCGAGCTACGGCCGATTCCGAAAATATAAGTCAACGAGATCTCGCCTCTTTTACGGTCTGGAATATCTACTCCTGCAATACGTGCCATAATTATTATCCTTGTCTTTGTTTATACCGTGGGTTTTTCTTGTTGATTACATACACCTTACCCTTCCGGCGGATAACCTTGCAGTCCTCACTGCGCTTCTTAACTGATGCTTTGACTTTCATCTGATTAAACTTTGTGTTAATTTAAGGTAATCGATCTCCTTACTTATATCGATATGTAATCCGGGCTTTCGATAAGTCGTAAGGAGACATTTCTAGCTTTACTCGGTCGCCCGGCAATATTTTGATATAGTGCATTCTCATCTTTCCAGAAATATGAGCTATCACTTCATGTTTATTCTCTAATACAACACGAAACATTGCGTTTGACAATGCTTCGAGAATTACTCCATCTTGTTCGATTGATGCTTGTTTTGCCATTCGTAGCTGCTGTTACTGTACTTCTACCATAAGGCTGGTGTTGGCCGTCACTTTTTCAATATAATCGAATGTAGTCAGAATCTCCGCCTTCCCTTTCCGCACTACCACGGTGTGTTCAAAGTGAGCGGAATATTTTCTATCGTTGGTTCTGATTGTCCACCCGTCCCGTTCCTGCACAACTCCCTTCGCACCCAGGTTAATCATTGGTTCGATAGCCAAAACCATCCCTTCACGAAGTCTGATGCCCTTTCCCCGCTTTCCATAATTCGGAACTTCCGGACTCTCGTGTAAATCTCTTCCTACGCCGTGACCAACCAGTTCCCTTACAACCGTATACCCTCGCTCTTCAACGTAGCTTTGAACTGCATGCCCTATGTCCCCTACCCGAAATCCATCTACTGCCTGCTCGATTCCCTTATAGAGAGATTTCTTGGTTGCAGTCAACAGGTTCATCACCTCCTTGGACACTTCACCGACGGGATAGGTATATGCACTGTCGCTGTGAAATCCGTTCAATTTAACACCGCAGTCGATAGAAACGATGTCACCTTCTTTCAACACATAGCCCCCGGGAATACCGTGGACCACAACTTCATTGACAGATATACAAAGTGAGGCCGGAAACTTGTTGAATCCCTTGAATGAAGGGATTCCACCATTTTCTCTGATATATTCCTCCGCTACCGCATCCAGCTTTCCGGTTGTCACACCTGGTTTGACCCAAGTTGCAACTTCAGCATGAGCTTTACCCAAAAGCTGAGCACTAACTTTAATGAGGTCTATTTCCGCCTCTGTCTTAAGATAAATCATCTCAGATGGCTACACTCTCGGTACGTCCCTTCACACGTCCTGACTTCATCAACCCCTCGTAACGGCGCATCAGTAAGTAACTTTCCACTTGTTGAAGCGTATCCAATACCACCCCAACCATGATCAGCAATGATGTACCACCAAAGAAGTGAGCAAAATCGGTCGAGATACCCAAAAGACTTGCAAATGCAGGTAGGGTCGCAACAACCGCAAGCATTAATGCTCCCGGGAACGTGATCCGGTCAAGAACCGAACTGATATACTCCGAAGTCTGCTGACCAGGCTTTACACCCGGTATAAATCCACCGCCACGCTTCATATCATCAGCTATTTGCTGTGGATTGACCGATATAGCCGTATAGAAGAATGTAAATACAATAATCAGCACCGCAAAAAGCAGATTGTACTGCCAGGTAGTATAGTTCGCAAATATTGTTGCGACGTTACTGGCAAAATCACTTTTCTCCGCGAAATAGGACGCTCCCAACGATGGAATGAACATCAAAGCTTGCGCAAAGATGATTGGCATTACACCAGCAGCATTCAATTTCAATGGAAGATATTGACGCTGACCTCCCATTACACGGTTACCTACCACTTGCTTCGCATATTGAATAGGTATCCTGCGTACTGCCTGAGTCAGCATTACCGCACCCATGATCACGAAATACAGCGCGACGATTTCAAGAACGAAGAGCAGGATTGAACCGCTACCTCTGGAAACAAACTCCTTGTAGATAGCGCCTGGAAACCGTGAAACGATACCGATCATAATCAGCATCGAGATACCATTACCAATTCCCTTGTCCGTGATTCTTTCACCCAGCCACATACAAAACATTGTTCCTGCGGTGAGAACAAACACAGAAGATATCGTGAACATACTGCGGGTAACCAGCAGCGCCTCGTCAGGTACAGTTGTATTCAGATATGCCGTACCTTGAACCAGAGTTACAACGATTGTAAGAACCCGGGTGATCTGGTTTAATTTCTTGCGTCCCGACTCTCCCTCTTTCTGCATCTTTTGAAAATATGGCAAAGCCATTGTCAAAAGCTGAATAGCGATTGAAGCCGAAATGTAAGGCATGATACCTAATGCAAAAATGGAAGCTTTACTAAAAGCTCCACCTAAGAAAGTATCCAGCAGCCCTAACAACCCCTGAGATGATACATTCATTTGATCAGGTTCTACACCTGGCAACGCAACGTAAGACCCCAACCGGAAGATCGTTATAAACAAAAGAGTGTTGAGAATACGTGTTCTCAACTCCTCAATCGCAAATATGTGTTTTATAGTCTCTAAAAATCGTTTCATCTTCTGGGCTTACAACGCTCTGTTCAAAGTAAACAAATTCTGTCGGTAAAGCAGCTAAATTACAACTTAACCGCTTTGCCTCCCGCTTTCTCGATCGACTCTATCGCCGACGCCGAAAACCCATGAGCCTGAACCTCTACTGCAGAAGTAATCTCACCTCTGTTCAAGATTTTAACCAGGTCATTTTTCGCGCTAAGACCATTTTCACGAATCAGATCAAGCGTTACTACCGCTGCTCCGGTCTTCTCAACCAATGCCTGAATTGCATCCAGATTCAATGCTTTGAATTCAACGCGGTTGATGTTATTGAAACCGAATTTCGGCAAACGTCTCTGAAGAGGCATCTGACCACCTTCAAAGCCCAACTTCCGGCTATAACCAGAACGAGACTGAGCTCCTTTATGTCCACGTGCAGCAGTTCCTCCTTTTCCGGATCCCTGACCACGTCCAACCCGCTTTCCTACTTTAACGGAACCAGCAGCCGGCTTTAATGAACTTAGATTCATACTATTCGTATATTAAATTTCTTCAACTTTAACCAAGTGGCTTACTTTGCGGATCATACCGGCAATAGCATCGCTGTTCTCCTTTTCAACGGACCGGTTCAATTTTCCAAGACCCAATGCTTTGATAGTCAGCTTTTGGTTCTCAGGACGGTCAATTGTGCTTTTAACTTGTGTAATACGTACTTTTGACATGATTACTCTCAGATAAGGGATAATCCCGTGGGGATTATCCGTTGAATACTTTCTCCAATTTGACACTACGTTGGAAAGCAACCTGATGCGGAGCTCTCATCTTCAAAAGAGCATCAATTGTAGCCTTGATTACGTTGTGTGGGTTCGACGAACCTTTGGATTTGGCAAGTACGTCTTTGATACCAGCACTTTCCAATACCGCACGCATCGGGCCACCTGCCAGTACCCCTGTACCAGGAGCAGCCGGCTTGATCAGAACGAAACCACCGCTGAACTTACCTTCCATTTCGTGAGGAACGGTATGCTTAAGCATAGGAACTTGGATCAGGTTTTTCTTAGCATCGTCGATTCCTTTTGCGATCGCGTCAGTTACTTCATTGGCTTTGCCCAATCCGTAACCTACTACTCCGTTTCCGTCTCCTACAACCACGATGGCGGAGAAGCTGAAACGACGACCACCTTTTACTACTTTTGCTACCCGGTTGATCGCTACAACGCGCTCTTTCAGGTCTGATTCGTTAACCTTTGAAGGTCTTGTATTTGTAGACATAGTCTTTGTTATACTTAGAATTTCAGGCCACCCTCACGAGCTCCGTCGGCCAATGCTTTTACCTTACCATGGTACAAATATCCATTACGGTCAAAAACTACTGCCTGGATACCTGCTTCCTGCGCCTTCTCTGCGATCTTCTTACCAACCTGGGCAGCAACTTCAACATTTGTGTTTTCTTTTCTGCCTCCCAGATCTACCGATGATGCACTAGCAAGGGTAATCCCTTTGATATCATCGATAATCTGCGCATATATACTTGTGTTTGAACGGAAGACTGATAGTCTCGGGCGTTCTGCGCTTCCCTTCACCCGTTTACGGATGTGAAGTTTCAGGCGTGTTCTTCTATCTGCTTTTGCGTTAGCCATCTTAAATCTTATCTTATTGTTTATAACATTGATCGGTGGCTACGCACTATTTCTTAGAAGCAGACTTACCTGCCTTACGACGGACCACTTCACCAACAAACCGGATACCTTTGCCTTTGTAAGGCTCAACTTTGCGAAGGGATTTAATTTTCGCCGCTACCGCACCAATCAGTTCTTTGTCGATACCTTCCAGAATTACCTTAGGGTTCTGACCTTTTTCCGAAGTCGTCACCACCTTGATCTCTTCCGGGATCGCCATGAAGATATTGTGCGAGTAACCCAATTGAAGTTCGAGAACATTGTTCGTCGAGCTCGCCTTGTAACCTACCCCGATAATTTCAAGCTCACGCTTGTAACCTGCGTCCACACCGATCACCATGTTGTTGATCAGTGAGCGGTAAAGACCGTGCAATGCTTTGTGACGCTTCTGTTCAGTAGGACGCGTAACTTTCAGTTCGCTACCCTCTACCTCGACAGTGATATCACTATCTACCGCCTGGGTAAGAGTACCTTTCGGCCCTTTTACAGATACTACGTTATCTTCTGCAACCGACACAGATACACCTGCGGGCAAAACGATAACTTTATTTCCTATTCGTGACATTTCCTGAATAACTTTTAAATATTAATACACGAAACATAACACTTCACCACCCACATTCAGTGTCTTAGCTTCTTTATCTGTCATTACACCTTTCGATGTAGAGATGATCACTGTTCCTAAGCCGCCCAATACACGTGGCAGTGTTGATGAACCTGAATATTTACGTAGTCCAGGCTTACTAACCCTCTCCAATTTCACAATTGCAGATTGCTTTGTCACAGGATTGTATTTCAAAGCTATCTTGATAACTCCCTGAGGACCAACCTCGTCGAATTTATAACTTTGAATGTACCCCTTGTCAAAAAGTACCTTTGTAATCTCTTTTTTTATGTTGGATGCAGGTATCTCAACAACCCGGTGCTTCGCTTTGATAGCGTTTCTGAGTCTCGTCAGATAGTCTGCTATGGGATCCGTTAACATGTTTATGCCAAGTTTAAACACCCCCTTTTAAACGGGAGTGCAAAGTTAAGTAATTGAAATCAGAATTGAAAGTATTCTTACCAACTTGATTTTGTAACTCCTGGAATTTTTCCATCTGACGCCATGTCGCGGAACAGAACCCGGGAAATTCCGAATTTACGCATATATCCGCGAGGTCTTCCGGTAATTTTGCACCGGTTGTGCAGGCGTACAGGAGAAGAGTTACGTGGTAACTTGTCAAGACCAACCCAGTCACCGGCCGCTTTCAACTTGGTACGCTTTTCAGCATAACGTTCTACTAACGCTTGTCTTTTTCTCTCCCGTGCTTTTACTGATTCTTTTGCCATTGTCGGTAAATAATCTTAGTAGTATTTTCTTATTTATTCGCGTTGGTGAAAGGCATTCCCAATGCTTTCAGCAATTCGTAGGCCTCTTCGTCAGAGTTGGTCGAAGTCACAAAAGTGATGTCCATACCAGTGATCTTGCTCACTTTTTCGATGCTGATTTCAGGGAAGATGATCTGCTCCTTTACACCGAACGTATAATTTCCACGTCCATCGAATCCTTTGTCGCTGATACCTTTGAAGTCACGTACACGCGGCATCGCAATGGCAGTCAAACGATCGAGGAATTCGTACATTTTATCTCCACGAAGCGTCACTTTTGCTCCGATAGGCATGTTCTCACGCAACTTAAAGTTCGAAACAGCTTTCTTAGAAATAGTTGCAATTGCTTTCTGTCCTGTAATCAGGCTCAACTCTTCTACACCGGTGTCAACAAGTTTCTTATCTGCAACCGCAGCACCAATTCCCTTATTGATAACAATCTTTGTCAAACGGGGAACCTGCATGCTTGATTTATACTGGAATTTCCCCTTCAGTTGCGAAACGATTTCGCTTACGTATTTCTCTTTTAATCTAGGCTGTGCCATGTTTGAAAGTAATTATGTGGATTGCCGACCCACGCGCTTGGTTATAAACTTAACTGCTATCGGCAAATCCGGTTACAATAGGTTCCCGGATTTCTTTGAATAGCGTTGTAACTTTCCTTTGTCGTTCGCTTTACGGCCGGTTCTTGAAGCTTCTCCCGTCTTAGGATCTACTACCATCAGGTTACTGATGTGAATCGTGCCTTCAAGTTTTTCGATACTTCCCTGTGGATTCTGTGCATTTGGCTTAACATGCTTTGTGATCATGTTTACACCTTCCACGGTAGCTCTTTGTTTCTCTACAAGCACCTTTTTGATTACGCCTGTCTCGCCTTTCGCGTTACCAGAAATAACTTTAACAGTATCCCCTTTGCGAACATGCAATTTTGCGGGTGCCTTTTTATTTGTACTTTCCATTGAGGTATTCTCTTAAACAGTTTAAAGAAATACTGACATTTTGATTTCTTACAACACTTCCGGTGCCAGTGACACGATCTTCATGAATTGCTTCTCGCGCAATTCCCTTGCAACAGGTCCGAAGATACGTGAACCACGAGGTTCATCGTTGTTGTTCAATAAAACTGCCGCATTATCTTCAAACCGGATGTACGTTCCGTCCTTGCGACGCACTTCTTTTTTAGTGCGCACAACTACGGCTTTCGATACCGTTCCCTTTTTCATGTTGCTCGAAGACAGAGCGGATTTCACCGTCACGACGATCTTATCGCCCACCGAAGCATAACGCTTTCCAGTTCCACCAAGTACCCGGATTACGAGTACTTCCTTTGCGCCACTGTTATCGGCCACTGACAGTCTTGATTCTTGCTGTACCATGATTATTTCGCTCTTTCAAGGATTTCTACCAATCTCCAACGCTTGTTTTTGCTAAGCGGACGAGTTTCCATTACCCGGATCGTATCACCGATACCAACCTGGTTGGTTTCATCATGCACCATCAGCTTGGTAGTTTTTGTCATAAACTTACCGTACTTGGCATGCTTCACTTTACGCACGACAGTGATTACACAGGATTTCTCCATTTTGTTGCTCACTACCTTGCCAACTCTCTCTTTACGTAAATTTCTTTCTGTTGCCTCCATAATTTCTAAACTGTTTACTGTTGGTTAGATTTAGCCGACAGCTCGGTTAAGAGTCTTGCAATTTCCTTACGTGAGGCGCGAATACGCAAAGGGTTCTCAATTGGAGAAATAGCATGCGCAAATTTCAACCGGAGTAAGCGCTCTCTCTCTTGGGCGATCTGCTCTTTCAGCTGATCCTGCGACAGATTCTTGATTTCTTTACTAGTCATTGCTTTAAATAATTAGCGTTCTTAATACGTTCGGACTACTATGATTCCTGGTAATCCCGGCGTACGACGAACTTTGTCTTTATTGGCAACTTTTGTGCAGCCAAACGCAATGCTTCGTTTGCGGTATCCAGCGCAACACCAGTCGCTTCGAAAATGATAGTTCCAGGCTTAACAGGAGCTACCCAATATTCAGGGGCACCTTTACCTTTACCCATACGAACCTCTGCAGGTTTCTTGGTGATCGGCTTGTCGGGGAATACCCGGATCCAAACCTGACCTTCGCGTTTCATTGCACGTGTTACCGAGATACGGGCTGCTTCGATCTGACGAGCAGTCAACCAACCTGGTTCCAGCGCCTTTATTGCAAACGATCCAAAAGCGATCTCATGTCCGCGGGTCGCGAGACCATTATGCGAACCTTTGTTCTTTTGTTGCTTGCGAAATTTTGTCCTTTTCGGCTGTAACATGATTCTAATCTATTTGAACCGGTTTGATACCGGAAAGTATCTGATTACTTCTTCTTGTTCTTGTTGCGTTTGCGACGATCTGCATCACCGCCTCCTCCTTCGCCACGTGGAGCACCACCGTCATTTCTGTCACGGCCGCCTCTTCTGTCGCCTCTTCCGCCACGATCGTTACCACGTTCGCCACCACCTGCACTTCTGTCAGCTCTGTCGGATGCCGCAGTAGCCGCGCTTGGTGTCAGGTCACGCTTTCCGTACAACTCACCTTTGAAGATCCATACTTTAATACCGATCTTACCGTAGATAGTTTGTGCTTCTGAGATAGCGTAGTCGATGTCCGCTCTCAATGTATGCAAAGGAATACGTCCTTCTTTGTATTCTTCTGTACGGGCCATTTCAGCACCACCCAGACGACCCGCCAAACGGATTTTGATTCCTTGTGTTCCTACACGCATTGCAGAAGCGATAGATTGCTTCATGGCACGACGGTAAGAAATACGAGCCTGCAATTGCTGAGCGATTGCCTCGCCTACCAGTTTCGCATCGATTTCAGGACGTTTGATTTCGTAGATGTTGATCTGAACATCTTTTCCTGTAATCTTTTTAAGCTCTTCTTTGATTTTATCAACCTCGCTACCACCCTTACCGATCACGATACCCGGACGGGCAGTGTGGATGGTCAAAGTGATGCGCTTCAGTGTACGTTCAATAACTACTTTGGAAATTGATCCTTTGGGGATACGCGCCTTGATGTAGTTACGGATTTTTTCGTCTTCAACCAATTTGTCAGAGAAGTCTTTTCCTCCGTACCAGCTAGATTCCCATCCTCTAACAATTCCTAGTCTCAGACCTATAGGATTAACCTTTTGTCCCATTCGATATAGATCGTTTTACTTATGATTCGCTAATTACTGCTTCATTTACTGACACCGACGCGTCATCTACCACGATTGTAATGTGGTTGGAACGCTTACGGATCCGGTGTGCTCTTCCCTGGGGTGCAGGGCGCAAACGCTTCAACATACGTCCACCGTCGATGAATACGGTCTTAACGATCAGATCAGCGTCTTCCAGCTTCGAACCCTCGTTCAGTTGCTGCCAGTTGGCAACCGCTGAAAGAAGTACTTTGTGCAAAACCGGCGATGAAGCTCTTGGTTGGAATTTTAAAAGTGCCAACGCTTTGCTGACCTTTTGTCCGCGAATCATGTCGGCCAACAGTCTCATCTTGCGAGGAGAAGTAGGCACATCTCTTAATATAGCTCTTGCTTCCATGTTCTTTCAGATATAGGCTCGTCCGTACACCGGACCAGCTACCGTCGACAATTATTTTCTTCCTTTATCTTTTTTTGCGGTATGACCACGGAAGTTACGGGTTGGAGAAAACTCTCCCAGCTTGTGACCTACCATGTTCTCAGTTACATAAACCGGGATAAACTTATTTCCGTTATGAACTGCAAATGTGTGCCCGATAAAATCAGGCGAAATCATTGAGCGTCGCGACCATGTCTTGATGACAGACTTACGAGAAGCATTATTCATTGCTTCTACTTTGTTCTCAAGACGGAAGTCGATATATGGTCCTTTTTTTAATGAGCGTGCCATGTTTTACTGCTTATTTTTTACGACGGCTGATAATCAATTTCTCAGAATGCTTGTTGCGGTTACGGGTCTTAAGACCTTTTGCAAACTGACCATTTCTAGAACGAGGCTGGCCACCTGATGAACGGCCTTCACCACCACCCATTGGGTGATCAACAGGGTTCATTGCAACACCACGTACGCGAGGACGACGTCCCAACCATCTTCTACGGCCAGCTTTACCCAAAGCCACATTCATATGGCTTGCATTGGATACTGTTCCTACCGTTGCAATACAGGTCGACAAGACCATACGCATTTCACTTGACGGCATTTTCAGTACGGCATACTTGCCTTCTCTTGCCACCAGCTGCGCATAAGCACCGGCACTTCTTGCAAACTGACCACCTTTACCAGGAGTCAATTCGATGTTGTGAACGATCGTACCGATTGGCATAGATCCTAGAGGGAGTGCATTACCTACCTCAGGAGCTACCGAATTACCTGAGACAATAACTTGTCCTACTTTCAGGCCATTGGGTGCGATGATGTATCTTTTTTCTTCATCTTCAAACTGAATCAGTGCGATGCGCGCTGAACGGTTTGGATCGTATTCGATTGTAAGTACGGTCGCGGGAGCGTCAAAACGATTTCTTTTGAAGTCGATGACACGGTACTTTCTTTTATGACCGCCACCAATATATCGCATGGTACGATGTCCCTGGCTGTTACGACCACCTGTTCTTTTGATGGGTTCCAGAAGACTCTTTTCAGGTTTCGCAGCGGTGATCTCCTCGAAAGTAGGAGCCGAGCGGAAACGCTGACCAGCACTTGTAGGTTTTAATTTTTTAACTGCCATTTGCTATAAACTCGTCTAAGATTTGAATCGCTCAACTAGGCTTCACCATAAATATCGATGACCTCGCCTTCTGCTACAGTAATGATAGCCTTCTTGATAGTTGACGTTTTTCCAGTCACAAATTTTCCTCCCGATGTACGGGATTTGCTCTTACCAATGCTGCGCATGGTGTGAACGCTTTCTACGGTAACCCCGAACAGTTTCTCAACAGCCTTCTTGATCTCTACCTTGTTTGCTGTAAGGGAGACTTCGAAAGCGTATTTTCCTTGACCACCCTGAGCCGTTACCTTTTCGGTTATAATCGGACGTTTCAGTACACTCATTGTTATTTGTTCAATTGGGTTTCCAAAATAGAAATAGCAGATTCACTTATCAGAAGACGGTCTGCATTCATCAGGTCATATGTATTGACCGCATCCACAGTTGTAACCTTAGCTTTCGGAATGTTACGGCTCGACAGATATACATTGTTGTCGATCGCTGGGAGGATCAATAATGTTTTTGTATTCACAAGAGAAAGTGAATTCAATACATTCAGGAAAGACTTTGTTTTCGGTGCATCGAAAGTGAATGCTTCCAGAACCGAAACAGCGTTAGCTTGCGCCTTTACAGAAAGTGCCGAACGGCGAGCCAAAGCTTTTACTTTCTTGTTCAGTTTGAAACCGTATGTGCGGGGACGTGGACCGAAAATACGACCACCACCTACGAACACCGGAGACTTAATGCTACCTGCACGAGCTCCACCAGTTCCTTTTTGGCGTTTGATTTTACGAGTAGAGTGATTAACCTCTGCACGTTCTTTTGATTTGTGCGTTCCCTGACGCTGGTTAGCCAGGTAAAGCTTCACATCGAGATAGATCGCGTGCGTGCTAGGTTCAATGCCGAATACTTCCTCTGACACAGTTACCTTCTTGCCGGTATCTTCTCCTTTTATATTTAATACGGACAGTTCCATCGTACTACTTCTCAATGATTAGAAATGAATTCTTCGAACCAGGTACCGAGCCACTCACTACGAGAATGTTTTGCTCAGGTATCACTTTCAGAATACGCAAATTCTGAATCTTTACACGATTGTTACCCATGCGTCCACCCATACGAATGCCTTTGAATACGCGTGATGGGAATGAACAAGCACCAATCGAACCTGGGTGACGCGCCCTGTTGTGCTGACCGTGTGTCTGGCCTCCAACCCCGGCAAATCCATGGCGCTTTACAACACCCTGAAAACCGCGTCCTTTGGCAGAACCCACTACATCAACAAACTCGCCTTCTTCAAAGATATCCTGAACGGATAGTGAAGTTCCAAGTTCATGTTCCACTTCGAATTCCTTGAACTCAACCAATTTTCTCTTGGGAGTTGTGTTGGCTTTCTTGAAGTGACCAATCATAGGCTGGGAAGTGTTCTTTTCTTTCTTCTCACCAAAACCTAACTGGATAGCCTTATAGCCATCCTTCTCTTCGGACCTAACTTGTGTAACAACACAAGGACCAGCTTGGATCACAGTACATGCCAGAGCCTGCCCGTCAGCATTGTACAAACTAGTCATTCCGATTTTTTTACCAATTAAACCAGACATGTTTGAAATTTAAATTTAGCAGGTAAAAACCCTTATTCTTTAAAACGGACTGCAAAGGTAGAAAAAACGATTTTAGCATCCAAGCAGCCCTAAAATATTTCTCGCTGATAATCAGCAAAAAAGGTCAGATGAACGAACATCTGACCTCATTTTTGAAGAAGCTGACTGGCTATTGGTGCAACCCTGTGCCTGTCAGGCTTTTCTGAGCTCAGATGTGGTTTCCAGAGTAATCCGGACCTTCATCCAATTTATGTGGTGGCTTAAATCAATAAGCCGGCATTACTAAACTTTGATCTCTACATCAACGCCGCTTGGCAATTCAAGCTTCATCAGCGCATCAACTGTTTTTGCACTTGTAGAGAAGATATCTACCAAACGTTTGTAAGTACAAAGCTGGAACTGCTCTCTCGACTTCTTGTTCACGTGTGGGGAACGCAGAACAGTAAATTTCTCTGTCTTTGTCGGCAAGGGAATAGGACCGCTTACTACCGCGCCTGTCGCCTTTACTGCCTTTACAATTTTCTCGGCTGATTTATCAACCAGATTGTGGTCGAATGACCGAAGTTTGATACGAATTTTTTGATTCATCTTGCTTGTTTGTTTCCGGTTCAGAAAATTAATCAGAAGTGCTCTGATCATTCATCAGCGAAAGAACCATTTACTTCACTGACTTAAATCTATATAAAGAATCCGTTACCAGATGACTCTGATAACGGATCAGTCATTATGCTTTAACCAAGCCCTTTGCTTTCTCGATAACTGCCTCAGCAATGTTGTTCGGAACGATCTCGTAGTAAGCAAATGTCAGGGATGCAGTAGCACGGCCTGATGACATCGTACGAAGGTCAGTAACATAACCGAACAATTCAGAAAGAGGTACATCAGCTTTGATAACCTGTGCTCCGTTGCGGGAGTCCATACCTCTCATGATACCACGACGACGGTTAAGGTCACCGGTGATAGGTCCTGTGTACTCGTCCGGAGTCAGAACTTCTACGTGCATGATAGGCTCAAGCAATTTCGATCCTGCATGACGTGCTGATTCTTTGAAACCGATTTTAGCAGCCAATTCGAAAGAGAGTGAATCTGAATCGACATCGTGGAACGAACCGTGGAACAAACGCACTTTCATGGAATCCAATGGGAAGCCGGCAAGGGCACCATTGATCATCGCAGCTTCGAAACCTTTCTGTACAGGAGCGATGAATTCGCGGGGGATAGCACCACCCACAACTTCGTTTACAAACTGCAAACCTTGTTTCGGCTCTTGTCCTTCTTCGTTATCGTCACGTGGCCCGATTTCGAATACGATATCGGCGAATTTACCACGACCACCCGTTTGCTTTTTGTAAACCTCGCGGTGTTCGAAGTTCTTGGTAAGGATCTCTTTGTAAGCAACCTGAGGAGCACCTTGGTTTACTTCCACTTTGAACTCACGACGCATACGGTCGATGATGATTTCAAGGTGAAGCTCACCCATACCTTTGATGATCGTCTGACCAGTCTCTTCGTTAGATTCAACTTGAAGTGTTGGATCTTCTTCGATCAGTTTAGTGATCGCTTTCGAGAAGTTATCGCTATCCGCAGCCTTCTTAGGCTCGATCGCATAACCGATTACCGGCTCAGGGAACACCATCGATTCAAGAACGATCGGTGATTTTTCCTCAGAAAGGGTATCTCCTGTTTTGATATCTTTGAAACCTACTACCGCACCAATGTCACCTGCTTCCAGCTTATCGATTTGATTTTGCTTGTTAGCGTGCATTTGGAATATACGGGAGATACGCTCTTTGTTACCTGAACGGTTGTTCAATACATAAGAACCTGATTCAAGTACACCCGAGTAAGAGCGGATGAAGCAAAGGCGACCTACGTAAGGGTCAGTTGCAATTTTGAATGCCAATGCACAGAAAGGATCTGTTTCGGATGGCTTACGGCTGATTTCGTTACCTGTACGTGGATCAGTACCGATGATATTTTCACGATCCAGCGGTGAAGGCAGAATAGCCATCACGTAATCCAGCATCGTTTGAACACCTTTGTTTTTGAAAGAAGAACCGCAAACCATCGGAACGATCTTCATGCTGATAGTCGCAGCGCGCAATGCAGCGAGGATTTCGTCTTCCGAGATCGAGTTAGGATCTTCGAAATATTTCTCCATCAAAGTATCGTCGAACTCAGCAACCGCTTCAAGCAATTTCTCTCTCCATTCAGTAGCCTCTTCCAACATATCGTCAGGAATAGGCACCTCGGTGAAAGTCATACCTTTGTCAGCTTCGTTCCACTCGATACCGCGGAAGTTAACGAGGTCAACCACACCACGGAAAGTATCTTCTGCACCGATAGGCAATTGAAGAGGTACAGCGTAGCTGCCCAACATCTCTTTCACCTGCGTACAAACTTTCAGGAAGTCAGCACCTGACCGGTCCATTTTGTTCACGAAACCGATACGGGCAACATTATAGTTGTTAGCCAGACGCCAGTTTGTTTCAGACTGAGGCTCAACACCATCTACTGCACTGAAAAGGAACACAAGACCATCCAATACACGAAGAGAACGGTTTACCTCTACTGTGAAGTCAACGTGTCCCGGGGTATCGATGATGTTGATGTGGTATTTCTCGTCGCGGTAGTTCCAGTTAACTGTCGTAGCAGCGGATGTAATGGTGATACCACGCTCCTGCTCCTGCTCCATCCAGTCCATCGTAGCTGCACCATCGTGCACCTCTCCGATCTTGTGGCTAACCCCTGCGTAGTAAAGGATACGCTCCGTTGTCGTCGTCTTACCGGCATCAATGTGCGCAGCAATACCAATGTTTCTTGTTAATCTTAAATCACGTGCCATGACAGATGGTGATGTGTTTTTTTATATTCAAAGTGCAATTCAATGCGAAGCTGTTTGAATTTTTCGCTCAGCGCAAAGCGCTGGTTTTCAAAATTCAGAGCGCAAAAGTATAAATTGTTGAGTATAAAAACAATTAGGGAAAAGTTATTTTTATAAAAACCTAAAAATAAAAATCGGGAGCCCGGATAAACCCGGCTCCCGATCATTGTATTTCTTTCGCTCCTGACTAGAAACGGAAGTGCGAGAACGCTTTGTTGGCATCTGCCATACGGTGCGTATCGTCTTTCTTCTTCACAGCAGCACCTTCACCTTTCGCAGCAGCGATAATTTCGCCAGCCAGACGGTCAACCATTGTCTTCTCGCCACGTTTGCGGGAGTAGTTGATCAACCATTTCATGCCCAGTGACTGCTTGCGCTCAGGACGAACTTCGGTAGGAACCTGGAAAGTAGCACCACCCACGCGACGGCTCTTAACCTCAACGGAAGGGGTAACGTTGTTCAATGCTTTCTTCCATGTTTCCAGACCGTTTTCGCTGGTTTTTTTCTCAACCAGCTCCAATGCGTCGTAGAAAATAGTGAAAGCAATGCTTTTCTTTCCTTCGTACATCAGGTTGTTAACGAATTTGGTAACCTGTACGTCCCTGAACTTAGGATCAGGAAGGATATATCTTTTCTTAGGTTTCGACTTTCTCATTTTGTCTTAATGTTTTTAACGAGGTTTCGTTTTGCAACTTATTCACCCTGAGGTAATAGTCAGGATTACTTCCCTTTTATAAGAATTGAATTACTTAATAAAAGCAGAGAGAGTTACTTTTTATTTTTTCTTACCTTTTACTGGTGCTGCCGGAGCTTGTCCTGGTTTCGGGCGCTTCGCACCGTATTTAGAACGACGTTGTTTACGTCCGTTAACACCTGCGGTATCCAATGCACCACGGATGATGTGGTAACGAACACCTGGCAAATCCTTCACACGACCACCGCGGATCAATACGATCGAGTGCTCTTGCAGGTTGTGGCCTTCACCTGGGATGTAGGCATTCACCTCTTTGTTGTTTGAAAGACGAACACGGGCTACTTTACGAAGCGCCGAGTTTGGTTTCTTAGGCGTAGTAGTGTACACCCGGGTGCACACGCCCCTGCGCTGAGGGCATGAATCCAAAGCCGGAGACTTGGATTTCCATGTAATGGTCTCTCTACCTTTACGGACTAATTGTGAAATAGTAGGCATTTAACAATTTGATTTTGATTCGGTTACCTAACCGATCGTTTGTTATATAAACACTTTTCCCGAAAAATCGGACTGCAAAAGTAATAAACCGTCCTTGATTTACAAACCGTTAACAACTTTTTTTATCGTTTCCCCACCATTCTTTGTCAGGAATTGTCAGGTAGTGGTCAGGAGGCTGCGAGGGAAGCAGCCGGAAAGTAATGATCAGGTTTGAGGGGAAGAGCTCATTTCGTCACGCAAATGCACCCGGAATTCCTGAAATGCTCATTTTTCGAATAAAATTCCTCCTATATAGTATCCTGAATTTTATTTCCAATCGTTGTTTATTAGTATTGTTTTTCAGAAACCCAGTGTGCGCGTCGAATCGTTTGATTTTATACTCTACATTATGAAACTTTTCCGGAGTTACTTTACTCTCATAGTTTGTTTTGCAATCTGTTTATACTTGTCCGGCTGCAACTCGGCGATGCAGGCTTATAAAGACGGCCAAAAGAAATTTGCGAACGGAGAATACGACCTCGCCATCAAGGGTTTTCAGAAGGCCGCCGAAGCCAACATAGAACCGGTACAGACAAACTACCTGATTGCGGAGTCCTACCGGCTTTCCAATCGCTTCAAGGAAGCTATTCCGTACTACAAACAAGCACTCGACGGAGGCATTACTAATCCGGATGCCCGTTTCCAATATGCCTATGCATTGAAAACAACCGGGGATTACGCCAGTGCCTCTGCCCAGTTCTCCGAATTCGCCAAGACCCAGAATGTACCACAGAACTTGCAGGAACGGGCATTACGCGAAATTGAGATCATCCGCATTGCCGACCGTTTGAAAACGACCAAAATGGAGGTAGAACTGAAAGACCTGCCGCTGAACACAGCCGGCGCCGAGTTCGCTCCTACTGTGCTGGGCAATGAGCTCGTATTTTCTGCTTCCAAAAAAGATAAGATTTATACCAACAACGGCCAGCCGATGCTGGGACTTTACAAAATCAATATCGCTTCCGACGCAGGCAACACGCAAGGCAACCCTGTTCTCTTCAGTCAGGAGGTTTTCGCGCCGGAAGCTCATGACGCATCACCGGCATTCTCCCCAGATGGCAAGACACTTGTATTCGCCAGAAGTAATACCGGCAAGAAAAAAGACAAATCCCCGGATGTGGATCTTTACATGAGCCGCAATATTAACGGCCAATGGACACCTCCCGCAATACTTCCTATTAACGACTCCCTCGCCTGGGATGGCTCGCCCGCATTCTCCCGCGATGGTAAAACGCTCTACTTTGCTTCCACCCGCGCTGGCGGCGTAGGCGGCGTCGATATTTACCGCACCAATATGGATGCTTCCGGCCGGTTCAGTCGCCCCGTAAATATGGGCAAGGACATTAATACGGTCGGCGACGATATGTTCCCTTATGTAGCGGAAGGCGGAAAGCTCTACTTCGCTTCCGATGGCCACCCCGGTCTTGGCAAGCTAGACCTGTTTTCAGCAACCAGAACCCAGGGCGTGATCACGATCGAAAACATGGGCCTGCCGTTCAATAGCCCTCAGGATGATTTTGGTTTGGTATTTTATCAAAACCTGACCAAAGGTTTCTTCGCATCCAACCGGGACGGCGGCAAGGGTGATGACGACATTTATTATTTCGCTGGGCCGGAAGAGGAGGACACGACGAAAATCGCCAAACATAACGATCCGAACGATCCACTTAATCCGAACAACCCGAACTTCATTAATGGTAAACGGAAAGTCGTCCGCTACTTCCTGGCCGGAACGGTGCTCGACAATGGCGAAACCCCTACCCCGATCGATTCAGCGGTGGTGCATATTCTGCCGGATACGTCGGATACGCAAATCGCCGAGTTTCCCACTGGAAAGGAAGGGAAGTTCGGAAGGCAATCGGTTGAAGAAGGCCAGTCATACCAATTGCTGGTTCAACGCAAAGGCTACATCAGCAAGCGCGAGCCGTTCTCAATGTCGGGCCGTAACATTCCGCCGATATTCCTGACCAAAGAATTGACGGATACGACGTTCCAGGTGACCATCAGACTCGATAAGCTGGAATTGAACAAAACGTTCGTGCTTGAAAACATTTATTATGATTTGAACAAATACAATATCCGTCCGGATGCTGCGGTGGAACTTGACAAGCTTGTTCAGATCCTGAAAGACAACCCGACCATGACGATCGAGCTCAGTTCACATACGGATGCACGCGCGACGGACGCCTATAACATGACGCTTTCGCAAAATCGTGCTGAATCCGCCGTTGCTTACCTCAATACAAAAGGGATCGACGCGGACCGGATGGTGGCAAAGGGTTATGGTGAAAGGGAATTGATCGTGCCGAACGCCAAAACCGAAGAAGAGCACCAAAGAAACCGGCGTACAGAATTCACCATTCTGAGTTACTGATATCCCACAAAACACATGGAAGCCCGCTGTGAACTGAACGATTCACAGCGGGCTTTTTTAATGCCCCGGTTCATTTTTCGTATAATTGCATTTCATACAATTCCAACACAAGCATTTACCATTAATGGCCCGACGCATTATCTATTGGTTCAGGAATGATCTCAGATTAAAGGACAACCAGGCTCTCTTTTCAGCCATTGGATCCGCGGATGAGATCGTCCCTGTATACGTTTTTGACACCCGTCAATTTGAAAAGACAAAACTCGGTTTTAGAAGAACCGGCGCCATACGTGCCCGTTTCCTGGTAGAATCCGTCGCAGAACTCCGTGAAAATATCCGCGCCAAAGGGGGCGACCTGCTGATCCGTACCGGCGACCCCGAGAAGATTATTGCACAATTAGCGGAAAACTTTGCGGCTGAGTACGTGTATACCAGCAAAGAAATTGCCCCACAGGAGACCCGCATTGAATCTTCGCTCAGCAAAAACCTGAAAACGGCTAATGTAGATATCAAGCTGTTTTGGATGGACACCATGATCAGCACTGCCGATCTGCCGTTTCCCGTATCCCGGCTTCCCTCGCGATTCAGCTCTTTTATCGAACAGTTCAACAACGATCTTAAAACCAAAGAGCAGTTTCCGGCTCCGGATCAAATCACCCTGCCAGTCGATTTCGAAGCCGGGGCTATGCCTACACTCGCAACCCTGGGCGTCGATCCTAATGAAATCCGGATGGAAGCGGACCACCCTTCCCTGGCAGGCGGAGAAAACCATGCGCTTGCGGCCCTGAAAGGATACATTGACCAGTTTGCAAAAAAAGACATCCCATTTACTTCCAGTGAGCCATTAACAGACACACGCCTATCCGACTGGCTTTCACTCGGGTGCATCTCGGCGTCCTACATTTATCGAAGTGTCAGAGCAGCCCGGTCACTTGTTGGAAAGGATGACGCGATCATTACTAACCTGCTGCAAAGGGAGTTTTTTCACTGGACCTTACTGCGCTATGGGCCGCGGATGTTTAAGCCAAGCGGTGTGAGACATCATTTCGACAGACGCTGGACCAACGACAATGCGGCGTTTACAAGATGGACGAACGGACAAACGGACAGCCAGGAGATCAATGCGATCATTCTGAAACTGAACGCTGGCGGCTTCATCACCGCCGCGGAGCGCGAAACAGCCGCCAGGTACCTCGTTGACGATCTGGACATTAACTGGACCTGGGGAGCCATGTACTTTGAAAGCCTGCTGACCGACTATGAAGCGGCTGTGAATTGGGGCCGATGGAACAATATAGCAGGGGTCGGCGAGGGATAATTGGTCTTATTTTTCCAGAAATACCCGCTATCCCGCCCAAAGAAGGCAAAATAGGCTCAGAGAACCGGCTATGTAGTTTTTCTTAAAGATTTTGCTAGCTTTGGTCAACTTTGAATCACATTCAATAACTCTAAACTGAATATTAAAATGTCAAAAGGACTCATTGCAGTTATCGTTGTAGTTCTGATTCTCGGATTCGTTGGCTGCGGTAAATATAATGGCCTTGTTCAAAAGGATGAGGCAGTTAAGGAATCCTGGGCACAGGTGGAAAGCCAGTATCAGAGACGGGCCGACCTGATCCCCAACCTGGTCAGCACCGTTAAGGGCGCTGCCGATTTTGAAAAAAGTACATTGACTGCCGTAATTGAAGCACGCAGTAAAGCAACACAAACCACGATCAGTGCAGATCAGCTCACACCTGAGAATATCGCTAAATTTCAGGCCGCGCAGGATCAGTTGAGTGGCTCGTTGTCAAGACTGCTCGTCTCGGTAGAGCAATATCCCCAATTGAAAGCCAACCAGAACTTTCTGGAACTGCAGGCGCAACTGGAAGGAACTGAAAATCGCATTGGAGTAGCCAGAAACAATTTCAATCAAATCGTGAAGGATTACAACCAGGAGGTTCGCACATTCCCCAACAATCTTTTTGCCGGCGTGTTCGGCTTCGCACAAAAAGGATACTTCACAGCTGCCGCAGGCGCCGACAAGGCCCCTACCGTTCAGTTCTAATATATCGCCGGGCCGGCTGGCCCGGCGATATCCATATCTTCACACAGGTCTACACCCCATGGCAACCGAACCCCTATTTTTCACCGACGAAGAGCAGCAATATATTATTGAAGCTATTCAGGAAGCAGAAAAACAGACTTCCGGGGAAGTGAAAGTGCATATCGAAAAGAAATGCCCCACGCCGGAAGTAATGGAGCGGGCCAAGGAAGTGTTCCTGTTTTTGCATTTGCACGAAACCGCCGAACGCAACGGAGTTTTGTTTTACCTCGCCTATGAAGACCGGAAATTTGCAGTGCTCGGCGACAAGGGAATCGATGAAAAGGTAACTGCCAATTTTTGGGACAGCACCAAAGAGCTTCTACGCAACCATTTCCGCGCCGGCGAGTTCAAGGAAGGACTTCGCCATGGCATTCTTGAAGCCGGCATTCAATTGAAAAAACACTTCCCCTACCAGTCCGGCGATATCAACGAACTTCCGGATGATATTTCGTTCGGTCAATAAACTATGAAGCAATTCATCATTTACCTACTGCTTGCCGTCGCGGCACTGACCGGTGTGCAGGCGCAGGATATTCCCCCCAAGCCCAATCCGCCAAGGCTCGTCAACGACCTTGCCAACCAGCTTAACCCGAATGAGCGGCAAATGCTGGAACAAAAACTGATCGCCTACAACGACTCCACATCCTCCCAGATCGTGATCGTAACCGTGCCGACTTTGGGCGACTACCCCATTGCCGACTATGCCTTCAAACTGGGTACCGAATGGGGGGTGGGCCAAAAAGGCAAGAACAATGGTATCGTATTGCTCTGGGCACCGAAGGAAAGAAAAGTATTCATCGCGACAGGTTACGGCCTCGAAGGCGCAATACCGGATGCGATTGCCAAACGGATCGTTTCGCAGGTCATAACCCCGCAGTTCAAGGCCGGGCAATTCTATCAGGGCCTTAGCGACGGTGTGGATATGATATTCAAATATGCCACGGGCGAGTACAAGGCCGATCCGAAGCAGGACAGCGGCGAAGGCGATGGTTTCCCACCAGTGCTCATTTTCGTCATCATATTCATCATTATTCTGATCTTCATCTTCCGTAACCGCGGCGGAGGGGGCGGCAATCGCGGCTACCGCAGCGGAGGCATTCCTCCCATTTTCTTTCCCTACGACACGTACTCAGGCCGTGGCAGTTCCTCCGGCAACTGGGGCGGTTTTGGGGGAGGCGATGGAGGAGGCTTCGGAGGATTTGGAGGAGGCAGCTTCGGAGGAGGCGGTGCCGGAGGCGACTATTAGCATTCAACCAGACAGTTATTCCAAAGCGGACGGAAGCATAGTTTTCCGTCCGCTTTTTGCTTTTGCCCACTACCGGTAACGTATAGTAGTGGCACGCTTTTTTGTACATAATCCATAAACTATATCACCAAAACCTAAACGTAGATTTATGGAAAGGAAAAACAATACCGGTCTGGTTGTAGGATTGATCCTGATGACCATTCTGGCGGCAGTGTTCGGATACCTCTATTATAAAGAACACAACATCACACAAAAGCAGGAAACCGATCTGGAAGCCCGGGTGCAGGAACTCGCAACCTCGGAAATCAAGCTGGATTCTATTTCCAAACAACTCGACGCACGTATTCTGGAAGTGCAGGGACTTGGCGGCGATGTTGCCGAACTGCAAAAAGTAAAAGCCTCGCTTGAAAGCGACCGCGCCGCATTGCGGAAAGGCAATGCGTCTATGGGCCGAAAAATCAAGGAATATGAGGAATTTCTCACCAAAAAGGACACCGAGATCGCTCAGCTCCGGGAAGAAAACCAGCAGTTGATCAGTCAGAACGAGGGCCTTACGCAGGAAAAGAACGAGTTACAGACCAGCCGTCAGGCCGTACGCGACTCATTAAGCGGTGTAGTTGCGCAAAACACCGAACTCGAATCGAAAGTAACAACGGCCGCCGCATTGCGTGCCCGCAATGTGAAAGTCTACGCGGTATCCTCCAAAGGCAAGGTGCGCGAGGGTGAGAACGTGAAATCTAAAAGGGTGGATAAAGTGCGAGTGGATTTCATTCTCGAAAAAAACCCGCTTACCGCCGCCGATGACAAAACCATTTATCTCCGCATCATCGATCCGAGCGGCGCAACTATTTCGGACACCAAAACCGGTTCCGGGGTATTCCAGTTTAATGGACAGGAACAAGGCTATACCGTCAGCAAAGACGTTACCTATTCCAACAACAACCAGGACGTGAGTATCCTCTATGATCGGGACGCGTCTTTTCCTTCAGGCAAATACACGATCGAACTCTATTCCGAAGGTTTTTCAATCGGTGAAGGGTCGTTTTCCGTCAAGTAAAATTCATTGAAATCGGCGTTAATAAAAGCGGTAGCAGTCGTAGCAGACTGCTACCGCTTTTATTTATATGATTGATTGATATTTGCCCATAATTCCTATCTTGCACGATAAAAACATCTGTTTACAACCCCAAAAACCAAATAAAACACTTCTCTTTCTATGTCTTCACAAATTTCCCAAAAACACCCCAAAGGACTGTATGTTTTGTTCTTTGCCGAAATGTGGGAACGTTTCAGCTATTACGGCATGCGGGCCATTCTTCTGCTTTTTCTACTCGACAATATCAAAGGTGGAATGGGAATGAGTGCAGCCGAAGGCACAGCCATTTATGGACTTTATACTGCTTCCGTTTATTTGCTTACACTGCCCGGTGGCTGGTTGGCTGACAACATTCTGGGTCAGAAAAAAGCCATTTGGTACGGAGGGATCGTCATTATGCTGGGGCATATTATTTTGGCCATCCCGGCGGGATCGGTCATATTCTTTCTGGGACTTTGTACCGTGGCCATCGGCACGGGGCTTTTGAAACCAAACATCAGCTCCATCGTGGGGGAGTTGTATCCCGAAGGTGGTGCACGGCGTGACGCGGCATTCTCTATCTTTTATATGGGGATCAACCTGGGATCGTTCCTCGGCATTGCTATTGTGGGTTACCTGGGCGAAAAGGTAAGCTGGCATATGGGCTTCGGCGCGGCTGCGATAGGCATGTTACTCGGGCTGATTGTATTCCGGTATGGCAGCGCCACGCACCTGAAAGGGCTTGGCGAAGTACCGTCGGCGAAGGAAGCCGGTGAAGAAACCGCTGCATCGGCTTCGGGCAACAGCAAAATGCTGGGCTATGGGCTAATTGCATTGCTGGTGGTGTTCCTCATTGTGCTGCAAACCACCGGTACCATTAATATGACCACCGCGCAGGGCCTCGCGCAGGGCGCCGGTATCATTATCGTCTCCATTTCTGCCGCCTACTTCCTCTTCATACTCGTTGCGGGCGGGCTTACGCGCGTGGAAAAATACCGCGTGGGCGTGTTGATCATTCTCTTCCTGGCCATTGCATTGTTCTGGGCCGGTTACGAGCAGGCGGGCACATCATTGCAGATCTTCGCCGAGCGCCATACTCAGCGCATGATCGGCGGGTGGGAAGTGCCGTCCAGCTGGTTCCAGAACTTCCAGCCTACTTTCGTATTGATTTTCGCGCCCGTACTGGCGAGCCTTTGGATATCGCTTTCTTCCAAAAACCGCAACCCTTCTATTCCGGTCAAATTCGCAATGGGTTTGATATTGCTGGGTTTGAGCTTTTTTGTGATGGTCGCAGCTTCGAACATCGCGGTGAAAGGCGAGCTTGCTTCGCCGTTTTTCCTCACATTTACGTACTTCCTGCACACGATCGGCGAGCTTTGCGTGAGCCCTGTCGGGTTGAGTTCTTATACCAAACTGGCGCCCAAGCGGTATGTAAGCCAGCTGATGGGCATCTGGTTTGTGGGAGCGTCGCTGGGTAACCTCATAGCCGGCCTTTTCGCCGGTGGTTTCGATGAATCGAATATCATGCAAATGCCGGCGCTGTTCAACCAGGTGGCTATTATTACAACCGTCTTCGGTCTGATCCTCCTCGCATTCTGGAAGCCGATCAAGGGCTGGATGGGTGGCATTCACTAAGTCTTTTTATATACTTCAAAAACAAATGCATCAAAAAATGAAATCAGCCGCGTTACGTGCTGCCGCCCTGGCCCTTGTTGTGAGCCTGACGGCATGCAAGAAAGAAAAGGAAGAAAATGACTCTGCCCAGGTTCCTGGTTTCGATATCAGTTCCCTGGATTCGACCGCTCAGGCTTGTAACGACTTTGATACCTATGCCAATGGTGGATGGAAAAAGAAAAACCCTATCCCCGGGACAGAAAGCCGCTGGGGTGCATTCGGGATACTGGACAAGGAGAATAAGGAGGTTCGGTTAAAGGGCATTATCGAAGAAATTACCAAAGCACAAGACAGGAAAAAGGGAAGTGAAGAGCAGCAGATCGCCGACTACTACCAATCGTTCCTGGATACTGCAACGGTGGAGAAACGCGCATTGGAACCTTTGAAACCTTACCTCGACAAGATCAACGCCGTTGCTTCACTGAAAGACCTCGCAGCCATTGCCGGCGAAATGCAAAAGGTGGGCGTGGAAACCGTAACCGGCTTCGGCGTGGAAGGTGATTTGAGAAACAGCAAAGTCAATATCCTGTACCAAGGCCAGGACGGCCTGAGCCTTGGCGAGCGCAGCTACTACGACCGGACCGATTCCAGCACGGTGAAAGTGCGCGGCGAGTTTGTGAAGCACGTCGACAAGATGTTCTCAATGGCAGGCTTTACCGAAGCCAACCCAGGCCAGACGGTCCTCGACTTCGAAACCAAAGTTGCGAAACTGCAACTGACCAACGTAGAGCTGCGCGATCCGGTGAAGACCTACAACAAAATGGCTTTTGCCGATTTCGAGAAGCTGATCCCCGATTTCGACCAGAAGGCATTTGCAGACAAGCAGGATATCAAGACAGACACTTTGATTGTCCAAAACAAACCCTATTTGCAAAACCTGAACAAGCTGTTGAAGGCGACGCCTGTTGCGACACTGAAATTGTATTCCAAATGGCAGTTGCTCTCCACCTTCGCAGGTTATTTGCCTAAGAAGTACGATCAGGAGGATTTCCGGTTCTTCGCGACGGTAATGCGTGGTACCAAGCAGCAGAAAGGACGCGTGGAACGCGCCATCCGCTCAACCGATGGTTTGCTGGGTATGCCGCTGGGTAAGCTGTTCGTGAAGAAATACTTTCCGGAAGAAGACAAGAAGAAGGTTTCCGAAATGATCGAGAACGTGCGTACAGTGTATGGCGAGCGTATCGACAAGCTGAGCTGGATGAGCGATTCCACCAAGGCGAAAGCGCATAAAAAACTCAAAGCATTTACCTACAAGATCGGCTATCCTGATAAGTGGAAAGATTATTCTTCCATTGAAATCGCACCTGACAAGCTGTTTGAAAATGTAATATCGGCTTCGTTATTTGGGCACAAGGAACAGATAGAAAAGATCGGCAAGGAGGTAGATAAGAAAGAATGGCTGATGACGCCACAGACCGTGAATGCCTATTACAACCCGCTGAACAACGAGGTGGTATTCCCGGCTGGTATTCTGCAACCACCTTTCTATAACAGGAATGCCGACGATGCGATCAATTATGGAGGCATTATTGCCGTTATCGGTCATGAGTTTACACATGGATTCGACGACCAGGGCTCGCAGTTCGATGACGAAGGTAACCTCAAAAACTGGTGGACGGCCTCTGACCGTGCTAATTTTGACAAACTGACCAAAAAGTATATTGACTATTTCAGCGGAATTGAAGCATTGCCCGGTTTCAAGATCAATGGCGCATTGACCATCGGTGAAAACGTCGCCGACCTTGGCGGTCTGACATTGGCCTACTATGCATTGGAAAAATCCTTGAATGGCAAAGAGCCTGCACCGATCGATGGATTTAACTGGAAACAGCGCTTCTTCCTGGGCTGGGCACAGGTATGGCATATGAACACGACCGACGAAGCATTGCGCAACCAGGTACAGACCGACCCACACTCCCCGGCCAAAGACCGGATCAATGGTCCATTACCGCATTTGAAAGAATTCCAGGCAGCATGGACCTGCGGCGCAGGCAGCAAAATGATCTTGCCGGACTCTGCACGGGTGGTGATCTGGTAATGAAGTTCAGGAGTTGATCCATTCAAACTGAAGTGTCACCCTGAGCGGAGTCGAAGGGCATCATGCGGATTCCCCTTCGACTCCGCTCAGGGTGACAACGAAACTACTTTTCACTTCCCAGCCAAATATTTGTTCCGATAAGCACTGGGACTGCATCCCTTAGCCTGCCTGAATTGGCGGGCTATATTTTTGCTATCCCCCAACCCCATATCCAATGCGATTTCAAAGACCGACATATCGGTATCGAGTAGCTTTTGGGTGAATTTCTCGATACGAAGGTTGAATATGTATTTGTAGATCGGGTAACCCGTGATTTCCAGAAAACGCTTTTCCAACGCACGGCGCGACAACGGTACTTGCTTCACCACTTCGTCCACATGCAGGTTTTTGTCGATGTTCTGATGGATGTATTTCAATGAAGATGCAATGTGATCGTCATTGGTGGCATAGATATCCGTCGAATGCCGGGTAATAACCTGCGTAGGCCTGACGATGATGTCGTAGTAATCGGCGGTCCGGTGTTTGATCATATGATCGAGCAACTTTGCTGCATCATAGCCTCCTTTCTCAACATCCAGCGCAATACTCGATAAGGGCGGATCGGACAGGTCGCAGATCATTTCGTCATTGTCCACACCCAGTACGGCAACCTCCTCGGGTATGCGTATGCCTACGTGCCTGCAAGCCTCTGTAATATGCTGCCCCTGGTTGTCGTCGCAAGTCATGAGGCCGATAGGCTTGGGGAGGGATTTCAGCCAGCGGCTCAACGAGCTGGGTTTGTAATACCATAATTCCGTCGACCGTGACTTTTTGTGCTCGAAGTAATGCACTTTATGCCCTTTCGAACGCAGATGTCCCTCAAATCCTTCGGCGCGTTCCCGTGACCAGACAATGTCATTGAATCCGTAGAACGCGAAGTTCGTGAAGCCCTTTTTCAAGAAGTAGTCGGCACCCATTTGGCCGGCTTCATGATAAGCGCCGGTAATATTCGGGATCTCGGTAAAGCGCTCTTTAAAATCCTGCGCGATAACGGGAATTCCCGCACGGACGATCTTGTCGATTTCCTTATTATAAAGCTGTCCGACAATGCCGTCTGCACCCCATTCCAACGCCCATTTCAGGATCCCGTCTATCCCGATCGTCTCCCGGTGAAAAAGTGGCATGCGGCAGAAGATCCAGGGGCCAAATTCTTTGGAATACGCATTGATCCCTTTCATCAGGCTTTTACTGTATTCCTCTGCAAAGTCCAGGAGCAGGATAATCTTGTACATTGTAATAGCTGTTAATGCTCCGTGGAAAGAACTAGCCTATACCGAAAAGCTCCTTCAAATTAGAAACTGTTTCATTGTTGATCAATGGCTTTGCCCACAATCCGATGCTGAGAATATAACCAAGCGGAATCAGCAGGAATAACATGGCCCATTGTAACCCCACCAGTTCCCCCAGCCCACCGACGATCAGCGGGACCACCGCTCCTCCGGCAATGCCTGCACAGAGAATGCCCGAAAACGTTCCATGGTGTTTGGGGACAGAATTAAGCGCCAGCGAAAAGATCACCGAATACATGATCGAGGCAAAAAAGCCGGTAAGCGGAAATGCGATCAATGCCATTGCCTTGGGACCAAAAAGTGCGAGGAGAAGGGACACGATCGCGCCGCAGGTAAAGAAAACGAGTACTTTCCGGCTATCCAGGATTTTAAGTAAAACCAATCCCAGAAAACAGCCGATCGTCAGCAATCCCCAGAAGTAAGATATGACCGATGCACCGGTCGTGGCAGGATCTACGGCATGGTAGGTTTGCAGAAATTGAGAAATCCAGTTCGCAATACCTTGCTCCGTTCCGACATAAGCGAATATCCCCAGAAAGAAAAGCCATACCAGCCGGTTAGAAGCCAGTTCTTCGAACGACTTCCCGACATCGACCCGCTCATCTTCCAGCAGTTCCACTTTTGGAAACTTCGCCATTCCGATGACGACGACCATCAACAATGCGATCACGGCAAAAACCCAGTACAGGGACACCCATTTAAGGTTTTCCGGTACCAGGCGATTTAAAGTATCGAGCAGAAAGCCCGATTGTTCCGAATGCACATTCAACACCAGGTAACTGTACAGCAGCGGACTCAAAAACGAAGCAGCCCCAAAAAACAGCTGCGCCAGTACCGAATAAAATGCAAACTTTTCCTCGCCGCCCGACACGCGTAACAATGGATTGATCACCACTTGTAAAATGGCCATTCCGATCCCGATTACGAACAACGAGAACAATGCCACAAAAAAGCCCGGTACCAATGCGAAGCACAATGCCCCTCCGAACGCCAGGAAGAAAGCCAGGATCAGCATGACCTTCTCGCCGAACTTCTCTACCATTAGACCGGCCGGAATAGACATTACTCCGTATGCCACGAAGAATGCAAACGGTAAGAAACCCGCCAGCCCGATACTGAGATCGAAGCTTTTGACAATATCCGGGATAATGGGCCCCAGGATGTTGGTCAGGAAGGAAATAACAAAAAATATAAGAAGGATCAGAATGACAATGAAGATGTTCCTTTGCATGAGGGCTGTTCCTGATTTGATAGACCTGATTTAGATTACATTCCGCATTACCCCTGGTCGTCCAGCAAGGCAGCGGCACCCAGTAACGCGATATTTTCGTTTTCGGACACCAGCAAGGTCAACTTTTTCAATGATTCCGGATAGGCAAAATCCTGAATACTGTCGAGCATGCTTTCTTCAAAGAAGCGGTTTGCCTTGGCAATGGACCCTCCCATGACGATGGCCTCCGGATCATAGGTGTACATAATGGCTTTGATCACCGCGCCGAGGTGTACCCCGAATTCCTCCCAGACTTCAATGGCCTTCCGGCTTCCTTTCAATGCGGCTTCATGTGCTGCATAGGCATCGATGCCCAATGAGTCTTCAAAAAACCGGCTGCATACATAGTTTTCCAGCACCGAATCTTTGTAAGGCAGCATTCCGATCTCCCCCGCGCCGCAATTTTTGCCGGCATACAAATGGTTATCGATGATAATCCCGGAGCCGAGCCCGGTACCGATCGCCATCCCGATCACCGACCTGAATCTTTGGGCCAAACCAAAACGGTGCTCACCTAAAATGAAGCAATTCACATCGTTGTTGATCGAAACCGGCAGGTTAAACTCTTTTTCAACGATATCCCGCAATGCGACCTCTTCCCAGGACGGTATGTTCACCACATTATAAACAATCCCCTTGCCCACATCCACCACGGAGGGTACCCCTATACCAATGCCCTTGACGGGAAATGCGGTAAGCGGGCGGATTACGGCCATCAGTTGATCGAGGGTCGATGACAGCGAATGCTTGTTAGCCAGTAAAGTTTTGTTCTGCCGGGTGATATAACCACCCGACTCTATCCCGGCACGAATGTTCGTGCCGCCGATATCTACACCAATATTCATTGACGGATGCGTGGAGTTGAGTAGGAAAAGCTTTATTTCAAATGTTCATCGGGCTGACAAAACACTGCTGCGGCTCGATCTTCCGGCCAGATCGAAACTTTTCAATGTGATAGTCCCCGAAACCTTCACAGGGTTTTCATACAGCTGTGACTGCTCGGTAGGCTCGGAGCCGTCGGTCGTGTAGCGAATCGCCAATCCCGGCAATTCGACATTCGCCTTCAGCATTCCGTTTTCTACGACCGCACCCGGCTGAGGTAAGCGGTAATTGTAGCCTCCGTTTATATACTTTAGTCTCGGCAGGTGCTTTTGGGCTATCGAGTTTGCAAAAATATTCCATCCATCCTGCATCATCTTCTTTCTGGCCGCATCGTCTGCAACGTTTTCCCATTTACGTTCGACGGTCCAGGCGCTTTCCGAAAAGCCTAAAAGCTTCGGCAGGATCGAATACTCCATCATGTCCCGGCCTTTGATTGTCTCACTCCAAAGCTGTGCTTCCACTCCGAACACGTTTTTGCGTGCCTCGGGCTTCATCAGCTGCTTCCCAACGAATTCCTCTTTCATGGGCTTACCCATCGACGTTTCCTCAGTAGTCCGGAACATATTGAAAGGTGCGAATGCCCAGTTATCACGGGTGTCCACAAACCCTGCCCAGTAGAGGCCAGGCTCCTTGGGATCGTTGTTGTAGGACATGTCGAAATAGAAGTTGGTGACATTACACAACACCACCTGATAACCTGCATTAGCCAGCCGGTTGCCCAGATCGACATCATACACATTATTCCAGATATAGGGGATTACCGGATGACCCACAAATTCCGGGTTGGCCAGATATGCCCCGGTTTCGGTTTTGTTCAATGCCACTTCCTCCCAGCCGTGTACTTTCAGGTTGCGCTTTTCGAGCATGGGAAGCAGTTTTCTGAAAAAGTAGGTTTGTAAGTACCGGGGGCCCTTGATTTCAGGATGCTCCTGCAATAGTTTGGCCGCCATCGGCGACTTGGTCCATACACCATCCGCTACCTCGTCGCCACCCGTGTGGAAAGTATCCATTTTCAAACCGGCCTGCTCGTAAAGCTTCGCAATCTCATCCACCACTTTTACAAAAAAATGATACGTAGACTCCCGCGCGACGCTCACGACATTATTCTTATAACCCTGTGCTGAAATGTAAACCGACTTGTCATCCGGATCGATCAGGCGGTATTCATTCGCTTCTTTTTCCTTTCCTTCCTTCATCAACCGCTCATACCGCGCCTCCATCGACTTAATGGCCGCCAGCGCATGGCCGGGGAAGTTCAGTTCGGGAATAATCTTGATGTGCCTTTCGTGGGCATATTTGAGTATTTCAATAAAATCTGCTTTGGTATAGTAGCCGCTGCCGTGCTTGCCTTTCTCATTGGCAACCGGCCCCGAGCCATAACCCGGATGCAGGGCAGGCGCATTCATACCCGACGTGTGCTGGCGTTGCGCGCCTACCTCTGTGAGCTCCGGCAGCCCATCGATTTCGATCCGCCAGCCCTCATCCTCAGTGGTATACAACAACAGATGGTTGACTTTATAGGAAGAAAGCAAATCAATCACACGCTTCACCGATTCTTTGGTCTGGAAGTTACGTGCTACGTCCAGGTGCAGGCTTCTGAACTGGAACCTTGGTGCATCCTGTACCTGCACAAATCCAAACCCCAGGGAAGCCACAGGTTTTTGATAGGATTCCGTAGGTGCAAGTTGCAGCAAGCTCTGTACGCCGTAAAACACACCGGCAGCGTCACTGCCTTCTATCGCAATGCCATTCTGATTAATACCTAACAAATATGCTTCACCCGCAACGCCATTCACATTCACCTTTCCGGTTTTCAGGGTGATGGCTGGCTGGCCGGCTGATGCGGCGTTCGGCAAACCTGCCTGGATGGGCAAGTCCGCTCCCGTCAGCGCCTTCAACCGGCTGATGAGGTATCTGGCTTCATTTTCCAGTCCTTCCTGGTAAAATACCTGCGTACTGCCCGTCAGTGTGAATGTCCCTGCTCCCGGCGTGATTTTAACCGGACTGGGGATGATCTTCAAAAGCTGATCTTCGCCCAATCTTGTGCATGCCAGATTATCCTTGTATCGCGTCTCGGCGGTAGGAACCTGTTTCAGGTCCATTTTTCCGCGCAGAATTTGCTCTTTGGTCGTGAACGGCTCTATCGTGTAGTCTGCCACCTGAACAATATCCTTTTCCTTTCCATCCTTATCATAGAAAACGAAATACAAGCCCAGCGGTGCGTCTGTTTCCTTCACTACGCCTTCGGTACCGGTGTAGGTGATCACCACCGAGTCGCCCGGGGACAGTTTGAAATCCTTCGCCGCCACCATTTGATACCAATCACCGTTAATATGCTCTATTACCGCCGGCTGAGGTGTTTTATTGGATTGAATCGGCCGTGGGGACATGTTCCAGAACAACTTCCAGTTGGAGCCGTCCAGCGTAAAATCACTTCCATTCCGGATGGTAAACTGTGCTTCAAATCTGCCCTGCGGTTCGATAAAATTGCTGACAAGCTTCCAAGAAACGCCGATTTTCGCGGCCTGTTCTTTGGATACTTGGTCCGATTTGTTGCAGCTCACCAACAGCAACAGGCCGAACAGGGCCAGAGAAAGAGAGAATAGTTTGCTCATATTTAATAAAAGGCTGGATTAGGATGTACCTGGATGTACAGGATAATGATAACCTAATTACTGACAATTGCGCAAAATATACTAGTGTAGGGAGCAAAAAGCGTCAGCGGAGAACGCATCGTCCGCATTAGTGTCCTCAGCAGTCCGGGTTCAGGCTGGTTCCAATTTTATATTTAGGTTAATTTCAATAGCCTTTCCGGCTGGCATTCCCGTATTCATCCCATTAAACGGTTGATATGGAAAACCCTTCTGGCGCATCGCCGAGATTACTTTCACTGGACGCCATGCGTGGTTTCACCATCGCTGCCATGATTATGGTCAACTTTCCCGGCAGCGAGGAATATGTTTTCCCTACCCTTCGCCATACCAGGTGGAATGGGCTCACATTCACGGACCTTATCGCACCGACATTCCTTTACATCGTGGGCGTGTCCATTACCCTGGCTTATTCCAGGCAACGCGCTTCCAATGTCAAAGGCCAACTGTATCGGAAAATTCTGATCCGCTCCCTGAAAATCTTTGCAGTAGGCATGTTCTTAAATATGCTGCCTGACTTCAACCTCTCGGACCTGCGGTATACCGGTACATTGCACCGCATCGCGATTGTATTTCTGGTCTGCGCAATCCTCTTTTTGAATACCGACTGGAAGCAGCAAGCCTGGATCGGGGCTAGTCTGCTCGTTTTGTATTGGCTTGCATTGACAATGATCCCCACACCAGGTGTCGGCAGGGTCATGCTGGAACCCGGCGTCAATCTCGCCGCCTGGGTCGATCAGCAATACCTTCCCGGCAAAATGTGGCAGGGGACCTGGGACCCGGAGGGCATTATGAGTACGATTCCATCCATTGTCACCACGCTCACCGGCATGCTGGCGGGCAGGCTTATGCTGAGTCCCCTTCCGCCTAACGAAAAGAGCAACAGTCTCATGGCTGCCGGCTTTGCCTCTGCAATACTGGGATACTTCTGGGGCCTGATATTTCCGGTTAATGAAAACCTTTGGACAAGCTCCTTCGTGTTGGTCACATCCGGCTTCGCATCCATGCTGCTGGGAGCATTGTACTTCCTGATCGATATCCACGGCAACAAGAGGGGCATTGCACCCGGGGTTATTTTCGGGGCCAATGCCATTACTGCCTACGTTCTGGCCGACATCTTTGCGCTCCTTTTTTACCTGCTTCCTGTGGGAGGCTCCACATTGAACCACCACGCCGTTACGGCACTGGCCCAGGCCGGTATGGATCCACGACTTGCCAGTATGGCTTATGCGTTGTTTTTTGTTGGAATTAACTTCATCCCGGCGTATCTGCTGTATCAAAGAAAAATATTCATTAAGCTCTGAATTCCACCTATGCGCTTCGGAACACCTCTGCGGTTATTCATCCTGCTTTTACTCACTATTCCGGCAAAAATTACGTTTGCCCAATCCATCGACTTGTCCAAATCGGTAATCTTCACACCTACCACCGACAAAACTGCATTGCTCCGGAGCATCGAAGTATTGCAAAGCGAGGTGGAAAAAAGGACGAACATCAGGCTTCCCATTACCCGAAAACTCCCTAAAACAGGAAGCGCGATCGTGATTGCCCTGGAAAGCGACATGGCAAAGCTGCCGGAAGCTTACCGCACCGCGCTTGCCGCTTTGCCTGAAACTGGGAAAGAGGGTTTTAAAGTAGCGACGGTCGGCAAATCGAATGCGGTGATCGTGGCGGGAAAAGATGCAAGGGGCATTCTATACGGCATTGGTCGCCTGCTCAGAAAGGCGGAAATGGAACAGGGGAAGCTCGCCCTTTCCAGCAAGCTGGCGGTCAGCACCAGCCCACGCTACCCGATGCGCGGGCACCAGCTGGGCTACCGCCCCAAAACCAATGCGTACGATGCATTTACCGTTGCCGCCTTCGATCAATACATCCGGGAGCTGGCGCTTTTCGGCGCAAACACCATTGAAATATTGCCTCCACGGACGGACGATGACGCTACCAGCCGCCACATGACAATTCCGGCAGCGCAAATGATCGTCGAACAATCCCGCATCTGCAAGTCCTACGGCCTGGATGTTTCGATATGGTATCCCAACATGGGCAAAAACTACGTTCATCCCGACTCCATCGCCAGAGAGCTGGCTGAGCGCGATCAGGTATTTGCAAGTCTTCCCAAACTGGACGCGGTGTTTGTACCGGCAGGCGACCCGGGCGAGCTGGAACCTGACGTCCTCTTTGCCTGGCTTGAAAAAGAATCGGCCGTTTTACAGAAATACCATCCCAAGGCCAAAATCTGGGTTTCGCCGCAGGTTTTTCGCCCCACGGCCAAATGGTTTGAAAGCTTTTTTGCCCATGCCAATAAGGAATATCCCTGGTTTGGCGGAGTCGTGTTCGGGCCATGGGTAAAAATCCCAGTCCAGAAGATCAGGGAGCTGCTCAAACCTTCCATTCCCATTCGCCATTACCCCGACATCACACACAATTACAGCGCTCAATACCCTGTGCCTCACTGGGACCTGGCGTGGGCGATGACATTGGGGCGTGAGAGCATTAACCCGCGCCCTTTTGATGAAAAGGTTATACACAATGCATTGGACCAATACGGTATCGGGAGTGTGAGTTATTCGGAAGGCACCAATGACGATGTGAACAAATTTGTATGGAGTGACCAGGACTGGGACCCTGAAACGCCTGTAATGGAAACATTGCGCGACTACGCCCGGCTGTTCTTCGGACACACCTACACGGAAACCGGCGCACAGGGGATCGTGGCACTTGAGAAAAACTGGCGCGGCGAGCTGCTCACCAACGACGGGGTCGACGTTACACTCAGGCAATGGGAAACATTGGAAAAAAGCGCTCCGCGCAAACTGCTTCAGAACCCCCGCTTCCAGATGGCGCTGATCCGCGCATACTTCGATGCTTATACGCGACAGCGGCTTGGTTATGAAACCGGGCTGGAACAGGACGCCCGGCGTACCCTCGGGACAGCGGGCAGCCTCGGCGCGGTCAAGGCAATGCGGGAAGCAACAGGCATATTGGAACGCGCCTGGAAAAACCCCATCCTACCCGAGTACCAGCAAAAATGCCGGGATCTTGCCGACTCCCTATACAAATCGATTGGTGCGCAGCTGACCATGAAGAAGCACGGTGCGATGTCCGGCCGGGGTAATTTCGTTGATCTGATCAACATGCCGCTTAACGATGCCCCCTATCTGCTCGACCAGCTTCACCGGATAGAAAAATTGAATAGCGAAACCGACATGCTGAAAGAAATAGACGCTGTCCTGCATCGTACGGATCCGGGCCCGGGTGGATTTTATGATCATTTCGGCGACCCCGAAAGCTGGTACCGCGTCGTGCCCGGGCTCTCCTGGGCGGAAGATCCCGGGAGTCTGCAGTCGCCACGTATCGGTTTCGGAGTCGGGCTGGTGGGAGAAGAATGGGTGGATGAAATCCAGGCGACCGGTTTTAAAGGCCAGATCACCCCGAGGGCATGGATGAAACAGGCCAAGACCTTGTACGACCAACCATTACAGATCAGCTATGACAACCTGGATCCGGAAGCAACCTATCGCATCCGCATTGCCTATACCGGCCGGTTCCGGTCACGGATGAAAATGACCACCGACGACGGACAAACGGTTCACGACTTTATTCAAACCGGAGAGCAGCCTACCTTCGAGTTCAATGTACCCAAAGCCTCTACCGGTGACGGGAAGGTGGTATTCAACTGGACCTGCGGCGAAGGCGAGCGCGGCTCACAGGTGACGGAAATATGGCTTATGAAACAATAACTCAAACCAACGATGGATTCTGCATTACTGGATAAATTGAAGAATGGCGGCAATGTGTACGGCACCTGCATTACCTCAACCGCCCCGATGTGGCCTGCCGCGATCCACAAAACCGGTGTCGATTTCGTGTTTCTCGATACCGAGCACGTGCCGCTCGGCAGACCAGAACTTGCCGCTTTATGCCAGCAATTCCGGCATCTCGGCATTACGCCAATCGTCCGCATTCCGTGCCCCGACCCTTATCTGGCTTGTCAGGCCATCGACGCAGGCGCCAAAGGAATTGTGGCGCCCTATCTTGAATCGACTGCACAGATCACCGAACTCGTGGGGGCAACAAAGTACCGGCCTCTGAAAGGAGAAGTGCTTGAAAGCTACCTCAGCGGCGCGACTCCTATGCCCGAAAATCTGAGGGCTTATGTCGAGAAGTACAATGCAGGAAATATCTGTATCGCAAATATCGAGAGCGTGCCTGCGATGAACAACCTGGATGCCCTGTTGTCGGTACCTGGCCTGGATGCCGTTTTTATCGGGCCACACGATCTGTCTGTGAGCCTGGGGCTACCCGAGCAGTACGACCATCCCGACTTTGAAAAAGCGGTCACGTACATCATCCGGACCACCCGGGCCAAAGGGCTGGCGATCGGTATTCATTTTTCGCTGGATCCGGATCGGCAGATCCGATGGATGAAGGAAGGGGTCAACATCGTCGTGCACAGTTTCGATGTTGCGCTCTTTACGCAAAGGCTGAATGCTGATCTGGATAAAATCAAAGCCGCGGCGGGTGACGCGCTTACCACCAGGAATGGCGGTGCGATGGTCGTATAGCGGCCTATTTACCCTGCCACATCATCAGTCCCTCGATCAATGCGGTAAGCTGCTCGAAAGGCATCGCGGGGGTGAGATATGCGTGCGGGCCCATGGGATCATCCTGCCAGCTATTG
>CBFGMV010000049.1:0-56422 GCA_965649915.1 uncultured Dyadobacter sp.
TCACTCATTCACTAATTCACTCATTCACTCATTAAAAATACCGCACCGCCAGTTCGTAACCTTTCAGTCCCAGCCCGCAGATCATGCCTTTGCAGCGGGCGGTGAGGTAGCTGTGATGGCGGAAGGGCTCGCGGGCGTGGATATTTGAAATGTGGACTTCAACGGCCGGGGTCGTCACTGCCGACAATGCATCGGCAAGCGCGATGGACGTGTGAGTGTACCCACCCGCATTGATCACGATCCCATCGAACGAAAAGCCTACTTCATGGATTTTGTCTATCATCGCGCCTTCGTGATTGGACTGGAAGTAATGCAGTTCAATTTCCGGAAATATGTTTTTCAGGGTTTCGAAATAATCCTCAAACGACTGGTTGCCGTATACGCCGGGTTCACGCTTACCTAAAAGATTTAGATTCGGGCCGTTCAGGATCAATATCTTTTTCATTGCTTTGTGGCTTTAAAATTCTTCCTTGTATATGTGGCAAAGCTACATCAAACATTTTAAAAATTATCTCCGCCTGGAACGCTCGCTTTCGGGCAACTCCGTGGAGGCTTATGTGCGCGATGTTGAGAAGCTGCAAGAGTTTCTGGAACTGAGCCAACCGGATGTTTCTCCTTCACGCGTCGCGGAGGAGCATTTAAGCGCATTTTTGAAATACATAGCAGAACTTGGGCTGGCCGCTCATTCCCAGGCGCGGATGCTTTCAGGCATCAAGGCTTTTTTCAAATATCTTTTGCTGGAAAACGAGATCACGGAGGATCCCACGGAGCTGCTCGAATCGCCACGCCTGCCCCGCAAGCTACCGGATGTGCTTTCCTATGAAGAAATTGAATCGATGCTCTCGTCCATCGACCATTCAACGCCGGAAGGCACGCGGAATCGGGCGATTATAGAAGTATTATATAGCTCAGGCCTGCGTGTTTCGGAGCTCACCGGATTGCAGCTGACCAATTGCCATTTTGACATTGGCTTTCTCCGAATTATTGGAAAAGGGGACAAAATGCGCCTGGTACCGATCGGGAAAGAGGCGATCAAATACACCCAGATCTATCTTGACCACGTGAGAGGTGAAATTGCCCCGCAAAAAGGCAGTGAGGATATTGTGTTTTTAAACCGGCGTGGCGGCCAGCTTTCGAGGGTTATGATCTTTCTGATGATCAAGGATATTGCCGAAATGGCCGGCATTCACAAAAATGTCAGCCCGCATACGTTCCGGCATTCATTCGCGACACACCTCATCGAAGGCGGTGCCAGCCTGCGGGCTGTGCAGGAAATGCTCGGGCATGAGTCCATTACAACAACGGAAATTTACACTCACCTCGACCGTGATTACCTAAGGCAGGTCATTACCGAATTCCATCCCCGAAGCTAAGCCCCCACACAGTGGAAACTTATTCCACTTCTTTGAGGAGTGAATCCAGCTTGAGTGAATCGGAATCGGGAGTTGCGCCCGGCAACGCGCGCTTCAATTGTTTCGGTTTGTTCCAAGGAGCCGTGGTACGGCTGGACATGTCGTATGAAATGTAGGCAAACAGCGCTACAAACGCGATCAATACGACAATAAATATCTTCCTGTTTCGGTTCGGTTGGTCACTCATCTTCTTCTCTTACCTGCTTGGGGGTTTTGTAAAGCACAAGATTTCCGGTTTTGGCGGATACCTCCTCCCATTTCTGATCCTTAAATTCAATAAAAGCGGCACTACCTTTCTTCATCGAGCCAATGCTGGCGCCCGACAGGTACTCCGCAAAGTAAGTAATATCCGGATTGTGCCCGAAAAGCAGCAGTGTCTCACAGCTTTCCGGCGCGGTTGTGACGGCCCGAAGATATGCTCTCGGCCCTCCGTCATAAATATCCGCCTGTGTTTGAATGGAGTCCACCGACAACTTGTATTGTCCGGCTATGATCTCTGCGGTCTTCAATGCGCGTGACGCCGGACTTGACACAAAAACATCGGGTTTTACTTGCTCCTGAACCAGCCATTTCCCCATCACCAGCGCCTCCGACAAACCTTTGCTGTTGAGATTCCTGTCAAAATCCTTGATTCTGAAACTCTGGTCCTCGGCGGTTGCATGCCGGACTAAAATGAGGGTCTTTTTCATGTCCTGGTTTTTTCCTCAAAAGTAAATAATCTGATCCTGTAAAACTGTCGGGTGATGTTGAAAAATTGGAATGGATATTCGGCCACTTAATGTCCTGAAACTACCTTTTGACATTAATTCTTCCACAAAGCGCGACAATTAATACGTAATTTTGTTCCTTGGTCAACTTATGAGCAAGAAATCCATTAGCAAATACATTATATGTTACAATTCCTCAAATATGTCCTGGCGACGTTCGTAGGCATTATCCTCTTTTTATTTCTATCCGTTTTCATCCTGGCTGGCATTGGTTCCCTGTTTTCTTCGGAGGAAAAAGTTACCCTGGACGACAAATCGATCCTGCGGCTTGACCTCAATCAGCCGATCCAGGAAGTGGGCGTTGAAAACCCGTTTGCGGATATCGGAGGCCCATTCAGTGGTGGTGAGAATGTCGTAGGTCTCAAAGACATCCTGGATGCATTGAAAAATGCGCAGGTTGACGACAAGATCAAGGGAATTTACCTCAAAACAGAAGGACCGGGAGCAGGCTGGGCTACACTTGAAGAAATTCGTAACCAGCTCCTGGAATTTAAAAAATCCAAGAAATTCATCGTCACGTATGGCGAAAGCTACTCGGAGAAAGGTTATTACATTGCTTCGGTTGCCGATAAAATTTACCTGAACCCGGCTGGCGGAATCGAATGGAACGGTTTGTCCGCCGAATACAGCTTTTTCAAGGGGACATTCGATAAGCTGGAAGTCAAACCACTTGTATTTCGCGTGGGAGAATTCAAGAGCGCAATCGAGATGTTTTCCCGGCAGGACATGAGCGAGGCAAGCAAAAAACAGTCCATTGAACTCATTGGAGCCATCAATGACAATTTTCTGAAAAATATTTCGGCTTCCCGCAAGATACCTGTAAGTGAACTCAAAAACCTGGCTGACTCACTGGCGGTAGAAAACCCCAAGTCTGCTTTGAAATACAAATTCGTGACCCATCTCGGTTATCAGGATGAATTGGAAACGGCATTGAAAAAGGAGCTCAAAGTGGACGAAAAGAAAACGATCTCCTATATCGGTGTCAACCGTTACTTACAAGGAGAAAGCTCCATCGAGAAGGGCGATTTCAATAACCGCGTCGGAGTATTGGTGGCAGAAGGAGAAATTACGAGCGGAGAAGGCGGCGATGGGAACATCGGCTCTGAGAAATTTGTAAAAGAACTGAAAGAAATCCGCGAAAACGACAAGGTCAAAGCGGTTGTGATCCGCATCAACTCTCCCGGTGGCAGTGCCCTGGCGTCCGATGTGATGTGGCGTGAAATCCAGATTACGGCCAAAAAGAAACCGGTGATCGCGTCCATGTCCGATGTGGCGGCATCCGGCGGCTACTACATGGCGATGGGCTGTGATACCATCGTGGCACAACCTAATACCATTACCGGATCAATAGGCATTTTCGGCCTGATTTTCAATGTAACCGACTTCATGAACAACAAGCTCGGCATCACTTTCGATGGCGTTGGAACCAGCCCTCACGCCGACTGGCCTACCGCGACCCGCGAAATGACCGACTTCGAAAAAGGTATGATCCAGAAGAGTGTCAACGAAGGTTACGAAACTTTCACCAAAAAAGCAGCCGAAGGTCGCAAAATGCCCGTTGAGAAATTGAAAAGCCTCGCGCAAGGGCGTGTGTGGTCAGGCGTGGAAGCTAAACAGAATGGGCTTGTGGATGTGCTGGGCGGTGTGGACGATGCAATTAAAATAGCCGCAAAAGCTGCCAAGCTGAAAGAAGGCGATTACCGCGTCCGGTATTACCCCGAGAAAAAGAAACCAATCGACGAAATGATCGCAAAACTGCTCGGCGACAACGAGGAAAAAATGACGAACAAAACGCTCGGTGAGATGGCCCCTTACGTAAAAATGTATAAGAAACTCATGAATATGGGCGGTATGCAAACCCGGATGCCTTTCGAATTGGTCATTCGCTAATTACATTACAATAAACTCGAAGGGTCTGCATTTCAAGATGCAGACCTTTTTTTACTCAGTTATTTCCATCCCGGTTTTCTTATCCAGCTCTTGCCGTACGATAAGAACCGCATGCTTGTTTGGCGCGATTGCTATGCCGTCGAGACGGGCATATACCTTCGTAAACTCCGCTCCGAAATAAAGAATGATGGAAGAGTAGTAAATCCATGTCAGTAAGATCACAATCGACGCCGAAGTCCCATATGCAGCACCCAGATCCGACTTCCCGAGATAAAAGCTGATGATGAATTTTCCGACCAGGAACAGCACTGCCGTGAATGCAGCGCCCACAATGCACTCCTTCCATCTGAGGTCTCCATCGGGAAGCACCTTGAAAATAACGGTGAACAATGCTGTGATGATGGTTAGGACGAGCGCCAGATTTACGATATAAAATACAACCACGGAAGCTTCCGAGAACAAAGCCTCCAACCGGCTGCTCAGCAAATCGACCAATGCACTGGCTCCCAGCGACACCACGAGCAGAAAGCCCAGGGTCAGGATCAACGAAAAGGATATCAACCTGTTTTTCAGATATTGCAGCCAGCCTTTCTTAGGCTTAGCCTTGATCGCCCATATAAAATTGATGGAGTCCTGCATCTCCGCAAACACCCCGGTCGCCCCGATCAACAGCGTACCTACTCCAATGGCGGCGGCAATTCCCGATTTATTTGACAGCTCAGCGTTTTTAAGTATTTCCTGCAATTGTGCGGCTGCCGTGCTTCCCACCAGTCCGCTGATTTGTCCAAACAATTCCCCTTGAATGGCATCCTTCCCGAAAAAGATGCTGAAAACGGAAATAATCACGAGCAACATCGGGGCAAGTGAAAATATGGTATAATAGGAAAGTGCGGCGCTTAGTTTCATCCCATTATCGTTCAGGAATTCATCCAGGCTTTCTTTTAGAAGAGAAAAAAAGAATTTGATATGTTTCATGGATAAGCTGATTCAGATTTGTGTGTTGTTGAAAAATAGTTAGAAATAGTTATGCCAAAAAAAACAGGATTGCCTCAAAACAGCAAAAGAGCAACGATCGTGCTCTTTTGCCAATATTAACCAATACTATTTTAAAATAGCCGTCTACAACAACAGTCCGGCAAGCGTTGCAGACATATAAGAAGCCAGCGTCCCGGATATCAGCGCTTTAAACCCCAAACGTGCAAGATCTGCTCGCCTCGACGGAGCGAGTTCCCCGATGCCTCCTACCTGTATCGCAATGGAACTGAAATTTGCAAAACCGCAAAGGGCGAAACTGGTAATCACAACGGTTTTGTGGTCGAGGGTATCCCTCAACTTCACCAAATCGAGATAGGCTACAAATTCATTGATGACCATTTTTGTGCCCATCAGGGAGCCGGCGGCTTCGATATCTTTCCCGGGCACGCCCATTGCCCATGCAAAAATGGAAAACACTTTCCCGAGAAGAAAGTTAAAACTCAACTGAGGAAATGAGAAAAGCCCTCCTATGTATCCCAACAGGTAATCCAGTAATGCGACAAGCGCAATAAAACCGATCAGCATGGCAATCACATTGAAGCCTACTTTCAGCCCCTCCCCGGCGCCAGCTGCGATCGCATCCAGCAAATTGGCGTGCGTTTTCTGGATTTCCAGTTTCACCATTCCTTTCGTATCCGATTTATCGGTTTCGGGAAATACGATTTTGGAAATAACCAACGCCCCCGGCGCTGCCATGAGACTTGCTGCGATCAGGTAAGGTGCAGGAACCCCCAATGAGATGTAAACCGCCATAACACCGCCGGCAATGCACGCAAAACTGCCCGTCATGGAAGCCATCAATTCCGAATTGGTCATGTTTTTGAGGTAAGGTTTGATCATGATCTGAGCTTCAACCTGACCCACAAAGGTACTGGCTACATTGGAGAGCGCCTCTGCACCGCTGACGCCCATCAGCCAATATACGCCACGGGCAATGACAGACACGACCCGCTGCATAATGCCCAGGTGATAGAGCATATTGACGAGAACGGCAACGAATATGATGGTCGGGATTACCTTAAAAAAGAAGACAAAATCATTACCAGGACCGAATGCGCGCTGCATTAAATCGGGCCTTACGAGTGTACCGAAAACGAAATCGGCGCCTTTATCGGAAAACGAAAGAAGCTTTTGTACTTTCTCTCCAAGCCATTGAAAAACAGCCTGGCCAATATCTGTGCGGAGAATGAAGACTGCGAGCCCGAATTGAAGGCTCAAACCAACGACAACCGTGCGGTAATTGATAGCTTTTCTGTTGTTCGACATTGCGAACGCAATGCCCAGGATCAATACAATACCAAGTAATCCTGTAAATCTCTCCATGCGTAGTTTGTTGTCATTTTTTAACCAAAGGTGCAAAATAACAACAAATTAGTTGCAAGCCGCAACTAGCTCAGAATATCAGGAAGAGAGGCAACTATTTAGCAGTTTTGTCTGATTTTTCTTGCTCATCGATCGGGTCCGCATGTCTATGGGTAATCTTCCAGACATTGTTCTCTTTGCGGAACAGGACCGTAACATGCAAATCAGCCTTGCGGCCATCTGAAAAGTGATAATGCTCTTTCTGAATCAGATAACCCTGGTCCGTGCCTTCCTGCCTCGCCAGATTTTCAAAGGTGTAAACCACATCTTTCGCGGGTACGGCACCTGCATTCAGGCTTGCTTCCACCGCTTTCCACCCTTTCGAATCGCTGTTATATGTTCCTCCGAAAGCAGTGACGTCGTCCTGGTGCGACCAGAGTGACTTAAAAAGTGCCGCATTACCCTTTGCCATTTCACGGTTGGCCTTTTGCAAATCGGCAATGGCAGCATCCAGTGAGGAAACTACCTTGCCGTTGTAGGGAAGTGGGTTGTCATAACCCGCTGTAATGACAGGTTGGGCTGTCTCCCTCGTTTTCGTTCTGTATTTGAATGACGATGCGAGGAGGATCAGTAAAATAAAAACTGAGATATTTCTTTTCATGGCTAATAAACTATTAAGTTCTCACTTAAATCGATTGCAAATATCAGATGTATACGATTGAGAAAATAGCGTATAAATACCTGTTTAAAACGCGGCATTCCACCTAATTACGCCATTTTGTTAAAAAAAGTATGTTTTGGGCACAAAAAAAGGAGAATGAAATGATTTCATTCTCCTTTTGTACTTTTCTAACAAGACAGAATCAATATCCTAAAACCGGCGATAGCCATTTTTCAATCTCTTCCACGTCCATATCCTTCCGTCTCGCATAGTCTTCAACCTGGTCTTTAAATATTTTACCCACAGGAAAATAGCGGCTATCTGGATGCGAGAAATACCACCCGCTTACACTACTGGCCGGATACATGGCATAGCTCTCCGTGAGCGTAATTCCCAACTTTTCCGCACCGAGGAGGTCGAACAGCATTCTCTTTTCTGTATGATCGGGGCAAGCCGGATAACCTGGTGCCGGACGAATACCTGTATACTCTTCCTTGATCAGCTGATCGTTCGTGAAACTTTCCGAACGCGCATAACCCCAAAGCTCCTTACGAACTTTCTCGTGCATCAGTTCGGCAAGCGCTTCCACCAAACGATCCGCCAATGCCTTTACCATAATGCTGTTGTAATCATCATGGTCTTTTTCGTACTGTTCAAGCAATGCTTCGATCCCTACACCCGCTGTCACCGCGAAGCCACCCACGTAATCCACATGACCGGATTCCAATGGAGCCACAAAGTCGGACAAGCAGTAATTGGGCAAATTAGCTGCTTTCTGGCTCTGCTGACGCAAGTGATGCAGTACGGCAGCCGTATCAGCCACGAGTTCACCGGCATTCAGGTTTTCGGCTCCCTGTTGGCTGATCTTGTATTCGATATGCTGATGAGATCCGTGGCGCTCACAGGGAACTTCACGCGTTTCCTCTTCAAAGTGATGCAAAACAATGTCGTCCTGGATAGAATTCGCCGGCCAGAAACCCACTACCGCGTTTGCTTTCAGTGTTTTGTCACGGATAATTTGTCCTAAAAGAACCGCCGCATCTTCAAACAGTCTCGTTGCTTCCCGCCCTACTACCTTGTCTTCGAATATCTTTGGATATTTCCCGTGTAGCTGCCAGGTTTGAAAGAACGGCGTCCAGTCGATAAACTTTGAAATTTCTGCGAGATCATAGTCATCGTACACCCTCGTACCCAGGAACTGGGGTTTCACGGCCTGGAAATTAGCCCAATCTATTTTCGCTTTATTGGCTCTGGCATCCGTAATCTTTACGTGCGCCTTTTCGCCCCCCCTTTTGGAATGATCATCCCGCAGCTTCGCATATTCCGCTTTGATATCTGCCAGTACATCTGCCTGGCTTTGCTCACTCTGTATAAGCTTGCCAGCGACAGGCACCGAGCGCGAGGCATCGAGTACGTGAATAACTGCGCCCGAGTAATTAGGGTCAATTTTCACCGCAGTATGGATTCTGGACGTGGTAGCACCGCCGATCAGCAAAGGGATTTTGAACTTCCGTCGCTCCATCTCTTTCGCCACTCCCACCATCTCGTCCAGGGAGGGCGTGATCAGTCCCGACAAACCAATGATATCCACATTATGTTCTTCGGCCGCTGCCAGGATTTTGTCGGTAGGTACCATTACACCCAGATCGATGATCTCGTAATTGTTGCAACCCAACACCACACCCACGATGTTTTTTCCAATATCGTGCACATCTCCTTTAACGGTGGCCATGAGTATTTTACCTGCCGAACTGCCTCCGCCCTGCTTTTCGGCCTCGATGAAGGGTTGCAGGTAGGCGACCGCCTTTTTCATAACCCGGGCCGACTTGACGACTTGCGGGAGGAACATTTTCCCTTCACCAAATAAATCTCCCACAATGCTCATACCGTCCATCAATGGTCCTTCGATCACTTCCAGCGGACGATTGAACAGGTGCCGGCATTCCTCTATATCTTCATCTATATAATCTGAAATTCCTTTTACCAAAGAATGCGAAATCCGCTCTTTGATCGGCAGTTGCCGCCATGACAGATCGGGGCCGCTTTGAGACTTCCCTTTGTCCTTTACGGTCTCGGCATAACTGACCAAACGTTCGGTAGCGTCGGGGCGTCGGTTCAGTAGCACGTCCTCCACCAGTTCCAACACATCTTTTGGGATCTCGTCATAGATACCGATCTGCCCTGCATTGACAATCCCCATATCCATTCCCGCTTTGATCGCATGGTAGAGAAATGCGGTGTGAATGGCCTCACGGACCGGTTCATTGCCCCGAAAGCTGAATGAGACATTGGATACCCCGCCGGAAACCTTGGCATGCGGCAAATTCTCTTTGATCCAGCGAACGCTGTTGATGAAATCTACGGCGTAATTGTTGTGCTCCTCCATTCCCGTCGCGACGGTCAGGATGTTAGGGTCAAAAATGATATCCTCCGGCGGAAAACCGACTTCGTCCACCAGGATACGATAGGCACGGCTGCAAATCTCGATTCTGCGTTCCAGGTTATCGGCCTGGCCTTGCTCGTCAAACGCCATCACCACCGTCGCTGCGCCATAGCGCAACACTGTTTTGGCCGACTCCTTAAATTTCTCTTCCCCTTCTTTGAGAGAAATCGAATTGACGATGGATTTGCCCTGCACACACTTCAATCCCGATTCGATAACCTCCCATTTGGATGAGTCGATCATCAGCGGCACCTTCGAAATATCAGGCTCGGAAGCGATCAGGTTCACAAAAGTCTTCATTGCTGCCACACCGTCGATCATCCCTTCGTCCAGGTTGACATCTATGACCTGCGCGCCGCTTTCCACCTGTTCACGGGCAATGCTCAGCGCTTCGTCGTATTTTTCCTCGCGGATCAACCTTGCAAACTTCTTGGAACCCGTCACATTACAGCGCTCCCCGATGTTCACGAAATTGGTCAGCGAATTGATTTTCACAGGTTCAAGACCCGACAATTTCATGACTGTCTCTGACGAAGGCAATTGCCTCGGCTCGTACTTTCTGGCCGTTTCGGCAATGACGCGGATGTGGTCCGGTGTGGTACCGCAACATCCTCCGATGATGTTGACCAGATTATCCTTCAAAAATCCGTCGATGACCTCTCCCATCTGCTCGGGGGTTTCATCATATTCCCCCATTTCATTGGGCAAGCCTGCATTCGGGTGGGCGGAAGTGAAAAAAGGCGCCTCTTTGGCAAGGATCTGAACATATGGACGCATTAAGTCCGCACCCAAAGCACAATTCAACCCGACCGACAGCAAGGGCAAATGCGACACGGAAGTCAGGAAAGCTTCGGTCGTCTGACCTGAAAGCGTCCTTCCGGAAGCATCGGTGATCGTACCCGAAATCATGACGGGCAATGCTTGCCCCGGCTCGATTCTCCAAGCTGGCAAATGCGCTACTTTTCCGTTTTTCGCATCCGTAAAAAACTGATCGATTGCGAATAGCGCCGCTTTCGCATTCAGCGTATCAAAAATTGTTTCCACCAGCAGCAGGTCACAGCCTCCGTCGGTAAGCCCTTTGATTTGTTCGTAATATGCCTCTACCAGCTGATCAAAGCTGATCGCCCGGTAGCCGGGGTTGTTGACATCCGGCGAAAGGGACGCTGTACGGTTGGTAGGCCCGATCGAGCCTGCCACAAAGCGGGGTTTTTCCGGCTCGCGTTCGGTAAATGCATCGGCCACCTCCCGTGCAAGACGCGCCGATTCGAAATTAAGCTCATACACCAATTCCTCCATTCCATAATCGGCCATGGCAATGGTGGTTCCCGAAAACGTATTCGTTTCGGCTATATCTGCGCCGGCTTCAAAATAAGCGGCATGAATTTCCTTGATAATGTCCGGGCGGGTCAACGAAAGCAAATCGTTATTCCCTTTTACGTCGTGCGACCAGTCCTTGAACCGTTCTCCCCGGTAATCGTGATCCTCCAATTTGTATCGCTGGATCATCGTACCCATAGCGCCATCCAGCACCAGAATACGGTGTTTGAGAATTTCGCGGATATCTGCTTTTTGGGTTGCTGTCATATGTGTTTCAATATCTGTTTAAAATTTCACCGGAAAGTGTATGCTATGCAGTTTACAAATTTAGCGCAATAGATGTTTTGTTCAATAAAATCAAAAAATTCAGATTAAAAGTCTGGCGCCTTTATTCTTCATAAATTATTTATCTATATTCGACCCCACCACAGAGTGAATAAAGATATTCTATCTATGCATAATCTGGACGAGATCGACGCTAAAATCCTGCATTTGCTGCAACAGGATGCTACGCTGAAAACACGTGAGTTATCCGAAAAGTTGAACCTTTCTTACACGCCCGTATATGAGCGCGTGCGAAGATTAGAGAAGGAAGGTATTATCAAGAAGTATGTCGCTTTGGTTGACCGCGAGAAAGTAGGCAAAAAGCTGATGGCCTTTTGCAATATCGCACTCAAAGAGCACTCGAAGGTAATGGGTGAAAAGTTCGTCAAGGCTGTTTCAGCCATGTCGGAGGTAATGGAATGCTTTAATATTTCAGGGGACTATGATTTTCTGCTGAAAGTGGTGGTTGATGACATGTCTCAGTACCAGCAATTCCTGATGCAGAAACTTGGGTCGCTGGAAAACATTGGCAGCACACACAGCCTTTTTGTAATGGGAGAAATCAAGAACTCCTCTGTGCTTGAAATGCTCCCCGCTAAAAAATAAATACGGCGCCGGAAAATCCAGCACCGTATTCCAACTCACCCCTAACAAAATATTTTCAGTGTCTCCGCGGGCGCTTCATCGGCTTTTCCAGCTCTTTATTGAAGGTTCCATCCGCATTGAACAGCAGTAATTTAACCGTATCATTTACCGTAATTCCTACAAAGTACTCCCCAGCCTCATTGGAAGCTGCGATTTTGATCTCTGCACCTGCATAATTACTTGTCACATAGGCTGTAATAGCAGCGGGAAGTGCGCTCACCTCCACCTTGGTCAATTTCGCTTTATGCTGATGCTGCTTCAATTCCTCTTTAAATGTTCCGTCGGCATTAAACAAAAGTCCTTTCGCCGATCCGTCTGCGAGTGTCAGAGCCACCACAATTTTACCAGACTGATCTTTGGCAGCGTACTTGATTTCCGAACCCGCATAAGTTGTGTTAATGTAATCCGTAACTGCTTTCGGCAAATCCGCCGTTGCAACCTCGGTGAGCTTCCCTTTGCATTTACCAACTGTCACCGAGTCGGTCAAAACGCCGTACCTCGCTGCCGACTCCACTACGCCTTCAAAATCACTCGATTCCTGAGGATCCAACGTTCCATTACTCTTCTGGCAGGCAGCAAACCAGACCCCTGTCAACACAATCAGTAGAAGCGAAATCTTTTTCATGATATACCCACGGGTTTTTGTGAAAGTATCAAACTGTTTCCTGCCCTTACGCCCCCCGCAATGCGCGTGTTGCATGCCGGGACATTTTTTTGTGTTTTTTTTCAGCGTCTCCCACATTTCCGAACCCGGAAAACTTTTCGTACTTTTTTGCAACATAAGCGCGTTCAGGGGCGTAATCCAATGTGAGAAATTCTATCCCTGACAACTTGATACCCTGACTTTGCTTTTTAGAAGAAAAATATCTTTTAACGAAAACGACTTTGGGTCGGTCGTGACGGCATGCATTGCCGGAGATAGCCAGGCACAACGGCATTTATACAAGCAATTTTTCGGGTATTCCAAAAGCATTTGCCTGCGTTATACCTCGTCGACGGAAGAAGCGGAGGAGGTTTTGAATGAAGGATTTTTGAAAGTATTTAACAACCTGGGAAAGTATGACGCCAATCATCCATTTAAGGCGTGGCTGAGGACGATCATGGTGAACACGGCGATCAGTTATTACCGCAAGCACAAGAAGCACAGCGAAGATGTTATCGCCCTGGAAGATGCCCCTTATCCCAAATTTGATGAAGATGTAATAAGTCAGATAACTGCTGAGGAAATACTGGGACTGATCCAACAGATCAAGCCGGTTTATAAGAATGTATTTTTATTATACGTGGTGGATGGTTACAATCATCGTGAAATAGCAGACCTGCTGCAGATCAACGAGGCAACGGTGCGTTCGCATTACGTCCGGGCCCGTGCGCGCTTGCAGCATTTGATTAAACAATATTACCCACATCTCTTCCCAAGTGATTGGGCTGTTAAGTCATTCAGAGGCAATGAAAACTAATAAATTTGAGAATACTATACGCCGAAAACTAGAGAGTGTTGAACCCGACTTTCAAGAGCAGGACTGGGCCCGTATGCAAAACTACATGCAGACACACAACCCGCCTTCGTTCCTGCAACAATACGGTTCCTGGATCGGGTACGCCGCTGCCGCGTCTGTAACCTCGGTGATGGCCTATATGTATGTGAATCAGCTTTCGCAGAACGATCACCTGATGCGGGATGTCAAAAATCTGCAAAGCCAGATCGAGGTGATCAGGAATCAGCCTGCGGTGACTGTCAAAACGGATACGGTCTACGTTTTGCAAAAGGCTCCGGACAGCGATCAATTTCAGGTACAACCTCTGGCGGAAGTACCATATCGTGGTAATGCGTCGCAACAAACTGCCGGAATCACAGCTGATGATCAACCCGCATTAAATGCTCATAATAGCATACGGGAACAAAACATCGTAACAGATGTGAATCCTTCCGCCATTGCAACCGTGGAAAGACCCGCCGAGAATTTCCGGAGAACTTCAAAACCGGAAAACGGCTCACTGGCCTTCCAGCCCGTAAATGATCGTCAAGTAAATGACCTTCAAGGCGGCGCGACAGTTCAACAAATCAACACACAACAAAACCCGGTAACGCCCGACAACGCACCCGGAGCCGGCACGAAAACGTTCGGCGGCAATTTACTGCTAACTGAGATCGACAATCCGGTTGAAATGAATATAGAACGCTCGTTGAACAGGCAAATGAACTATGAACTGGCCAACAGGCTTTCGAGCCGACAAGTACAGAGAGCATTGCTCGCGACCAGCGTTCAACCAACCAAAGCAACTGCTGCCGGCAAAAAGGGCGAACAAGTTGCTCAGGCCGAAAACGTTGTTCCGAAACTGCCCTTAAAAGTGCCGTATCGTTTCGGGGCCGGATATCAGTTGGAAGGTAATGGCCAGGGTAAAACCGTGCTGGGAGAAGTGATCGTCAATAAAAAGTTCTCGATCGCCGCCGGTATCACCTGGCTGAAAGCGAAACCGGCTGAGTTCTTCAGCGAAAAGATTTTCAGGGAAAAAAATCGCCGGGATTTCAAAACCACCCACCCAGGCGAAGTGCCGCTGATATTTGAGCTGTATAATATCAAGATCGATCAGACTGTGGTGCAAATGCCGCTAACCCTGGCATTCCGCAATACACTTAAAAACGATTGGGCCTATTATGCGAGCATGGGCACCAATATCAAAATCTCGTCCAAAGAGACGATCTCCTATGATTGCAGAGGCCCAAAGAATGAGTTCTTCAACCAGAAATTTTCGAAAAAGGGAGATGTCTCCCCCATCACGTCGATGAACTTCGCATTGGGAATTGAAAAGACATGGTACCCGATCGTGGTACAGGCCGAAGGTTACTGGGTCAACTATTTTAAACCACTCACCCCGCTTAGCCACAGCGCAGGCCCCGGCCTGAAAGTGAAGCTCATGTACCAGATTGGCCGCCAAATGTAGGTCCTGCCTATGAACTTTCGCGGACAAGCTATTGAAACTTGTCCGCGAAAGTCTATTTTTGGCCTTTATTTACCCCCTATTCAACGCGCATTTGAAATTCGCAGCCATAGATATCGGATCCAATGGTGCCCGTATGCAAATATCCTCGGTGTTGCATGACGAAGGCATTTCCCGCTTCAAGAAAGTCGAATATGTCCGTTTTCCGCTTCGATTAGGTCACGATGTATTTACACAGGGCCGCATTACCCCACAAAGTGAGGACCGCATGATGAAACTCATGCTGGCTTATCAATTATTGATGGAGCTTCATGAAGTGGACGATTTTATGGCCTGCTCCACGTCCGCTATGCGCGAGGCAGCCAACGGACAGGAAGTTCGCGACCATATTGAGCGACGCACCGGCATTCATATCCAGATCATCGACGGACAAAAGGAGGCAGAGCTCGTAAACAATGTCGTTGTTCAATCCCTCGGCGAAGGCCAATACATTCACATCGATGTGGGTGGTGGCAGCACGGAACTTAACCTTTACAAGGACAAGCAGAAGATTGTCGCGAAATCGTTCAAACTAGGCTCGGTGAGGCTCCTGGAAGGAAAGGAGTCCAAGAATGCCTGGCTTAAAATCAAGGAATGGATCAACCTGAATGTCGATTACAGCCAGCCTATCCAGGCAGTCGGCACCGGGGGAAATATCAACAAGCTCTTCGATTTGTCCTCCAAGCTCACGGAAAGCTCTACCAGCCTGGAAGAGATACAGAGAATGCGGGATTACATCGATCAGTTTTCTCTCGCGGATCGGATCAATAAGTTGCAACTCAATCCCGACCGTGCGGATGTGATCGTACCTGCAGGTGATATTTATACGTCCGCCATGCGTTGGGCCGGCGCGGAAGTCATTCACGTGCCCGATGTGGGATTAAAAGACGGAATGCTGCAACTGCTTTACGATCGGGCATGCCGCAAAAAAAAGGCCTGATTTCAGGCCTTTTACTTTCTCGAAAGAAGCGATATAATTACCAGACCTGTTCCAGATCTTTTGCAGCATATTTATGATTGCGCTCTGTGAAAACAGAGTCGGTATTCTCTTTCTTCAAATTCAACGGGTTCTTTTTGGTCAGCTTTGCAATTACTGCAACAGGGAACAGCACGACGAAAAACACAAGCGATAATAAGATCCGCCCATTGATGGCCCCCAGGATCTCAGCGATCTTGTACCAACCCTTCACGATCAGATCGCCAAAGACCGGAATAGCCAGACTCCCCACGCCCACTACGGCAGCCGCGATCAGAAAATAAGGATACTGAGATTTGAAAATAAAGTAAAGGACGACCAGCCCGGTAACAATTACCAATTGCGCTTTGACTTTTTCTGATTCACTCATTTGAATAATATAATAGTGATACCGGTAGCATTACCTTGCGAGTAATGCTACCGAAGTAGTTTCAAATATAAACGGGATTGATCTGCGTTGATCTGAGTTAATCAGAACAAGGTATAGATGAAAGGTGCAACAGCTGAACCACCACCGATCACTATCAATACGCCAATAAGGAGTAGAACGATAATCACAGGAGCGAGCCACCATTTTTTGCGCTCCTTCATAAATGCAAATAAATCTGTCAAAAAATCCATTTCGATATAGTCTTTAAAAAATCAAATGTAAAACTTAAATGCGTTTAATTAATTCTTAAGATATTAATTTTTAGTTATCGTTTACTCATCGCTTCGTAGAGCCTGTCCGCAATCAGCTGGTTCAAAGCTGCACTTCCATGTCCGTCATTCTTACCCACCACACGGTCCTTTTCAGGTATTTTAACGACACCATCATTGATACCAACCACAGTGACGTTATTTGAGCGAAGATAGTCTTCCACAGGCTTGGTATACCCTGCACTTTTGTCGATCTGGAACAGGAAGGGAATGAACACCGCATACATTTGGGCTTTCGTGCTATCCCGGTACGTGAGCATTCCTGAAAGGTCTTTCAAATGCGCATTGAGTATCGTCGTATCGGTATAAGCGGTTTGAACAAACTTCTCAAATGTACTGAAACCGGTATGTGGCAACTGCCAGTAAATGAAGTTCGGAAGATAGAAACGTTTCACGAGCGTCGCCATTGGCCCTTTCAGATCTGCATATGGCTCAGCCCCTGTTAGTTTCAGTCCCTTCTCACGACCCACCTTTTCAATGTCATTGGGGAAATATTCAAGAATAATGATGTCTGGTTTTACCGGAAACTCCTGTAAACGCTTTACTTCATCACGCGTGTCGGCGCCCGACATCCCCAGGTTGTAAATAGTATACCGATCTCTTCCCAGTTTTGCTTCCAGCATGTCGGAAAATCGTTCGTTTACGCTTTTCAACCCGTGCCCGGCAGCAAAAGAATCACCGATCACCAAAACATTTTTCTTACCGGGCTCACTTTTGATTTCCTTGTCATGATATCCGAGGGAATTCACCGGATTCCAATACTTTTCCCACCAAATTTGTGACGCTTTTGACAACACACCTTCATGGCTTTGCGGAATGTACATGAACACGACTTCCAGGAAGATCAAAGTAACAATCAGCGGAACGGAGATTGTGACAACATTAGCCAATAATCCTTTCGCTTTGCTCTTGACAACACCATAGTAGAATATGCGTAGAATCTCGATGATCAGCAGAAGCCAGAAAGCGAACTTCGCCAATCTGATGTGCCAGCTGTCACTTTGCGGATAACCGGGGTAATCGAATTTGATATGAAATTTGTCAGGATAAAACAGAAACACGAACAGTATTCCCAAAAATAAAATCCTGACTATGCTGGTAACAATCTTAGACGCCATTACTTCGGATGCTCAATGAATAGGAATTAATCCAAAACGAATTCTTCTTTCCAGTTATCTTTTTCCAACCACTCGGGCTGCTGTTTCTTATCAAAGATATAGTTTCCTACCACCAGGTAATCCATTTCGGTACGCATAAAGCAGCGATAGGCGTCATTGGGGGTGCAAACGATCGGCTCCCCACGGACATTGAAACTGGTATTCACAACGACGGCATATCCCGTCAAAGCTTTGAAGGAATCGATGAGTTCGTAATAACGCGGATTGGTATCCTTATGTACTGTCTGGATACGCGCAGAATAGTCGATGTGGGTAATCGATGGCAAATCAGAACGTTCGAAATAGAGCTTCTCCCGCAGATCCAGCGAGCTGTAATCCGAAGGCACCGGCTTCCGGCGGCTCTCCGCAACCGGATGCACCAGCAGCATATAAGGTGAAATACCGTCGTAATCGAAGTAATCAGAGCAATTCTCGGCGAGTACCGATGGTGCAAAAGGCCGGAATGACTCCCGGTATTTGATTTTCAGATTGAGCTTCTTCTGCATTTCAGCATTCCGCGGGTCTCCCAGAATACTTCTGCCGCCGAGTGCACGCGGACCAAATTCCATTCTTCCCTGTACCCAGCCCACGACGTTCCCTTCCGATAGCAACCGCGCAGCTTCCTGTGTAAGATCTTTGAAATTCTCGTAATGCGTGTAAGCCGCTTTATACTTTTTAGCCGTCAGGGCGACATCCAGATCCGAGAAAGTAGGTCCGAGGTAAGATCCGCGCATCGCATCGGCGGCCCAGGTGATATTCCGCTCCTGTCCGAAGAAAATATGGTATGCGGCTTGCGCAGCACCCAGGGCACCGCCGGCATCACCAGCTGCGGGCTGGATGAAAATATCTTTAAAAATATTGGCTTTCTGCAATTTACCGTTGGATACGCAATTCAATGCAACCCCGCCGGCCATGCAAAGATAGTCTGCACCGGTGAGGCGTTTGGCTTCTTTCGCCATTCTCACCACCGCCTCCTCAGTAATGTTCTGGATTGCAAGTCCGAGGTTACAGTGAACGGCTTCCAGGGCATCCTCAGGCCTTCTGGTTTTGAAACCGAATAGCGCCTCCCATTTATGCTCGTTCACCATTTTGAGGCCGGTCGCATAATCGAAATACTCCTGATTAAGCCATACGGACCCATCGTCTTTCAGATCGATAAGATCTTTCAGAATTATCTCCTCATAGCGCTTGATGTCCGGCGAGGTAGGGTCCCCATAAGGCGCCAGCCCCATGAGCTTGTATTCTCCGGAATTCACCCGGAAGCCGAGGAAGTAGGTAAATGCAGAGTAAAGTAGCCCCAGCGAATGCGGGAAACGAAGTTCCTTTAAAATACTGATATCTTTCCCCTCTCCTAAACAGATCGAGGCGGTTGCCCATTCACCCACGCCATCAATGGTCAGAATGGCTGATTTCTCATACGGAGACGGATAGTAAGCACTCGCCGCGTGTGATAAGTGATGCTCGGGGAAGAGCATTTTAACTTTCTTCTTTTTCTTGTCGTAACCCAGCTTTTCAAGTTCCTCGTGAATCAATCTTTTAAGGAACATCTTTTCCTTGATCCACACCGGCATGGCCGTCAGGAACGATCTTACACCCCTGGGTGCAAAAGCGTAGTAGGTTTCAAGCAGCCTTTCAAACTTAAGGAGCGGCTTGTCATAGAATACGATCGCGTCAAGTTCGTTTAGGGAAAGGCCGCCGTATTCCAGACAAAACTTTACTGCATTGGAGGGGAAACCGGGATCGTGTTTTTTACGAGTGAAGCGCTCTTCCTGAGCTGCCGCAACTATTTCTCCATTGTCGATGAGAGCCGCGGCCGAATCATGATAGAAAGCCGAGATACCTAAAATTTTCATTCAAGCGTGTTTAATTTGCGAAGTTTAGTTTCCGTACTACACCGTTCAAAAGGCGTGCAAGATAAGCATTTTGAAGTAACGACACCCGGTTCGCTATTCCAGTATTTTGTACCGTACGATAAATTCTACAATTTCATGCGCAAAACGCTGAGCGCCGGGCTCACTCACATGACAGACATCGCAAAAGAGACTGGAATCTTTCGGCATCCGGTTTTCCATGTCCAGAAATAGTGTCTTGTATTGCCCAGCGAGCGCTCGTATGACGGTGTTGTGCACGCCAATGCCTTTTTTTACGTTTTCGGGGTTCCCCCAGATCACGACAGGCGATGCAAATCTGCACCCGGCAAAATGCTTCACATCGCTCTCTTCGCCGGTTAGCGTCACATTCGGAGGAAAATAGGAGGCATAACTCATCAGGAGCAGCTTGTCACCACGTGATCGCGCAATCTTTATGATTTCACTCATATTGCTGCGATAGGCACCGGCTGTTTTAATGTCGGACCCAAACTTTGCGAATTGCGGGTCTACCTTTTCATGGCTGGCATAAATCCGATGTGTAAGTCGGTCCCGGACGGAATTTATCAGCTTGTGGATTACAAAGGGAATGACGGTCACGTTCATTTCAGAGTGACTTCTCAGCAACTCAATATCACGATACCAACGGATGTGCGTGTAATCCTGCCTGAAATACTTCGCAGGAATGTTATTGGCGCGGTTTTCATTAATCGCTTCATAATACATCACCAGATCGAACCGCTTGTCGTCCAGCATACTGTATTTTAGCACATTATCTCTGGACGTATGGCCTGGTGCGGCGATATTATAAACGGCAAATCTAGTCTGTTTGCCATAATGCTTTTGCAGAATAGTATCCAGCCGGCTTTCCAAATGCGACCATGGCGAACTTACCACCGATCCGCCCAGGATCAACACATTTTTCACATCTCCTCCCCGCTGGATTTTTTTCTCGCGGACTTCATTTACATTGTCATAAATCCCGGAATAGAGGTAGTCCGAAGGCCGGAAGAAAGGATAACCCCAATATAACAGAGCGATACGGAGCAGGATTTCGGTTAGCAAGAATAAAAACAGGGCAAAGATGCCCGAAAAGAGGAAGTAACGTAATTTCATTGAACACAGATAAGCAACATGCAAGAGGGGAATGCCTAAATATACTGTTCAAAAAAATCTTAGTATTATTAAATTTAACTTTCGGTTGAAAAAACCTCTTTACCGGTATGTTATTTTCATAGTCCGGTTGGCTTACGGTGCTTGTCCAGCGCTACGCAGGTGAATCGCCGTCATTGATTTTCACTGGCGATTTCCGGCACTTTTTATTCCAACAATTTCTGCCGCACGATAAATTCGGCAATCTCATTTGCGAAGCGTTGTGCCCCTGGCCCGCTCAAATGGCAGACATCGCAAAACAGTTTCTGGTCTTTCGGCATTCGGCGTTCCATGTCAAGAAATAGCATATTGTGCTTGCTAGCCAGCTCCCTTAAAACCCGGTTGTGTACGTCTATACCTTTTCTGACATTCTCCGGTCTGCCCCACATCACGACCGGCGTGGCGACAAATCTGTTGCATCCCGCAAAATGCTCCATGTCTTTTTCCTCGCCGGTCAGCACAACGTGCTCGGGGAAAAACGATGCATAGCTCATTAGAAGCAATTTGTCACCCCGTTTTTTGGCAATGGCTATAATCTCCTCCAAATTCCGACGATAGGCTTCTTCCGTTTTGATATCCGAACCATATTGGGCATACTGCGGGTCGACCTCCCCATTGCTAATATAGACGCGACGTTCCAGGCGGTCTCTAACGCTACCTATCACTTTGCCGAGTACATAAGGTATGACGGTGATGTCGATCTCCGGATGAGATTGCAGAAGGTCAATATCGTGATACCAGCGCATGTGCGAATAGTCCTGGCGAAAGTGTTCCGTCGGTACATTGTTAGCCCTGTTTTCGTTGATCGCTTCATAGTATAGTACCAGATCGAAGCGCTTGTCTTCCAGCAAACTGTATTTCAAAACATTATCACTGGAAGTATGACCGGCTTCTGCCACATTATAAAAAACAAACCGTGTTCCTTTGCTATAATGCTCTTGCAGAATCGTATCCAGCCTGCTCTCCATATGTGTCCAAGCCGTACTGACCACCGAACCACCCAGGATAAGTACATTTTTAACTTCACCTCCTCGCCGAATCTCCTTGGAGCGGACTTCCTTTACGTAAGGATAAAAACGGGAATACAGGTAGTCGGATGGCCGAAAGAACGGATAACCGAAAAACAGCAAGCCCAGGCGAAGCAGAATTTCTGAGAGGACATAAAGGAAAAGGACAAAAATGCCGGAGAATGCAATTGGGCGTAATTTCATGACATGGACCGGAAACAGATGAAACAGTTTCCCCAATATCACATTCAGCCCAATCCTTTGTATTTTCTTGTAAATAACCGGCTACTAAAAATTATCCTCCGGCGGCGGCTTACATTATTTTGGTAGGCTTGTGATTTTCGTCCAGGGCAACGAAAGTAAAAATGCCGGTCACCGCCTTTTCACGACTTTCCTCGTACATTTTTTCAACAAAAATATCCACACGCACTTTCATACTCGTATTGCCGACCGTCTCAACCCGGCCGACCAACTCAATAATGGTTCCCGCAGGAATGGGGTGGGTAAAATCGATGCGGTCGGTGGAAACGGTAACGCACCGCAACCTTGAAAAACGCGTGGCAGCAATAAATGCCACCTCGTCCATCATCGACAGGGCGGTTCCGCCAAAAAGCGTATCGTAGTGATTGGTATTATTTGGGAAGACGGTTTTAAAAACTCTGGCTTCGGAGTCGAGGATCTTTTCTGCTAATGTCAAAACTAAAAATGTAAGATGAATACTGTAATTGAGCGGTTCGGTGTGGTCAGGAGTTGTCACACTCGCGGACAGCCGACGAAATCATCGCCGACTGCGCTGACAATCCCTGACCACGCCTCCCTCACTTATCCGGCCACTTCTACCGATTGGCGCAGCAAGTTAGCCGCTGAAATCATATTCCGCAATGCGGCTTCCGTTTCGGGCCATTTGCGGGTTTTAAGTCCGCAGTCGGGATTTACCCACAAATTACGGGCAGGAATAACTTTCAATGCCTTTTCGAGTAATACCACCATTTCATCTACGGTCGGTACCCGCGGAGAGTGGATGTCGTATACGCCCGGACCTATCTCGTTAGGATAATTGAATGCAGCAAACGCGTCGAGTAATTCCATTTGTGAACGTGAAGTCTCGATCGTGATCACATCGGCATCCATCGCAGCGATGGAATCGATGATGTCGTTGAACTCCGCATAGCACATGTGCGTGTGGATCTGCGTCTGATCGGCCACACCTGCGGCGCTCAGACGGAAGGCATCGACTGCCCATTTCAGATAAGTTTTCCAGGCATGTTTCCGCAATGGCAAGCCCTCCCGAATCGCAGGTTCGTCTATCTGGATCACTTTGATACCCGCTTTTTCCAGATCCACCACCTCATCACGAATGGCCAGTGCAATCTGGAATGTAGTGTCCTTCCTCGGCTGATCGTCCCGTACAAACGACCATTGCAGGATCGTAACCGGGCCCGTCAGCATTCCTTTCACCAGCTTTTCGGAATTGGCCTGTGCAAACGACGACCATTTGACGGTCATCGCTTCCGGTCGTTCTACATCTCCATATATCACGGGCGGTTTGACGCAACGGCTGCCATAGCTTTGTACCCAACCATTCTGGGTGAAAACAAACCCCGACAAATGTTCTCCGAAGTATTCAACCATGTCATTGCGTTCGAACTCGCCATGCACCAGTACATCGATACCCAGCCCTTCCTGCCAGCGCAGCGAATCCACGATCTCTTCGCGGATACGGGACTCATATTCATCGGTCGACAACACGCCCTTTTTCAGTTGCGCACGCAGTTGCCGCACGTCGTCCGTTTGCGGAAACGACCCGATGGTGGTTGACGGAAACAATGGCAACTTTAGTTTTTCAAGTTGAATGTCCTGGCGGGTCTGGAAACCGCTCGACCGCTCAAAGTCTTTTGCACGAATGGCTGCAACCCGCTGCTTTACCTCCGGTTTATGAATCAATGCAGAGACACGTCGACTGTCAATAGCTTGCTGATTAGCCAGATATACCGGATCCAATTGCCATTCTGTTACAGAAAGTTTCTTCAGCGTTGCCACTTCATCCAGCTTTTGCTTTGCAAATGCCATCCAGTTTTTAATCTCGGGCGTGAGTACCTGCTCGTTCTTTTCCAGATCCAGGTCGAATGGGCTATGCAGCAGCGAGCAGGACGATGCAATCATCACACGGTGCTCCCCAAGTACATTTACGGCCCTGCCGATCAGATCCAGTGACCGTCGAAAATCATTTTTCCAGATGTTACGCCCATCCACTACACCCAGCGACAGTTTTTTGGAAGAACCTATAAAAGGCGCATTGGTCAAAATCACGTCCAGGCTTTCCAGTCCTCTGGTGATATCGATATGCAATGCGTCCACCGGGAGGCTTACAGCCACATCCGCATTGTCCTCCAAGGCACCGAAATAGGTGGTCAGTAAAATTTGCAGTGAAGGCAATGCTTCACGGATCTGCTGGTAAGCACTTTCAAATGCAACTTTTTGCTTCTCCGACAGATCAAGTACCAGTGCCGGCTCATCCAGTTGAACCCATTGGGCGCCACGTGCCGCCAGTTCTCTCAAAACAGATATGTAGACGGGCAAAAGGGCATCCAGCAGATCTATTCTCTCAAATCCTTCTTCTTTTTCCTTACCCAGCAACAAATAGGTAACCGGCCCGAGCAAAACAGGTTTTGTAACAATGCCTTTATGCAATGCGTCTTCGAATTCGATGAGCACCTTATCAGAATAACGCCTGAATTTCTGATCCTTCACAAACTCCGGAACCAGGTAATGGTAATTGGTATCAAACCACTTGGTCATTTCCATTGCCTTGATGTCCAGTCCATTCTTCTGGTATCCCCTCGCCATGGCGAAATACAGATCAAGTTCCTTGTTCGACTTCCCGTCGAGTATTTGATGGTAACGTTGCGGAATCGCTCCTACCATCAGCGAAACGTCCAGCACATGGTCATAGAGGGAAAAATCGTTGGAAGGAATCAGCTCAATGCCCGCACGTTGCTGGGTGTCCCAGTTCTGGTGACGGATCTGCCGGGCCACCTTTTGTAATGCATCCCGGTCGATGCTTCCGGCCCAGAATTGCTCGTTGGCTTTTTTGAGTTCACGATGGCTACCCACACGCGGATAGCCGAGGTTGTGTGACAACATAATTTTTGTGTTTAAAGAGTTTGAAAAAACCCTGTGAAAACACCCACCCATCCCGGCGGCGTCTCTCGCCGGTACATCATACACTACCACCTGCCGTGCTGGTCCGCAGAAATAGGCGGACATTCCTCCCTGAACATGTCCAGGAGCACCGTTTGGTGGCAAAATATGTGGTAAATCAATACTTGGCCATACCCCTATCGTGAGGGAATGGTCATTGAGGACAATGGCAAGTCTCCTGGCTTGTATCATTTTCACCGCCCTTCTCGCTGTTTCGGCTCAACCGCAAGCCTGACTGCAATGGGTCGCGAGGGTAAAAAACCGCATCATCCGATGCAGATACTTACAGTAGCACGACTGCCCGTGATTCACACACGGTTCCTTTTTTTTCTGCTGAATTTGGCTGAGGGATCCAAAGCAAAAACCATCATCCCGATTGACGGGTGTTCACAAAGAACAGGTCAAATTTAATTGGAATGCATATTGGCCGGAGAATGGCCTGCCGAATTAAGTGAAGCGGGGAAGAATTACTGATCCGGCAGGATAAAATATCTTTTTTGGGATAAAAAGAGCTCCCTCAAAAGTGATTTTTCACAACGCGTTTCCCGGGCCGGTCGTTACTAAACCGGCGCAGCCGCGTCGGCATCGAGGATAAACTCCGCATTCATGTGGTTCTGCAATACGGTGGCCGGAAAATCTTTGGAAACAGGAAATGCCAGCGCCCGCTGGACAACCTCCGCTTTAGAAGTCCCCGAAGCAAGCAGAATAGCGGCTTTGGCTTCCAGAATATGTCTGATCCCCACGGTGAGTCCTTTCGTCAGGACCGTCGGTTGCTGAAAATACTTCTGCCCTACTTCCCTGGTTATTGTTTCCAGCTCCGAAATGTGTGCATAAGTATCCCAGGGCGTTCCCGGTTCATTCAATGCCAGATGCCCGTTCATACCCACACCCAGCACAATCAGATCCAGGCCACCCAGATCATCCAGTGCCGTGTTGACACGATCGCACTCGTCCTGCGGATTCAATGCTTTTCCGTCAAAAAATACGATTTGATTCGCGCGAAGACCTACCGGTTTCAAAAAATCCCGGTCCAGCAGGTCACGACAGCTCCCATCGTCTCCCGCTCCCATTCCGACCCACTCGTCCAGCCCGATAAAAGTGCATTGTGAAAAATCAACGCGTCCATTGTGATGAGCTGCCGCCAGCGCCTGGAACATGCCTTTCGGTGTGCTTCCGGAAGGGAAACACACTACTGCGCGGGGCTTATGGGTGAGCAGTGCAATTACCCGTTCCGCTGCTGCCAAGCTCATGGTAGCATAGTCCGGGTAGATACTGATTTTAGGAGTCATATAAAAGGCGGTTTTCGGGATCAGGTCGCTCCAATCTAACCATTCTTTTGTCGTAGTTTAACATTTGTCCTTAAAAAACACCAAAAACTGCAAGCCCGCCCCTAACTTTACCGCATAGTACGCATTGTTCAATTACCTTATCATTCTACTTAAAAATGGAATACCGTATAGAAAAAGACACCATGGGCGAAGTGCAGGTCCCTGCCCATGTATACTGGGGTGCCCAGACGCAACGCTCGATCCAGAACTTCCCTATTGCCCAGGATATCAACAAGATGCCTAAGGAAATTATCAAGGCATTTGCATACCTGAAAAAAGCGGCAGCCATCACCAATTACGAAGCAGGTACGCTGGCAAAGGAGAAAAGTGATCTCATCGGGCAAGTATGCGACGAAATCCTGACCGGCAAGCTCGACGACCAGTTTCCGCTCGTGGTATGGCAAACCGGCTCCGGAACGCAATCCAACATGAACTGCAACGAAGTGATCGCCTACCGCGGACACGTATTGCAAGGCGGTGACCTGGCCGACAAAGCCAAGTTCCTCCACCCGAACGACGATGTCAACAAATCGCAGTCGTCCAACGATACTTATCCGACCGCGATGCACATCGCAGCCTACAAAATCCTGGTGGATGTAACGATCCCTGGCATTACCAAGCTGCGCGATACATTGAAAGCGAAAGCGGAAGCATTCAAAAATGTGGTCAAAATCGGCCGTACGCATTTCATGGATGCAACACCACTGACATTGGGGCAGGAGTTTTCGGGCTATGCTTCCCAGCTGGATCACGGCTTGAAAGCGATCCACAACACCCTCGCACACCTATCCGAGCTCGCATTGGGCGGAACAGCAGTAGGAACGGGCATTAATACCCCTCCCGGCTACTCCGAGAACGTGGCGAGGCACATCGCCGCACTCACCGAGCTGCCATTTATCACCGCTGAAAATAAATTCGAAGCGCTGGCGGCCCACGACGCGATCGTTGAAGCCCACGGCGCATTGAAGACGGTAGCCGTAAGCCTGATGAAAATTGGTAACGACATTCGTATGCTTTCATCGGGACCACGCTCAGGCATTGGCGAAATCCACATTCCCGATAATGAACCGGGTAGCTCCATTATGCCGGGCAAGGTCAACCCAACGCAATGCGAAGCGATGACCATGGTAGCAGCGCAGGTAATGGGTAACGACGTAGCAATCAGCATCGGCGGCTCCAACGGCCATTTCGAACTGAATGTGTTCAAGCCTTTGATGGCATACAACTTCCTGCATTCGGCACGTTTGATCGGCGATGTTTGCGTTTCATTCAATGATAACTGCGCAGTCGGCATCGAACCGCTTCATGAGAATATCAAAAAGCATGTGAACAATTCGCTGATGCTCGTAACTGCTTTGAATACCAAAATCGGTTATTACAAAGCGGCCGAAATCGCGCAAACTGCGCATAAAAACGGCTCTACCCTGAAAGAAACAGCCGTGGCACTCGGTTACCTGACTCCCGAAGAGTTCGACGCGTGGGTAAAACCGGAAGCTATGGTAGGAGAGATTAAGTAATGGATACACAATCTTTATAACCTGGTAAATGCTCTGCGGCGACGTAGAGCATTTACTTTTAAACATCGGCCGTCATGAACATTAAAAATGAACTGCTGGCAGATCCCTATCAATCCAAACGCAAGGCAACCGAGGTCGCCCGTTACGCTTGCACTGCTCCGGAAGCATTCAGAGAGCTGATGCATAGTTTCCTCTCCGACGAGCCCCGTCTCGCCCAGCGCGCCGCGTATAGCGTCAGCATTGCGGCCCACGCTCATCCTGTGCTGATCGAGCCGTATATCGGCGTACTGATCAGCCAGCTAAAACGTACCGATATTCACTACGCGGTGATACGGAACAGCGCCCGTATTCTGCAAGACTCGCACATCCCCGACGAATTCCATGGCGAACTGATGGATGTAAGCTTTGAATTAATCCAGAATCGGTCGGTCCCGATCGCGATCCGGGCATTCTGTCTTACTATTCTTTACAACCTGTCGGGTATATATCCCGAGATCAGGCAAGAACTGCGGGTAATCATCGAGGAATTAATGGATTACGAGAAACCCGCATTCCGGTCGAGAGGAAAGAAAATCCTGATGCTGATTCAGTAACCGGGCGCACGATCGAATCGTTTTGAGAAAACTTGGCCCCCTATGCAGGCAACCGGCACGGCTTTGGACAAAAGCGGCATTTCGCCGTCCCGTGCAGGGAAAATCCAGCTATTTCGTCTTACCTTGCTTCTTTAAAACAAAAACTATCAATGATTATATACTGCCATTCCTTACTCGACGAAACGCTCAATGCGAAACTGAGCGAAGCCTTATCGCCCCGGCACCTGATTCATTTCCGTACGGAGGAAACCAGTAATGAAGAGCTAAAATCTTGGTTTTCAAGCGCCAATTACATACTGGGCAACCCACCTGTGGCCTGGTTTGAGCAAACTCCCCCCCAATTACAATTCTGGCAACTCGACTCCGCCGGATTTGACCAATATTCCTCGGTGCCGCTGCCGGACCATATCCGTGCCGCCAACATGGGTGACTGGTTCGCACGCCCCTGCGCGGAGTCCATTGTAGGAGGCATTCTGGCATTATACCGCGGTCTGGACCGGCTTACACTTCTTAAGCAAAAAACGGAATGGATCGGAACGCCACTCAGGGCTGAACTTAAAATTATGTACAGGCAGAATGTGATCGTGCTGGGTGCCGGAACAATCGGACAATCTGTGAATGCAATCCTGAAAGGCCTGGGCTGCACTACGCACCTGATGGCCCGCACTTCGCAGGAAGCGGATCTCCGCAGCAAGGAGGATCTTTTCAACGAGCTACCTCATGCCGACCTGGTCATTAACACATTACCGGGCACTGCGCATTATTTTGTCAATGCCGAATTCCTTTCGGCAATGAAGGACCAGAGCGTATATGCCAGCGTGGGACGCGGAAGCACAACCGATGAAGAGGCATTGATCAATGCATTGCAATCGGGCAAGCTGGACGGTGCGGTGTTGGATGTGACCGAAATAGAGCCATTGTCGGCGGACAGTCCGCTTTGGAAAATGGATAACGTGATCCTCACCCAGCATACCGGCGGCGGGCACAAAAATGAGCATATGGGTAAAGTAGATTTATTTCTCAACAACATTTTTGCAATGGAAAACGGCGGCGCCATCGCCAATGAAGTGACCCTTGTAAAAGGCTATTAATAACCGGAACTGAAAAATGCTGACAACAGAAACAGATATCGCAGAGGGTATCCAGGATAAATATTTCTTAAAATTCGGTACGGGCACCCGCGAGCAGGTACGGGTCTTCCGCTCACCGGGAAGGATTAATCTCATCGGAGAGCACACCGACTATAACAATGGCTTTGTGTTGCCTGCCAGCGTTGATAAGGCGGTGTACTTCGTCATCGCTCCCCGCGAAGACGAGCAGGTGATCCTTTATGCAGCCGATCTCGACCAGACTTACTCCTTTGCATTGGACGACCTTTCCAAACCCGAAAAATCCTGGCCGCATTACCAGATTGGGATTGTGGAGCAAATCCAGAAGCGGGGACTGCATATCGGTGGTTTTCAGGCTGCATTCGGCGGTAATGTGCCGGTGGGCGCCGGGCTTTCCTCATCGGCTGCACTGGAATGCTGCCTGCTATTTGCATTGAACGAAATATACGGACTCAACCTCGATCGTTTCAGCATCGTCAAAATGTCCCAGAAGGCTGAAAACGAATATGTAGGTGTGCAATGCGGTATCATGGACCAGTTTGCATCGGCTTTTGGAAAAGAAGAGTCGGTAATCCGCCTCGACTGCCGCTCTCTGGAATATGAGTACTTCCCATTTCCGATGGACGATTACCTGATCGTCCTTTGCGATACCAGCGTAAAACATTCCCTGGCCAGCTCCGAGTACAACACCCGTCGCCTGGAATGCGAAAAAGGCACCGCCATTTTGCAGCAATATGATCCCCGGGTGTTGAGCCTCCGGGATGCTACGCCGGCACTGGTAGAAGCACACAAAACCGAAATGGGGGATGTCGTATACCGTCGCTGCAAGTTTATGACCGAGGAAATCCAGCGTGTGCAGGATGCCTGTGAATTGCTGGTTCAAGGAAATCTGCCCGATTTTGGTAAAAAAATGTATGAAACCCATTTCGGTTTACAAAATGAATACGAGGTGAGCTGTCCTGAGCTTGACTTTCTGGTAGCACAAACCCTGGACGACGAATCCGTCCTGGGCGCGCGGATGATGGGCGGTGGTTTTGGCGGCTGCACGATCAATTTGGTGAGAAAAGAGTCGGTCGAAGCTTTTGAGATAAAAATGAAGCAAGCTTACCAGGATCAATACCAGATAGACCTGCCTTGTTACCGGGTGAAAATCACGGACGGAACCGAGGAAGTCGCTTTGGCATAACCTGACCACCTATACAAACTCTTAACCTTTGATCATGAGACGAATCCCTTTTTTACTCACCGCACTGACCGGACTATTCCTTTTCAGCTGCTCGAAAACCAAGAATGAAGAAAAAATGATCAGTACTATTTCCAAAGAGGCATTTGGCCAACTTCCCGATGGCCAGACCGCTGACCTGTACACGCTTACCAATGCCAACGGTATGACCGTCAACATTACCAACTATGGCGGGATCGTCACCAAGCTCACAGCACCCGATAAGAAGGGCGAATGGGCGGATGTGGTTCTCGGTTTCGATTCACTGGCTCCCTACCTGAGCGGGCATCCGTTCTTTGGTGCCCTCGTAGGCCGCTACGGTAACCGCATTGCGAAAGGCAAATTCAAACTGGATGGGCAGGAGTACTCACTGGCCATCAACAACGGTCCCAATGCATTGCATGGCGGAACCAAAGGTTTTGACAAAGTGCTCTGGAAAGCGACCGAGATCAAAGGAGACTCGACGACCGGCTTGCAGCTTGAATACACCAGCAAAGACATGGAAGAAGGCTACCCTGGAAACCTGACGGTAAAAGTGGTTTACACATTGGATAACGACAATGCATTGACAATCGATTATACCGCCAGCACCGACAAGGCCACTGTTATCAACCTGACCAACCACTCCTACTTCAACCTGACCGGGCTGAAAAGGGACATTCTGGATCACGAAGTCACCATCCTCTCCGACAGCATTGTGCCTGTCGATACCACCCTGATACCAACCGGCAAGCTGCGGGCGGTGGAAGGAACGCCTTTCGACTTCCGGAAAGCCACCAAAGTCGGAGCGGGCATCGACAAAACGGAAGATGAGCAGATCAAAGCCGGGGGTGGTTATGACCATTGCTGGGTCATCAAGCGCAGCGAACCGGGGCTGATACCGTTTGCAACCGTGAAAGATCCTGAAAGCGGCCGCGTCATGGAGGTATTCACGACCGAACCAGGCGTCCAGTTCTATACCGGCAATTTCCTTGACGGCAAACTCACCGGTAAAAACGCAACCTATTCGAAACGCTTCGGCCTTTGCCTCGAAACCGAGCATTACCCCGATTCACCGAATCAGCCACAATTCCCGACCACGACATTGAAGCCGGGAGAAACTTATCATACGACGACTAAGTACCGGTTCTCGGCGAAGTAAGTCTCGGACTCAACGTAAAAAAGGACAGACAGTGCACCCGGATACCGGCACTGTCTGTCCTTTTTGTTTTAAAACTTTTCGCTAGTTTTGATAAATACACTCATCACCACACGCTATGCCTAAAATCCTCGAATACTTCGGAATGGTATTTTATTTCTATTCCAATGAACATCTACCGATTCACATCCACGTTTCTTACGGCGATTATGAAAGTATTTTTGAGATTGTTTTTGATAACGGTCTGTTGATATCGGTAGAAAATCGTAAATCTGCCGGGAAAGAACCACTACCTTTGCCGCAGCAACGAGAAGCGAACAAAGTGGTGGAAGCTTATGCGCAGAAAATCGTGGACAGTTGGACCGATTTCTTTGTTTTGAGAAAAAAGATTAAAAGTTTGAAGATCAACAAAAGGTTATAAGCCAGGTCATGAAGGTAGTGGGCGCTAAATACTTGTCTGATTATAAGATCTTAATCAACTTTTCGGATCACACGTCACGAGCGGTGGATTTTGCCGATTTCCTGTTAAATAACTTTCATCCGCAGTACGACAAGTACAAACAGCTCACCCATTTCAGAAGATTCAAGATTGAAAACGGCAACATTGTGTGGGGCAACGATTGGGATTTGATTTTCCCGGTCGACCAACTACATGCGGGCTTAATCAAATAGTTTACAGAAGTTTCAAAGAATAAGACAATGCTTACCAAAACCGTAAAAATCAGCAATGTTACCAACCTTTCCGATGCGCGCTACTGCGCCGGCATGGGTGTTGAAATGCTTGGTTTTTCTATTGACGAAGACTCACCCAATTACATATCTCCGAAAAAGTTTGAAGATATCTGCTCGTGGCTGGCTGGTGTCACACTCGTGGCCGAGACCGCCAAAACAGATCCGGATGCGATCCTGAACGCACTCGCCGGATATCCTGTACATGCCGTACAGGTTAATGACCCCGGACTGCTGAGTTATCTTCGTGCAGAGCTGAACCTGCCATTGCTGATGCGCGTCAGTGTAGACCTTTACGATGCTGAGGAAATCATTCCGATTCTAAGCCGCTACGAGGGAGAAGTCACTCATTTCCTGCTGGAAAGTGACGAAAATGCTGAACTGTCCGAGGCCTGGATGCAGGTTTTGAGCAAAATAGATCCGGAATATCCTGTCCTCATCGGGTTTGGTCTCGATAATGAATTCACCGTTTCAGCCCTGACCGAGCTTTTCCCGCATATGGGTATCGCGTTGCGCGGAAGCGAAGAAATCCGGCCCGGTTACAAGGATTTCGGCTCCATGATGGACATTCTGGAAGCATTGGAAGAGCAATAACCTCGGTTTACATCCATTTTAAACACATTCTCCTCGAAAATATCCGTTTAACACGCCCTTTCGCCGATAATAATTTTCCGGTTTACAGTATCTTGCATTACCTACTACCTTTGATTACAAATAAACGCTAAACTAATCATGGAAAAGAAATTGCATCGTATCCCAGACAGGGCAGTTTTTGGTGGAGTTGCATCCGGAATCGCTCAGTATCTGCAAATTGACGTGGTCATCGTCCGCGTACTTTTTGTTGTAATGCTGCTGCCGATACTGCCGCCGGGGTTCGGTTTGACAGGACTTTTATATATTATTCTTTGGGCTGTTCTACCGACCGGGCCTGCTGAGGATGTTTACACTACTGAAAGTGCATTCGGTTCCGTGTTTACAAAATCGTCCGACCCGGCATCCGATAAAAAGAGATCCGATCAGACGATGATCATCCTGGGTGGTGTACTGATCGCTTTTGGTGCGATCATGCTTATCGATGACTTCCCGATCTGGTATCAGTTCAAAAAATATTTCTGGCCGATCGTTTTCATTGGTATCGGTGCATTCCTGATCCTGCGGCAACGAGCTAAGGAACAGGAAAACAAATCAACGGTATACCCCACCACGCCTCCGCCGCCGGAACCCGTAGATCCCGGACCCGATCCGCAACCTTATACACCGTTTTCGCCTGCGTCTTCACCTGAAACGCATTTCCCAGAAGATCCGGAACTGAAAAAGCCCGACAGCGGGGACGACGATATCATCAAGGTTAACTAGGGTTCATTGCACCTTCCGATTTCACATTTAAACAAAACAGCCATGAATTTCAGAAACATTTTCTGGGGAGTTATCCTCATAATCACCGGATCATTATTTCTGGTGGAAGAACTCACAGATTTCGATTTCGGCCGGTTTTTCTGGCCCATTATCCTCATCACAACCGGCGGTCTGCTACTGTTACGCAACTTCCTGAATTCTGATAATACTAACCGATCAAACATTTAAGATCATGAAAAATTCACGTGGCATTGTTTGGGGTGGGGTGCTGGTCATTTTCGGGATGATCTGGCTGCTCCGGAACATGAATCTTCTGAATATTGATTGGGACGCCGTGCTACCCTACTGGCCGGTACTCCTGATCATCGCAGGCGCAGTCCTGCTGGCGGCGGGCCGGACAGCCGGTGGTATGGTGGGATTGCTGATCACACTCGCGGTCTTCGGAGGTATCGTCAACCGTACCAACCGCGCATTTGACCGGCATTCCGACGACTGGAATTTCGGATGGAACGATGATGACGATGATCACGAATATGGCTTCCGGCATCATGACGACGATGAAGAGGACGACGCCGACAAAGACAAAGACAAAGACTATCAGAAAGAGCATTGGAGACGAGGAGACAAACCAGTCAACGGTTCCTATAACCATGAAATGGAGGACTTTATCCAAAAGGCCAATTTCAACCTCGAAGGCGGGGCAGGTTCATTTTCGCTCGATGGCAACACACCAAAGCTTTTCGAAGCCAGCACAAAAAGTACGATCGTGGGATTTTTGTCTAATACTTCGGTTAACAAACTGGATAATTCTGCAACCGTCACATTGAAAATGGAGGATGGCAATGTCAAGATTAAGAATGGTGAGATCTCCAATCAGGCTAAAATCCAGCTTAACGAGAAACCGGTGTGGAATATCGACCTGGGAATCGGCGCAGGCAAAGGCGACTTTGATTTCAGCAACTACAAAATTGAAAAACTGAAAGTAAGCACTGGAGTTGCCGACATGGACATCCGGCTCGGTGATAAAATGCCCACATCCAATGTCGACATAGAGGCCGGTGTGGCGTCCATCACATTGGAAATTCCGCAAGGAGTGGGCTGTGAAATGCATATGGACGGTGCCCTGAACGCCAAAAATATGGAAGACCTGGACAAGGTCGGTGACGGACTCTACCGCTCTTCGAATTTCACCACGGCAGCTAAAAAGGTGATTGTTCACTACGAAGGGGGACTCACCAGCATCAATATCAAGCGATACTGAGCGGCACACCGTTGGACCGGCATACCGTTGGACCGGCATACCGGCGGTTTACTCAAAAAGAATATCTTTGCAGCCTTTGCAAGGATATTTTTTTATGCTCAAAATCGCGTTTTGCCTGCCGGTCCTGGTATTTCTTTCAACTGTACATTCATTTAGCCAGAAACCGATCCCCGCTATCGAACAAAGAATGATCGAGCGCGGACTGGTGGATATCCGAAAGATAGAACCGGAAATTTTGGTTGAACTTAAATATTCAACGACCGACAATTTCATCGGCAAAGATGTGTATGGCGACCTCACACGTGCCTACTTGCAACCACAAATGGCGGAAAGGCTCGCAAAAGCGTATACTTTACTGCAACAACTGAAGCCGGGCTATAAACTGCTCGTCTATGACGCCGCCCGTCCCAATTCGGCCCAGTACGATCTCTGGGACGCGCTGGACGGCCTGAAAATTCCCCAACGCAGCAAAACCCAATATGTAGCCGATCCGAAAGTCGGCTCTAACCATAACTTCGGCTGCGCCGTAGATCTCACCGTCACCGATGAAAAGGGCAACCCGCTGGATATGGGTACGAAGTTTGACTTCTTCGGGCCACTTGCCTACCCACGCTCGGAACAGGAAATGCTGAAAAAAGGAAAGCTGACGGTCAAACAGATTGAAAACCGCCAGCTCTTGCGAAAAGTGATGACCCAGGTGGGATTCAAGGTCAATACCACGGAATGGTGGCATTTCGATGGCATGTCGAAAGCGCAGGCCCGGGCTAAATACGGAATGATCCCCTGAGAGACCTAGTCAGCGCGGACACTACTCCCACCAGAAACCTCCTTTTCGACCTTGGGGTTACCGCGATACCGTACATTACTGGCGCCGCTGGCCTTCACATCGAGCAGCCTTGTCACCCAAACCTTCGCATTGCTGGCACCGGATACGTCGAGGTCGGATTCTTCCGCCGACAAATCAAAAGCGTTCAGCTGTGACGCGCCCGATGCTTCGCCGTCCAGAAACTTCATTTTACCATACACATTAAGCTGCGACGCCCCGTTGATATCGAATTTCAATGTGGTACCCGAACCTTCAAAGTCACATTTGGATGCGCCCGAAAGCTCGATCTCGATGCTTGGCAGATTTTCAAAATGGTCTATCTTGGCATTGACAGCTCCCGAAAAGTCGACAGAAGCAAGATCCGGCATCGTAATGTCAATATCCATTCTGCGACGATTTCTCCAAGAATTATTATATCGCGCAGTCAGTTTCCCGTCCTGTACAAAAATATTCAGGTCGTCGAGATCATTCCTTTCGCCAGTCGCGGAGACTTCGAAAGTTGAACCTGACGATACATGTACGTAAAATGCGTTCCCCATTTCGAGTTCATCGAAATTGCGGAAATCGAATGTACGGGTCGTTTCGCCTCTCGGCGGGATGTCTTCATCCTTGTTGATGTAAACACAAGACTGAGAAATCGCGGCAATACTGATTGTTAGGGACAGTTTAAGAAAGAATTGTTTCATAGCTAAAAGATTTTTGGGGCTATGACAACTTGCCCTTTGATTCCCCCCTATTTAAAAAAAATATTTTTATTCATAGGGGTAATGCGAGAGGTAATTGTCATGTTCAAAAGGAAATTCAAACGTGTCAACGACCGCTCTTCTATATCAGGAACCGCTAATCGAAAGAGATTATCTATTTTTGACCGAAAATCAAAAACAGATAACGGTGTACTCTTCCGACCCAGAAATAGTCAGCGCAATACGGCGGGGCGATGAACAGGCCTTTGAGCGGACCTTCCGTACCTACTATCCACGGCTGTGCAATTATGCCTGCACGATGCTCAAAGACGAAGAAGAATCGGAAGAAGTCGTCCAGACCGTCTTCCTGACTATCTGGGAAAAGCGGGAAGACCTTGAAATCACGCTCTCGTTGAAGTCTTATTTATACAGAGCCGTGCACAATCATTGCCTCAATCGTTTCAAACATGCGAACGTTCGGGAGGCACACAAAGACTACACGCTGAACTTCACGAGCCAGTCGTACGATTCGGTAACGGAGGTAATCCACGCTGGTGAATTGGAAGAGCGCATTGAACGGGCGGTAAGTACGCTGCCGGAACAATGCCAGAAAGCATTCAGACTTAGCCGTTTTGAGGAGTTGAAATATCAGGAAATAGCAGATCAGTTGGGAATATCCATCAAAACGGTTGAGAACCAGATCGGGAAGGCACTGAAAATATTGCGAACAGAACTGGCAGATTACCTGCCTGTTACGCTGTGGCTTTGTTGTACCATTGTTGAACAGTTAATCAGATCGTAACCATGAACTCATCTCATGCAAACATATCGGAGGAACTGTTAGCACGTTACCTGGCCGAAACCGCTTCCGAAGCCGAAAGAAATGAAGTAGAAGTCTGGCTGGCCGAATCCGAAGACAATGTCCGCGAACTGGCCACGTACAGGCTGATCTGGGATCACACGGCATCCATGCCGAAAAAACGCATGGCCGTAGATACAGATGTCGCCTGGAACAAAATGAAAGCCAAAATGGGAGACCGTCCGGCCGCAGCAGTGAAGCCTGAAGGTAAGACAATCGACTTTCGTCCCCAGATCCGCAAACGCCGCTTACCGGTAACCGTCTGGGCGGCGGCGATGATCGCCATCCTCGTGATGGCATTCGGATGGTTTTTCCTGATTTCCGAGAAAAAACCCGGATCGCTGAACATCGCGACTGCAAATAATACCACAGAGCAAATCCTGCCGGATGGGACGAAAGTATTTCTCAACTACAACTCCACGCTGACCTACCCGGAAAGCTTTAATGGCGATCTCCGGACCGTCTCATTACAGGGAGAAGCTTTTTTCGATGTCAAACCCGATGCCGCACACCCGTTCGTGATTCAGGCCAATGGCTCCGAAATCCGGGTACTCGGGACTTCCTTTAATGTAAAAGCCTACAAGGAGGCCCCTGTTCGGGTGGATGTCGCGACAGGGAAAGTACGTGTGAGCAAAGACGCCCATCGTGTCGATCTGATCAAAGGCCAAAGTGCGGAAGTATTTTCCGATTCGATCAGAAGCCTGCAGGCCAACATGAACATCATGGGCTACCGCACGCAGGTCTACGACTTCAATGCGGCCGACCTTGAAGATGTCGTCAATTCGATCCGCGACGGGTACCACGTCGACGTCCGCCTATCCAGCGACAAAATAGCACAATGCAGGCTGACCATCCGTTTCGAAAAAGAGCCCGTGGATGCCACATTATCGGTCATCGCCGAAACACTCGACCTCAGCCTTCGCAAAGACGGGAAAGTGTACTGGCTCGATGGAAAAGGCTGTCAATAGTAACTACAAGATATCCTGCTTTGAAACTGGAACATTACAGGTCTGTTTTTTGGTGTATATGCGTTTGTCTGCTTGCCGGCCATACAAAGGCGCAGGATCTGCTGGAAAAGCGCATTACGATCAGAGTTACGAATCTACCGCTGGATGAAACCCTTCAGAAGATCGGTGACCTGGGCAATTTCAGTTTCTCGTATAGTCCTGATCAGATCGATGCCAAAGCGAGGGTATCGATCCAGGCGACCAACCTCAGCGTCAGGCAAGTGCTGGCCGCGATTTTCAAAGACAAGGTCACGTTCAAGGAAAGACGGAAGTACATTATACTCCAAAAAAACACCACCGTCGAGCAACCCGAAAAACCGGAGAACTTTGATCTCAATGGCTATATTATTGACAACAAAACGGGCAAACGGCTCGCTAATGCAAGTATTTACGAATCGGTAACCCTGGCTTCCGCAGTCAGCAATCAGTATGGTTACTACAAAATCCGACTTCCGGCCGCACGGCCATCGCTCCGTCTGGAAGTCCGAAAGGAGGATTATATCGGTAAATCCATCCCCATCCCCATTCGGAAAGACACTTACTTTCAGATTTCGCTCAATCCGGATACGTTGAGGCCGATCTCCGGCAAAATAACCTCCCGAAACGCGGTACAGGTGGATTCACTGCATCATAAAGTCGCTATTCCGCAATTCCAGGTGGCGTCCAGGGACAGTGTGCCGCACGACAGCATTATTACCGACAGCACCACCAGCCAGCGACTCGCAGGGATGCCGGACTACCAGAAGTTGCGCAGGACCTACCGCAACGTTCAGAACAAATTCGTTTCCGCATTTGCTTCCGCCAAACAGGCCATTCACACACGGAACATCCAGGACACCCTGTACAGCTCTTTTCAGGCATCGATCCTGCCATTTTTAGGAACTAATCACGGGCTAAGCGGGAACATTGTGAATGACTACTCCGTCAACCTGATCGCCGGGTATTCACTCGGGGTGGCCAAAATGGAAGTGGGTAGCCTGATAAACGTAGTAAGAGGTAATGTAACGGGTTTCCAGCTTGCCGGCGTGGCCAACGTCGTCGGAAACAATGTGGCGGGTTTTCAGTATGCCAACGTACTCAACATGACACTGGGCAACGTTAACGGATTTCAGGGAACGAACTTTATCAACTATATCGGTCGCAATCTTACGGGCTTCCAGGTTGCCGGCGTGGGCAATGTGGTCGTCGGTACACTGCGTGGCTACCAGTTGTCGGCTGGCTACAACTATGCGCACACAGTGCAGGAAGGGCATCAGATCGGCTTTGTGAATTATGCTGATTCCACCGCAAAAATCCCTTTTGGCTTGTTTAGCTGGGTGCATAGCAACGGCTATCGCCGCTACGAATTTTCTTCAGATGAATTCAATTATTTTAACACCGCATTCAAGACCGGGGTGAGCAGGTTTTATAATATTTTCAACCTGGGCTTCAATGGACTGGCAGCGGATAAGCCGATCATCACCATCGGCTATGGCTTCGGAACCGCCCAAAATCTGGGCAAAGGCTGGATGGCTAATGCGGACCTTACGGGAAGTTTCGTCATTCCCGATCACAAATCGGTCGAAGCACTCGGACAAGGGTTGTTCAAATTTGCATTGGGTATGGAGAAGAAATTTGGCTCCCGCTTTGCCCTTTTCGCGGGCCCGTCGGTGAGCATGTTTACTTCCAAAGACACCGGCGTCATCAACGCAACGGAGAGCAAAATACTCGCTCCTATCTGGATCGGAAGAAAGCCCGACAGTGCAAGTACGGTTTATGGCTGGGTCGGATTTCAGGCCGGGATCCGCTTTTGCAATAAGATCTGACCGTACCTCTCAAAAGCCAATCCGCTTTCTCCCGTTTTGAACCGCCGCCCCATTTACATAAGACTTCAATTCGGAAAGCTCCTTTTCAAAACCACCCGACAGGATCGGGAAACGGCACCATGATCGGGGATCAAGATTACGGTCATCCAGATGGAATGAAGGCGCATAGCGTTCCCGCTTCCATTGGTTCCGGCTCCATAGTTTGAAGAAACGTTCAGTCCATCCCAATAGCTGCTCCACAGTATAAATGTCTTTGTACCGCACATACAAATGTCGGTATGACTCTACCGGCGACTTTTTGTCCCGGATCGCTAATCCTTCCAGGTCGTTGAGAAACTCGTAGGGCATCAGATCTGCCTCGTCGGTCTGCGTCTGCGCCAAAGGTCGCAGCTCGGCTGTCGGCTGAAGGCTGTTCACCTTTTTCAAACCTTCTATCCGGATATGCCTTCCCTTCACCTCGCAGCCTACCGTTTCGAGCCAACGGAGCCATTGCCTCAGATAATATTTGTCGATGCCTGCCAACGGACTAATGCTTCCCGATGTATCACCGTCCATGGTCGCATACCCGACTGCGGCCTCCGACCGGTTGGATGTGGCCAATAGCAGGTGGTTGGATATATTGGTCAGTAACCATACCCCCGGGGCTCGCACCCGCGCCTGGATGTTCTGCAATGCAATGTCATCCGTCTCCCAGGTCAACTTTCTTCCGATCTGGCCTTCGATCAAATCCTTATAGGTTTCGACCAGGCCATTGATATTCACATTGTAGAATGTAGAGCCGATCGATTCCGCCAGCGATTGCGCCGATTCGAGCGTATCGACAGAACTGTTCTCTGTTCCCTGGTAGATATTATGGACAAGCACTTTGGCTAATTCTTCTTCCGTTGTTGCCGACTGGATATCCTGAATGTAGGAAAGCTTCTGTTTAAAACGATCCATACCGATACTCTCATCCGCCAGCCGGATCATCAGTCCGCACAATGCCGTACACGCGCAGGAATCGGCACCGCCGGATAATGAAATCGTATAGCCGTTCGATCTGCTTTTCCGAAGATAGTCAAACAATGCCAGGCACTCGGCCCTCGCAAACTCCTCTTCTTTCAATGCACCTCCTTTTTCAAACGGTTCGATTTCGGGGATTTGAGTTAAAACGGGCTCAATATCCGGGAAATCAAAACGTGCCGCAATACGCCAGGTCCGTTCCTTGGACGGGACCGCTATTTTACTTTGTACCTGGCTCAGCCTTGTGTATTCCGTATCGATCACCGCAGTCGTTATCAAGAAGTCTTCATAGCTGAACCTGGGGCTCGACGCCAGCAGATCGCCATTCGAGGCAATCATGGCGTCACCGTCATAGATGGCCCTCCCTGCCTCATTGCCGAGCAAATTGGTATAGATATAACTGCACGAAAATGACCTGGAAGCATCGACCACCAGTTTTTCGCGTACCATAAATTTGTTGAATGCAAAGTGGCTCGCACTCGGATTGAGGATGATGTCCACCCCTCGCTCATAATGTCGTCGGGCCGGGCGGTTGGCGACCCATCCGTCTTCGCAAATTTCGAAAGCAATTTTTACCCCGTGGGAGCCGCCCAGGATCGGGCCGGGAGCAATGTCGAAGATCAGGTCTCCGATCGGATAGAACATCTGATTCACCTCGATGCTTTCCACCACACCCGGTTGCCAGGGTTTAAACCAGCGCGCCTCATAATGAATGCCATTGTTCGCCAGATTCTGTTTGCAATAAAAACCAATGATCTGTTTGTTGGCAATCAGGCAGGCTGCATTGTACAAACTTCCGTTTTGCCTTAGCGGTAAACCCACGGCCACGATCATCCCCGCAGTTTCGTCGGCTATCTCCAGCAGGCAACGCTGCGACTGCTCTACCATGTCAGGTGCAAAGAAGTAATCATCACATCCATATCCAGAAATACACAGTTCGGGCAAACACAACAGGCTTACCTGCTGCTTTCTGGCTTCGCCGATAGCGTCGATGATATTAGTGGTGTTGGCCGCCCAGGCCATGGGTGTCTGGTTTACAACTCCGGAAGCAACTTTAATCAATGGCATGGGTGGGATATGTTTTTCTGAAGCGCTGTGTCTCCGTTCTAAATCAAGACAGGCAACTTAATAAAAAAATGCCTTTTTAGAAGCGCTTATGTTTTTTCCTATTTTTGTCAACAACTAATTTAAAGAACAGATTCCTCTTGCAATTTCCCTCATTCATCGCCAAACGGATTCGCCATAACGAAGCAGGATCATTTTCTGCAACGGTTTCACGGATCGGTGTGGCCAGCATCGCGATCGGTATTGCGGTGGGGATCATCGCTTTCGCTGTTCTCCTGGGGTTCAAGCATACGATCCAGCAAAAAATATTCCTCTTTGGTGCCCATATCAATGTTAATGCATTTTCCCAGGGCAATACTTACGAGGAAGGCCCATTGCCTACCAAAAATCCGGTTACCGATGTCCTTCCCCGCATTCCCGAGGTAAAACGCTGGCAGGCGGTGGCCCACAAATCGGGCATTCTTAAAACACCGGACGAGATCAAAGGTGTTATCTTGAAGGGCGTCGGAAAAGATTACGATTGGGAAACTTTCAGGCAGAACCTCGTCGAAGGCAAGCTCATCGAGCGCAACGACTCTTCCTCCATTCGCTACGGTTATTCTTCCCAGGTCCTGATCAGCAAGAAGATAGCATCTCAGCTGCGGCTCAAAACCGGCGATGAAGTGATCATGTACTCGTTACAGAATCCGCCACGTCCGCGCAAACTCACCGTCAATGGAATTTACGAAACGGAAATGGAGGAGTTTGATAACAACCTCATTATCGGAGACATAGGCCTGGTGCAACGACTCAACGGCTGGGGAGCCGATTCGGTCGGCACCTATGAAATCTATCTCAAAGATTTCCGGAATCTCGATATGGTTACGCATTTGTTGCGCCGTGAATTGCCTCCCGGTTTGTATCTTCAAAAGGTTACCAGCCTTTTTCCGCAGATTTTCGACTGGCTCATCCTGCTGGACCGCAACACCGCTGTTTTCCTCACTTTGATCCTTTTTGTGGCCTGCTTCAACATGATCTCGATCCTACTGGTGATGATCATGGAAAGGACGCCGCTGATCGGCCTGCTGAAAACTTTGGGAAGCCCCAACCGGCAGATCAGGATGATTTTCTTCCGTGTGGGCCTGGATATGGTTCGAAAGGGACTTATAATCGGAAATGTTTCCGGCTTGTTTCTTTGCTGGTTGCAGTACCAGTTCAAACTCATCCCCCTCGATCCGGTCAATTATTACATGGACACTGTTCCCATTGTTTTTGACTGGGGCATTTTTGCGTTGGTCAATGTAATAACAGTCATCATCAGCGCGCTGATTCTTTTAATTCCAACCCTGATCATTACCCGCATTCAGCCCATTAAAGCGCTGCTCTTCAAAAAATAGCTGCTTAACGGGCGATCAGCCTGGCAAGCAATCTCAGATCGGTGGTAAAATCAACCGGAGGGAAAAATTCGATTTGGGCGAAATTATCAGCCTGGGGGTTAAGTATGATGTTCCGTTCAGCCGGCACGATCGCCGAAGGAACTGTGAAAGCGATAGCGGAAGAATCGCCCAATACCTGCTCGCCGATCCACCGGGTGTAACCAAAGTCATCGGCCCAGTTCTTTTTAAGCAGCTTTTCATCCGTCCGGAACACCAGCTTGTCATTATCGGGAATCTGGATACGCAACAATGCCAGTCGCTCCATGTTTTCACGGAACTCGGCATGGACAAACTTTTCAAGCAAAGCGAGCGAAAGGTGTGTACTGGCATAAATACACGGCATTCCGATCGGGTTCCATCTTCCGCCAAATAGCTTCGCGCCTGAGCCCGTCACATCACCGATGTACGCTTTGGCAGCGATCCGGTAAGCGATCATATGTAAATGCCATGTTCCATACGCCCGAGCTCGTTACAGATCAGCTTCACACCCCAGAACGACCTCAATGTAGAAAAATCCTGCACTTCTCCCAGAACCTCCCGGGGCGTCCGCAGCCAGGCTTCCAATGATCTGGAATTACCAAACACCAGCAACCCAAGATCTGCCATATTTTCGAGCTGATAAAGGTGCTCGGCGTATAATCCCTCGAAATGCTTTTCGTCTTTCAGGTATCTGTGTAGCGTTCTGTCACTGATATGCAGAATGTCAGCCCATTCAAGCTGTGTAAAGGGCAGTTTCTCACTAAGATTCCGGAACCTGGAAACGGGAAATTCGTCGATTTTCTTGGTGGCGATGTACAACACCTCAGGTTCCGCGGCGATACGGAGCGGAATAGTATCCTCCGGCTCCTGGTATAAGATCTTCTTCATATTTACCGAACTTTGTCTCTCTAAGATATGACTTTTTTCGGCCCCTTAAAAGCCTTCCTTCACCAACTTCGCCTTCTTTTACCAAACGGCTTTATTCAATAATTCAGCGGCTCTCAAAAGTGTTTCGTCATTTTTTGCAAAACAGAAACGCAACGTTTTGTAGTCTGTCTCACGCACGTAGAATGCCGAAACCGGTATCGATGCTACGCCGACCTCTCTGGTCAGCCGCTCAGCCAGCACCAGGTCATTTTCTTCCGACAAATTCGCATAGGATACATTTTGAAAAAAGCTGCCTTCCGAAGGCTTCATCGTAAAACCGATATCCCTGATCGATTCGATAAACAAATTCCGCTTCCGCTCGTAGAATTCCGAAAGGCTCAGGTAATGCTCCGGTTCTTCGAGGTATTCGGCCACTGCGAACTGCAAAGGCGTCACGACGCTGAAAACCAGGAACTGATGGATCTTCCTGAATTCGGCAGTCAGCGCGGCGGGTGCCAGGCAATAACCCAGCTTCCAGCCAGTGGTATGGAATGTCTTACCGAACGACCCGCAAAGAAAGGTGCGTTCAGCCAATGCGGGAACGGAAGCGGTGGAAATGTGTGCGCGTCCGTCGAAAATAATGTGTTCATAAACCTCGTCGCTGATGACCAGCAGATCATGCCGCTCCGCCAAAACAGCGAGTTGCTGCAAATCGGCGGCGTCCCATACTTTGCCCGTGGGATTGTGCGGTGTATTGATGATGACAACCCTGGTTTTCTCTGTAATGCGGCTCCGTACGACGTTCCAGTCGATGGCATCATACTGAGGATCCAGCGTCACAAATACGGGAATCCCGCCGCTCAGTTCAATGGCCGGTACATAGCTGTCGTAGGCAGGTTCGAACACAATCACCTCGTCGCCGGGATGTACCACAGTACTGATCGCCACAAATAATGCTTCGGTGGCGCCGCTGGTAATGGTAATTTCTGTAACCGGGTGATATTCCCTACCCGATGCTGTGAGTGTCTTCCGTGAAATAGCTTCCCGCAACGGAAGCACCCCCGGCATCGGCGCATACTGATTTTTGCCCGATCTTACATACTTATCCACCAACCGCTGTAAATCCGGAGCGCAGTCAAACTCGGGGAATCCCTGGGCCAGATTGAAAGCCCGATGTTCTTCTGCGAGCGCCGACATCCTGGTAAAAATAGTGGTGCCTACGTTCGGAAGTTTTGACGTCAGCCCTTTTCTCAGTAACATATCCATTTATTTTGCAATACAAATACCGCATCAGCGATGACACAGCCAAATATAACAGATGACTGGCAGGCTCATGCGGTATCGATGATTCAAACGGCGCGATTTATGCTATCTGCCTTCGAAAACGGCTTTCAGTACAGACTTTATATCCGGTGTGTTGTCAAAGTTTTCGTCCACAAAGGCATACCCGATCCGTCTGTCCTTTCCTAATACGAACAATGAAGGAGTAAAGACTTCCTCGGAAATTCCCGCGATACGGTCCCAGATCGGCGACGTTTCGGAGAACACGCCGTAGGATCGCGCGACATTGTAGTTTTTGTCATGATATATCGGCACATCCGGGCCTAACTGCCTGGTAAGACGTACGATCTCTTTTTGCGTCTCATTGGTGAGGATCAGCAACTGACCGCCAAAAGCTTCAACCTGTGGGGCCAGTGATTTAACGACTTCCAGGTGCCGCGGCGCATAGCTTCCCCAGCAATTGCAGTAGAAACTCAAAACCAAAGGTTTGAAATGCACGAGGTCCAAAACAGATTTTGTTTCATGGACTTCCGACAGGCCGCTGAGTGATGTGACGGGAAGTCCGTCCTCATTTCTGAGGTAAAAAAGCGGCGCGAGTTCACCGCTTACCGGTGGCACTATTTGTTCCGCCGCTTCCTTCTCTCTGATCCGCAGCGTTGACACGTTGCCTGCCTCGTCTTCAATTTCGTAGTACGTCATAGTCAGGGGAGTTTCTGATTTCGATTTCAAATTTAGTATTAATCTATATATCCTACAAATTTAATAGACTTATTTTCCAGTAGGTGAAAGAATAAAAAAATCAGTCATACACTTATAATGCTGATCCTAACCTTGATCCCTATGAAATCCGCTATTCGGTTTGCCATTTTTGTCGGCTTGTTTTTTACGCAATCAGCGCTTCGTGCGCAAAGTATTCAATGGAAGGAAATACATCCGGGCATCTGGAAAGGTGTCGCCAGCAAACCCGATAGCTACAACCTGTTAAGTGCTGCCGACGTCGCTGCCTCTCCTGCGTTAAATGCGCTCGAAAAAGCCGCTTTTCCACTCAGTAAGGACGATATCTCCTTTCGGCTCAATGGAGGCAAAACCTATCTGCGTTTACCCCTCGAAAAAAATGAGCAACTCTACGGATTTGGTCTGAATTTCCAGACCATCCATCAGCGTGGCCGCATTATGCAGCTCCACGCCGACCATTACGGAAAATCTGATAACGGTCGTACGCACGCGCCTGTACCTTTCTATGTGTCATCGCTCGGCTACGGTGTTTTCGTCAACTCCGCTAAGTACATCGATGTATATGCGGGTTCGGGAGTCAGGAAGGACAGCAAGAATCCGCCAAAAGTCATGGACCGTAATACCGACAAAAACTGGGAAGCACATCCTTACTCCGATGCGGTTGAAATGCTCATTCCGGCGGAGGGCATTGAGATTTACGTCTTCGCAGGTCCCAAACCAGTGAATGCGATCGAACGGTTCAACCTGCTGAATGGAGGTGGCTGCCTGCCGCCGCGCTGGGGCCTTGGCTTTACGCAACGCGTACACCGGCTTTACACCGCCGATCAGGTAATGCAGGAGGCAAAAGCTTTCGAAGAAAAAGGTTATCCCCTCGATTTCATCGGCCTTGAACCGGGCTGGCAAACGAAATCATATCCCTGCACATTCGAATGGGACCGCTCGCGCTTCCCCGATCCGGCAGGATTTATCAAAGGGATGGGACAAATGGGTGTAAAAGTGAACCTTTGGACCAACCCCTACGTCTCGCCCGATGCGTCCATTTACAAGGCCATTGCGCCATACACCGGCACGCACACAGTATGGAACGGGCTGGTACCCGATCTCTCCATGCCACAGGCGCGAAAGATCCTCTTCGATCAGTTTGATAAGGAGCATGTAAAAATCGGCGTGAGCGGGTACAAGATCGACGAAGTGGATGGTTTTGATTCCTATCTGTGGCCCGATGTAGCAACATTTCCTTCCGGTCACTCTTCGGAACAGATCAGACAAACGTACGGTCTGCTGGTACAGAAGCACAGTTTCGAGGTTTTTCGTAAAAACAACTCCCGTACCTACGGCCTCGTGCGCGGCTCCAACGCGGGTGGCTCTTCCTTCCCTTATGTAATTTACAATGATAATTACAGTCATGAGGATTTTATCACCGCGTTGATCAACAGCGGTTATGCGGGGGTGTTGTGGACTCCCGAAGTGCGGGCGTCGAAAACCGCCGAAGAATGGCTGAGGCGCTTTCAGACGGTCTGCTTCTCTCCGATGGCCATGATCAATGCATGGGCGAGCAGCATGCAACCTTGGACATTCCCCGAGGTAGCGCCGCAGATCAAGGCATTGGCCCAGCTCCGGATGCAGATGATGCCCTACTGGTATTCCGAATTTGCCAAATACCATTACAACGGAACGCCTCCTTTCCGAGGCATGAATCTGGAAGAAGGGTTTGTCACGAATATCAAAAAAGAAAAAGCGGAGAGCAACCTGCAAGAGAATCCTTACGAAGAGGCCGTTACCAGGGAAGTCAAAGACCAGTATATGGCGGGAGAATTTTTGCTGGTGGCACCGCTGTTCACCGGTCAGACTTCCCGGAAGGTAATTCTGCCAAAAGGAAAATGGTACGATTTCTACACGGGCAAACTGGCGGGCGACGGTGAAGTGATCACAATCAGCCCGGGCATGGACCGCATACCGGTTTTTGTAAAGGACGGAGGCATTATCCCAATGATGCCCGCCATGCTGCATGCACCGAAAACGGGCGAGAAAACCGATCTGGAAATCCGGCATTATGGACAGAAAACTGGGAATTACAAGCTGTATGATGACGACGGGGAGTCATTTGCTTACGAAAAAGGTATCTTTTCCTGGCGCAACATACGGGTAGAACGCCAACCTGACGGCAAGCTCAAAGGCAACATTTCACCAGCCGAAGCCGGCAAACCCAACACCGTAGGTCAGGTAACCTGGCGTTTCATGACGGAATAGTATTTCCAGCATCGAGGTCCCGGAAATCCGACGTGAAATTTCCGGGACTAAGCGGTTTTTTAGACAACTCGTCCGCAAGAAATTCGGGGTAAACACCGGCGAGGCCGAGGTCTTCTACATTATGCCATTTGAAAAGCAGGTCGTCGTCCCCCTCCACGCCCAGAAAGTCGTCCTGGTTGGCCAGGTCAGCGATCTCCATCAGGAAGTAAAACCCAATTTCATGATACCTGGTACCATTATACAGGAAAAAGTTCTCGGAAACCCATAGCATTCTGCCGACTTCCACCTCCATTCCCGTTTCTTCCTGCATTTCACGCCGTAAAGTATGGCCGGAGAATTCGAAGAGTTCGGCCCGTCCGCCCGGGAGCGTCCAGTAGTTGTCGGCAGGGGTCTTATGCAAAAGCACTTTGCCGTTCACGATCGCCACACCGGCTACCCTATAATTGAACAAAGCGCCGTTAATGGGAAGGCTGATCATTCGCAATGTAGTTTTTTGGCTAAACTACGCTTTTTCCGACAGACGAGGCTCGGATCGTCAATGCAGTTTTCAGGGAGCGCGTTTCGAACTTCTCATCTTTTTGCGGATGTTCGATCAGTCGGATCAACAGCTCGACGGCCTGTTGTCCCATTTCCATGGCAGGTTGCATAACGGTCGTCAAAGGCGGATTCAAAAGATTAGCGACACTGATATTGGTAAAACCGACGATCGCGATCTCCTCCGGTACTCTGACCCCCTTCCGCTGGAACACCGACATGCAGCCTGTGGTAAGCCTGTCGCTGGCCGTGAAAATAGCGTCCGGCGGCTCCGGTAGCGCGAGCATTTCCTCGATCGCCGCCTCGTTTTCAGCTTCGATCTTGCCTCCGTACAGGCAGTACTTGACGTAGGATTCATCAAATGGTATTCCGTAGTCTTCCAGCGCCTTTTTATAGCCGGCGAGGCGTTCCGTGGTAATGGAGAGATAAATCGGACTCGTCAAATGCGCGATACGCTTCCTGCCCGAAAGGATCAGATGCTCAGTCGCTTCATAGCTTCCCGTAAAATTATCAGCCACTACCTTGTGGGTTTCAATGTCATTGGGCACCCGATCCAGGAACACAATCGGCAGCCCTTTTTGCATCAGATCCTGGAAATGCACCAAGTTCGTGGTCAGGCTGGCCAGCGAAACCAGCAGCCCATCTACCTTCCTCGAAACCAGGTAGTTGGTATTAGCTACTTCACGCTCATAGGAATCATGGCTTTGGAAGATCACGACATGGTAACCAAGATTATATGCAATGGACTCGATGCCATTGATGAGTTGGGAGAAAAAATGATTGGCAATCTCCGGAATGATCACCCCGATGGACTTGCTTTTGCTGTCTTTCAGACTCAATGCAATGGGATTGGGCCGGTAATTCATCCGCTCAGCATACTCCATCACCAGCTTCTTGGTCTCCGGATTGATCTCGTAACTGTTTCTCAGCGCGCGGGATACGGTGGAGGTCGAAAGATTGAGTGCTTTGGCAATATCCTTGATTGTGATTGTTTCCAATGGAAATATTTGTTTATTCCAATTTATTATTTGTTTTAAAATATCAAATTAACTCCGGAAATAGAAATCGAAACGAAGGTTTCTTTCATAAATCCACCAATGCCGGAGCCAACTGACAACGTTCCCGATAACGATTGCACAAAAAAAGACAATTCAGTATTTGATATTTCTGATTATTCCGTCTAACATCGTTCGGTTGGGACCTATACAACCCGACGCTAAATATATCGGATACCCCGAAAAAGACAAATCAGAATCCATTAATGAATACCGTTAGTTTATTTGAACTTACCGGAAAAACCGCATTGGTGACCGGGTGTAATCGGGGAATCGGAAAGGCGATGGCGGAAGCACTGGCGGAAGCAGGTGCCGATATCATCGGTGTAGCTTCTTCACCTATGCCGGAAGATGGCGACATTCATCAATCCATTCAAAAGACCGGCCGCAAATTTACAGCTTACCAGGCAGATCTGGGAAACCGGGAAAGTCTGTACGCCCTGATCCGCAGCATTAAAGATAACCACCCCGTAATCGATATCCTCGTCAACAACGCAGGCATTATCCTGAGGGAACCCGCCGCCGAACACCCCGACGAATATTGGGACAAGGTATTGAATATCAATTTAGACGCCCCTTACATCCTGTCACGTGAAATCGGTAGGGAAATGATAGCTCGCGGTGAAGGCAAGATCATTTTCACAGCTTCCCTGCTGACTTTCCAGGGAGGCATCAATGTACCCGGTTATACAGCCTCGAAAAGCGCGATTGGCGGGCTTGTGAAAGCATTGGCTAACGAATGGGCTGGAAAAGGGGTGAATGTCAATGCGATTGCGCCGGGCTACATCAATACGGATAATACCGAAGCGCTCCGGAATGACCCCGTCAGAAGCAAATCCATTCTGGATCGGATACCAGCCGGGCGGTGGGGATTGCCCGAGGATTTTAAAGGCCCCGTCCTTTTTCTGGCATCGAAAGCATCCGACTACATGCATGGCACTATTCTGACCGTCGACGGCGGATGGATGGGCCGTTAATAAAGATTTTTAAGTCAGTGTACCCAATATCAGTTGTCATAACCCATGCAAATCAGATTTGAAAGCAGCCGCAAAGAAGTCTCCCAAATGGACACGCAAACCCTGCGTGAGAATTTTCTGGCAGAAAATATATTTGTTGACGGTGAAATCCATTTCGTATACAGCCATTACGATCGTGTGATCATCGGTGGCGCCATACCACTGGCCACCCCGATCGCATTGCCGGTATTTGAAAACCTGAAAGCCGCTTTTTTTCTAGAAAGACGCGAGATTGGCATCATCAACATCGGCGGTGACGGAGAAGTTGTCGTTGATGGCGAGCGGTTTGCGATCAGCAAGCTGGGTTGCCTGTATGTGGGCATGGGCGCCCGCGAGGTACTTTTCGTTAGCCGGGACGTTGCTAATCCTGCCGCATTCTATCTGCTTTCATCCCCGGCGCACCACACCTGTCCCACCCGGCTGTTTACAAAGGAAGATGCTGCTCCGGCCACGGTTGGAAGCATGGAGACATCGAATCACCGCACCATTTACAAATACATTCATCTTGGCGGCATTCAAAGCTGTCAGCTCGTAATGGGGCTTACGGTACTGCAAACGGGAAGTGTCTGGAATACCATGCCCTCGCACGTACACGACCGTCGCATGGAAGCTTACTGTTACTTCGACGTACCCGACAACCAGCGCGTGTTGCACCTGATGGGTGAGCCGTCGGAAACACGCCATTTATGGGTAGCCAACCGCCAGGCCATAATATCTCCTCCATGGTCGGTTCATTCGGGTTGCGGGACTGCCAATTACGCATTCATCTGGGGAATGGCGGGAGAAAACAAGGATTATACGGATATGGATCCGGTACTTATCTCTGATCTCAAATAAATGGATGCCATGAAAGATCCAGAGATAAAAACATTCGTCACCGACAGCGAAATCGCCTGGGAAGACCTCGGCGGAGGATTGAGACGTAAAATCATGGCCTACGATGATAACCTGATGATAGTGAAAGTCGCATTTGAAAAAGGGGGGATCGGAGTGCTCCACAGTCATTACCACATCCAGATGAGCTACGTCGAGAGCGGGGAGTTTGAAATAACGATCGGCGACGACAAACGGATACTCCGGAAAGGCGACGTGTATCATATTCCGCCACACGTCATCCACGGTGCACTTTGCCTCTCCGAAGGTATGCTTATCGACATTTTTAATCCCATGCGTGAAGATTTCGTGCAACCCACACCGTCCTGACCCCGACCCTATGACCATGTATTTACTTCGATTTGTCTGCATAGCACTCGTAATAGGTTACCTGGGGTCAAAACCAGCCTGTGCACAGGATCTGCCGCTATCCCGGCAAATGGCCGACTCCTTTATGGCCCGTCATAAAGACTCGATTCTGGTAGGTAAAAACACCGCTACCAAATGGGACTATGAGCAGGGACTTATGCTCAAAGCCATTGAAAAAGTGTGGTACCGAACCGGAGAAGGCAAATATTTCGATTACATCCGCAAAGACATTGACCAATACGTCCGTCCCGACGGAAGCATCCGCACTTACCGGGCCGATGAGTTCAATATCGACAACATTCCGCCCGGAAGGACATTGCTGACCCTGTATCAGCAGTCTCAACCCGACAAAGACAAATACAAAAAAGCAGCTGACCTGCTCTGGAAGCAGTTGGAACAACAGCCCCGCACCAAAGAGGGCGGCTATTGGCATAAAAAGCGCTATCCTAATCAGATGTGGCTCGACGGATTGTTCATGGGCGAGCCCTTTGCAGCTGAGTACAGCCTCATTTTCAATCATCCCGAGCATTTCGACGACATTGTCAAACAGTTCGCATTGATCGAAAAATATGCCGTCGACGAAAAAACGGGCCTCGTTTACCACGCCTACGATGAAAGCAGGGAACAGCCATGGGCCGACAAGCAAACCGGCAGATCTCCCAGTTTCTGGGCAAGGGCCATAGGCTGGTACGCGATTGCATTGGTAGACGTCCTGGACTACCTTCCTCAGTCGCATCCAGGAAGGCTGCAATTGATCAGTTACCTCCAAAGATTGGCGCCCGTATTGGTCAAATACCAGGATCCGGCGTCCGGAGCGTGGTACCAGGTCATCGACCAGGGGACGAGAGCAGGCAATTACCTGGAAGCCTCGGCGTCTTGTATGTTCGTATATGCACTGGCTAAGGGCGCGCGCCTGGGTTACATTCCGCAGCTCTTCGCGAAAGCGGCCCAAAAAGGTTATCAGGGCATCCTTCAAAATTTTGTTGAAAAAGAACCGGATGGGCTACTCAGCCTGAACAAAACCGTGAGCGTCGGAGGACTGGGTGGTACCCCGTACCGCGACGGGACCTATGCCTACTATCTCAGTGAGCCGCTCCGGAAGAACGATCTGAAAGGAATCGGGCCGTTTATTTTCGCCAGCATTGAAATCGAAATTGCGGCGGAAAATACGGCAGGTAAGAACAAAACCGTAGGTCTTGATTACTATTTCAATCACGAGACAAGGAATGGCCTCCATGGAGCCACAGAGCAGTTCCATTATACCTGGGAAGACCGTATGCATTCGGGTTTCTGGCTTTGGGGCAACACCTTTCGAGAACTGGGCGCTCGCACGGTTTCGGTATCGGCAGCACCGACCGAGGCCAGCCTGAAAGGCATCGATGTGTATATCATCGTGGATCCGGACACCAAAAAAGAAACTACCGATCCCCATTATATTGATCCAAAATCCATTGCGGTCATTGAGAAGTGGGTAAAAGCGGGCGGCGTACTGGTACTCATGGCCAACGATACCGCCAATTGCGAGATACCGCATTTCAATCATCTCGCCGGGAAATTCGGCATTCAATTCACAGCCAAAAACCGGAATATGGTACAAGGCACGCAGTTCGAACAGGGCAGGATCTTGATTCCGGCGGAAAGCAAAAGCATATTTAAAACCGCTGAAAAGATCTATATCAAAGAACTCTCACCACTCAGCCTGACGCCACCTGCCAAGCCGCTCCTGACCGATCAGGGCGACGTTATCTTCGGCGTTTCCAAATATGGAAAAGGAACCGTTTTCGCCGTGGGAGATCCCTGGCTTTATAATGAATATGTGGACGGACGCAGGATCGACACCAGTTTCGAGAATTTCGAAGCCGGTAAAGACCTCGCCGGTTGGTTATTGAAACAGGTTGTAAAAAAGTAAATCTCAATGCTATGGGCAATCTCTTCCGGGAAAATTTACGTCAGCTCAGGCACCATTCCGCCGTTACGGTGCCCGACGACTCTACATTCCAGCTTCCCGAAAAAGTGCTTCAATTCGGCACCGGGGCATTCCTCCGCGGGCTGGCTGATTATTTTATCGACAAAGCCAACCGCCAGGGCATTTTCAACGGGCGCATTGTGGTCGTCAAATCGACGGACGACGGCGATATCAAGGCTTTTGAACGGCAGGACAATCTGTATACCATCTGCTCCCGCGGAATCCAGGACGGTGAAGCAAAGGAAGAAAACATCATTTCCGCTGCGATCAGCAGGGTTTTACCTGCGAAAACACATTGGTCGCTGGTACTCGACCTCGCCAAAAACCCATCCGTCAGTATCGTCATATCCAATACAACCGAAACCGGTATCCAGCTTGTCCAGGACGACATTTACCAGTGGCCGCCAGTATCATTCCCCGGCAAACTGCTTGCATTTCTTTACGCACGCTACGTCGCATTCGGTGGCAATCCCGACTATGGGGTGGTAATCATCCCTACCGAGCTTATCGCTGACAACGGCAAGAAACTCGAAGCGATTATCCTTGAACTCGCACATCGGAACGGATTGGAAGGCGCATTCATCGACTGGATCGAACAATGCAATTTTTTCTGTAATTCGCTGGTCGACCGCATTGTACCCGGCAAACCCGACGAAGCCCGTTTGAAAGAACTGGAAGAAGAACTCGGTTACCGCGATGAACTACTGATCACGACCGAACATTACCATCTCTGGGCAATTGAAGGTGGTGAAGAAATCCGCAAAAAAATCCCTTTTTACGGCATCGATCCGGGGCTGATCATCGAACCTGATATCGAGCTTTATCGCGAACTGAAATTGCGGTTACTCAACGGCGCACATACGCTGGGAGGCGGGCTTGCTCACTTGTGCGGCTTCAAAACGGTGGTAGAAGCAATGGACGATCCGTTTTTCTCGGCATTCCTGACCTGCCTGATGGAAAACGAAATTGCTCCGGCCATTCCGTACGAAATGCGCCCAGATGTTGCGCTTACATTCAGCAGGCAAGTGGCGGAGCGTTTCAAAAACCCCCATATCCTCCACAGATGGCTGAACATCAACCAGAACTACTCTGCCAAGATGCTCTCACGGGTCATTCCTACCTACCTGAATTTTGAAAAACAGAATGGCTACCTTCCCGAATACATGACGTTTGGAATCGCTGTCTTTATTTTCTACATGAAACCGGTAAGAAAGGAGGGTGACAATTACTTCGGAAAGGCAAACGACAGCCACTATCTCATCCAGGACCCACGAGCCGCATATTTTCATCAGAAATGGCAAATGCCTTCGATCCCCGAAATGGTGCAGGTGATTTTGAAAGAGCAGGGGCTGTGGGGAAGGGATTTGAATAAAATAGATTCAGTTCAGAACACTGTAACCACCTATCTCCGCGCATTGGTACAGAGGGGCGCATTGGAAACGCTGAAATCGCTGTTGGAGAAACCCGTGTATGTACTATCCCAATCCTGAAACCTTGATCAATATCTTACCAATTCAATATGGAAAATAAAATGACAGGCTATCGCTGGCGGGTGGTAGCGCTGCTGTTCTGCGCCACGACCATCAATTACCTCGACCGCCAGGTCCTGGGCCTGCTCAAACCGACTCTGGAAGCCGATTTTGGCTGGTCTGAGTCCGATTTCAGCCACATCGTCATGGCATTTCAGACAGCGTACGCCATTTCATTGATCGGCTTTGGGGCGATGATCGATAAAATCGGGACG
>CBFGMV010000050.1:0-56128 GCA_965649915.1 uncultured Dyadobacter sp.
GGCCACCACTGCTACGGCTTCCGAGGTCCGGTGCGGCATGGTGCGCTCGGTTTTGATCACCTGCAAAACGCCCTTCACTTTTTTGGTTTCCGTATCATCGATCGAGGCTACTTTGCCGTGGATCATCGGCGAGTGGACGATGCTTGCATATACCATTCCCGGTACATCGACATCAATTCCGTAAACTGCCTTTCCCGTAACGCGCTCAGGTACATCCAGGCGTTTGTTGTATTTGCCGATAATCTTAAAATCCTTGGGATCTTTCAGTTTGGGCTCCTTGGGAATTTCCAGTTTGGAAGCTTCGTCGGCCAGCTCGCCATAAGTGAGGCTTTTTCCGCTGGCCTTATGCCAGATCTTTCCATCCTGGGCCACGCATTCGGAAGCGGGCACATTCCATCTTTTTGCCGCGCTGGCCGTCAGCATTTCACGGGCCGCAGCGCCGGCCTTGCGGATAGGCATCCACCGCTCACGTACCGAGCTGCTTCCGGCCGATGTCTGACTGCCGTATTTGCCTTTTCCGTCACTTTGCACGATAAGCACCTTTTCCAGGCTCACTTCCAGTTCCTCGGCCAAAAGAGACGGTACCGCCTGGGTCGATCCCTGCCCCATGTCCGGGCGCGGGTTAACCAGCGTGATATTGCCTGCCGTGTCGATGATGATGAATGGGTTGATTTCCAGTTTCAGCACGGCGGGCGCTATCTTCTTTAACGATGCCTGCTTGCCGAACCCGGAAATGCCTACCGCCAGGCCCAGCGTTGTCAGCCCGGTGGTTTTCAAAAAATCGCGGCGGGATGTTTGTATATTTTCCAATTGTTTTCTGAGGCTAAGGTTGATGATAGGACACTAGCGTTGCCCGATTCCTTTTTCGGCCACCTTCATTTCCTGAGCAGCGCGATGAATCGCCTTTCTGACCCTGTCGTAGGTGCCGCAGCGGCAAAGATTTCCACTCATGGCGACGTCGATGTCCGCATCGGTCGGTACCGGGTTTGTTTTCAGCAGCGCTACTGCCGACATGATCTGCCCCGACTGACAGTACCCGCACTGCGGAACCTGCTCCTCGATCCATGCTTTCTGGACAATGCTCAACTTGCCTTCCCCGATGCCTTCAATGGTGGTGATCTTGTCGTTTTTGCCCAGACTCGAAACCGGGGTCTGGCATGCCCTGGCGGGCTGGCCGTTCAGGTGTACCGTGCAGGCGCCGCATAAGGCCATACCGCAGCCGAATTTGGTTCCTTTCAGGTCTGCAAAGTCGCGTATCACCCATAGCAAAGGCATATCAGGCTCTACATCGACTTTCACCTTTTTGCCATTCAATGATAAATTGTATACAGCCATGGTGATCAGTGATGACGATTATATTGGTGGTGAATATTGCTGAAAAATATCATAAAACGCAGACTTTTACAAGAGCTGTCTGCGCGTTTCAGGCTTTCAGGAAAATGAGCTGCCCTAAATGGTATGCCTCGTGGTTAGTCCTGTTAATGAGAATATTAAGCTTGTTGCGATGCGGTTCAAGCGCAAAATCCTGCTCTGAAATCGCGTGGTGTCTGGTGAACCATTCGGCAGGGGCCAGTCCGGCAAAGTACCCCGACAATGTTTCGTTTAAATGCGCCCACTTTATTTTCAGCTCCTGTACCGAAGGTATTTCCTCAAAAGTGCGGTCTGGATGCTGCACAAAAATATCGTCCAGCTCGGGATAGAGCCGCTGCCCCAGGCCCAGTAGCGGGATCATACCGTCGTTGACCGCGATCAGATGCCCGAGCAGATACACGGCTCGATTCTTGCCGTCGGCTACCGGCTCCATGAGTCTTTCGTCGGAAAGCTTCGAGAGCCAACCGTTCAGTCGCTGGTTTTGCAGTTCCCAGTTGGAAACTACCATTTTGATAAATAATTCCCGGCCTGCTTTCAGGGCCGCAGCTTCATCTAATGCGTTCATTGCGTTTAATATAAGTGGTTGGACGGTTGGAATAATGGACTGCTCCGTTTAAAACAACAAGTTGCGGCCCGTCCTGGATCGCAACTTGTGTAATTTATTTTTGAAGATTTTTCAGAGTGAGAATCCGTACCGGGCCACCCACCGTTCTTTGATTTCTTTCCGCGCCTGAATGAACTCATGGTCTGTGCCTTGCGCTACGGCATCGAGCGGAAAGCGCAGCGGCCTTGTACCGTCGGGCATTTCGATCAGTTCCCGTACACCGTCGGCAATAGTTTGAGGATCCATTTCAAATTCGGCCATTTTTCCAAAAAGTGCCCCACCCATGGAGGCGAACTGCTCAGTAGCCGCCTGCCCATACGATTCCAGTACCTGCGGAAGGTCGGCCAGGATACCCGTCTTGGCACCTGAGTTCATTTCAGTGGGATAAACCCCGGGCTGAATGCTCACATTTTCGATGTTATAATCCTTCAATTCGCTCTGGATGCCTTCCGTGAGTGTTTCGACCGCAAACTTGGAAGCCATGTAAGGCACCATGAAAGGCAATGCAAAACCGCTTGCCCCGGTAGTAATGTTAATAATGAGCCCTTTTCTGGCTTCCCGCATCGCCGGCAAAACAGCCTGATAGGTCCGTAGCACCCCATAAAAATTAACATCGAACATCTTTTTCACCTGTTCAATGCTGTATCCCTCCACAAGCCCGAACCCGGCAACGCCCGCATTGTTTACCAGCACGTCGATTCTGCCATACTTTGCAAGGGTAGCCGCAACGGCACTTTGCACCGAATCGTCGCCGAGAATATCCATCTCTACGACATCGACATTGGGCAGTCCGCTCAGCTCTGCGGCTACCGATTTATTTTTACCGTCGGTAGCTCTCATACCGGCTATTACAGTATGGCCTTCCCCGGACAATGTGATCGTCATCAGTTTCCCAAAGCCGGTGCTGGTCCCTGTAATCAGAATGATCTTTTTCATTTTAGTAGTCAAATATTGGTTTGTAATGGATTTGTTTAGCCCAAATCACATTACAAAGGTGCGACAGGACAGCGCCCCGCTCCATTGACATTTACTAAGAAAGATCTTGACATTTATCAAGTGTTTTCGCTGCACCAAACCAGGCTGAGATAACTCACCTTCTGGCGGCCACGCCCCTGATCCTACTTAAAGTTTCAGGTGAAATACCCAGGTAGGAAGCGATCATGTGCTGAGGGACGCGGTGAACGAGTTCGGGGCGGGTTTTGATAAAGTGCTGGTATTTTTCCTCTGCTCCATAGCTGATCGAAGCATGGATCCGCTCCTGGGATGCGATAAAACTGCGCTGGATAATCTGGTGCACCAGTTCGTTGAAGGCAGGTATTTCCCGGCAGAGCAGATCAAACCTATCCTTCTCGATCAGCAGCACCACACTGTCTTCCAGCGCATCGACGTTGGATTGCGCAGCAGTGCCGTTGACAAGACTTTCCCGGTCGCCGGTCCACCAGTTTTCGACGGCAAAATTCAGGATGTGTTCATTGCCGAGCGCATCTACGCGGTAGGTACGCAGGCATCCCTGGCAAATGAATGCGTTTTGCCGCCAGATATCGCCCTGCTGTAAAAGGTACTGCCGCTTGCGCAGTTTTCTGACCACCGAAGCATCTTTTATCTCAGCCAGCTGGGCCCCGCTGAGCGCAATCCGGCTGGTCAGGTATTTTTCAAATACATCAAACATGTTCTACTTTCTGTTTTTTACCGGTATCACCAGTTTCAGTCCCGACCATACCGCATCTACCGCGCATACCTTCACATCTACCAGCCCGTGTGCCAGCGCCAGGTTTCTGATCACATCCTCTGTCACGTCGGTAGGTACTTTGGACGCCTTTTTGGGCCACGATACCCAGATGACGCCGTCCGGCACGATTTCCAGCTTCAATGCAGCCATATCCGCGGTCAGAGAGGCGGCGTGGCTTGTAAAATAATGGATCAGGTCCTTGGCAGTTCTGGCCTCTTCCAAAAAATTAATATCTGCCGGAAGCGTTTCCAGCAGCTCGAAGTAATGCTGCGGAGGATCAACCAGCCGGACTTTCATGCCGGCTTTAAGCCCCAGCTTTTTGACGAGCGGTGTCCGTGAATAGCCTGCGGGGTTCATGGGAAATTGAATTGAATGGGCATTGAAGTTGCAATTTCGCCTTTTATTCCCGAAACTTTTCAGGCCCTGACCTACCGCTCCCTGTGTTTCTGTCGGTTTTCAGCTATTTTTAGCGTTTTACTATTCCATTACCCCTAATGCTGCAATATGATCACCAATGACGCTGTGGTACTCGGCTTGCTGATGCTTATCCTGGCCGCTGTTTTTTACACGGCTTCACTGCCGGGCTGGAAAAGGTTCTACACGGTCATTCCGCCGCTGCTGCTCTGCTATTTCATCCCCGGCCTTCTCAACTCGGTGGGTTTTATCAATGGCGCCACCTCGCAGCTCTACCCGGTTGTCTCCAAGTATTTTTTGCCCGCGTGCCTGGTTCTTTTCACGCTTGGAATGGATTGGAAATCACTTGCAAGGCTGGGGCCGAAAGCGCTCATCGCAATGCTGATCGGCACGGCAGGCATTATGATCGGAGGGCCAGTCGCATTATGGATTGTGGGCAGTGTCAGCCCGGCCACAGTCGCCGGTGAAGGGGCCGACGCGGTATGGCGCGGGCTGGCGACCATTGCAGGCAGCTGGATCGGCGGAGGAGCCAATCAGACGGCCCTGCGCGAGGTGTTCCACCCCAGCGATCAGCTGTTTTCGCAAATGGTGGCCGTCGATGTGTTGATCGCCGAGCTCTGGATGGCCGCATTGATCTACGGAGCAGGCGTGGCCGCGCGGGTAGATTCCTTCCTGGGGGCCGATAGCTCGCAAGTCGAAACAGTGAAAGCCCATCTTGACTCGGACCAGAAAGCAAACGAACGGAACCCGACGCTGCCGGACTATATATTCCTGGCCGCGGCAGGTTTCGGAGCGACAGGTATCTCGCACGGTTTGGCCCAGATCATCACGCCTTATCTTTCAGCCAACTATCCCGCGCTGGAAAAATACAGCCTCACCTCTTCGTTTTTCTGGATCATCAGCATTGCGACACTCATTGGTATAATCCTCTCCCTCACGCCGGTACGAAAACTGGAACACTACGGCGCTTCCAGGCTTGGATCGGTGTTCCTCTATGTGCTGGTAGCGACCATCGGTATGCAAATGGACCTGCGCGCTGTTGCCGATAATCCGGGTTTGTTTGCGATCGGACTGATCTGGATCTCTATCCACGGTGTGATCCTGGTGCTCGTTTGCAAATGGCTCAAAATCCCGTTCTTCTTTCTTGCAGTAGGCAGCCAGGCCAATGTCGGCGGCTCGGCGTCGGCATCAGTGGTCGCGGCTGCATTCCATCCGTCGCTGGCACCGGTCGGTGTGCTGCTGGCAATTTTAGGTTACGCCATCGGAACTTATGGAGGGTATTTAACTGCTTTAATGATGCAATGGGTAAGCAATCACTAATATGGAAGACAACAACAAACTCGACAAGATCATAGAGGCCCGCATGAAGCTCAAAGCGCGTTTTGAGCAGCAAATGGCCCAAACCCCGTCTGTTTCCGATCCCCGCCCGATGGGACAGGGAGAGCCCAACCGGCACGGCATGCCCAAGCTGCCCGTGGGACAGACCAGAACCTTCAAATGGCCCGTGCTCGACCTGGGCTTCAAGCCCGATATCCAGCTCAGCAAATGGAAGCTGATCATCGATGGTGAAGTGGAAATGCCTCTTGCATTGTCCTGGGATGATTTCATGGCGTTGCCCCAGACTAGCGATATCAGTGATTTTCACTGCGTGACAACCTGGTCGCGGATGGACGTTCCCTGGGTGGGCGTCCGCCTGGCCGACCTTGCAGCGCTGGTGATGCCCAAACCGTCGGCCACCCACGTTCTTTGTCATGGCTACGATAAATATACCACCAACTTATCCCTGGAAGAAGCCCTTAAAGAAGATGTGCTGCTGGTTCACACAGCGGATGGAAAGCCGCTGGAACGGGACCATGGCGGGCCGGTGCGGATGATTACCCCGCAGCTCTACGCCTGGAAAGGCAGCAAATGGATCAGCCGCATTCAGTTTTTACCTGCCAATCAGCTGGGATTCTGGGAATTGAGAGGGTATTCCAATACTGCCTACCCGTGGCGCAATGATCGTTATAGCTAAAAACGACTCAAAGGTCCAGCACCAGTCCGTCGTAGGCCAGGTGCACATGAGGCGGCAGCTCGCTTTCCACTACCGCATGCAAGCCCAGCTTATGGCTGATATGGGTCAGATATGCAGTGGGGACATTGAGCTTATCGATCAGGTCGAGCGCCTGCGAGAGCGTGAAATGCGAAAGATGCGGTTCCTTCTGAAGGGTGTCGAGCACCAGCACCTGCGAGCCCTTTATTTTCTGCTGCTCTTCTTCGGAAATGAAATTGGCATCGGTAATATAGGTAAAATCGCCAATACGGTAGCCGTATACAGGCAGCTTGTGATGCATGACCTCAATGGGCGTAAATTTTACCCCTGAAACTTCGAAAGGCTCGTTTTCGATCGGATGCAGTTCAAAATGCGGGACACCGGGATATCTTTTTTCTGAAAAAGCGTAACCAAACTCATTTTTGATCTGGTTGAGCACTTCCAACCTGCCGTACAGCGGAATGTCCATTTGCTGCCGGTGGTTAAAAGCCCGGATGTCATCCAGTCCCGCAGTATGGTCCTTATGCTGATGGGTAAAAATAGCGGCATCCAGCTCCTTCACATTGGCGCTCAGCATCTGCTGGCGAAAATCCGGGCCGGTATCGATGACAAAAGACTTCCCATGGCTTTGAATCCAAACCGAAGTCCTCAGACGCTTGTCATGCTGGTCAGCAGAACGGCAAACGGCACATTCGCAGGCAATAACCGGTATTCCCTGCGATGTGCCGGTTCCTAAAAATGTAATCCTCATCAGGCGTTTTATTCGGTCAAATGCGCCACCACTTCAACCAGACGGTCAAAATTCAATGGTTTCATCAGCGCATCATCAAATCCTGCTTCTTTGAAATCTTCTTCTGAATAGTTTTTGGCATTGCCCGTGATTGCTACGATCGGCGTTTTGGCCTTTTTCTCGTCTGACAATTTACGGATGCTTCTTGCACACTCCATTCCATCCATCACAGGCATATTGATATCCAGCAAAATAATATCAAAATCCTCTTTTTCAAGCAATTGCAGCACTTGCTCGCCATTTTTCACGGAAGTGATTTCATAATGCTGAAATTCAAGAATCTTCCTCGCCAGGTTTTGAATTACTGAACTGTCTTCGGCAATGAGTACTCGTTTTGTGTATGACATACGATGGGGCAGGTATTGGTTTAATGTTTTTCCCAGGTCAATTTAGATATATTTCATCCAACATCGCAAACCGGTCGGATACGAAGTTTCAAAATTATTCTAAAAAAGTAAATAAACATCCTATACTTTTCCAAAGCGCCCTTTCGGGTGTAAGTTTGCAGTCCGAATAGCTTATTATCCTTGTTATGTTCAAAAATAAAGTGATCCGATACAGCACGGTCGCGATGGTGATCGCGATACTTGCCTATTTCATTATTGAAAACATCAGCGGTGGCAGCTCCTCTTCCGCCGATGAGCTGGCCGCCAACCCGGCACTATACAAAACCAAGATTCTGGAAGAGCGTGCCACCAAAGACGAGCTTTTCAAGACCGGTGAGGATTCCCCCATCAAGGATAAAGAGAGCTTTCACGGCCTGCATTACTTTCAGCCCGATCTTTCCTTCCGCGTTACCGCCAATATTTCCCCCTACACCGACCAGGACAAGGAGGTGATCGTCAAATACACCGATGGGACCAGCGAAAAATACGAGAAATACGGTTATGCCAACTTTACCATCGACGGTCAAGCCCAGAAATTGTTGTTGCTCAAAAACGAAAGCGTAATATCGGTACTGTTCCGTGATGCCACCAGCGGCAAACAGACCTACGGAGGCGGCCGGTATTTGGACTATCCTGTGTCTGAGATCAAAAACAATGTCATCGTGCTGGATTTCAATAAAGCGTATAACCCTTACTGTGCCTATCAGGAGAGCTACGCCTGCCCGGTGCCGCCCGCTGAAAACACTTTGACTGTGGCCGTCCATGCCGGTGAGGTGACCGAGGAGGCTACCCACCAGTAAGTTTTACATCATAAAAAACGGCTCGGATCACCGTCGGCAGACGCTGCTTCAAACTAAATCATTAATTTTGCAACAAGGCAGGAGCCCGGTCTCCGGCGCCTGAATTCTACTATCATTAAAGCATTCGCATGAAGATCTCTTATAAGTGGCTTAAAGATTTAATTGAACTTACAGAAACACCCGAGCAAATCGATAGCTTACTGACAGCAACCGGGCTGGAAGTAGAAGGCATTGAAGAGATCGAATCCATTAAAGGCGGCTTGAAGGGCGTGGTGATCGGCCAGGTACTGACTTGTGAAAAACACCCCGAGGCCGACCGGCTTAGCCTGACGACCGTTGATGTGGGTGGGGATGCTCCCCTCTCGATCGTATGCGGCGCGCCCAATGTGGCAGCAGGCCAAAAAGTGATCGTAGCGACCGTAGGCGCCACCTTATACCCTACCGGCAGCGATCAGCCACTTGTTTTGAAAAAATCCAAAATCCGCGGCGCATTGTCCGAAGGGATGATCTGCGCAGAAGACGAACTGGGCGTAGGAACTTCGCACGACGGCATTCTCGTACTCGATACGCAATTGCCCAACGGCACGCCTGCCGCAGAGTATTTCGGCATTTCCTCGGATTACCTGATCGAGATCGGCCTTACGCCTAACCGCGCCGATGCGGCCTCGCACTACGGTGTCGCGCGTGATTTAAAAGCGGTCTTGAAGCGTGATATCACATTACCTTCCGTCGAAGCATTTAAAGTAGATAACCAAAACCTGCGGATTCCGGTGGAGGTTCTCAATACCGAAGCTTGTCCCCGCTATACCGGTCTGACAATTTCAGGCATTACCGTAACCGACTCACCCGCCTGGCTGAAACAGCGCCTGCAAACGATCGGCATCCGCTCGATCAACAACATTGTCGACATTACCAATTACGTCTGCCATGAGCTGGGCCAACCCATGCACGCATTCGATGCGGATAGGGTTTCGGGTCAAAAAGTAATTGTTACCACCATCGCTGAGGGCACACCGTTCGTGACTTTGGACGGAGTAGAGCGCAAAATCACAGCCAACGACCTGATGATTTGCAGCGAAGGCGTCGACGGCAACCCTGAACCGATGTGCATCGCAGGCGTTTTCGGCGGACTGACTTCCGGTGTCACCGAGTCGACCACTTCGATATTTCTCGAATCGGCATACTTCTCACCTGTGTGGGTGCGCAGAACCGCGCAGCGTTTCGCATTGAAGACGGATTCATCCTTCCGTTTCGAGCGCGGCACAGATCCTAATATGCCGCTTTTTGCCTTGAAAAGAGCTGCATTGCTCATTCAGGAGATAGCGGGCGGCACTGTTTCCTCCGATATCATCGACATCTACCCCGAGCCAGTTGGCGATTTCCGGGTAGCGATGAAGTATCGAAACATCGACCGGCTTATCGGCAAGACCCTGGAAAGGGATTTGATCAAAAGCATTCTTGAAAGTCTGGATATCCAAGTGCAGGATGAAACCGAAACCGGTTTCACCGCCATTGTGGCTCCGTACCGCGTGGATGTGACCCGGGAAGCAGACGTGATCGAGGAAATTCTTCGCATTTACGGATTTGGCCGGGTGGAATTATCCGACGCGCTCCGCTCTGATTACATTTCTGATTTCCCGGTCAATGATCCCGAAAAACTCAAATTGCGCATCGCAGAGCTGTTGGTTGCCAATGGTTTCAATGAGATGATCAACAATTCATTGACCAAACCCGACTACCAGGCCTTGCTGGGCGAAAGCCTGCCGGGTACGCCTGTCAAAATCCTGAATTACCTGAGCGAAGACCTGTCGGTCATGCGCCAGACGTTACTGTTCTCCGGACTGGAAGTGGTTGCATACAACAGTAACCGCCGGCAAAAGGATTTGAAACTCTTCGAATTCGGCAATACCTATCATCAGCTGAGCGAGAAATTCGTCGAAAAAGAGCGGTTATCGCTTTTCCTGACCGGCAACGCGCACCAGGAAACTTGGTTTGAAAAATCCCAGGAGGTGGTTTTCCACGATCTGGCAGGATTCGCCAATCAGGTGCTGAATGCGCTCAAAATCAGGGATGCGGAAAAACAAGAGGCTGATCCTGCGATTTTCAAAAGTGGCCTGACACTGGTTGTAAACAGAAAACCAGTCGTTTCGCTGGGGCTGCTCAACGCTGCGATCGCCAAAAAACTGGATATTAAAGCGCCGGTCTACTATGCCGACTTCGACTGGGAATACCTGCTGCGTCAGTACAATGCGGCCGTAGACTACAAAGAAGTACCCAAGTTCCCCGAGGTGCGCCGTGACCTCTCGGTAGTGGTGAACAAGCAGGTAACGTTTGAGACGCTTCGGCAGGCCGCCTACAAAACCGAGCGCGCCCTGCTGCGGGCCGTTAACGTTTTTGACGTATACGAAGGCGCCAACCTGGAAGGCAAAAAGTCGTACTCGATCAGCTTCATCTTACAGGATGAACAGCAGACGCTCACCGACAAGGTGATCGACAAATCGATGCAGCGGCTGATTGCTACCTACGAGCGCGAATTTGAAGCAGTGATCAGAAAATAGGCAGTTTTTTTCGTTTGTCGGATTTTTCAGTTTAGGAAATGGAAAGGAGCATTGAACGTATAATCGAACACAAATTATCCGACGTCGAGAAAAAACTCGAAATCCTGATCAACCACAAGGAAAAATTAAACTGGTCAATCTCAGAACTCCAGCGTGAAAACGCCGAGCTCAGGGCGACCAATACAGTGCTCAAGGAAGAAGCGAAAGAAATCAGGAAAAAATACACCTCTTTAGAAAAAGACTTTAATAAGTCTAAAAGTTTCGCTAAACTTGTCACTAGTAAACTGACACCAACAGGCGCAATTGCCGAACTGAAAGAATCAGTTGAAAGATATATCCAGGAGATCGATAAGTGCATCGAATTGCTTGAAGATACCTTATGAAAAAAAATAGCATACCTAATCCAGACGTTTCTGTCTTTATAAAACTGCTGGACAGAGGTTTCAAACTGAGCGTTCCGGCGGATCAGGAGAAATTCTACAGGGATGGGTATGAGGTGTTCATGCAGCGCGTGCAACAGCATAAATTAAAAGGAAAAGTATACGGAGACATAGAGGCCATAGCATTGACTTCTATCGAATGCCTGGTGGCATTGCAACGGAACCAGGAACAAATGGACGACCTGGTACAGGCTTTTAAAAGCAGAGTGGAAAAACTGGACGAAACCATCGCCAGCGCTATTGAAAGCTGAATCCCTATACCTGACCTTTGATTTTAGAGTATCTGCAAAAATAATCTTTCAATTTCTTCCATTCTCGGCATTTCAACGCGGGTGTAGTCGGTAAAACCAACTATATATAACCATTATTGAAATGTCAAATTCTTTGTTCTTCATCGTCATCCTGTCCGATATCATTGCCGTAGGGGTGGGTATTTTTGCAGGTAAGTACATTTTTCAGCGATCTTTTGACGCAAAAGAAAAAGAGGCCCAGGAACGTGCCGCCGAAATTCTGCGCAATGCCGAAGTAGCAGCCGAAAACATCAAAAAAGACCGCATCCTTGAGGCGAAAGAAAAATACCTCCGTTTGAAATCGGAATTCGAAGAAGACGCCAATAAAAAACGGGGCATCCTGCAAAGCAACGAGCAGAAGCTCAAACAGCGGGAGCAAAGCCTCAACCAGAGCCTTGAACAGACCAAGCGGAAGGAAAACGAGCTGGATACGCTCAAAAATAACCTGAGCCAGCAGCTGGATTCGGCCACCAAACGCCGCGAAGAAGCCGATAAAGCTTTACAGCAACAGGTTACCCAGCTTGAAAAAATAGCCAATCTTACCGCCGACCAGGCGCGCGAACAGCTCGTCGACGCCCTGAAAGCAGAAGCGGAAACCCGCGCGGGATCCTACATTAAGAGCGCGATGGAAGAAGCGCGGCTTACCGCTACCAAGGAAGCCAAAAAGATCGTGATCGAAACCATCCAGCGTACTGCTGCGGAACATGCGATCGAAAACTGCGTTTCTGTTTTCAACATCGAAAATGATGACATCAAAGGGAAAATCATTGGACGTGAAGGCCGCAATATACGGGCGCTGGAAGCAGCTACCGGCGTCGAAATTATCGTCGACGACACCCCCGAAGCCATTGTAATCTCCGGTTTTGACCCTGTCAGAAGGGAAATCGCCAGGCTGTCATTGCACCGGCTTGTGCAGGACGGACGTATCCACCCTGCCCGCATTGAGGAAGTGGTTGCCAAAACGCGCAAAAACATTGATGACGAGATCGTCGAGATCGGTGAAAGGACTGTAATTGACATGGGTATCCACGGACTGCATCCTGAACTGGTGAAAATGATCGGGCGCATGCGTTTCCGCTCTTCATATGGGCAAAACCTGCTGCAACACTCGCGGGAAGTGGCCAAGCTGTGCGCTACGATGGCATCCGAGCTTGGATTGAACACCAAACTGGCCAAGCGCGCGGGTCTGCTGCACGACATTGGTAAAGTGTGGCCTGAGGAATCCGATCTGCCGCACGCGATCCTGGGGATGGAGCTTGCCAAGAAATACAAAGAAAATCCGGAGGTATGCAATGCGATCGGTGCGCACCACGATGAGATCGAGATGACCAGCATCCTCTCGCCGATCATCCAGGTTTGTGATGCGATTTCGGGCTCACGTCCGGGCGCTCGCCGCGAGATGATGGAGTCTTATATCCAACGCCTGCGTGACCTGGAAAACCTAGCCTTGTCCTTTGATGGCGTAGAGAAATGCTATGCGATCCAGGCCGGACGAGAATTGCGTGTGATCATCGATGCCGACAACGTATCCGACGAGAAAGCAGGCTTGCTCTCGTTTGACATCTCCCAAAAGATTGAAAAAGAAATGCAGTACCCCGGGCAAATCAAGATCACTGTAATCCGTGAAATGCGGTCGGTGGCTTACGCGCGTTAACCAGCATTAAATACATGACATACTCAAAGCTTACAAGCCCGGAACTATTGGGCATCCGAACGCTCGGAGAACTCAAGAAAGCAGGTTATCAGTCGCGTTCTATCAAGCAGGAGCTGAGAGATAATCTGATTGAAAAGATCAGAAACAAGGAAAATGTTTTCCCCGGGATCTGGGGTTACGAGGAGACGGTTATTCCCGATGTGGAAAGGGCCATCCTTTCCATGCATAACATCAACTTCCTTGGCCTGCGCGGGCAAGCCAAGACGCGTATCGCGCGCATGATGGTCAATCTGCTCGATGAGTACATTCCGTACATCAAAAGCTCTGAACTGCACGACGATCCGTTGGCACCCTTGTCCAGGTATGCTAAGGACGTCGTCGAGCAACAGGGTGATAGCACCGAGATAGCGTGGCTGCACCGCGATGAACGTTATACGGAAAAATTGGCAACGCCCGACGTTTCCGTCGCTGACCTGATAGGTGATGTGGATCCCATCAAGGCGGCAACGCTGAAATTACCTTATTCGGATGAGCGCGTGATCCACTTCGGATTGATTCCCCGCTCGCACCGTGGTATTTTCGTGATCAACGAGCTGCCTGACCTGCAGGCACGTATCCAGGTAGCATTGTTCAATATTTTGCAGGAAGGCGATATCCAGATCCGAGGTTTCAAACTGCGGCTGCCGCTGGACATTCAGTTTGTGTTCACCGCCAATCCGGAGGATTATACCAACCGTGGTAGCATTGTAACCCCGCTCAAAGACCGGATTGAAAGCCAGATCGTCACGCATTATCCCAAGACCATTGAGACAGGCAAACGCATTACAGAGCAGGAAGCTGTCGTGAAGGATGAGCAAAAATCATTGGTTAAAGTCAATGAGCTGATCAAAACGCTGATCGAGCAGATCGCTTTTGAAGCACGCGAAAGCGAGTATGTCGACAGTAAAAGCGGTGTTTCGGCCCGTCTGACGATTTCGGCTTACGAGAGCCTGCTAAGCACTGCCGAGCGCCGTGCATTGATCAATGCGGAAGCATCCACCTATGTACGTATCTCCGACCTTTACGGCGTTGTTTCGGCCATTTGCGGCAAAGTAGAACTTGTTTACGAAGGCGAAGTCGAAGGCCCCGTCATTGTGGCGCAGAATCTGATCGGCAAGGCTATCCGGACCCAATTCCTGAACTTTTTCCCGGATCCCGAAAAAAGCAAAAAGAGCAAGATCAATCCTTACGCAAAAGTAGTAGAATGGTTTGGGGCCGGAAACGAGATGGAAATGCCCGCCGACATGACCGATCGCGAGTATATCGCCCGTCTTAAAACCATCGACGGCCTGGACGATTTTGTAGACATGCTCAGCGCCTACGGAGATGCCGACGAGAAACTGTTTATGATGGAATTTGCATTGCACGGCATGGCCGAGTTCTCATTGGTCGGCAAGCAGAACCTGGACCAGGGCATGAAGTTTCAGGACCTGGTCAGCAGCATGTTCTCAGGACCCGGTGAAGACGATTACGACTTCGATGAGGACGATGATGACAGAAAACCTTTTTAAGCCTTCAGATCTCATAAAAAATGCCCTGTTTTCAGCAGGGCATTTTTTATGAGATCACTTTAACTTATAGCGGACTACCGTCGTCTACCACATTGGGCTCACTGGTGTCGATCAGCGACTCGGGGTCGGTGTTCACCTGCCCGCGTATCTTACCTTCCAGCTCGTCCATCAGCTCTGGATTGTCCTTAATCAACGCTTTTACCGCGTCACGGCCTTGTCCGAGGCGATTGCCTTCATAGCTGAACCAGGAACCTGATTTCTTGACGATATCCAACTCCACGGCCAGGTCGATAATTTCACCTACTTTGGAAATTCCTTCTCCATACATGATATCGAACTCGACCACTTTGAAAGGAGGCGCGACTTTATTTTTCACCACTTTCACGCGGGTACGGTTACCCAGGATCGCGTCAGCGCTTTCTTTGATCTGTCCCACGCGACGGATATCCAGACGAACGGATGCGTAATATTTCAAGGCATTACCACCGGTTGTCGTTTCAGGGTTACCGAACATCACACCGATCTTCTCACGAAGCTGGTTGATGAAGATACAGCAGCAGCCTGTTTTGTTGATCACACCGGTCAGTTTCCGCAAGGCCTGCGACATCAGGCGCGCCTGCAGTCCCATTTTGCTATCTCCCATCTCGCCTTCCAGCTCAGCGCGGGGTACCAGGGCAGCAACCGAGTCGATAACAATAATATCAACCGCGCCGCTGCTGATCAGGTGCTCGGCGATTTCAAGGGCTTGCTCTCCATTATCGGGCTGCGAAATCAGCAGGTTGCTGGTATCGATCCCTAATTTTTCAGCGTAAGAGCGGTCGAATGCGTGCTCCGCATCGATGAACGCAGCGAGTCCGCCTTTCTTTTGTGCCTCTGCAATACAGTGCATTGAAAGGGTGGTTTTACCCGACGATTCCGGCCCGTAGATCTCTACGATCCGCCCGCGGGGGACCCCTCCTACTCCCAGCGCCAGGTCAAGGCCCAGTGAGCCGGTTGAAATGACGGGTATGTCCAATACTTTGGTGTCACTCAGACGCATGACAGTGCCTTTTCCGTAAGCCTTATCGAGCTTTTCGAGCGTGGTCTGCAGCGCTTTTAGTTTGTTGTCTTTATCAGTGGTTGGTTGTGCCATGAAATGGTAACATAAATTTAGTTTGTACATAAAAAAGCGGCTTTTGTTTTACAAAAACCGCTCGGCAATGGGTCTTCATTGTTTTGTAAAAATATCTAATTCTCATCAAAAGCACAACCCGCTTTTTGCTTAAAAACTTATTTTTTCACGATTTCTTAGCATTTTACGTCCTGTGACAGGAACGGCTTTAAGGTCCGATAATCATAGAGCATATTTGAATTATCAAACGGCAGACAAGCCTTGATTTTCAGTATCCGAAAAGCCCGCCGATTGCCTATTTTTGTTGCAGAATGCTTTTCGGAAGAACGCATCTGCTATCGCCAAACATCGAAATTGTGATTAAAAAAATATTGCTTGCCATCCTGGGAGTCATTTTAATCCTGGGAGTCTTTTACAGAGAAGTGCTTACTTACGGTTTCTTACAGGCCAAAGGACAAATCCGGATTCTCATGCAGGTCAGAGATGTCAGCGATGTGCTCGCCGACCCTACCTTTCCTGATTCGCTGAAAGCGCGGATCCGCCTGATCGCGGAGATTAAAAAATTCGGCGTCGATTCGCTCGGGCTGACGCCGTCTGATAACTATACCACCTTCTATGATCAACACGGCAAGCCACTTATCTGGCTGATCACCGCATCGGAACGCTACAAAGTAGCACCTTACCAATGGCATTTTCCCATTGTCGGCACTTTTCCCTATAAGGGTTATTTCGATTCGACAAGGGCAGCGACTGAGGAGAAAACACTCATCGACAAGGGATTAGATACCGACATAGGCGACGTATCGGCATGGTCTACCCTGGGTTATCTGAAAGATCCGATCCTTTCCAGTATGCTTCGAAGAAGAGTGGGCAGCCTGGCCAACCTGATCCTGCACGAATTGACACATGGTACGCTTTTTGTAAAAAATAATCTGGAACTCAATGAGAATCTGGCAAGCTTTGTCGGAGACCAGGGCGCCATCCGGTTCTTGAAGTACAAATATGGTCGCGACTCCGAACAGTTGCGCGCCTATGAATATTCAAAGCGATATAACGATGCTTATTCTCAACACATGCTTAGGGGTGCGGGGCGCCTGGATAGTCTCTATAAAACATTCGGCACCAATCCGGCGCCTACTCCGCAGAGGGATTCGCTGAAAATGAGGATGATCACCGATATCCTCAACGATACGGACACACTTCTTTCCGGCAAGCGCACGTTAACAAACAAAAACCGATGGCCGGACGGGAAACTCCCCAATAACGCTTACTTTATCAGTTACCTGACCTATAAGTCCAAACAGAACACTTTCAGGCAGGAATTTGAAAACAAGTTTAGCGGGGATCTGAAAAAATACCTGGCCAATTTAAAAGGAAAATACCCTTCCTTGTAACAACGTGATTAGCATGAAAAGATCGTACATTTTACTGTTAGCCATTTCGACATTAGCACTTTTACTATCCTTTCGCCAGTTCGACGAAAATGCGGAAGGGGGGCGCATTATCCACAACAAGAGCTTTGGAACCGGCGAGCGCGTCGAATACAGGGTGCATTATGGCTTCATTAATGCTGCCGAGGCAAAAGTGGAAGTAGGCAGGGCCGTCTCGATGATCAACAACCGGCCCTGCTACCGGGTGAACGTGACCGGCAGGACTGTGGGCGCATTCGACCTGATTTCAAGGGTACGTGACACCTGGCGCTCCTATATCGACACGACCGCCATTCTTCCCCATATGTTTGAGCGGCAGATCCAGGAGAATAAATACCGCAAAGAAGAGACGGTGTTTTTCAATCACACAAAAGATCAGGCGGTTTCTAATGTAAAGGACGAGACCAAAACCTATAATGTTCCCAACAACATACACGATATCATCAGCGGTTACTTTTTCCTGAGGACCATCAATTTTGACAAGGTTAACGAAGGTGAAATCATAGAAGTCCCCACATTTTTTGACGGCGAGGTTTACAAACTGCGCATCCGCTACGTCGGAAGGGATGTGATCAAGACCAAGTTTGGCAAAAGCAAAGTACTCCGGCTATCCCCGCAGATCCCGACAAACAAATTCTTCAAAGGAGAAGAGCCGATGAACCTGTGGGTTTCCGACGATTCCAATAAAATTCCGCTGAAAGCAGAAGTGGATCTTAAAATCGGATCACTTGAAATGGATCTCAAATCCTATAAAGGGCTGCGAAAAGACATTGCATGGTTTTAATCCCGGGTCCGGTATTGCTGGATCTGCCGTAGCGGGAAGCCAAGCTGGTTTTTAGTTATTTTGATGAAGGGCATTGCCGGGCTACCAAAGCTTTTATAGAACTGTGCGATGGACGGAACCTCCGGGCTTTCGAAATCAATCATCAACTGCTGCCCGGAATGCGCCATGATGTACTGATCCAGCATCCATGTACGCGCGTTTCCCTCCCTGCCGATCTGATCGGATGCATTGAAAATATAGATGATCCTACCTGAATACCGCAACAGCAGAATGCCGGCATGAATCTGGCCCTTTCGCCGTGCGTAGAGCAGTTCCGCAAAGCCTAATGTGCTCATTCTTGAAAACAGCGCTTCCAGCAGCGCATAGGCATCACGATGAACGCCTCCGGCAATTTTATGGGCATGATGCTGCTTGAATAAGCGGATGAGCGGCCATATGTCCCCCCTCCTTTCCATTTGCCAGCCCCAGCCCGTACTACGTCGCAGGTTAGTGCGCCTGTCGGCGGAGTAGCGACTGCGCGTATAAGGGTAATGCTCATCCAGATGCAGCCAATGCGTCATGCAAACCTGAAAGCTGATCTGAGGAAAAAAGGCTTGCCCGCCTTGCAAAAGGCCGTAAAGCTGCGGATTAAAATGGTAGGAAGAAATGTATCGGAAGTGAGATGACAATGCCCTGAGAAAGGACTGAATTTCTGCGGCAGATAGCTTTTGAAGCGAAAATAGGCCCAGATATTGGCAAAAAAGCGGCTGATAAACCGCGCTGATACCGGCCTTTCTTTTAATCGGTAGCGGCATGACGATCGAGAAACCGGTAGCCGATGGCCAAACGAGCGCCTTCCAGGACTTGCAAACGATATCCAGATAGTCGGAATGCGCGTAAATGACTGATTGCAGCGACCTGCGGATCAGGTCATTCCAAAGACGGTCGTCGATCTGGGAGCGGTTCAGCAGGATAGGCTGCATGGTCAGGCAAAGTCAGGTTCTACTTTACCTTATACGCTCATTTCTACTTAAAGTAACTGCGTAGCTTCTGCAAAGTTTCTTCCACGTCCGGGGTTTCGTCCATCAACAGGTTGATACTCTGAATGGAGTGGATCACCGTGCTGTGGTCGCGGCCGCCGAAATGGTAACCGATCGATTTGAGAGGCAGGTCGGTGTATTCCTTGGCAAGATACATCGCCAGCTGTCGCGGGTAAACGACTTCTTTTTTACGGCTTTTACTTTTCAGGTCCGCGATCGATACCTGGAAATAATCAGCGATGATCTCCTGGATCGTATCGATGGTTACCTCTTTATCCTCGTTCATCACGATGTTGCGCAGCGTGTTCTTGGCCAGCTCAACGTCGATATCCCGGCGCGTTAGCGAAGCCTGCGCCATCAGCGAAACGATAACGCCTTCGAGCTCCCTTACATTGGAATTCACACTATGCGCTATGTACTCGATCACATCGTAGTCAATGGAAATACCTTCCGACTGGATTTTTTTCTGGATAATTGCAATACGGGTTTCAAAGTCAGGTGCCTGCAAATCCGCCGTCAGCCCCCATTTGAAACGCGATAACAAACGATCCTGTAACCCCTGAAGCTCACGCGGCGGGCGGTCACTGGTCATGATGATCTGCTTGCCGAGCTGATGCAGGTGGTTGAAAATATGGAAGAAAGTATCCTGGGTCTTTTCTTTTCCCGATAAAAACTGCACGTCGTCAATGGCCAATACATCCACTTTCATGTAGAAATCCGTGAATTCCTGCAAAGTGTTGTTCCGGATCGAGTTGATAAACTGGTTGGTAAACTTCTCTGAGGAAACGTAAAGGACCAGTTTATTTTCGTAGTGGTTGGTGATGTAGTTACCAATGGCCTGCACCAGGTGTGTTTTACCCAGCCCCACGCCTCCGTACATCATCAGGGGGTTGAAAGAAGTAAGCCCCGGGCGCTGCGCTACGGCAAAACCTGCCGAACGGGCCAGCCTGTTACAGTCCCCTTCAATGAAGTTGTCGAAAGAATAGTTTGGATTCAGATAGGTGTCCAGCGTCAGCGAATCCTGGTCTTTTTCCTTCACAATCGTGCCCATACGAGGGTCTGTCGCGAAGTTATCCGGCCTGGAATAGTTGGGTGACTTCTGGGTGGAGACGTTCATCGTCAGCGGCTGGTGCTTTTCGTTGCCTGTGTCGACGATAATCGAATACTCCAACAAGCCATCACGTCCGATGGCATAATCGAGTGCCTTTCTGAGTAAATTAACATAGTTATCTTCCAGCCATTCGTAGAAAAACTGGCTGGGGACCTGAATCGTAAGCACTTTACCATAAAGCTTTAAGGGACGTATCGGTTCAAACCACGTCTTAAAACTTTGGTCGGGAATGTGCTGCTGAATGATCCTCAGGCAGGCATCCCAAACCTGGTCCACCTCTCTATTTGTGCTGATTCTTTCCAATGTATAATTTACCAAACTCTGAGTATCATAGTTCAAAAGGACGGCAAAGATATAAAAATACCTGATCTCTCCAGACGAATCGAACATTCAATTTAGCAGCCGTCGGGCGCATGTGCAAGCCTGAAAATAAAAACAGCAGTGTAATCGTGTCCAGAAGGTTACAGGAGGCATTTTGAAATTTGCCGGCCCTGTTTTACATCCTAAAATTTGTAGTTTTGCTTCCAGACACAGTGCTTCGATCCACCTTACAATCCCGGTTAAATGTCAGCAAACCTGTTTTCGGAATTCAGCTCATCGGATAAGGCTACCTGGGAGAAACTGGCAAATAGGGAGGTAAACGGGCGCGCGAATGCATTAGATCAATGGGAGATCGCTCCGGGTCTTCCGATGAGCCCCTACTACACCAGTGCGGAGATCGATCCCGACAAAGTCTCAGCCATGCAAATTGCACAAAAGAAAGAGCCTGGCTGGCTTAATGTACCACTGGTGACTGTTACGACTCCCGCCTCAGCGAATGTCGCGATCCATGCCGCTTTGCAGCAGGGTGCAGACGGCGTGCTGCTGGACCTCTCCGGACATGCTCCCGACCGGCACGATCTCTCACGCATACTGCAAGGCATTGACCTGATCCTGACCCCGGTCTTTTTCAGGACGCCCCATCATCCCGGGCGGTTATTTGATGAAATAACCCGCATGACAGGACACTACCTGAAAGGCGGGATCGCCTTCGATCCGATCTCGACCGGTCATCAGATGAATGCTACCTTTGAGGACCTGGCAGCCCTGATCATGCATACCAAAAATATGCGGGAATTCCGGCCGCTGATGATCACAGCGGTCCCCGGCCACGAATTGAACCCGGTCGGAGAGTTGAGCTCCATTCTCATTTCCTTTTCCAAAGCCATCGATCTGCTGACCAGCCAAGGGGTGCCGCTTTTGCTTGCATTCAACCGGACTTTTCTTTCGGTTCAGGTGAACAGCCGTTACCTGACGGAAATTGCCAAGCTACGGGCGCTTCGCTACCTGTTACATCAGATCGCCCGGTCATACGGCTTGCCGGATGCGCTTTACAGCCCGTTTATTCATGTGCAGACGCTGCTGCGACAACCGGCCGGGCAGGCCGACTTCACTAATCTAATCAGGGCCACATCAGAGGCGATGGCCGCTGTGACCGGCGGTTGTGACGCGCTCACAGTTTTGCCCTTTGATGCTTCCCAAAACAATGCCTTTGCAAGCCGCCTTGCCCTGAATGTTTCGTCCATCCTCAGACATGAAAGCTACCATGCCAGTGTTGCCGACCCTGCCGGCGGCGCGTATTTGTTGGAAACAATGTCTGTGCAACTGGCCGAAAAAGCCTGGCAGGACTTCACAAGCGCCCCCCCAAGAACTGTCTTGGGCGATACACCGGTATCCAAAGATCTAATCGCCCAGGTGGTCTTACCGGCAAAAAAGCCATTGATCCAGACCGCGGAAGGAATTCCGTTAAAGCCGGTTTTCTCACAAACCGACCTGGACGGCGCTACCCATCCTGCTTTCGGTGCCGGGCAGGCACCGTTTCTGCGTGGGCCGTATGCGAGCATGTACATCGAGCGCCCGTGGACGATCCGCCAGTATGCAGGGTTTTCAACTGCCGCCGAATCCAATGCGTTTTACCGCCGCAACCTTGCCGCGGGCCAGAAAGGGCTATCCGTTGCATTCGATTTGGCGACCCACCGCGGCTATGACTCGGATCATCCGCGCGTGAAGGGCGACGTGGGCAAGGCGGGCGTGGCTATCGATTCGGTAGAGGACATGAAAACGCTTTTCGACCAGATCCCGCTCGGCGAGATGTCGGTATCGATGACGATGAATGGCGCGGTCATACCGGTTATGGCCTTTTTTATCGTCGCTGCCGAAGAGCGGGGCGTCCGGCCGGACCAACTTACAGGGACCATCCAGAACGACATTCTCAAAGAGTTTATGGTCCGCAATACCTACATCTATCCACCGGCCCCATCGATGCGGATCGTGGGTGATATTTTCGCTTATGCTTCCCGGTTCATGCCCCGTTTCAACTCGATCAGTATCAGCGGCTACCATATGCACGAGGCCGGGGCACCCGCTCATATCGAACTGGCCTACACCCTGGCCGACGGACTCGAGTACATCCGCACCGGACTGGCGGCGGGCATTCCCATAGACGATTTTGCACCGAGGCTTTCATTTTTCTGGGGAATAGGTATGAACCATTTCATGGAAATCGCTAAAATGCGGGCAGGACGGATGCTTTGGGCAAAAATTGTAAAACAATTTGATCCCAAGAACGAAAAATCACTGATGCTTAGGACGCATTGCCAGACCAGCGGTTACAGCCTCACCCAGCAAGATCCTTTCAACAACGTTGCCAGAACCACCATCGAAGCAATGGCTGCGGTGATGGGCCATACGCAATCGCTGCACACCAATTCCCTGGACGAGGCCATTGCCCTGCCGACAGATTTTTCTGCTGGTATTGCCCGGGATACCCAATTGTTTATCCAGCGGGAAACGGACCTGTGCAAAGCGGTAGACCCCTGGGGTGGCTCTTACTACGTCGAATACCTGACCAAAGAGCTCTGTGAGAAAGCATGGCAGCTGATCCAGGAAGTCGAGGCGCTGGGCGGTATGACCAGGGCGATCGATACCGGCCTTCCCAAAATGCGCATCGAGGAAGCAGCCGCCCGTAAGCAGGCCCGGATCGATGCCGGTAAAGAGGTTATTGTGGGTGTAAACCGGTTCGCTACCACGGATGAACAGCCTTTTGAAATTCTTGAGATAGATAATGCAGCCGTCCGACAGGCTCAGATAGCAGGATTACAGGCGATCAGAAATAGCAGAAACACATTAGAGGTAACCCAAGCCCTAGACCGGATTACCAACGCCTGCGATAAATCCGGGGGAAAAGATATGCAGACCAACCTGCTGTATCTGGCTGTGGATGCTGCCCGCAAAAGAGCTACATTAGGAGAAATTTCAGATGCTATGGAAAGGGATTTCGGCCGCTATCAGTCTGCCATTCGCACCGTTTCGGGAGTATATCACTCCGAGGCCCGGGAAAATGAGAGCTTTCTTTCGGCCCTTCGGATGTCGGACGAGTTTGCTGCCCTCGAAGGCCGCCGTCCCCGGATTATGGTGGCGAAAATGGGTCAGGATGGGCACGATCGCGGTGCGAAAGTGATTGCTACCAGTTTTGCAGACCTGGGTTTTGATGTGGACATAGCTCCTCTTTTTCAAACGCCCCAGGAAGTCGCCAGGCAGGCCATTGAAAATGACGTACACATCGTCGGTGCTTCGAGTCTTGCCGCCGGCCATAAAACGCTTATTCCCGAATTGATCCAGGAACTGAAAACGCTGGGACGAGCCGACATTATGGTCATTGCCGGTGGAGTAATTCCCCCGCAGGATTACCCATTTCTGTACGAAGCAGGTGTAAAAGGCATATTCGGTCCGGGTACTGTGATCTCCGTGGCAGCGCAACAGATTCTGACCAAGTTGATGGAAGAAAATTAGTTGGCGCCAGCAAAAACTAATGAGGTGCAGTTTCCGCCAAATCCAAACGAATTGGAAAGCACATAACGCAATGGATAATCGCTACGCCATTCCGAAACCGGGGCGGCAGCTGATCCTCCGACGGGCTCCTGTACATTCAGGCTCGGAAAGAGCTCCGAATGGACGATCGCCAGCACACTGTAAATCGCCTCCACCGCTCCGGCAGCGCCCAGCGTGTGGCCAGTCATTGATTTGGTAGAACTGTATGGCGGAATCGTTCCGAACAGCTCACTTAACCCAAAAAACTCGACCTGATCGTTATTCTGGGTTCCCGTTCCATGCGCATTCACGTAGCCGATCGCTTCGGGACTGATCCCGGCTATGTGCATGGCCTCCTGCATACACCGGATTGCGCCGGTAGCCTGATCGGACATGGCCGAGGGATGGTGAGCGTCGTTGGCATTGCCAAAGCCTGCCACCTCTGCATATACTTTTTTGTTATGAGCCAGTTCTTCCGCTTCCAGCACCAGGTAAGCCGCACCTTCACCCAGGTTGAGCCCGTCGCGGTGCACATCGAAAGGCTTGCAGGCTGCGTCCGACAGAATTTTCAATGCATTGAAACCGTTTACGGTATATTTTGCCAGACTATCCACCCCGCCGACAACTGCTCTTTTGATCCTACCCGACCGGATCAGCCTGGCGCCCAGCATAATGGCATTCGCCGAGGATGAGCAGGCAGTATTAATCGTATCGGTAAAACCTTTGATCTGGTACCGCCGGATGAGTTTGAGTGTATGGGCCGAACAACCGTAGGCATCCAGATACTCAGATCCTTTCGATTTATGATTGGCGTCTTCGTAGAGCTGGTCGGTGAGGCACATGCCGCCCACCGTGCTGGCGGAAATCAATGCAGTGTCCAGCGAAGAAAGTTGCCCGGGGGTCAAACCAGCATCGGTAATGGCCTCCGAAAAGGCCTTGTCTGCCAGCAGGCAGGTACGGGTGTAGCCGGAAGCGCTTTCGAGTCCCTGGGATTCTTTCAGATCCCGGTTGCTCATACTAACTTCCCCGAATGGCAGCGAGCTCGTGTAAAGCGATTCAAACCAGGTGGCCCGCCCGATGCCGGAACGACCGGCCCGTAAGCTCTGATGATTCTGCTGCACATTGTTGCCAATGGCCGAGATCATCCCCATTCCTGTCACCAACACCCGTCCCATGTATTTGATTAAGCTGCTTTTGTATGATCGAGAATGTACCCGGCCATATGGTTCACATCCACGAGTATCTTTCTGCCCTCGGCGGGATTGTTGATTTTGATACCATATTCTCTCTCCAGGAGCACGACCAGTTCCAGGGAGTCAATTGAATCCAGTCCAAGCTCGCCGCCGAAAAGGGGCTCGTCATCTTTAATGTCCTGCGGATTGATATCCAGTAAGTTCAGGTATTGTACAATTTGCCCTTTCAGAATGGGCTTCAGGCTTTCTATGTCCATGTCGATTTGTTAGTCACTTTCAGGGTAATAGTCCGAGCTTTTCGTTGCAAGGAGGGATATATCAGCTAGTTCAGGTAATTACGAACTTCAAACTTAAATAATTCTTTCTAACCGTAACTTAAAATATGTGCCAAGTTGGCAAAAGAGGATAAAAATGCCCAGAAACAAAAACACCTTTCTTAGCTCCTGCCAGCTGCCTGCTTTGAGAAACAATACATAAAACCCTTCCAGGCACCAGTGCAGGGGAGAAAAATTACTCGCAAACTGCATAAAACCCGGCATCACAAACGTAGGTACGAGTATTCCGCCGATGGCTCCGAATATAATAATGGATATGGCTCCGAAACCATTGGCCTGCTGCTCGGTCCGGGCAAAGGCGCCGATCATCAAAGCATAACTCACCGCCGCCATACTGCTCATAAAAATCACCGCAAACAGTGCAACCAGGTTCCCGGGAACACTCAGCTGCGGGAGCCCCAGCGCGGGCAGTATCCAGATCCCCATCGAGAACGTCAATGCAACCTGCAACACGGCGACGACAACGTAAATCGTCATTTTACTGAACATCACCAGCATGAATGTGGTGGGCATTGTTTTTAGCCTCAGAAAGCTTCCGTTCACGCGCTCGCTGACGATGTTGCTGCCCAGGGAGACAACCATAAAAAACATGGCGAAAATAGTCCAGGCCGGTACATTATGCTGGGTAGAGTTCGGGATAGCAGTCGAATTATTGTTACGGGCCACGATCCGGTCGATCGCCACCCGGTTGGAAATCATTTTCTGTTTGAGCTTTTCGGAGCTGTCAGCCAGGTCCATGTTGGCATACATCCGCTCGATCATCAGCGAGTTTTCGATCACGCTCATATAGGACTGGATCACGCTCATGACCGAATAACTATAATTCTCCTGCAAAACAGGGTCATTGTAAAATGAAAGTCGGGGCATCGGGACTTTTTCTCCGACCACCGCATGATGTTCCAGGCCAAGATCGTCCATCAGAATGCCGCTCACGTCTTGCGCATTGCTTTCCAGGCCTGCCGAAAAGCTGCCGGGAATGTATAATGCGATCATTTTCCCTCTGGACAATAATTCCGACCGCAGCGACTGCTGCTGAATGCCATTCTGAGAGTCAATTTTAAAGAGCCCCGACTTTTGCAGTAATCCTACCAGTTTCCGGCCTTCCCCACCCTTGTCGTGATTGACCACCAGCAACGGTATCTGGTTTTCATTAACCATCTTATAGGCGCTGTCCTGGATGATGGTGATGATGAACACCAGCAGCAAGGGCATCACAAACATCAATGCAAGCCCCACCTTGTCGTTAATCAACAGGAGCAGTTCTTTGCGTAATGATGAATATAGTTTAAACATAAACTTAGTCCCGGTATGCCTCTCCGGTCAGGTTGATAAACAGTGCCTGAAGGCTGTCGACAGCGTGTATTGCTTTCAGCTCATCTAACCCGCCTGCTACAATGAGCTTGCCGTGGTCGATCAGCGCAATGCTTTTACAGAATTCCTCCGCCTCCGACATATGGTGTGAAGTGTAGATAATAGTCGTCCCATCCGCATTGAGCCGTTGCAGGTAGCGGATAATAGCATTCCGGCTCTGCACATCGACCCCAACCGTGGGCTCGTCAAGGAAAAGGATATCGGGCTCGTGGATGATGCCGATGGCCAGGTTCAGTCGTCTTTTCATTCCACCGGAAAATGTGCCCACTTTCTTGTCGGCCGCCTTGTCCAGACCCAGCACTTCCAGCAGATGCTCCCGTCTTTCCTCCAACCTCTGCCTGGACAAATTGTACATAGCCCCGAAATAATCCAGGTTTTGACGCGCGGTCAGCTCCTGATAGAATGCATATTCCTGAGGTACGAAACCGATCCTACTTTTACGTTCCGCGTCTGAAAAGGGAATCCCGTCATACAAAAAAACGATCTGCCCCGAGGAAGCGGGGATGATGCCGCATAGAATGGAGATCAGTGTGGTTTTACCTGCCCCGTTTGGTCCAAGCAAACCAAAAACGTCGGACTGGAAAATGTCCAGCGATACTTGCGAGAGGCTATCCTGCTGAGCGGATTTATAACGCTTAAAAACATCCCTGATTTCGATACATACCTTACCCGTCATATCAATCCCTGCTTACTTACCCAGTTTCAGGTGAGACAACCTTTGGAAAGCCTCTTTTTCAACCAGACGGATGTCCAGCAGCATATCCGCGATTTCCTCAAAATCCTTTTGTTCGGTAAGCCGGCCCTTATAAACGCCCGCCATTTTAATGGCGCTCGCCCGCCACATATCGCCGGCCCTGGTGAAGTCTTCTGAAATATTCGAGAGGCGGTCGTCCTGCATGTAACCGGCTGCTTCTTCGAGGAAAGCCCCGTAAAGGAAACGGAATCCGCCGCCGCCGGTGCCGATCTCTTCCTGCATGCGCACGATCTGTCCCAAATACAGACTCGCTTTACGCAGCCCCAGCTTATCCCTCCATTTACGGATGTGGTTAGAAGTGTGACGAATGCCATCCACACCGGCAAAATTGCCAGGTATGCGCAGCATATCGCGCACATTCCTGCTGATCCCGTTCACTATGCCCTTCCGGATCATCTCATCGGTAATGGGCCTGACCTTTTCGGGAAAGTAAATATGCCCTTTGGGAGCCAGCGGGCCTTGTGCGAACCGGACCCTCGAAAGCTCCTCCTTTGAAAGCGAAGTCACATCTTCCATCACCGGGTCGCTGATCAGGTAACGGCCGTCCTGCTCTCCGAAAACGATCAGGTTGTGCGCATTAAAATGAAAACGGTATTCTTTGGGAAAGTAACTGAGGTGAAAAACCCCTACCTGGCATCCTACCGGCATGCCCTCTTTCACTTTCTTGTCCAGAAACGCCTCTGCTGCGGCCGGATTCGAAAACTTTTTACGGCTCACCTCTACGCCGAGCGACTTGCAGGTGCGCTTAAAGATAGCGCCCGGCATTGTCCGGAATGAGATCGCAGGACCATTGTTGACGGTCAGAAAAGGTATTTGTATGTAAAAAAGGCCTGAACCCATCCCGAAAGCCAGCGGCTCGGTCATAAATTCCAGACCATGGTAGCGCAGCAATGCCGTGGTGACTCCGTTTTCGCAATGCGCGGTCTGAACATGGTGGAACTCATCCGTTTGACTATCAATATTCACTGGATCAACCTTTAAAATTTTTCAACTCGCTCACAGTAATGTCGAAAGCACTGGCATATTTTTCCAGTTTTCTCTCGCTCAGATCTTTAAAAACGGATGGTTTGAAATGTCTTTTTATAAAAAAAGGAAAGATGCCCGTGTAACCCGACAGCACTGCCAGATCCATCAGACGCAGCTCCATAAAATAGTATACCGGGCTTTTTTCGCCATTGGCCACGGCCTTTCTGGCATCTTCTACGCGCTCATTGACCTCCTCCCAGGCGCTGTCCAGCGCTTGCTTCTTGATGTCCCAGCCTTTGCTCAAAGCCGTCTCGTATTTGCCGTCGTCATTTTTGACGTAGCATACCTCCCGGGTAAATTTAGCAAGGGCTCCCGGGTCCTGGGGAAGGTCTTCCTTTTTCATGATATGGGCAGCTTTTATGACGTTGTTCAATGCCGGCACATATGGCTTGCGCCGGGTCAGCAGACGGTTAGCAAGCAGAACATGTACGAAAAGCGCGAGCTTTCCGGTACTGCCAGCAATATTTTTTCACCTTTTTTCAGCGCTTTGCTATTGAATACCTCTTCCAGCATCATATAAATGGAAGCCGCCCCCACGTTACCTTTCGTCACCAGGTTGGTATACCACTTTTCCTTGGGAATAGGCATTCCATTTTCTTTGAAAAACTCATCGATCTTGCTTTCAAAGAAATAACTCGACAGGTGCGGCAGAAAGTAGCTCACATCCTCAATGGTCACCCCTTTTTTGATCAGAATATCTTTCAGCTTGGCAAAACCCAATTTAACGATTTTTTCACCTAAAAGCTTCACGTCCTGCTTGATACTGAACACGGATTGGTCCTGGATCTGAGCGGCGCTGAAATCCTTGTAGCTTTTCAGCGAACCGTCTTCGAGTTTATCGGCTCCCATGTACATGCAAGCCTCTACCTCATTGGCATACGAGCAACCCTCAATCCAGTCGATTTTCAATGAAATGCCTTCGCTGTTGGGCTGCGATTCCACCAGAAATGCACCCGCCCCGTCCGAAAGCATCCAGCGCAGAAAGTCCTTCTCGAAGGCCAGGTATGGGTTCTTTTCAAGCTTGACGAGCTGCTGTACTTCGTCCTCGAACTGATCCGAGCGCAGTACCGGTGAGAGCAGCTCCGAGGCGCATGCCACGGCCTTTTGTTTTTCGCCCAGCTTCACGGCCATGTAGGCATACTTGAATGCATGCATACCCGCGCAGCACACACCCGAAGGCGAGACCACCTCGATAGATCCGGCTTCCGGCAGATTACCGTGCACCATTGAGCCATGCGAAGGCATCAGCTGATCGGGGCTGGAAGTGGCACAGCTCAGCAGGTCCATCCCGCTGATCTCTGCGGGGTTATCTTGAAACAAATTCCTGATCGCCAGAGCGGCCATCTCCGCATTCGTATGCGTATAGGTGCCATCCTTGCGCAACGCGTAGTATCTGTTTTTGATACCATTGTTACGCAGCACAATGGCTTTTGACTTCGAAGGTTTTCCGTTGATGTATCCTAAATATTCTTCCATTTCCTCATTGGAAACGGACTCATTCGGTAAAAACTTGGCAATCCTTGTAATATATGCTTCTGACATTATCATTTGGTTTCTACACCACAAAAGTATTCTTTTTTCTTCTTAATCGCATTGGCGGCAAACGGGGCGATCAGTAACCGGTAGGTTGTCACCAGCACCGGCGCAACCATAAAAAGCGCTACCAGCAGGTAATACTTAAAAAAGCCGACAAGCCTTTTGCGTTTTTCCGGCGTGGTTCCTTTCGTCTTGATCAGATTGGCCCAGATCCGGAAAAGTTTCTTGGCCCGTCCCTCAATAAAGAGGATATCGGTCGGTATCTCAATCAGGCCCGTGGCCATGATCTCTTTCTGTAAATCCGCGTATTGGCCGCTATCGAAAGACTTCCTGACAATGGCTCCGAAACGGGAGGCACTCCGGATGTCCTGATCGCTGATTCCGGGCTTGGGAAAAATCCCCCATTTGCGGTCCTTACGGCCGGTAAGCATCCAATGCAGGATCGTTACCGCGCTGACCAGGTTCGAAACGCGGTCCATCAGCGGGATATTGCCTACCAGCTTTCCGCCTGCGTCGGCGATCCGCTTTTTGATGCTTTCCTGCGAATTGAGCCACATATTCCGGCCTCCGATCACGGTCACGATGGGCGTATCTCTGACCCGGGCTTTGAAGCCAGGGCTATGCAGCAGCGCCGTGATCGGCAACGATGGTGACAGGAACCAGGGCTGATAACCGAGCACGATCAGATCGTAGCGTTCGGCGCCGAAATGCAACGGTTGCAGCTCGATCACGTCTTCCTGCACACATTCAGGCATTTTATCAAAAAACTCGTCGCTGGTCCAGGGGAATACAAAGGGGCTCGCCGGAAAAATCTCCAATCGCTCTACTGTCTCAGGCTCGAACGGTTGCAGGAACTGATCGATAATTTCATTCAACTGACCTGATTGAGAGTAGTTTACAACTAAAATATTTTTCATTTATCCGCAATCCTGTTAATGCAATCCCTATTTCAGATCCGACTCTTTCAATACTTTCGAATCCCTGGCGTAATCGGTGATGACCGTTTTCAGATCAGCATCCAGCTTGTCGAAGCCCGAAACCACTGCCTGCTTATCGGCATCTATTTCTTTGTTGTATTTCAAAATTCCAGGCGCATGCTCCTGTACCGTAAGGCGCAGAAAGCGGAATTCGGTGTTGCCCGGGTTGCTGTTGATTTCATCTTCAAGCAGATGAGCCCCCTTTTTGAAAGTCTTCACCTTCCCTCCTACCCCTTTTACAAAACCAGCTTTTTTCATCGTCAGTGCACCCTTATAGGCATTCACCTTTGGCGAAACCTTCTCACTTTCCAGTCGGGCAAGCACTTTGTCGATCGACTCCTCTTCCCCGCTCGACAAGGCTTTGTAATAGGCCAGCTTGTCGATTTGCGCATGAACTGTCAAAACCATTGTAAACAGACAGGCCACGCTAACCACCAAAAACCGCTTCATACCAATCTATATTTACGTATTTCAGACAAAAAAGGATCAGGCCTAGGCCTTTTTCCTGCATTCCAGGATCGTGTGGTAGCTATCGCCAATCAATGGGTAAGTCTGCACCACTTCGAACCCGGCCTGTGCCACAAGTTCTTTCATCACCCCGACCCTGTACATTTTACTGTTACCGTTGGCCATAATTGTAAAATACAAAGATGTAGCCACCAGGCTATAATGTGCAGCAGGATAATTCTGGTTATCAAAAAATGGTTCCAGGATAAATAAAGTCGTATCCGGGGACGCGGCCTGAAATGCATTTTCCAGGATCTGCACGATCTGCTCCTTTGAAAAACAGTCCAGGAACTGGCTCATCCAGATCACATCGGCTCCCTGAGGTATTTTCTGGGCGGTATCCAGCAGGTCGATCGCGTGAAAATCGATACGGTTCAGCAGTCCTCTTTCAGTCGCATTGGCTCTGGCTACATTGAGCTGAACCGGCAAGTCGAGTATTTTAATCCTCACATCCGGGTCGTGGTCGCAGCAGGCGAACGACCATTTGCCGGTATTGCCGCCAATGTCGAAGATCATCCCGGGCTTTTTAGAAAATACGATTTTCAAAGCATCCGGAAACGCATTGTCGGAGTAGTAATGATCAAACTCAAACCAGGAAGTTTTGGCAGGCTCCGGCAAAATCGATAGCCCCTCATAGATCGTCGGCCAGTCGCCCAGTTCTTTCAGGCCCTCGGGCTTGCCATTCACGATGCTTTCGGTCATGTGTTTGGCGCCCAGGTAACAGACATCCTGCATGAAATTCATGTTGACCCGCGTCATTTCATCTTTCAGCAAAAAGAAGCCTACCTTGCTGATCCGGACGATCTCGTTCTCTATCTCTACTACGCCCAGTATTTCAGCAGCTTCCAGCAGAAGCGTCACGCCATATTCGGAAACATTCACATTTTCGATAATGTTGCCAATGCTGATCCCCTTGCGGTTTTCGCTGATATACTGCAAAATACCCAGATCCCGCAAGGCGATCACCGATTGAAAATACATCGGCCCAAACGCTATCTTCTGTGCTTCATATTTGGCTTCGATAGCCGACAATTCTTTTTTCATTGTACGCTTTTATTGTTCCCTGACTGTTCGGAAGAGGGTATCATCCTGTCCTTATATCTTCTTCGGTATTTTTGTTTCTTCAAATCTTCTTCATGCCACACGATATACTTCCCCATTGTACCCCGGAAACGCTTGAAAAACCCCTCTTTGTGAGAGAGCTTCACAAAACCTTCCCTGACGAGCGCATTACTCTGATCGGCCTTAGGTTCGTACACGTTCAGTGTCTTGACGGTGTCGATCACGGTGGGCAGCAACCTGACGGGCAGTTCGTACTTTTTAATGAACTTGCGCATGTAGCTCGTCTGGATCGGGTCGGTGGAAAGCGCAACTTTCGTAAAGCCCTTATCCTTCGCGAGCCGGTAGGAATAATATACGTTTTCGGTGCTGTGCTGCGCTTTTTCCTCGGTAAACAGATGCTCCCGCGGAACGCCCAGGGCGTGCGCATAGTTGGCCATTACACGGCTTTCGATATAGGGTGTAGCCACGGCCGAACCCGAGAAAATGATGTTTTTAGTATAGCCTTTGGAATACAGATAGTAGGCCCAATGGATACGCAGTTGCAGTACCATATCCCATTTCTCACCATTATAGGGATAGCCCGGAACAATGATAGCGTCATACGGAGCCTGTTTCGCATCCTGATGAAAAGCCTTCGCAGCTGAACGGTACAACATCTTACCGCAGCCGGTAAAGAGCAGGCATACGATCAGCAGAAAAAACGAATGGGCTATGCGCACGATAATGGGTTAGCGGTTTTAAACAGTAAGCTGTGAAATGTTCACCATACTCAGGCAAACAGATCACAGCTTATTAAAAGAATGATATGGTATCGGTAATCAATCTGAGCATTAAAAATAAGCAATTCTATTTACTTTTTATGCCTTGAATGATTTGCTCCACTTTTTAAAGAGGTTTTTGTCGATCTCCTGGTTGATCTTATAGACACCTCCGGCCCAATAGTTGCGAAAACCGAAGCCGCCCGCCTTACCTTCCACTTTTTCGGTGTGCAGCACCTTCTTTGTAGCCAGATCGATAAAGGTCACCCAAACGACCAGCTTCTCGGAGGTCTTGTTCAGGCTTTCGACCACATACACCAGGCCGATGCCGTCTTTTTCACTTAATGTATACTTTGCAGCCGCCTTTTTGACCTGATCTTCGGTCAACGCCGATTCGTCGTCGGTGATATTTTTCTCCACATTCACCGATTTGTTGAGCTTGACCATGTCCTCTACCTTGGACTTATACTGATCGTCTTTCAGGTTGAATGCCTTTTGAAGCGAAAACTTCTTCGGTTCAAGCTCGATCAGATTGTTCCAGCTTACGATATGCTGGTTCTGGATAGCCATAGGGTCGGTAAAACCGATTTTGCCGATATACTTGGCCTGGGTGAAATCAAGTCCGAGAAAAACCAGCTTGCCTTTTCCCGAGAACAGATCAGCCATGGTGTTATCTGCCGTAGCGACCGTAGCGGCATTAAACAAAACGAATGCAATCAGTAACAACTTTTTCATAACACAGATATTTAGGAACGTTGGTTATTTGAGTTTTTTATCCAGAAACGCCGCCAGTGATTTGCCTGCCTTGGCATAGGATTCGGCAATGCGGACACCGGTTTCAAAGTCGAAACCGCCGAACTGACCGCCAGGTACATTTCTCATGGCAATTTCAGCAACTTTCTTTGATTTGCTCGCAGATTCTACCAGGTCAACTTCATAGTCAACATATGCATTCTTGCGCATGACGCCTACGTTGAAGCCGGGCTCGATAAATTTGGTTTTCACGATCAGCGTGTACTGCGCATCGGGCCGGTTCTTAACAGCCGTCAGGCCTTTGTCTTCCAGACCTTTATTGAAAAGCTCTTCAAACTTGGGCTCATAACGGCCCTTACGGTCTTCTACCCAGGCCTTTTTCCAGGTATCGCCCTTGCCGGCTTCCTTGGCGTTGTACTCAGCTGATTTCTTATCGAGGTATTCCTGCTCAGTGGCAAATTTACCTACTCCAAATTCGGAATAATCGTATTCAACGTTAACGGTTTTCTGACCTGCCAGAACGCTCACGTCGCCTGATCTGAGGTCAACCCGCTGGGCAACGGATACGTCTGCGGCCAGGAACGTAATGGCCATTAGGGACGCGCAAATGAACTTTTTCATGATAGTAAATTTATTTTTATGGTAATAGAGGCGTCAAATATAGACCAATTTTTCAGGTTTGCGTTTCTCCTGTTTGTAGATCCGGAAAGTTAGTTCTTCAGCGGTTACGAAAGTCAGTGAGGGGGATACGCGGAGCCTGGATTTAAACAAAGAATGCATCATATCCTTGAATGCCGTCGTCTGTAACTGCATCGGCAGTACAATGCTGATCTCGTCATTGCCGAACTCATTTTTAGATACGACCACCTGGTACAATTCAATTTCCTTGACAGCGTCCAGCACATCAAAAAGAGCAGGTGGAAATATGGTCGTCCCCTTGAATTTGATCATCTGCTGCTTGCGTCCTACGACGGGTCCCAGGCGCGGGCTTGTGCGCCCGCATGCGCAGGGCTGATGATAGACGTGGCAGAGATCTCCGGTTTTGTAGCGCAGCAACGGCATTCCCTCTACGCCTAGCGTTGTGACCACGACTTCGCCCATTTCGCCGTCTGAAACGGCTCGCCCATCTTCGTCGACTACTTCCAGAATAAGCAGATCCGGGTTCAGGTGCCCGCCCTTTCCTTCACCGCATTCGGTAAAAGCGGCGCCCATTTCGGTGGAAGCATAGGTTGAATACAGTTTCACCTCCCATTGCGAGGTAATGCGCTTGCCCAGCTCATTCAATGAAAAATCCGGGTTACGGATCGGCTCGCCGATGCAGATAATGGATTTAATGCTCGATGAGCGGAAATCAATATCGTTGGCCACCGCATAGTCGATCAGCCGGGGAATAAAGGAGGGAATGGCGATGATCACTGTGGGTGAAAACCGCTGGATCGACTCCCACTGCAGGAATGGCGCTCCCGGCCCGACGCGGATCATCCCTGCACCCATTTTGCGCGCGCCCATCCAGTAGGCCAGACCGGCCATGAAACGGCGGTCGATGGTGGTCATTAATTGGTAAATATCGTCTTCCGAACCGCCCGCACAGCGGAATGACTCCGCTTCGTTGGTAGCAAGCCTTTCAACGTCCGAGTCCGTTAGGTAGAATGCCACCGGATCGCTGAGCGTGCCAGAGGTCGTTACAAAATCGGTAATGCGGCTTTTGGGTACGCACAGGAAGTCGTCGTTATACTGGGCCAGATCGTCTTTGGTGGTAAATGGCAGCACCGCCAGATCAGCGACGGACTTGATTGCGTCGACATTGATATTCTGCTCTCGGAAAATCCGCTTATAGTAGTTTGAATAATTTGAAATGTGCAGCAAAAGCTGCTGCAATGCAGGCTGCTGTGTTTCGAGACTCATGGCAATCAAAAGTTGGTATGAAAATCTGAAAATAGATGAAAGACATCAATTCTTGCCCTGCTTGCTTTCGGCTATGCGCTCACGGATCATTTTTTCTTCGTTCAATGAAGAGACCTCATGCTTCAATGCCTGCTGATAATAGCCGATCGCTTTGTTGGAATCCCCTTTTTTCTGATGATACTGCCCCAGGAAAAAATACGGAAGGTAGCTCTGCGCGTTGTTGGCGACAAATGCCTGCTCATCCTGCGGCGTCAGCGAAAGCGGCGCATCCAGCATTACATATTTAGTGATTTTCTGCTTCACGGATTTAAATGCCTCAAACTTTTTGTAATCCGCAGATCCCAGGAAAGGATCGCGGTCGATTTCCAGCGAATCAAATGACTGAAAATCACCTTTCTGAGCAAAAATGCGATTCAAATCGTATCCTACAAACTCGCCGAGCTGGTAAGGCGGCGCTGAGATCCAGAACTCCTTTTTCGCAGGCTTGAAAACGATCCCGTGATGCGCGATGAGCTGATTAAGCAATTTGGAATTGCCGTAGCCTATGAATTTATCGTCTACGCCTTTCTGGTCGCGCAGAATCCCCGCTGCCTGGTTTACATCCATCGGATAAGCGCGGCCCATGAGCTGCGTCATCCGGTCGAATCGCGCCTTGGAGTCCGTATCCTTGATATTATTAATATTCACCGAATCCTTCACAAATGCATTGCTCTGGTAATGATTGGCGCAAACGAGTGCATCCTTGCCCGAGTCGTACACATCCATTTTCTGTGGTGACTTCTCGATGATTATTGCCTTATCATCGGCCGCCGAGCCAATCAGCAAAGATTCGGAAACGAACGTCTCGCTTTTGGAAGCGATTTTTCGCGCTTCTTCAATGGTACCGGCATATTGCAGGATTTCCCTGGCCAAAATAGAAATGGGCTCTTTCGCCCCGAAGGGAATATCCGATTTCGAAGCATTGAGCGTCACGGTAATGCCCCTTTCGTTGATCCCGGATACCACGCCCGTAAGCCCCGCCCAGGCGTAGGAGGCGAATTTGTAGCCCTTGTCGGGGTTCATAAAAACAATCAGCTTGTCCTCGGCAAAGGCATCGCCCATATAGAAATCGAAATTTCTTGCAATGAGCAAAGTGGAATCACTGGTAAGCGAATGGTTGACCGCGAACGAGGTGCAGCCTACCATATTCAGGTCCGTGAGCGCGTGGCCGATGTCGTGGGCTGCGTGGTAGTTGAGAATGCGGTAATATTTGGGCCCGATGTAATTGAACTGGTCCGAAAAAGACTGCGAAACACCGTAAATCTCCTGCTGGTTTTCCTTGGGAATGTATTTGTAAATATCGCGGTTGAACCAGCCCACAAAACCTTTCAGCACTTGCAGGAATATCGCGCTCGGGATCATTTCCTTGATTTGACCTACAAAATGCACCTCCTGCTTTTCCATCAGCTCCTGGGCGAGGATGCCGTAAATGAGCCCGCGTTCGTAAGGAGCGCCTTCCAGATACATTTCCCAAATGCCGTGTTTGTTCTTTCTGAGCCAGTTGTTGCCCACGCGGTAATGGTTCTCTCCCACCTGCTCGCGTTTGTAACTTTCGACAGTTTTAGTACTTTCAAGCTCCGGACTTGGTACCCGGATACGCCACAGGAACAACCCGAAGAGTATGCCGAGGATCAGAAGGACAACGAATAATACTCGGAGCGCAGAACGCAGAACTTTGTTTTTAGGCCACATAAATCAGCAGAAGGGCGCATCATGTGACACCTCATCTGGTATCAAAATTAGCAATAAATGGGGATCGTTTCTATAAAAACCATTTCACCGGTAGCAAAACTGGGGCTCTGGCGCATGACCGAACCCTGGGACGTTTTACTGGGGATGCTGGATTTGCCTGCAACCGAACTGGCAACGCTGGAAGGTATTTCAAAGCCTAAGCGAAAGCAGGAATGGCTGGCATGCAGAGTGTTATTGAAAGAAATGCTTGAAGGCAATTTTCTGGTCCGCTACGATCCTGAACGCAAACCTTACCTGGCAGGCAGTGACAAGCAGCTATCGATGTCTCATTCTGGTGATTATGTATGCGTATACCTGAATGAGCACATGCCTGTGGGTGTCGACATCCAGCAGATGAAACCCTCCATTTCAAAAGGATATTTCTATTTCCTGAATCAAACGGAGCAGCATTGGGTGGATCAGCAGGACAATTTCATTATGCACCTGATCTGGTCAGCCAAGGAAGCAGTCTTCAAATATGCCGGAGACGCGGCTGTCGATTTAAAAAAACATATTACGATAAATCCGTTTTCAGGCAACCAAAAAGGTCTTTTTGAAGTTAGTCTGCAAAAAGGCAGTACCCGGGAGACAGTGCCTGTCCGATTTGATTCTTTTGAGGACTACGTACTCACCTGGACCGCTTAAACCTACCCTATTCAACCACCTTTTCCCGTTATGCATCGTTTCTTTACGCTCTTCCTGGTGATTCTTGCTGCCAGGCTATCTGCCCAGACGCCCGCGTTATCCTCCGGCGAAATTTTCCAGAACATCAAAAAACTGAATGTATTGGGCTCGGTGCTCTACATTGCGGCGCACCCCGACGATGAGAATACGCTGATGCTCTCCTATTTGTCAAAAGACCAGCTGGTCAGAACCGGCTATCTTTCCCTTACACGGGGTGACGGCGGGCAAAATCTGATCGGCTCCGAACAAGGCTATAATATCGGCGTGATCAGGACACAGGAGCTGCTCGCCGCCAGGCGCATCGATGGGGCGCAGCAATTTTTCTCCCGCGCTTACGACTTCGGCTTTTCCAAAACGCGCGACGAGACCCTGAACTTCTGGGACCGCGACAAGGTACTCGGAGATGTGGTGTGGATGATCCGCAAGTTTCAGCCCGATGTGATCATTACCCGTTTTCCTCCCGATCCGCGCGCCGGTCATGGCCATCACCAGACTTCGGCCTACCTGGCCGAGCAGGGTTTCAGCCTGGCCGCAGATCCGAAGGCTTATCCTGATCAGCTCAGGTTTGTCGGCACCTGGCAACCCAAGCGACTGGTCTGGAATACATTCACGCCCGGGTTCACCAACAAGGCCCCCAGCGAAGAAAAGAATCCATTCATCTCCATTGAAATCGGCGGATACAACCCGGTACTGGGTAAATCCTACACCGAAATTGCCGCATTAAGCCGCAGCCAGCATCGCAGTCAGGGTTTTGGCAGCGCGCCGCAAAGAGGCGCCCGGATCGACTATTTCTTACACAAGGAGGGCACGCCTGCCGAAAAGAACCTCTTCGACGGTATCGACGTCAGCTGGAAACGCGTAAAGGGCGGCGAAAAAGCACATGCGCTCATCCTGGCGGCCATCAAAAATTATTCGGTGAACAAGCCATCGGCTTCTATTGCCGACCTATTGAAAATTAATGCGGAACTCAACAAACTGGATTCGGCCAATATCTACGTCAAGGCCAAAAAAGAAGAAGTGAAGGAGCTGATCCAGCAATGCGCGGGCCTGTGGTTTGAAACCAATCCGAATGATTTCTCAGGTGTCGCAGGTGAACAGACCCCGATTAATATTTCGGTCGTCAAACGCACGGCCTACCCCGTAAAGCTCGTGTCGCTCCGCTGGACTGGAAAATCAGCAGACAGCCTGCTCAACCTGCCACTTGATGCCAACGAGCTGAATGCATTTACCAAACAGGCATTGCTGCCGGCGACCTTGAAGACAAGCCAGCCCTATTGGCTTGAAAAACCCATTGAAAGAGGTATTTTTCAGATCGACAACCAGCAGGATATCGGTTTCCCGGAAAATCGCCCCGAAACCAGGACTACCTACAAATTTGAAATCGGCGGGCAGGAGTTTACATTTGAACGGCCCTGGGCCTATAAGTCCGTTGATCCTGCGGAGGGAGAGATATACAGGCCATTTGAAATCCGTCCCCTGGTCACTACCACGATTACCGAGCCGGTTTTTATTTTCCCTTCCATGGAGGCCAAGACGGTCAGCATTGTGGTGGAAGCGCAGCGGGCTAATGTCAAAGGCGTGCTTAAACCGCAGATCCCGGTAGGCTGGAAAGCCGTCCCCGAGTCTGTGGAGTTCAATCTGGCCAATAAATACCAGCAACAATATTTCTCATTCATCATTACCCCTCCATCCGGAAATCAGGAAGCTATCATCAGGGCGGTGGTGACCGCGGATGGTAAAAGCTACGCCCAGTCGGTAAGAACCATCTCCTATCAGCACATTCCCAGCCAGACGATGTTTCCGGCCTCGGAAGCGAAACTGGCCAAGGTCGACGTAAAAGTTACGGCCAAAAATATCGGCTACATTGCAGGAGCCGGCGACGATGTCCCCACAGCTTTGAGGCAAATGGATTGCCAGGTAACAATGCTCAACGAGGCTGGTCTGGCCAAAGACCTGAATGGTTACGATGCGATCGTGGTGGGCGTACGTGCCTACAATACAGAGGCATATCTGAATAACTATCAGGCCAAATTAATGGATTATGTCAAAAATGGCGGAACGATGGTGGTGCAGTATACGATCCCGGGCGGGCAAAAAGTCAAACAGATCGGCCCCTTCAACATCGAGCTGGGACGTGAGAGGGTGACCGAGGAAGATGCTGAAATGCGCTTTCTGCAACCAGATAACCCCGTTTTGAACTATCCCAATAAGATTACACAAAAAGATTTCGACGGCTGGATCCAGGAACGCGGCCTTTATTTCGCTCAGGATTGGGATAAGAAAAACTATGCGGCGCTATTCTCTTCCAACGACAAGGATGAAAGTGCCAGGGAAGGCAGCACCCTGTATGCGCAGTATGGCAAAGGGCACTACATCTACACGGGCCTCTCCTTCTTCCGGGAGCTTCCGGCGGGCGTTACCGGTGCTTACAGATTGTTTGCCAATATGATTTCGGTTGGAAAAAACAAATAGAGCAATTTGAGAACGTCAAGACTTACTTGACGTTCTTTCTTCTGTTTCTCTGAAAATCTTCGAGCACGAACCCGCCCAACCCCTGCAAATTGCTGTAATAGGCACGGCCATTGTTGACCTGGGTGAAATTCTGCACGAATTGTTTCAGGTAAGGATCGGTGGCGATCATAAAAGTCGTCACAGGAATATCCAGCCGGCGGCATTGCGCAGCCAGCGTCAGGGTCTTGTTAATGATCTTGCGATCAAGACCGAAGCTGTTTTTGTAGTAACGAATCCCTTCTTTGAGGCAGGTCGGTTTTCCGTCGGTGATCATGAAAATCTGCTTATTGCGGGTCTTTTTCCGCCGAAGGATATCCATCGCCAGCTCCAATCCCGCTACCGTGTTGGTATGATAAGGCCCTACTTCCAGATACGGCAGGTCTTTGAGCTGAATTTGCCAGGCATCGTTGCCAAAAACAATGATATCCAATGAATCTTTGGGGTACTTCGTCCGGATCAGTTCTGCCAACGCAAGCGCGACTTTCTTTGCCGGCGTAATGCGGTCTTCTCCGTAAAGGATCATCGAATGGCTGATGTCGATCATCACCACGGTCGCGGTGGTCGTTTTTTGTTCCCGCTCGACTACTTCCAGGTCGTTCTCCATCAGCATGAAATCGCCGATCCCGTGATTGACCTGCGCATTCTTGATTGACTCGGTCATCGAGATCTGATCCAGCGTATCACCGAACTGAAAGTCGCGGATGTCGCTGGTCAGTTCATCACCTGCGCCCATGTGAGGCGTGTGGTGGTTGCCGCCGGTTTTCGAACGTTTGAGCTTTCCGAAAATCTCGTCTAAAGCGCTTTTGCGAATGCTCTTCTCCGCTTTCGGGGTCATAATCAGCCCGCCTTCCCCGTCCTGTTTCTCCTCGGTGATATACCCCTTCTTTTTAAGATCTTCAAAAAAATCGCCTATACCATACGAATCGTTCGTCAGATTATACTGTCGGTCAAGCTGGCTCAGCCACGACATTGCTTCGCTGACATCCCCGGATGTCATCAGCAACAGCTGCTGAAAAATATCAAAAAGCTGGTCAAACTTGCTGTTCGGGCCTTGTTCTGGCGGAATGTACTGGGTGAAGCGATGTCCTCTCATAGCGAGACATATTGAAAACAGACGGCTACTTTCAAATGTAGTCGAAAGTAGCCGTCAAGATGGTGAATCAATGTTGAATTATGCTTCCTCGGCGCAGAATTCTTCAAACGCCATTTGCAAATGCTGGGCGATCATCTGAGCAGAGCGACCTTCGATATGGTGACGCTCTACAAAGTGGATCAGTTCCCCGTCTTTGAAAAGCGCAACTGCCGGTGAGGAAGGAGGATACGGTAAGGTATACTCCCGCATTTTTGCGGTTGCTTCCAGGTCCGCACCTGCAAAAACAGTTGCCAGATGGTCTGGTTTCACTTCGCTTCCGGCCAATGCCGCCCGTACACCCGGACGTGCAGCACCAGCTGCACAGCCACATACCGAATTGATCACAACCAAAGCAGTTCCTTTGGTATTCTTCATGAAGTTGTCAACTTCTTCTGCCGTTGTCAGATCCTGAAAACCGACATTAACCAACTCAGCCTTCATCGGAGCCACTAATTGTGGTGGATACATATATAGTCTTGTTTAAAAGTTGTTGTTACTATTTTTTACTTCGGCTTTCGGCTATCAGCCGTCGGCATCTTTAAAAAAAGCTGACGGCCGATAGCCGAATGCCGAAGTGTTTTTAAAGCTGAAAGCCGCTATGTTAAAAAGCCGACGGCCGATAGCCGACAGCCGAAGTTCCTACATGAACCCCAGTTCCAGCTTGGCCTCTTCGGACATCATTTCGGTGGTATAGGGCGGATCAAAGGTGAGCTCTACACTCACGTCGTTAACGCCTTCCACCTCGCGGATCTTCTGCTCGACTTCACCGGGCAGCGTTCCTGCCGAAGGACACGAGGGTGAGGTCAGCGTCATGGACACAAATACATTATTGACCGGAAATACTTTCAGATCATATATCAAACCCAGCTCATAAACGTCGACCGGAATCTCCGGGTCGTAAACCGTTTTAATGGCGCGGATCACTTCTTCTTTCAAATCTTCCTCTGACATTGCAAGGTCTATATAAAGTTATTATGCATTCACTGATTTGGCCTGGAAGGCAAAGCCATACGCTTTCATTTGTTTAAGCATGGCCGCCAGTCCGTTCGACCGGGTTTGTGCCAAATGCTGATGCAGACCGACCCTTTCCATAAAATACACATCGGCTTTCGCGATCTCCTCAGGTGTGTGTCCGGAGAGCACCTTCACCAGCATACTCACTAATCCTCGCACGATGATCGCATCGCTATCGGCCTCGAATTTCAAAAGCCCGCCGTCCATGTAAGCATTCAGCCACACCCTCGACTGGCATCCTTTGATAATATTGTCCTCGGTTTTGTACTGTTCTTCCAGAGGCGGGAACTGCTTTCCAAGATCGATAATGAACTCGTATTTGCTCTCCCAGTCATCAAACAATTCAAAATCCGAAATTAGTTCGTCCTGCGTTTCGTTTATGGTCATTGCTAATCTTTTCTAAGTCTTTTAAATCCTCGCGTCCGTGTTATTTGTTAATCATTACTTCTGCGGATTCCGGACGCTTTGCGAACTCTATCCAGTTAATCAACTCATCCGCCTCTTTTAGTCCTTCCGAGGACATCAATGGAATCAAACTTCCATCGTAGCCCATTGACAGGTACAACAAGCAGTAGGCCGAGTAAAAACGGCACGACTGAATTGAATCTAATTCTGCGAACTTACGCTCGTACCAACTTATAGACTGCTCATTTTTAGTGGCTAATCCGAAGAAGTTATTCACAGCTATCATTACTCCCTTGTAAGCACGACGGCCTGCGCGTTTTATTTCCTTTGGCTCAGTATAGTAACCATCTTCCTGCACCAGGCCTTTTATGATACTGCGCGCTTCATCAACATAAAGCCTCGCCTTTTTTAAAGCATCCCTCATATGTGTGTATAGTTAAGAGGTAAAGGACAATATTACAAACTGGTCAGTATAAACCTGAATAGCAATGCGCTGATTCAAGCCTACTCCGTGCGCGTCTCAACCCAGTTGATAATGCTTTCAGCCGTCGTTATACCATCAGCAGAAACCCCTGCGGAAATGTTGCCGTCATAACCCATCGCGAGATGCAAGGTATCATAAGCCGAATTGAACGAGTCCAGCAATTTTCGGTCGGTCTTGCGGAGCTGCTCCTGATACCATTCCACGCTTTTCCGCTTTCCGCTCTTCACTTCAAACAGCCTATCCAGCGCTAACAAAACACCCAAATAAGCTGAATGTCCGGCCAGTCTGACATATTTCCGATCCTGATAAACGCCGTTTTCTTTCCCTGCTTTTTCCCGCAAGAGATCCTTCGCATTGTTTACGTATCTTCTTGCTTCCTGCACTGAATTTTCCATAATGTGTATATAGTTAAAATGGAACAATGCAGTAATTTAAAAAATTATCCCAACATCCGCTTCACCTTGTGCAGCCCCTGAATGAGCCTGTCGATCTCCTCGATTGTATTGTAAACAGCAAACGACGCGCGCGAGGTTCCGGTAATGTTGAAGCGGTTCATCAGCGGCTGGGTGCAATGGTGACCCGTGCGGACAGCGATACCTTGCTGGTCGAGTAAAACGCCGATATCCTGGTGGTGAATGCCGTCAATGACGAAGGATAGCACGCTTACTTTCTCTTTTGCCTGACCGATAATTCTTAGTCCCTCGATCTGCTTCACAGCCTCGGTGGCATATGCCAGCAATTCATTCTCATAGGCGGCAATATTGGATTTGCCCAATGCATCCACATAATCCAGCGCGAACTTGGCGGCCACCACATCTGCGATATTAGGCGTGCCGGCTTCGAATTTGTAGGGCAGCTCGTTGTAAGTCGTTTTGGCGAAAGTCACTTCCTTGATCATCTCGCCGCCGCCGCGGTATGGAGGCATCGCATTCAGCAAATCGCGTTTACCGTAAAGAATACCCATGCCGGTAGGGCCGTATATTTTGTGCAGGGAAAGCGAATAAAAGTCGCAATCCAGGTCTTGCACATCGATTGCAATGTGGGAGCTGGCCTGGGCACCGTCGATGAGCACTTTCGCGCCTACCGCATGGGCCTTGGCGATGATTTCCTTGACCGGATTGATGGTACCCAATGCATTGGAAACGTGCACTACCGAAACGAATTTGGTCCTTTCCGTAAGCAGCTTCTCGTACTCGTCCATCAAAAGCTCGCCTTCGTCGTTAATCGGGATCACTTTCAGGATGCAGCCTCTCTCTTCACAAAGCATTTGCCAGGGAACGATATTGGAATGGTGTTCCATCGTGGAAATGATCACTTCATCACCCTCCTTGAGAAATTTACGGCCATAGGACGAGGCCACCAGATTGATGCCGTCGGTAGTCCCATAAGTAAAGATAATCTCCTCGGAATATGCTGCGTTCAGAAAGGTTTGCAAACGCTTCCTGGACTGCTCAAATGCAGAGGTCGCCTTTTCGGCTAGGTGGTGAATCCCCCTGTGAATGTTCGCATTGTAATGCTCATAGTAGCCCGACAATGCATCCAGCACCAATCGGGGCTTCTGCGTCGTAGCCGCATTATCAAAGTACACGAGCTGCTTTCCGTTGACTACCTCGTTCAGGATCGGAAAGTCGTTTCGAATGGCTGCTATATCGAGAGAATGGCTCATTTTGGTTCGTCGTTTAAGAAAAATACCCAACCCAAATAATTGCAGGTTGGGTACCAATAAAATGTTAATCCGGATACGCTGACCCGGCCGATGCTATTTGGAGGCCAGTTTCTGCGTGATCACATTTTCCAGATATTCACGAATCGAGTCGATTTTGATCTGGGAAACAACATCCGCGCAGAAAGCGAACATCAGCAGCGACATGGCTTCGGGCCGGGATATACCGCGGGACCGCATGTAAAATAATGCCTCTTCATCGATCTGCCCGGTGGTGGTTCCGTGCGAGCATTTCACGTCGTCAGCAAAAATTTCCAGCTGCGGTTTGGTGTTCATCGTCGCATCCGGCGACAATACGATATTCTTACAGGATTGGAAAGCATTGGTCTTCTGAGCGTCCGGACGGACAAATATCTTCCCGTTGAAAACGCCTTTCGACTTATCTCTCAGAATACCTTTATATAACTCGTTGCTTTCTGAATTGGGCTTCTGGTGATCGGCAACCGTGTGATTGTCGACATGCTGAGTACCATCCGGAAAATACAGCCCGTACATATGCGCGTCGCAATGCTCTCCATCGAGCACGATATTGAGGTTATTGCGGGTAAATTTACCGTTCAGCGTCACTGTGCCTGCGTAGAAATGCGAGCGGTCGAGCATACGTACCTGGGTAGTACCCACGTGGTAGGCGTTCTCGCTTTCATTCTGCACTTTGTAATATTGCACGTTGGCTTCCTCTCCTACGCGTATTTCAGTAACCGCATTGGTGAACGAGCGCTGATCGCCAAGCGTTCTGAATGCCTCGGCCAGCTTCACATGCGAATTCCTTCCTACTGAAATGATGTTGCGCGGCTGACTACCTACGTGCTGCTCACGCGCATCACTCACGAAACGGAGGATGATCGGGTGCTCGACAGACTGATTATCCGGAATATGGATAAACACGCCGTCCTGAGCGAATGCAGTGTTCAGGGCCGTAAATGCGTCGTCTGCATCTTTGGTCAGCTCGTTGAAATACCCTGTAACTTTTGCAGGATCATTCTGATAGGCATCAGCCAGCGAACTGATCGTGATCTGGCCCGTTGGTGAAATGATCGCCGACAATTCCTTATTGTAACGCCCATTGACAAAATACAGGATATTGGCTTCCTGGGCAGGTACTTTCAGATCTTCCAGTTCCGCCAGGCCGATAGAACTAGCTGCATTGAAATCGTAGGAAACGCTGATCAGGTCTTTTACATTACTATATTTCCATTCCTCGTTTTTGATCGTCGGAAAGCCCAATTTTTCAAAACGAGCCAGGCCTGCACGCTTTTTCTGGTGAAATTCCGAAGAAGCTTCACCATTCATGACAGCCTCACGGGCATGGAAATCCGTGATCAGCCTGGTTTTTAAATCTATTGTCTCGGTACTCATCGATAATTTGGTATGGTGCTTGGTTGGGTCAAGATTGAAATGCGACAATGTATCTTTGCTCAACCAACCGCTTCGACTTCCGCTTTAATCCAGTCGTAACCTTTTTCTTCCAGTTCCAGGGCCAGCTCTTTCGGGCCTGATTTCACAATGCGTCCTTTGTACAACACATGTACATAGTCGGGCACGATATAGTCCAGCAGACGCTGATAGTGCGTCACCACGATGGTAGAGCGCTCAGGAGAACGCAGCGAATTAACGCCTTCCGCAACAATACGCAATGCATCGATATCCAGACCTGAATCCGTTTCGTCCAGAATCGCCAGCTTGGGTTCGAGGACCGCCATCTGGAAGATCTCGTTACGCTTTTTCTCTCCGCCGGAGAACCCTTCGTTCAACGCGCGTTTGAGAAGCGAATCGTTCATGCTGACCAACTTGGCTTTCTCACGCACCATTTTCAGGAATTGTGCTGCATCCAGTGGGTTTTCACCTTTATATTTACGGATTTCGTTTACCGCTGTCTTCAAGAAGTTAATGGTAGTAACACCGGGAATTTCAACCGGATACTGAAATGCCAGAAAGATCCCTTCTGCCGCTCTTTCCTCAGGCGCCATTTCAAGAATTTCCTTTCCGTCAAATACTACATTTCCCCCTGTTACCTCATACTCTTCCCTTCCGGCCAGCACAGAGGCCAAAGTGCTTTTGCCGGAACCGTTCGGTCCCATAATCGCATGCACTTCACCCGGCTTGACTTCCAGATTGATGCCTTTCAATATTTCCTTACCTTCAATGGAGGCACGCAAGTCATTAATAGAGAGCATAACTAGATTTATACTTAAAAGATAGTTCGTGGTAATTTCCCGCAAAAGTAACACGCTTTCAGCGTAAATGAAAATGAGCGTCAATGTCTTAAAATACGGGCCACTCTTTTTGTACAACCTTTTTGCGGGCCGGGTTGTTCCCTTGCCCCAGATATTTGTCTTTTAAACCTGCACACAGTAAACGAGTTGCAGATCCGTCCGTTTTTAATTACCGAAGAAACATTTACTTTGCGCCCCACGCGTTCCAAACACTTCATTTATGACCTCTGATACCGCTTCCGGCCTCTCTATAAACGTTTCATCCGAAACCGCCACGCTCAGGCGCCTTTTGATCCATAGCCCCGACCGCGGCCTGGGAAAGGTTGTTCCCAGCAAGGCCCAGGACTGGCTTTTCGAGGACATCGTACACCTTGACACCATGCGCAGGAAGGAATACGACTATTATGTAAAATTGCTACTCTTTTTTTTAGATCCTGAAAAAATCAAAGGAAAACTGGCTCAAATTAATGCGGATGAGACCCGCTCGTTTTTCATTCCCGGGACGGAAAACTACTTCGCCTCCGACTGCGTGGTCGATATCCAGCGCCTGCTTGGGGAAATCCTGGAAGATGCCAATACAAGGATCCGGCTCACTGCGGCTATCTGCGGCATCGAAAGGTGCTCTTATCATATTCAGGAAGAGCTGGGCGGCTACGATGCACACGAGTTGGCGCGGATTTTCATTTCCGGGTCGTGTTCCGACAAAAGGATGCTTTTTGCACCCCTGCCCAATCTGATCTTTACCAGGGATATCGGCATTGTGATCAATAACCACATTTTGCTCAACAAACCTGCCAAAACAGCCCGGACGCGCGAGTCCATCCTGGCGCAATTTGTGTTCTTTCATCATCCGATGTTTGCCCACATCCGTGCAAACCTGATCGAAATACCTGAAAATGAACGCCATTTCCTGCTTCCGGATGATGAGAAGGCCAGCGACTACCACCGGTGTACGCTGGAAGGTGGCGATGTGATGATGGTAGCGCCCCAGCACCTGCTGATCGGTTGCAGTGAAAGGACTTCGATTTATGCGGCCCAGCAGGTCATGAAAATACTGTTTGAAAAGAATGTAGTCGAGAAGATCACGATCATCAAAATTCCCAAAAAACGGGACTATATGCACATCGACACAATCTTCACACAGGTAAAGACAAATGTGTGGGTGCTGCTCGGCTCACTTGCCCGCTTGGGCGACGAGGCCCGAAAAAAGGATGTACTGCATTTTCTCGCTCCGGCAGATGCCAACAAGGAATTCAGGATACTGCAATTCATGAAAGGTCATGAACAGCAGCCGAAGGAAATAGACAACCTGGAAGACCTGCTGACGCAAATCAGTATCAACGACCTGCACGCCACCGAGCCGGTGCGCTTTATTTATTCGGGAGGAAATGAATTCCCGTTCGGCGAAAGGGAGCAATGGACCGATTCCTGTAACCTGCTCGCATTGCGTGACGGCGTTGTGATCGGGTATGACCGCAACGACAAAACGCTCGAAGCATTCAAAAAAGAAGGTTTCCGGGTAATCAGCGCAAAAAGATTGCTTGAAAAATTCGAAGCGGACGAACTCTCGCCGGAAAGCCTTGCCAATACATTTATCACACTTCCGTCGGCGGAGCTCTCACGTGCGCGCGGCGGCTCGCATTGCATGAGCATGCCGCTGTTGCGCGAAATTTGATCTTGTAATCGAGCTGTCTGAGTTGTAAATTTACCAGGACTGTGAGGGCCGTTCCGGCTTTTCTGTTCAACCACTTCACCATCTACTCCTATGCGCGTCATCACTTCATCCGCCCAAATCCAGCCCCAGTCAACATGCCGGATCATGATGATCAGGCCGGTGCGGTTTGGTTTCAACCAGGAAACCGCCCAAAGCAACGAGTTTCAGCAGGAATCCTTCGCAATGAAGACCAGGGACACCGCCCAACGGCAGGCCCGGGAAGAATTCGACCTGATGATCGACCAGCTGGAAAAAGCAGGGCTGGAACTGCATATTTTTGACGATAATGAAGAACAGAACCGCCCTGACGCCGTTTTTTCCAACAACTGGGTCTCATTCCATCAAAGCGGGAAGGTAGTATTATACCCGATGATGGCCGAAAACCGGCGATTGGAGCGCCGGCGGGACATCATAGAATCGCTGGCCGGGGATTTCAAAGTGGAGGAAATCATAGACCTCACCCATTTTGAGGATCAGGGCAAATTTCTGGAAGGAACCGGCAGTATGGTTTTCGACCGGCGCTATAAAATCGCTTATGCGTGCCTGTCCCCACGTACCGATATCGATGTGCTGCATGCATTCGCGGATGCGCTCGGGTATGAGATCATCGCTTTTGCTGCATCCGACGAGCACGAAAAGCCCATTTACCATACGAACGTACTGATGTGCATCGGCGATATTTTTGCGGTCGTTTGCCTGGAAGCGATCAAAGATCCCGACGAACGGCTGATGGTCAGGTCTGTTTTGGAGGAAACCAATAAGTACATTATAGAGATCTCACTGCAACAAATGCGGCATTTTGCGGGCAATATGCTAATGGTGCGCAACAGTAAGTCGGATAAATTCCTGGTCATGTCCACCCAGGCTTACGATTCGCTGACGACAAAACAAAAACACATTCTGAGCGACTACGCCCGGCTGCTACACACCGATCTGTCGGTGATTGAAGGAAATGGAGGTGGTTCGGCCCGGTGCATGATGACGGAAATCCACCTGCCGGTCAAATAAAAAGATGCTCCGTAACGGGAGCACCTTTCCTTATTCCATAACCCTCATTAAATAATTAGTCTTTCAAGTCGGCCTTCACTTTGGCTACTTTTTCTTTGGTGTTGGCTTTGAACTCGTCCCACTTATCGGCGGTCTCATTTTCAGCCTTTTTCCAGGATGCCTGCAAATCTTCTTTCTCCTTGTTCAATTCTTCTTTGCGGGCTTTCCATTTGGCCTTTTCCTTTTCTGCGGCTTTGTCCATTTTTGCATCCGCTTCCTCTATTTTTCTATCGATCTTACCGATCGCATCGTCAATATCTTTTTTCAGTTCGTTCTTATCCTCCTTCACTTTGGCTTCGAAATCTGCGCCTGCTTCCTTGATATCTGCTTTGGCATCGGCCACATTTTCATCCATATCATTTTTAGCTTCTTCTACGGTTTCCTGGGCTGAGTCTTTGGTTTTATCAGAACAGCTTGTCAGGGAGATTGAGCCAATAAGCATTAGGGAGGCAACAAATAAGGTGGTCTTTTTCATGTTTTCGAGGTATTAAAAGTTTGCTTCAAATACAGATAATGAATCTGTGACAAGCAAAAAGAATACCAGACTTTACCCGGCCGTATCGTCGTGTTTATGTAGAAAAATCTTCTCACGCCGGTGAGCTGCGTTGAACTTCGCATCACATTGGCAGGTTAACCCGGTAGTTTCCCGCTTGAAACTGTTGGCATTTATGAGCAGATTTGTATTTTATTGATATCCCCTAAACTCTATGTTCAAATTCTCTATTCCAGGATTGTTAGCTGCATTCGTGATTTTCACCGATCCGGGGCATGCCCGCGCCCAAAGCGATACCTTGCAGGCCCGGGAACTGCGTGAAATCACAGTCCACGCATTCGAATCCGTGAAGGACCCGCTTACCACGACTGCAACAGTAGGAATGCTCAGCTCCCGTTCACTGAGCCGCTTTTCAAATTACACCTGGGCCAATGCGGTCAACACCATTCCCGGCGTGCGGATGGAGGAGCGCTCTCCGGGCAGCTACCGTTTCTCGGTGCGCGGAAGCCTGATCCGTTCACCATTTGGGGTTCGTAACATCAAATTTTATTGGAACGGCATTCCCTTCACCGACGCCAGCGGTAACACCCCGCTCAACTCGGTCGACTTTGGCGCTATCCAGAGCATGGAGATCATCAAAGGCCCGGGAAGCAGCATCTATGGAGCCGGTACCGGCGGGGTAGTACTGATGCAAAGCCGCCCTGAGAACGAATATCAGAACCGCGTGGAGCAAAGTGTAAGTTTTGGTAAATACGGGTTTCAAAGCCGGAACTCGACATTGCAGATCGGCGACATTTCCATTCAATACGGGCACAGCCAGCAAGATGGCTACCGGGACCACAGCAACATGGTCCGCGACGCAATACGTATCACCTCCACATCCAGGATCGGTGAAAAAGGCACCCTATCGCTTCTGGGCATGTATTCCGACCTTTACTATCAGACACCCGGAGGCATTAACCTGGCGCAATATCAAACCAACCCCAAACTCGCACGGCAATCGACACCGACCGTGCCGGGCAGCGAAGCGCAAAAGGCTGCCATTTACACGCGGCTGGCTATGCTGGGCGGTAACTATGTGCTGCCATTATCCGACACCTGGACACAATCCACCGCCCTTTACCTCACTTATACCGATTTTGCCAATCCCTTTATTTCCAATTTCGAAAAACGCGATGAAAACGGTATCGGCGGCAGGAATATCTGGCAGAATAAATCCGAGTGGGGCAACATCAAAACCAACTGGACGAGCGGCTTCGAATGGCAGTACGGAAAATCCGCGCAAAGAAATTACGACAACAAAGGCGGTGTAGCCGACAAACAACAGACCGTCGAGGATATCCGGACCACGAACCTGTCGGTATTCAGCCAGCTCGAAGCGGTTGTACTGACCGATCTCACGCTGAGCGCCGGGTTGAGCTACAACACTTCCAGATACCGCTACGAGCGTTACTTCCCGTTGCCTTTCAATAAGGATCAGAAGACATTCGACGGCATATTTATTCCAAGATTTGCCGCCAATAAGGTCATCGCCAAAAACTGGTCGGTTACCGCCTCATACAGCGGCGGCTTCTCGCCTCCCACCTTGCAGGAGGTGCGCCCATCGGCGGGCGGATTCCGTAAGGACCTCGAAGCGGAAAAGGGCAACAATACGGAGATCGGGATCAGGAAAGCCGGAAAGGTCATTTCCGGGGAGATCAGCCTGTATCATTTCGGCCTGCGGAATGCCATCGTCAGAAGAGTGAACGAGGCAGGAGCTGAGTATTTTATCAATGCAGGTAAAACCAGACAGAATGGTCTGGAATGGACGGTCGCCTGGGACATACTTTCGAATCCGCAGCTACCGGCGATGCTCAAACTCTGGAATACGGGAACTTATACCAAATACACCTACGAGCAGTTTCAGCAGGCAGAGGTAGACCTGAGCGGCAAGCTCATTCCCGGGATCCCGCGTTTTTCTCAGACCACGGGCCTGGACGTTTTGCTTAAATATGGCCTTTCGGCATTTGTAACTTACCAGCACGGCGACGCATTCTACCTCAATGATGCCAATACCGTCAAAAATACGGCCTACAACCAATGGACAGTCCGTGTAAGCTGGAAAAAAAGCTGGGGACAACACCTTTACAGCGAGCTTTCAGCCTCGGCCGAAAAAGTGAATGCGGGCATTTACAGCCTCGGCTATGACCTGAATGCATTCGGAAACCGTTACTACAATGGCGCTCCGAAAAGTAACCTCTGGGCCGGTGTGAAGATCGGTTGGGAGTGGCAGAAAAATTCAAAATAATGCATTTATATATCCATATCCCCTTTTGCAGACAGGCTTGTCATTACTGTGATTTCCACTTCAGTACCAACACATCCAACAAACGCGCGATCGTGGAGGCGATTGCCAGGGAAATCGTGCTGAGGAAGTCCTATCTGCCACAAGGGGATATGGAAACCATCTATTTCGGCGGAGGTACTCCTTCCATGCTGGACGAAGCGGAACTGGATCTGCTGCTTCAAACGGTCCACCAGCACTTCCATGTGGCGCCGGATGCAGAAGTGACCCTGGAAGCAAATCCGGACGATCTGAGCGCCGATCGCCTGAAAATGTTCTCCCAGGCGGGCATCAACCGGCTCAGCATCGGTATTCAGTCATTCCACGAGCCCCATTTACGACTGATGAACCGCATACACACAGCCACGGAAGCCGAGCAGTGTGTAAGGCTGGCCCAGGACAGCGGCATCGACAACATATCGATCGACCTCATCTACGCCATCCCTGCAACCGATCATAGCATTCTGCGGCAGGATCTTGAAGAAACTTTCAGGCTCGGAGTTCCCCATATCTCAGCCTATTGCCTCACCATCGAGCCACAGACCGCATTCGGAAGCTGGTTGAAAAAAAAGAAAATCAAACCCATCGATGAAGAATTCGCCGCCGGTCAATTTGAGATACTGGTCAAATCGCTGGCAGAGCATGGATACGAGCAGTATGAGATCTCCAATTTTGCAAGACAAGGGCGGTACAGCCGGCACAACAGCTCGTATTGGCAGCAGCATCCCTACCTGGGCGTAGGACCCAGCGCGCATTCTTACAATGGCATCAGCCGCGAATACAACATTTCCAACAATGCCAGATACCTCGCTGACCTTGGCCGCTCGGTTATACCTGCAACCGTGGAAATCCTGTCGGCCGCCGATCAGACCAATGAGTATCTTTTGACCGGTCTCAGGACGAAATGGGGCGTTGAACTGGGAAAATTGGAAGAACTGTCTGAGGGTGCATTCCAATGGCGTGAAAACCGGGAATTGCAGGCTATGACCCGCAAAGGCTGGGTCAGGGAGGAGTCCGGGATACTGCTGCTGACAGAGGCTGGTAAACTGTTCGCCGACCGGATCGCAAGCGATTTATTTATTGATTAAAACACCGGGTTTGCCGCCTGACGACGACAAACCCGATATTTACGTGCTTATAACAGCTCCGCGTTCAATGAGATCTCTGCATTGAGCAGCTGCGAAATAGGGCATTCCTTCTTAGCCTTGTCGGCAACCTGAGCGAACTGCTCGGCGCTGATCCCTGGCACCTGCGCTTTAAGATCGATGGTGCTTTTGGTAATCTGACCTTTGGCCGGATCAAGCGTAATGGTAGCGGTTGCATTCAGCTCATCGGCGGTAAAACCAGCCGCATTCAGCTCGAAGCTCAGTTTCATAGCGAAACAACCGGCGTGTGCAGCAGCGACCAATTCCTCCGGATTAGTGCCTTTGCCGTCCGCAAAACGTGTGTTAAAAGAGTACTGGGTATTTTCCAGAACGGTGCTCTGAGTGCTGATCGTACCTGTACCTTCTTTGCCGGTACCTTTCCAAATGGCTGTTGCTTTACGGTTAATCATCGTTGTTTCCTTTTAAGGTTTGGTTGATTCGTTAAAATCGTTGTTTTCGTGAAAAGTAGCATGGATGCGATATCTACGCAAGCGATTATCTGATAAAAAATACAATAATGTGTTACCGGTCTCAGTTCCAGTGTATGGTCACTTACATGGCAGGGAACGCTGTTTTTTAGTTAACAGAAGTTAATGCCTGATCCGGATTTAAACTTTATAATTGCATCACAATCTAAAAACAAATTTTTAACTCAATTCTCAATTTAATTTCTCTTAAGTCATGAACAAAAAACTCTTGCCTCTGCTATTCATATTCGCCGCATTGTTCCAAAGTTGCGAGGGACCGAAAGGTGATCCCGGACCGGAAGGAGGTGCTATCGATGTAACAGGCACTACTTTCGACCTGGTAGATGCCGATTTCACGGCCGCCAACGAATTCCAGGTGAGCCTTTCTTTCGCTGCGGCCAAACTGACTGTGCTGGAATCCGATGCGGTGCTCGTCTATATCCACTGGAACGATGTCGACTCGGGTGGTCAGAAGTTGAAAGCTTACCGCCCGCTGCCTCAGACTGCTTTCCTGGAAACTGGGATCCTAACCTACAATTTCGATAGAACCAAGAACGACTTTTCGATCTTCCTGGACGGCACTGTCAAATTGAATACGCTGGCCAGCGACTGGACCCAAAACCAGGAATTCCGTGTGATAATCATTCCCGCTGATTTCGCTGCCCGTACCAATGGGGCGCTGGACTACAATGACTACAATGCAGTAGCAAAAGCGCTGAATATCGACGACTCCAAAGTCCGCAAAGTTTCGTTGCAGTAAAATCGAAAATCTGCGGATAATTGGCATTCTCGTTTTTTTTTTATAAAATCCGGTAAAAATTACCGGATTTTATTTTTTGAGTCTATGAAAATTTACATGAGCACACTACTTATCGTTTTGACAGCAGCGTATGCAACAAATGCA
>CBFGMV010000051.1:0-55547 GCA_965649915.1 uncultured Dyadobacter sp.
CCATAAACAATGGACTTCAGAACACTGTTGGAACCACCGATGACGATTCCGGTCTGATGGTTTAAAACACTGTATGACACACTGAGAGGTACGTTTCTTTTCGCCGCGTCCCCACAGCAGGTTGGATAAAACGTATGCTCCCTATCCTCTCTCATGATGGAACTTCCTCCGGCCGTCAACGTCGTTACTAATTCTCCCATTTCGAGGATTCCATAATATTGATACGGGTAATAATCTGGCTCGTCTTCAAAATCACCAGACGCATCTCCGGTTGCAGAGTTTCCACTTATGGCAACGAGTTTGGTGGCGAAGCCGCCGCTGCCGCCGCCGGCTACCGCCAGTAAGTTGCCCGATCTGGTGTGATTTAATTTGATGGAATTTATGCCGGGTGTTAACCAAGCCATTCCAGTGGAACCACCGCCTCCGGCACTGCAATATAGCCCTTTGCTAATGGTTGTGCTTTGGCCTTTTTTACCGAATGTCACTACAAACGGTTTCTCAAAAACGTTATGCTCAACCAGGTTCAATGAAAACGACAATTCCCCTCCCCTGCCGCCATTCGCGAGATTGCCGAAGGCTCCAAGGTCATAACGCGCCGTTCCCCCGTCTGCCCCGACTAGCTTGAATTCTACCGCCATAATACCGTTATTATTCGCAGGCATCTTGAAAATGCGGCTTTCCACCAAATCAATATTATTAGGCTGGACCGGGTCGATCCTGACCCATTCGCCATTGGTGTTCTCTAACCGGGTGCCGACGACGTCGGTAAAATTGGGAAGGTAAAGTTGGGCGTTTGCACAAAAAGTCCATAGCAAGGACAACAAGAGGCCGTACGTGAGGCGCGTGGAGTTCATAGTACTGATAGAGGATTGATGCAGTCGGTGTGCATGCATTGATCGATAAACTTACTCCGGGCGGGAAAGAATACCGAAAATGCACACTTACAAAATCCTTACAATTACTAAAACCATGTAAAACAGCCATTTAGATCAATAACGATCTAGGCCGCCTTGATCACTTCGTCCAGGATGGCGTTGTCGGAGACGTTGAGTTTTTTGCGGATGCGGTGTCGCATTACCTGAATTGCGTTCGGCGAAACGCCCAGCATTGCTGCCATTTCTTTGGTCGAGAGGTTCAGCCGGCAGAGCACAAAGTAGCGCAGCTCCCCGATCGAAAGTCCGGAATGCTTTTCCCTGACCCTGGGAATAAAGCCGGGATGGGCTTTGTCAAACAGCAGTTGAAACGACTGCCAGTCTTCCTCGGTGAGAATGGTACTTTGCTGAAGTTCGGTAAAAATGCCGGCCCTGTCTTCATCCGGGTTGCGGCTTTGCAGCTGCTCGATCAGCCTGTTTTTGTCGCGGATACTCTCGGTGAACCGGTTCAGGTCGAGCGCCGCAAGTTCCAGCTCCCGTGTGGCCGTTTGGAGTTTCAGGTCCTTCGCTAGCTGCTTTTTCTTTTGTATAAAATAAGTGAGGGCAGTCGCGATGCAGAGTATCATTACGACCAGGATGAGCAGGTTCCGCTCTGCTGTTTTCTGCTGCCTTTCCAAAGTGAACCCGGCCAGTTGCAGCGCCTCCCGCTGCCTGTCCACCCTTTGCTGCGCCCTGAGCACTTTCAATGCACTGAAACTTTCATTATACCGGTTAATCGCAGCCATCGAGGAATCCAGATATTGCCTCGAACCCTCGGTATCGCCGGTTGCCGCATACCATTTGCTCATCACCGGGTATAATAGACGCAGTCTGTCGGGCTGTTCCGCTTTCCGGATATAATGCTTTGCGTGTCCGATGAACGATTCCGCCTGGACGAGCTTCCCTTTCTCTCTGTAAATATCTGCGAGCAGGATAGCGGCACCAGCTGCGCAGCCGTAGTCATTTTCCGCTTCGGCACCATAAAAATCGGTTTCCAGCAGCGGAACAGCCCGGTCGAAATCTTTCCGGAGATACATGCTCGTGCCCAGGTTGCCGGTAGCGATCCTTTTCCAGACGGCGGCCTGCGGGAAGGACGTTTGTGTGACTTTTTTAAAGTGGTAATCAGCGCTATCCAGGTTGTTGAGCTGCTGGTAACATAGCCCGAGCGTGTTTCGGGCATCGTTGATCACCATGGTAGTAAATGCAGTCTCGGGCAGTACAATGGCTCTTCTGAAATACTCCCTGGCAACGGCATAATCCTTGAAGAAATAATAGGCCTGCCCGATCTGCATCAGATCGCGGGCCATCTCCGGGTATTCATCGGCGGTAACGGAGGCAAGCTCCCTGTCGAGCAGCAGGTATTGCTCAAAAGCCATCTCGTAGTTTTTTTCAACTTTCCAATAAAACTCCGCGAGCGCCCGGAGATATCTGGCTCGTAAAAAATCCACGTCTTCGTCAGTCGCCAGTTCCAGTTGCTTTTTAAGGTTCCTCAGCGATACTTCTTTCGGCTGATTCCCATGGAACGAGTTCCAAAATACCAGGAAGAACTCAATGTTCAGTTCAAGGCTTCTGTCATGGTGTTTGCGTGCAAAAAGGATGATTTCCTCTACCCGTCCCGCCCGCTGAACCGTGTCCCTGATGTCGCTCAGGTCTTGGTATAGGGCGTGCATACCCGTTACTTTTTGTCCGTAACTTTTATGCAGCAAGTGCTCATACTGCGCTTGCGCAAAGTTTGGAAAAATAAAGATTACCAAGAGGAACGGTTTAAGGTAACGCATATAACGTGGAATCAAATCATGGCCGGGACCGGGTTGCCGTCCGCACACCAGAAACAAAGATAACATTATGTCACTTATTGCTACATGGGCATAATGCAGTCATAAACGTACATTTTTTGATTCAGTAGACGGACGCTGAGTCCAGCGCAGGCAGGCAAGGGGCAAAAGTTGACTTTTTTAGCCTCTTTCAATCCTATAATCGTAGCTTTGCGGCTTCAAACAGTGCAAAGATGATTACAATTGAAAATTTGGCCGTTGAGTTCAGCGGCTCTGTGCTTTTTAGCGAAGTTTCCTTCGTTATCAATCCTACCGATAAAATTGCCCTGATGGGCAAAAATGGGGCCGGGAAGTCTACCATGATGAAAATCATTGCCGGTGAACAAAAAGCCACGCGTGGCCACGTTCGCGCACCTAAGGACGCCGTGATCGCTTATTTGCCGCAACATTTATTGACCGAAGATAACTGTACCGTTTTCGAAGAAGCGGCCAAAGCATTCAAGCAGGTTTTTGAGATGCGCTCCGAAATGGAAAAACTGAATCTTGCGCTCGAAACCCGCACGGATTACGAGAGCGACGAATACATGGCGATCATCGAACAGGTTACCGAACTGGGCGAAAAATACTACCAGCTGGAAGAAGTTAACTATGACGCCGAAGTTGAGAAAGCCTTGAAGGGTTTAGGATTCAAGCCGGAAGATTTCCAGAGACAAACCAAAGAATTCAGTGGCGGTTGGCGCATGCGCATTGAGCTCGCTAAAATACTATTGCAAAAGCCCGACCTTATTTTGCTCGATGAGCCTACCAACCATATTGACATCGAATCCGTGATGTGGCTGGAAGATTTTTTGGTGAACAAGGCCAATGCAGTAATGGTTATTTCCCACGACCGTGCCTTCATCGACAATATCACCAACCGGACCATCGAAGTGACCATGGGCCGGATTTATGACTACAAAGCCAACTATTCACATTATCTGGTATTGCGTGAGGAGCGCAGGGCGCACCAGATGAAGGCGTATCAGGAACAGCAGAAAATGATTGCTGATAATATGCAGTTCATTGAACGCTTTCGGGGCACATACTCCAAAACCAACCAGGTTTCTTCCCGGGAACGGATGCTGGAAAAACTGGAAATTATTGAAATTGACGAAATTGATAATTCAGCCCTGAAACTCCGTTTCCCACCTTCGCCGCGGTCGGGGGACTACCCGGTTACCGTGAAAGATGTTTCAAAATCCTACGGAGATCAGGTTGTGTTCAAAAATGCAAGCATGTCCATTTCGAGAGGGGAAAAGGTATCGTTTGTAGGGCGGAATGGCGAAGGTAAATCTACGATCATCAAAGCTATCATGGGCGAGATAGCCGTTGACGGAACCTGCCAGCTTGGACATAATGTCAAAGTCGGCTATTTCGCGCAAAACCAGGCGTCGCTGTTAGATCCCAATCTGACTATTTTCCAAACGGTGGACGAAGTCGCAGAAGGAGATGTAAGAACCCAAATCAAGAATATTTTGGGAGCTTTTATGTTTCAGGGTGAAGATATCGACAAGAAAGTAAGTGTGCTGTCGGGTGGAGAAAAAACGCGGCTTGCCATGGTGAAGTTACTTCTGGAACCGGTAAACCTGTTGATTCTCGATGAACCTACGAACCACCTGGATTTGAAGTCAAAGGATGTCCTGAAAGAAGCGCTCAGGAACTTTGACGGCACTTTGGTGCTGGTCTCTCACGATCGTGATTTCTTACAAGGCTTATCCCAAAAAGTCTTTGAGTTCAAAGACAAACGTGTCATTGAGCATTTTGAAACTATTGATGCCTTTCTGGAACGTAACCGGATCAAAAGTATCGCAGATCTGCAACTTGCCAGATAGCGAATAGTAATGGCCCGGCCTTTTGACTACTGGCAATCAGTAGCATGAATGCCGGGCCGTTTTCTCGGAAGTCCGGGAAAGCTGGCACTCCCAACTATCTGCCGTGCAATTGAACGCAACAAGCGGAACATTTAGCTGGTGTCTTTATTCTTCTGCCATAACCGGTACAATCACTTCCCGCCCTTTTACGCTGAAGGTATACATGCCGGCTTTTTCATCCCATCGCCTCACCACCGGCACGATCCTTGTCCTGCGGGGACCTACTTTGTCTGACGAGTTGTGGATGTGGTACACATAATAGAGTTGCTTGTCGATGCCTTCAAACAGGTCACCATGCCCTGATCCGTTCTCGCCAACTATCGAACGGTGAATGATAGGGTTATCCTTGCTTTTTACCCACGGCCCGTATGGCGAGTCGGCCACAGCATAGCCGATCGCGTAGTCGATGTTTTCGAAATGGTTAGCCGAATAGAACAGGTAGTATTTATTTTTCAGTTTGATCACCGTGGGCCCCTCCATAATGGGCGCTGATTTGTAATTGGGCGTGGCCTCCCAGGGTTCTGTCTGGTCGAAACACCGTTTGAGGGTCTGAGGTTTTATCTTTCCGGTTTTTAGATCAAACTCGGCCGCATACAGATAATTACCCTTGTCGAACCGTACGCAGTAGAGGTAATATTTACCGTCGGTGTCCCTGAAAACATATGAATCGATGTTTTTCTCTGACGCGTCAATCGGTCCGATTTCCTTTTGCCTGTACGGGCCGAATAGTGATCCTGACTCAGCCAATACGGTTTGTTCATCGGCAGTGTAAGTCATGTAATAAGTATCCTTCTCTTTGAATATTTGTGGTGCCCAGAAGCCCCTGGTGCCGAAGGTATGATCGCCTTTGGTAAGGATCATACCCAGCGAATCCTTTGATTTCGCAGGTACTGACCATGTTTTCAGGTCCTTTGATTCCAGAAGGGCAAATCCCTGCGGTCCCTTGCCGCCCTTTGACCCGGTGAGGTAGTACATCCCTTTCTCAACAACGATGGTTACGTCTGCAAAGAAAATCTCCTGCCCTTGCTGCGCGCATGCCAGCTGTGCAGAAAATAGCAGCATGGAACAAATAAGGATGAACTTCATTCTTTGGGCTAAGACTTTCCTGACGTGCATAAAATTTATCTTTCTGTTAATCAATCCGTTTTTCGCGGTACATGTTTTGGTCAAATGCAAGTTCGGATAAACTTCCCTATTCAAGGCCATGTTCGGATCGAAAAATGGTGAAGCGGGACATTCGAGATATCAGCGGCAGTCCTTCGAATGGACGAGGCCGGGGAAAGTATGCTGCGGTTGTCGGTGGACGGGTAGTTCACTGATCCTAGGCCAGCTCTAAGACCGTTTTGCTGCCTCACTGGGCGGGTAACCGAAATGCCTCGTGAAACTGGTCGAAAAATTTGCGGGATTGCCGTAACCCACCATGTAGCCCACTTCCGCAATAGTACCCGCAGATTGCTGCAACAGTTCGTGAGCCCGCTGCATTCGGAAAATACGGATCATTTCACCGGGACTTTGATTGATGAGCTGCTTCAATTTGCGATGCAGTTGGGTGCGGCTGAGCGCCATTTCACTAGCCAGCTGATCGGTGCCAAACAAACTGTCTTCGATGTGGTCGCCAATGGCGTTCCGTACTTTGTCGAGAAATTTTTGTTCAATGGATGGGAGTTGCTCAAAGCCCGTCAGCCACACATCATGCTGTCCGTATTTTTCTCTCAGCCGTTTGCGGCCCCGAATGAGGTTTTCGGTCGTTGCCATGAGCTCTCTTTTATCAAACGGTTTGGCTAGATACGCATCCGCACCCGTACTAATGCCTTGTATGCGGCTCTCGGTATCTGTTTTTGCCGTCAGCATCACAATCGGGACATGGCTGGTCCTTTCATCATTTTTCAAGACCTCGCACACCTGATAACCGTCTTTTTTGGGCATCATCAGGTCCGTGATTACCAGCAATGGAATCTTTTCCAGCGCCATTCGGATACCTTCTTCGCCGTCCTGTGCGGTCAGGATGCGATAGTCTTCGGAAAAGGATAAGGTGATAAACTCTCTGAGATCGGCATTGTCTTCCACTAACAAAACGAGCGGCAGGTCATCTTCCGGTGCTTCCGGGGGCAAAACAGCCGGGAGTTCACTATCCTGTGCTGCCTGCCGGCGTTCTACCTCTTCCACATCGCTGGCGATGTGCGCTTCATTTTTTTCCAATGCTTCAACGTAAGGCAGGCTTAAAATGAAAGTGCTTCCCTCACCGTCCGAAGAATGCACGGAGATCGTCCCGCCGAGCATCCCCGCCAATTCTTTGGTAAGCGCAAGCCCGATACCTGCGCCTTCGCGACTTCGGCTGTCTGAGCTCTCCACCTGATAAAACCGGTCGAAAATAAAGGGCAGCTTTTCGGCTGGGATCCCTATCCCCTGATCCCGGACAGAAATGGTGATTTCCCGCGTCTCCGTTTTAGCAAGAACGACGGTAATTTCGCTGTTGTCCTCAGAAAACTTGATCGCATTAGACAACAGATTCTGGACCATTTTTTTTATTTTATCCAAATCAATCATCACCCACATATGCGGGTGAGCACAGGAAAATCGCAGCCTGATGTTTCTGTGCTCGGTGAGTGAGCTGTGCTGCTGCACATAGCCGGACAGCCATCGAACCAGCTCTACTGCCTGCGCATCCACGCCGAGCTGCCCACTTTCAAGCTTACTCAAATCCAACAGCTGATTGATGAGTTGGAGCAGCCGTTCAGTGTTTTGCAGGATAAATTTCGCGTATCGTTGCGGCACCGCTTCTTTGGTTTGGCGCAATAGTTCCTTTGCCGGATTGATGATTAAGTTGAGCGGTGTTTTGAATTCGTGTGTCAGGTTTACAAAAAAACGCGATTTGACCATATCCATTTCGCGCAGCTTATCAGCTTGCTCGCGTACCTGTGCAGTTCGTTCCAGCACCATTTTTTCCAGTCGCTCGGCTTGTCCGGCGATCAGTCTGCTTTTTTCCTGCTCTTTGGTAAGGTTCTCGGCTGCCAGCTTTTCATTTAAATTCAATTGAAAGGCCAGGTTACGATTCGTAGCTGCCACGTCTATCGCCAGATAGATTGAGAACAGGACAGGAATGAGCAGATTCCCCCAGGCAAAAGCGATCATTACCTGGGTCGTGGTGAACCAGCCGAACATATTGCTGCCCACCACTGTCCCGACCGTCACCAGAAGGATCATTCCAACCGCGATCAACGACAGTTTTTTGTTACCATTTTTGATCGCGCGCAACATGGCGATAAAAGCATCTGTATAAAAAATCAGCACGAAGATCACCTGGTACCAATTGTGCAGCTTTTCGATGAGAGGATGGTACCAGAATTCATACCAGTCGACCAATGCAAAAATGGCGATCGGCCAGCTGCAGAGCAGCATTAGGAGTGTTTTCCGGCGGGGCAGTCTGTTGTAGCAGGCATGATAAATCAGCAACAGCCCCAGACTGAGGTGCAAGGTCACAAACGCCAGGAATACCCGGGCGGCCAGGATCTGATGAACCGGTACAGTGGACACGAAGGTCTGGTACCTCGCATACAAGCCCAGGCCCACCACGGACACGAACAGCACGTAATAAAAGTGGATTTTTTGTTTGGGTGAAAAAATAAAGATCAGTAAATGCAGTATTACCAGGATCGCTGAAACTGAAACACTCATCAGCATGTGCCCCATGATCTCCTGTTCCGCTTTTTGGGATCGATTCATGGTATCCAGGTCTTGTATGCGGCTCTCAAAACCCACAAAATTCGGGTAGTATTCCATGTAATTGCTGTACCGGATTGCCAGCAAATGAGGGAGCGTATCGGAGATGGCAAGGGGAATGCACTGATAAGGCTCCCTGACCGCAATCATGTCCTGTTTTGAATGGCCGACCTTTCCCAGTGAAGCTATTTTCTTTCCATCGAAATACACTTCCGACGCCGCATCATGGTTGAGATATAACCCCCACGTTTCAGTCAAAGCAATATTTTGCTTTTTAACCCACAACCTAAACCACCCGAAACCTTTCCATCCCGCTGGCACCGGGCCCATGCTGTACCGGTCCCTGCCGAAACTCGTCAGGCTCGGTGAAATCCAGCTGGAATCACTGAACCCGGGCTGTGCCCACCGCAAATTGTCTCCCGGATGAAACTTCCATGCACGCTTGTCGAGCCCAATCGATTTCCGCGCAGCGCTGTCTGTCAGTAAGACGGGCTTATCCTGTCCGATGCATTTGAAATGCGGTAACAGAAAAAAAACAATGAAGGCGCTGCTGATAACCAGGCAGCGATAAAATTCCTTAATTTTTTTATCCCTCATTTTTCTGGGTTTAGGTGAATTGGCTTCGTGGCCTTGCGACGACTGTTTTTTTGGGCGCGAACCCTCCGGTCTTTGATGCGCCTCAAGATATGACCATCCGCGGAATTACTTTTCGCGATCCATGTAGCTTTGGTCCGGATAGCAGCAGAAGGCACAATATCAAAAGCATTTGCAACAACAGCAAATGCGATCGTCTTCTCCCAGCCATAGTTTTGCCGGCATATCAACAACAACCGCCAACCTTTTGCAGCCAATCAGATATGGATCATCCGGTTATACTTACTCACCTTGTTCACCCGCATCCCCTGGAATGCGCAGCGGTTGCCGACTGGCTATTGAAAAGTAGCTACGTTCAATTGACCGGCAAAAGCGGCAGTCTGGAAAAATTCGCGCAATCACCGGAGCCCGGGGCAGTTGAAATGGTGATTGTCTTCCAATACTGCTCTGGCGAAATATCCGGCGAAATCATTGCCGCCAGACAAATTCAGCCCCGGCTCAAATTCCTGCTCGTTGCACCTACATCATGCCCCAGTGCGGTGCGGGAGGCAATATATTCGGGCGTGCATGGTTACATCGATCCCGTGGCAGAGGTGGAAGAATGGGAATGGGCCATCAAATCGCTTTCGGAAGGAAAGACCTACTACGGGCAGCAGGTGATGATGCAACTTGCCGAGCCGTTCGCAGACCGCGAAGTGAGGGAGTCCTCGCCTACCGTGAAAAATGCTCTCAGCAAAAGAGAACTCGAAATCATGCAGCTCGTCGCCAGCGAATATTCTACCAATCGCATTGCCGATGAATTGTTTATCAGTGGCAAGACTGTCGAAACACACCGGAGAAACCTATTCCAAAAACTGGGTGTGAAAAATTCGGTAGGCTTGACCAAAGTTGCCGTCAGGCTTGGTATTGTTTGACGCCCGTACCCGTAAATGCATCCTTTTTGTACAATTTCACTTTTCCCGTCACAACTATGCTCAAACTCAATTTGACTTCAATCTCACTTACACTCCTTTACAGCATCCTCTTGATCGCCCTGTCCTGTACGGACCATGAAGTCCCGTCCGACAACCTGCCGGAATCCAAATGCAAGACCGTCGATGGTACGGACCGGATGTATCCCTGCGAATTTTCGATTGAGAAAATAACCTTCCTGGGCGCAGGCGGAGCGCCCGTCGGCTCAGTCACCGGGTCGGAGCAGGTGCTCGCTCTGCCACGATCCATGGCTAAGGGGGATTCATACCTGGGCAATGTTGCGGGACAAATGGGTATCGCCACTTTTAGTGTCAGGATGACCTTGAAAAGGATCGCATCACCATCTTTCCCGGTGAATGAGGGCTATTTGATCGGGCTTACGCACAACACTTCGGGCAAACGAATTCTTCACACCAGCGCCGGCGGTGGTACTTACGGAGAAAGAGACCGGATTGGCTCACCGATCGCATTGAACATGGCCATCGGTGAAAGTATGAATGTCGACTTTGAGATGGTGTTCCCATATCAACTCACCAGTTCCGGTTCAGGCGTTGTTCCTGTCACAGTCTTTTCTTCCACATCCTTCTTCGTGGACAATGACGTTACGACTTTGAAGTTCCCAAGAACAACGGTTCCCTACAACTATGTGGGCAGCGTAACGGAAGCTTTTTATGAAAGATTGATCATTACATTGAAAAACTAAAAAACCGGGCGGCAAAAGTACTTTTTGCCGCCCGGTTGCTTTCATCGCCCGCTTCTTTCTATGGAACAATTAGTTAGCTCAGCCCGCAGGTTGCGCTCAGCACGCATTCTTCACAAAATAATGACACAGCCTTTTTAGCTCTAAAACTATCTGCGCATACCCGGGCCTGATTTCTAAATGGCAACACCTTGTTCAGCGGTGTAAAAAGAAATGTAACACGGCCAGACTATTTACGGGAAAACAATCCCTTTAACCATCCGGATTCTGCCTCGCTCCCGTAGTAGCTGCTTTTCCCGTATCCATATCCGTACCCGTAGCCATAGCCGTATCCATATTCGGATGAATTCTTATAATTGACCGCATTGAAAATAATGCTAAGCGACTTGAACTGTTTCTTTGAGGCCAATTCCTTGATGATATTCAAATATTGTTTTGGGGTTTTCTCGTGACGCACGATATAAAAAGTCGCATCGGCAAATGGCGCCAGTAATACAGTATCTGTAACCAAAGATAGCGGCGGAGTATCGATGACAATGTAATCATACCTCTTTCTCAAAGACATAATAAGACCCTCAATTCTGTTATTGGCGATCAGCTCAGAGGGATTGGGTGGAATCGGCCCGCTGGGAGCGATGGATACCTGGTTGAAGGCCGTCCTTTGAATAATTTCATCTTCACTTGCCTTGCCGATCAAATAATTAGAGATACCTATATTATTGCTCACTTCAAGGTACTCGTTTACCTTTGGTTTCCGAAGATCCAATCCCAGGATAATTACATTCTTATTCAATAAGGCCAAAGAAGCAGCGAGGTTAATGGCGACAAAACTTTTGCCTTCTCCCGATGTGGAGGATGTCACGATCAGTGTTCTGCCCAGACCTTCGTCCTCTTCAGTAAACAAATACTGCATATTTGAACGGATCATCCGGACCTGTTCGCTGATGAAACTCCGGGTGTTAAGGTCTATAAAATGCCCCTCCTGATTCTTAGGGGCTATACTAATTTCACCAAATACGCGAAGCCCCGTCTTTTTCTCTATTTCTTTCTTGGACTGAACCGAATTTCGCATGGACGCCCTCGCGGAGATGACAGCCGACGGTATCAGGAGAGCTATTAAAAATGCATAGATATATGTCTGTTTTTTGTTAGGCTTGATAGGACCCGGGATTGTGTATGGTGGTTCAACGACACGGCTATCGGTTACTGTGGAAGCATATGATAATGCCGTTTCCTCCCGCTTTTGCAACAATAACAAATAAAGATTTTCCTTTACGCCTGCTTGCCTTTTGATATCAAGAAACTCCCGCTCTTTTCGAGGGATTGTTGAAATCGTACTTTCCAGACGATTGTTTAAGGCGGTCAAACTATTTTTAGCCACCATTAAATTGTTACGCTGATTTCTAAGGTTTTCCTGAATGGCCTGTTTTACGTTTCGCATTTGCGTCGTCAGCGTCTCAAGATAGGGATTGCCTGCCTGAACCGTCTGTGCGAGTTTCGATCTTTCGGCCTCCAATTGAGATAATTGTTCAATATAGGAAGTCAATACAGCGTCATTTACACCCAATGTCGCCGGCGCGATATTACCAAATTCATTGCCGGTTACATAACTTTCCACCCCGTCCAATACCCTGAGGTTTATATCCACTTCATTGAGTTTTGAATCATTTTCCTGCACTTTGTCCAGGAACAGATTAGCCTCAGTACTCAGGTCCGTAATTCCTTTGGATTGCCGGTATTGTTCAACATTCTGTTCTACACTTCCCAGTTCAGAGGTAACGATTTTCAGGCGTTCCTCAATAAAGCGGAGTGTGTTGGTCGCTTCTCTGTTTTTATCTGCCAGCGTGGTAAACGTATATTCGTCCAGCAGGTTTTGCAAAATATCTTTTCCTTTTTGAGGAACGGCGTTTTCTATTGAAAGTGAAACAAGGGTACTTTTAGGTTTCTGCCGGGTAATTTGAATGGCGCCGATCAGATTATTTACTACACTTTCCTTGTTTTGCAGGGTCACTTTAACGACAGGGGTTTTCGGTGTTACCACGAAATTCTTATTGGAAACCCGGAATTTACCGTACTTACTCTGCACCTTTTCGCTATAATTAAACTTTCCCAAAAGCCTTTTTTCCTGGTCCATTAAGGCATACTTATTACCGACCAGCGGCTGAACGAAAAATGGTTCATCACTCAGGATTTCTGTTGCTGATATTTTAACAGGGCTCTGGTCATAAATTTCGTTGTCCCGGTTAGTTCCTTCATACCAATAAGTTGCCGTCAGACCCAAATTATCTACAACCTTTTCAATTAATGGTCTTGATTTGAGAATTTCCATCTCGTTATCCAGGTTTTTCGTATCGGCCAGATCCAGCTGATCAACGATGCTATTGCTATTGTTCAGAGAATGGTCTTCTTTAATCAGCACCGTAGCGCTCATCCTGAATATAGGAGTGTACCGCCTCAAATAAAGACGGGCCAGGAAAATACAAATAAACCCAGCGATCAGAAACCAATACCAATAGCGTAAGAATTTTAAAATAGAACCGAGCAGATTAAAATCATCCTCCTGGTCTTCAATCCATTGTGCAGAATCATTCATCGTTGTTGCTTCAAGATAATTGCCGAAGAACTTTAAGTATTAGGTATAACCGGGTCGCTTTGGAATAGCAAATTGAAAGAAGCAATCAGAAAAATTGAGACGCTACGCTGGCCAACACCACGATCGCACCCAAAATCGCAGTAAAAACCTGCACTTGCCGGATCCGATTATCCACAGGAAGAGGGACCACTTTTTCAGCAATGGGTTCAACATAAACAATATCTCCATTTCGTAAATAAAAGTAGGGAGATTTAAAAATGTCCCTGTTTTCCAGGTTCACCTTGCCGATCTCCCGTTTTTCATTAACAATTCGAATGATGGTAATACTATCACGTTTGGCGAAAACAGTCAGGTCTCCTGCCGAGGCCAGCGCGTCGATCAAAGTGGTCCGGTCATCCAGCAGATTATAGGCTCCGGCTTTGTTTACTTCACCCAGTACGACGAACTTATGGTTCATAAACCGGATATTCACCGCGGGCTCTTTTAAAAAAGCATTCAAAGCCAGACGAATTTTTTCCTGCGCACCTTCCAGGGTTAGGTTTTCCACCCGTATTTTACCGACGAAGGCCATCACTATGTTACCGGAAGAATCTACGGAGTAGCCGATTGCCTGCGAACCTCCCCCGCCTCCCGGGAGCGATGACATGGATAAGGAATTGAAGTTGGAAAAATTGAGAATGTCATTGGATTCCTTATTCAGACTACTGACGGTAATACCCAAAAGGTCTTCTTTCTGAATACGGGATATCTGAGGAATATGAACTTCGGTCAGAAATGGATAAACCGCATTTTTATCCTGGAAAAACGGCTTTACCGCCTTCTTCTCGACTTTACAGGAAACCAGGACAAAAAGAGAAAAACTTCCGACTACAAGAAAATGAAACGCTGATAGAAAATGTGTTTTCAAAGGCATATACTGTTTTGCGATAGAAGGATTCTGTTGATTGAAGTCGGAATATGGGCAAGATTCCCTGAGCCAATATAGGAAAATTTAACTTAAAATTGTAACTTTTTTACGATCACCATAGCTATCTCAAACGGCCGATCAACCCATGCCCTGAGCACATGATACACGCACTAATATTATTGAAACACCGTACTCAGTAGGTCCCGGTTTCGGAATGAATATTTTTCAATAGAATCGTTCAGTCTGCTGTCAAACCGGTGCTTGTGCAGCAGTTCTAAATGGTGCTTATGGTGCAAGTCCGTACCAAGGAAACTCACGAGATTTGCCTTTATCAAAAAAAATGCCCAGCTCTGAACAGCCTTACCATAGTATCCTACCAGCGACAAAATGTTCACCTGCATTAAGCATCCCAGGGAGGTCAGCCGGGCAAAGATGGATTTTTGATTAATTAGGTACGTATATCGCTCCGGATGCGCAAGTATAGGCTGGTAACCCTTAGTGATCAACGCAAAAATTACATCTTCCAAATTAGGCGAAACAGACACGAATGACATTTCAATCAATACAAAACGGGCTTGTCCAAACGAGAGGATATCGTTTGCCTCTATCAAGCCATCCAAATGTCTGTCAACAAAGTATTCGGCTGCCGCTTCTACCTCAATATGCAGATTTGCGTTGGTCATTGCAGCCCGAAGCGTAGTCAATCCATTTTTAATGCCAAAAGAATCATTCGGGTACAAATCTGCCAGAATATGGGGAGTTGTGATAATTTTCTCATACCCCATCGATTGTAAACCCTGGATCAAACTTAGGGAAGTCTGTATATCGGGACTACCATCGTCAATTCCGGGAAGTAAGTGGGAGTGCATATCCACACCAAGCTTTTCAAAAGCTGATCTTGGAGGACTTCTCCTAAAAAAAGAAAACATCGGCGAAATGCACGGTTATTGAGATGCCATTGTGAAAATCAAACAAAAGTCAATCCAGAAAATGACCGTCAAAACTCAAAAATAAAAATAAGATAATTCTGTCATTTTTTATACCTTCACAAAGAATAATATCTTAAATGCGGCCCTATGAAGCAAATTTTACATCTGTTTCTATGCATTCTCGTTTCATACCTCCCAACACTATCAGCCTACGGGCAACGGTCAAAGGCATTCCAAAATATCCGGTACGAAATAGGGAGTGGTGTTCTGTTTTCAACTTCTTCTTCAAATCCATTCTGGAATCGCACCAATCAATACGGTGAGGTACCTCTCGAATCGCAAATTTTCTCGCTGCGCGGCCAGGCCAGTAAAGGATATGACAGTACGCGGAAATTTTCATATGGCTACGGCATCCGTTCCGTTTTGAATGTCGGTTCCAAAAATCAAATTGTATTGCCCGAACTATATGTGAAGCTCCGTTATAAAGCGATCGAATTCGATGCCGGCCGGCGTCGCGAAATAGTGGGATTAACGGATACCACGCTCAGCTCAGGCTCATATATCTGGTCAGGCAATGCCATACCCATTCCAAAAGTTCAATTATCGATTCCCAATTATACACCTGTTCTTTTCAAGAGCGGTATTCTGTCTCTCAAAGCACAGCTATCACACGGCTGGTTTGGATCGGGTGACTCTACAAAAAAATATCTCCTTCACCAATCGAGCATTTATATACGACTTGGAAAGCCTGCCTGGCGTTTTAAGTTCTATACCGGAATCAATCACCAGGCTCAATGGGGCGGAAAACCTGCGGTCCCTTTTTATGATTACAATACCAAGGTTATGGTAAATCAATTCGGACAAAGCATGGAAGCTTTCCTAAATGTCGCGATGGGACTTCCGATCAACTACGGCTCCTATCGTTTCAAGACAGGCGGGCAGGTTTATGGAGAAGGTAACCGTTTGGGCAACCATTTGGGCACCGTCGATCTGTGTCTGGAGTATACCGGGGCTCAGAGCCGATGGCTGATCTACCGCCAATCCATCTATGAAGACGGTTCCTTATTTTTTCTCAACAACATCAGTGATGGTTTATCCGGCATTTCGTGGACGGCCCGCAAGAGAAATTCAGGACTAATGAAGATCGTTGTTGAATATCTTCATACCTCCGATCAAGGTGGGCCGCTTTCATCCCGAGCTGTACTGCCGGAACTGAGAGGCCAGGACAATTATTTTAACAACGGCCTTTATGAGGACGGTTGGGTTTATCGGAAACAAACCATCGGAACGGCCTTCCTGATGCCATTACGGAATTCAACAGGTCTTACCGGCGATAAAATAAAAGAGCTTAATCCGAATCATATATTCAATAACAGGGTCAATGCCCTTATCGTGAGCGTGCAAAGCCGTGTAAGGAAGTTGAATCTCATCTCGCGCATTTCGACCAGTAAGAATTTAGGAAATTACCGGGTCGACTACCCGCTTTCAGTCACTCAGCTCTCATTGCTGCAACAAATAGCCTTTCCAGTCAAACAATATACAGTTTCCGCGGGGCTCGCCTATGACAATGGAGGACTTCTTAAAAAAAATGCAGGCATTTCATTGATGGTCAACCGCAAATTCTGATACATGAAAACATTTCTTTTCCTTGTCGTGATGACATTGCCTGTTTGGTTGCAAGCCCAAAATCCGGAAACGGCTAAATCCATTCTGGTGTCGGCGGAAACGACTGCATTACCTGCCCAGGATTCATTAACGACCAAAAGAAAGATCCTGTCCACTTCCATTTACCGGAATGCAACCAGGCTTTCATCAGAAGCGATCCGGGCATTGTATGAGGGAAATAAAAAGGCCCGGAAAAGTTATCTGAGCGGGAAAATTCTGACACCAGCAGGGCCTGTGATCTCAGCCGCAGGCATTGCCTTAGGGTATGTGGCGATCAAGGGAAAACCAGCTTCCGCGAATATACATTACAACCAACAGGACATTACGGCCCAATACACAATTCGCGACCGCACCAAGTTGGCCGCCGGTGTGGGACTGTTTATCGGAGGTTTCGTACTGCTCGAATTTTCTAATGACCTGATCGTCCGGTCGACCCGCCGGTTTAATTCAGAACTCAAATATCTTCAGGCCGCTGACCCAAAACCGTCCCTGCATTTTGGGATAACCCCTTCCGGAAACCTGGGCGTATTTGCCCGCTTCTAGTCGGAGTGGTTCGCATTGAGTATACCCAGCATCTTTTCCGCGGCGTGACCGTCACCATAAATTTTACGATAGCTGATATCGGGCTTGTTTTCAAAATACTCGTAGGCGCTAAGCATTTTTGACTTGCCTGCATCGCATAAAACAGCCGCCCCACTCTCCACTATCTCAGTCCATTCTGTTTCAGAACGCATAATGATGCATGGCTTGTTAAGGAAATATGCCTCCTTTTGAACTCCCCCCGAATCGGTAATAATAAGCCTGGCTTCCTGCTCCAACTGTATGATTTCCAGGAACGAAACCGGCGGCACCATTAAAAAAAACGGATTGTTCCTGATTTCCCGGAGCAAACCTGGCTTCAACAGCACATCCATTTGCTTGGATGTGCGTGGATGAACGGGGCAGATAATCCTGATACCGTACATCCGCGTCATTTCCGATAACGCTTCAAAGATTGCATTCAAGCGAAGGGGATCGTCCGTATTTGCATTCCGGTGGAGGGTCGCAAGCAGGAAATCGCCCGGGGTAAGGTTATATTTTTCGAGGACGGAGGCTTTCTTTTTCGCCACCTCGGTAAAAAACATCGTGTTGTCATACATCACATCCCCGACATTGAAGATTCCGGGATTGTCGATGGTGTAAGGAGCGACACTGTTTACATTAAACCCCTCTCTGATCAAATTATCGTAGCCGGTTTGGGTTGGGGGAAAAAGATAGGTTGATACATGATCGCTGAGAATTCTATTGATTTCCTCAGGCATCGTTTTATTGAAAGAACGCAAACCTGCTTCAATATGAACGATGGGAACATGTATTTTAGAACCTGCGATTGCACCGGCAAGTGTCGAGTTGGTGTCTCCATACAGGATCAGGTAATCGGGTTTTTCCTGTTTAACAATTTCTTCAATACCCATGATCATTTTGCCCGTTTGCACGCCGTGCTCACCCGATCCTACGCCTAAGTTATAGCTCGGCTGGGCTATCTGTAGTTCTTCGAAGAACAGAGAGGACATGTTTGCGTCATAATGCTGACCGGTATGAACGATAACCTCTTGCATTTGATCACTGAAAGTAGTCCTTACCGCGCGGGTCATCGCTGCGGCTTTAATGATCTGGGGCCTGGCTCCAATAATGCTCAGGAGTTTTTTCATCAATGTGATTATTTTTCATCAAATCAGCACTCGCCGGGTAATTTTCAATAAACCAGGTCAAGAATGCGGTCACGTCTATTTTTTCCCGAAGCATTCGCATTCTTCTCTGCTGAAAATCCTGTTTCAAATGCGGTTCTGCCAACAGGGTACTTGCTTTGGCCAGCAATTTTTCTTCTTGCTCCGGATGTATTCCATATGTCAACCGGTAGGTATGTTCCAGTTCCTCTAGCACGGAGATCCTTCCCGCAAAACTGCTGCATCGGATGGAAGGTGTTCCTAACACAGCAGCTTCGACAGACATACTCTGGCTGTCACATACCAGCAAAGTGGCAGCTGCCAGTATCTGATGCATATCAGAAGGCCGAATTTCCAACCGGTATTGTATATACTTTTCATCCAAAGAAGATTCAGAAGATATAAGCACTTTGTGTCCCATGGCTGTAATAACGTTGATCAGCTGGTCCAGCAACCTCCCACTTATCCCCTTGACCCCAAAGTCATGATGAGCCGTAAGCCTGACCAGCCGGATCAGTACAAATGAGTCGGGCAGGCCGTACCTTGCGCGAATGCCTTCATCAGCTCTAAAAACATTGGGGTGCAGGTACCCAAGTTTCATGTAACCTGCGTAGCCCACTTTCTTGGATGTCCATTTGCCAACGTCGCAAACGACAGGGCAAAGTATGGTCTGTGTAAAAGGAAAGGTCAGCTTGCCCAATGTTTTAATGATCTCATAGTCGTCTTCGGTAATGGTAATCCTGTTGATTCTGAGCAGCATTCCCAATTGAGCCAACGAGGCATCCGTACCAATTAACAGATCAGGTCTTTTTCTGATCAGTATGGGAAAGATGGTGATCAGCCTCTGCACCAGGCTCCACGCCACGGCCAATTTGGAATGGCCCCGCTCCCGCATGAGAATGTTCCGGTAAGGAATTCCATCTGCCCTAACAAGAGACTCAAGCACGTCTTTCGTTTTGATGAGAATGATGATTTCGTGCTTTTCAGTCTGTATGAGCCTTCGTATTGTTTCCCGAAGAAACAAATACTGTGCAGGATGGCCAAAGTAAAAAAGTAGTTTCATTTGGCCACCTTCCCTCCAATCATCTCATTAGCCGAAACAGACATCGGCGTAAATGCATACAGTTTTTTCAAAACAGGTCGAAACCGCCTTGCCAGGTCCATCGTCAATTGATAGTGAGACGGGTAATCGAAGGCATTTTTATTGGGGCTTTTCCAAATTTTGTCATACTCTTCCCGGCTCATCCCGAGTTTTTTCAAAGTATAATCCAAAAGCTCGAACAACTCTTTCTCAGGAGCGAAAGGCTGTTTCAGAAGCTGCAAGGCCTCCTCTCTCTGCATAGCATTGCTCAAAACCTGGGCCGACAGGTTGATCTTACGTTTGTCAATCCCGAATTTACGCGGGAGCCAGTAGGCCATGGCGAATTTGGTAAACAGATTTTCATGATGGTGGCCGCCATAGTCTTTCCAGTCATATTCACGGATCAAAAGCGCTTTGGCTTCCTGCTTACTGTAATTCAGATAGTAGTATGGCCTGATATCCTTGATCTTCCGGATCAGTCCGCAGTATGCCATCCGCGCAATCGTGAGCATCGGATAGGTTTTGAGGGCAACCCCGGTCCCGAACCTGGCATGGATATATTTCAGTTGCCGGGCATCGGAATAGGTCCATTCCTTGGGTTGTTTGCCCTCGGACCGAAAGTCGTTTCCCCTTAGAATAAACCTAATCCCTTCTTTGGATGCGACCTTGTACATTACCGCCTTAATGGCAAGGTCGGTAGGCGCATCAATCCAGGGCAGGGAAGCTTTCATGTAGGCCTTAAGCAAGTCCTTCATTTCCTCATAGTCGATAACGTAGGTTTCCAGGTCAATATTCAGGCGCGAGGTCACTTTATAAATATTCTGCACGGCGATCTCACTGTTGAACCCGTTATCCAGGTTCAGCGCCAACGGACGTAATCCGCATTGATGCGCTACATGGAGAATATAAGAGCTATCAACTCCCCCACTGACCCCTATCAGACAATCATATCGCTTGTTTTTACCGGCGCTTTTCATTTCAGCGACCAGTTGCTGCCAGTCAGCGCTGCCTTTTTCGCCCCGGGGATAATCCGCCATCATTTTTTCCTGAAGGCGGCAGAAATTGGATACACCATCCTCATCGAACCGGATGCCTGGTATTGATTCGTCCCAAACGCCTTTGCTACAAATTTTCATAAATCGCTGCCAAATAATTTCAACAATTCGTTCTGGCTGGGGTAGTTGACCAGCACCGCTTTCCGCGGGCCGTGGTACACAAATAATGAGCCGGCCGCCATCGCAGAAGCATGAGTTTCTGTAAATGCCCTATGCAAATCATCGAGACTCCCGGCCCCGCCCAACGCGACCACCGGTATTTCCACCGCTTCCGAAACTTCTTTCACAAGCTTCCAGTCGTAGCCCTGCATTTTCCCATCGTGTTGGATAGAACTGATAACGATTTCCCCGGCCCCCTTTTCCTGCATTAGCTGAGCCCACACGACTGGGGACATCCCGGTCGCCCTGGTACCGCCTGCAATATAAACCTGCTCTTTTCCCCAGAAATTTTTCTTCACATCAATGGATACCACGATTGTTGAGCTCCCAAACATATCCGAGGCCGCTTTGACAAAGTCAGGGTTCTCGAAAGCATATGAATTGATGATCACTTTTTCAGCTCCCGCATTGATGACCGATTTAATGTCTTTTAAACTCCGTACCCCGCCCCCCACGGCAAACGGCATATTAGCTTCATCCCCTATCCGCCACACAAAGTCCGGAGAAATAACCCTTTTTTCACTGGTGGCAAGAATGTCCAGCAGTATGAGTTCATCGGCCCGCAGATCATTCAGTATTCTGACCGCATTGATCGGATCACCAATGTAGCGGTGGTCTTTAAACTGAACCGACTTGACTAATCCTTTGTCCCTCAGCAGCAAAACGGGTATCACGCGCGGTCGAAACATCGGTTTTATATCAGCGTCAGAAAGTTACGGAGCATTTGTTCCCCGCAGTCGTGACTTTTCTCAGGATGAAACTGGGTGCCGTAAATGTTCCCTTTTTGTACGGCCGACGTAAATGTATATTCGTACTCAGTGGCTGCGAGCACATCCTCACGTGCCACTCCTGCCAGGTGAAATGAATGGACAAAATAATATTGCATCTCCGGAAGCAATTGGTGAAACAAAAGCGACTCTTGCTGTAAGATGGCCGTGTTCCAACCCATATGCGGCACTCTGTACTTTAATTTATCAGCAATCGTGAAACGTTTGACTTCCGCATCGATCCATCCTAAGCCTTTGATATTTCCCTCCTCACTGTATCCTGCCATCAGCTGCATGCCGAGGCAAATACCTAAAATGGGGGCCTTTTCATGTAAAACCCTGTGATTCAACACCTCCCATATTCCTGATTCCCTCAGGTTTTTTACACCATTGGCAAAGTGACCCACGCCTGGCAAAATGAGCTTGTCGGCGGTGGCAATCACGTCCGGTTCGGCAGATACCGTCGCAGCTTCCCCAACGCGTTCACATTTGCGCAGCACCGAACGCAAGTTTCCCATTCCGTAGTCAACAATTATCGTTTTGGAAGGAAAATTCTGCACATCAAGTTTATTCAAAATCAAGCATTCTTGCCACCCCTATAAATCTCGATCAATCTTCTCGCTATGAGCCTGTTATCCAGGGATTGCACCGCCTCTCGGCCACGTATGGAAACGGTCCCGCTCAACACTTTCCTGAGCTTATCGGCCACATCTGCCGGTTCGTAGGATGTCAGGTAGCATCCCTCCACTCCCGCAATCCAATGCCTGGCGTCTCCGACATCCGTAGTGATGACCGGGCAATTGCAAGCGAGCGCTTCCTTGACGAACTGGGGTGAACCTTCCGTGTGCGACGTCATCAGGGCTGCATCTGCCGCCGACAAAAGTTGCGCGACCTGCACCCGGCTGAAATTTTTCAATTCAATCAGTTCAATTTCCTCGTTTGCCAATAAGCCTATTGCTTCACGAGCTAATGGATAGTTTTTAACCGGGTTATCAAATGCCGATGAAAAAAGGATATATTTTTTATCGGGCTTAAATCCAAGTTGCTTTCGGGCTGTTTCTTTGTGTTCTATTTTAAAAATATCGAAATCTATTCCACAAGGGAGCACGAAGCTTTTATTTTTCGAACTGACCAGAGACCTTTTTCTTAATAAGTCACTCACATAAATGGTTTTCTCACTCAACAATTCAACCGCGGCTGAAATAAGCCTCAGCTTTTGAACATTGATATCAGAACCATGAAACGTTGAGATCACAGGAACCTTCCTCTGAAGATTAGCCAGCAAAGCGGAGAGCGAAAAATGGGCATGGATGTAGTCATAGTTTGTCTCCGCAAGTCGCGCAACCAGTTCCTGCCTGCTTTTCAGGTACCCCGAAAACCCCTTGTGCCGAATAAAAAAGTAATCGAACCAGATGCCGGCGTCTGCCTTTTCAACTGCCTTTACCTGATCATAGATGAAGGCCTGATGCTTTTCAAACTCAAACCCGGGGGCATTTCCGCTGCATACGATCAGTATCCGCATCGGCATTAATCGAGTCCTCTCCCCGCCATTTTGAACCAATTCCATCCAATGACAATAACCGATACAATCATCAGATAGGGAATGAAGTATTTCCTGTTTTTCATATTCATCTGACTGATTCCGAAGGCTGTCAGTATCAGGAGAAACGGCACGATCGGCATGTGAAACCGCTCCGACAGGGCAAAACCGCTGGAAGCGAGGACAAACAGGTATGAAAAAAGAACCGCCAGTAAAAGTGTATGCTGCCGCCAAAGCCGCCTTTTGACCAACATCCACAGGGCCACATACACAAAGAATGCGTAAACATTTTTAGTAAACATTGCGCCATTCATCATCATGGCATTCGGCTGATTGGTGTCTACCAGGGTAGGAAACGGCGCCATAAGCATGACAGGAAGGAATATACTTCTTGAACCATATCTGGCCAACGCATTCCCCCCTTCCCTGCTTGCAAAATTGTCCATCTGGGAAGTGAGGTTTTTATCGCTCTCTTCCAGGTATTGCATAATGGCATTATTAAATGGCCCCGAAAAGATAGCTGCGATGACGATCACCATTACCACCGACATCACAATCTTCTTGTTCAGATTTGAAATTCGCTGAGAAACAAGCAGAATAGAAATACCGAACGAAGCTAAAACACTCAACGCGAGAATAGTTCGAAAAAAGAACAAGGACCCTGCCAGGAGCAGGGCTATGGCGATCGTTTTGATGTCAAAATGCTGCGATCGCAATACGGTATCTGCCACATAGGTAAAACCCAAAGTCAAAAAAACCATTTCCGTTTCTTTGACATGCAACCCGCAATAGTAAATCAGGTTAGGCAACAGCATTGCCAGGATGCCGGCAATACGTCCGGTCGATTCCCCAAAATTATTCCGCGCCAGTTTGTAAACAAATACGCAGGTAATAGCTCCAAGCAGTGCTTTGATCAGGCGTGGCACCAGTATTTCTTCCCCCACCAAAAAATAGAGCAAACCCAGGTAAAATGGATAGCCCATATCCGAATAGTTGGTACCAATGTATTCCAGGTAAACCGCAAATTTTCCGTCATTGAGCAAGCCCGCTAGCCAGATCCCTTCCCGATGATAACCTAATGCGTCTCCTGTCTCAAATTCGAAAGGCTGGCCGGTGACCTCCGTAAAATAAACGTAGCTGAAGAACACCCATGCAATCCGGATCACAAATGAAACCCGAAACAATTTTCTCACATAAACCTCGGGGCTGGCCGAAGCCCATTCTTTTGTGAAGCGGGTGGAAAATATAAAGAAAAGCAAAATTTCCCCCACCCCAAATAATATCCACTGCAAGGGGAGCGCCTGATTGATAAACAGGGTTACACAGGCCAGCGTCACAATACAAAAGGCTATAATCCCTTTCTTTGTAAAGTATTTCGGAACAAATGTGAGCTCGAACAAATTTTGCATTTACAATGTCATTTATAATAGAGCTTCTTCTTCATCCGAATTAAAAAGTCGGTCAGTTTCGGACCCACTATTCTTTTGAAGAAAAATTTCTTGATTTTGACGCGCTTGGGTTGCCAGGAGCCTTCAAAGTGATGGATACAATAGCTGTTAGGCGTCAGTGTAATGACCCCGGACCTTGATTTGGGACAGAAATAATCCTTGGGAAACATGTGCATGCAATCGCGATAGACCTGGTATCCGTTCTTCAATACAAATCCGTTCGCAGCCATTATTCCTGAAATAATCTCTACGTTCGTGGTCATATCGTAGCTTCCGTCCGGCCGACGGAAATGTTTCCCGTCATAATATTGCAACTGTTCGGCTGCCCATTTGCCCGACAGCTCACTGGCCATAATGCCGGTAGGTATTTCTGTTTCGCTTTCAAAACCGGAGAAGGCAGGGAGGTGCAAAAGATCATCCAAACTTTTGAGCACTTCCACATCGGTATCCATGTATATTCCACCGTAGTTGTAAATTGCGTACAAGCGGACGTAATCCGTAACAAATGCAAATTTCCTTGCCTCGTAAGCTTCTCTCACATAAGGTACACTGCTGATGTCAAAAGTATCTTCATTCCATAGCTGCAGTGTATAATCCGGCAGATATTTCTTCCAGGATTCAATACACCTGTCAGCCAATTCGGGCATTTTACCCCTGCCGAACCAACAATAATGTATCGTCTTGGGAATCATCAGATACGGTTAATGCGCAATGGGTCCGGGGAAGGCAGAGGAACGTTTGTCAAGAATTCCACAATTCTTTCCGAAGCTTTACCATCTCCATAAGGGTTGCTTGCCTGGCTCATTCTGCGATAGATTCCGGGTTCATCCAGCAATTCGCTTACATTGGCTATGATTTTTTCACTATTTGCGCCCACAAGCTTCACCGTTCCGGCTGTGACCGCTTCGGGTCGCTCCGTAGTATCGCGCATAACGAGCACGGGCTTCCCGAGACTGGGTGCTTCCTCCTGTACTCCCCCGCTGTCGGTCAGGATCAGGTAGGATTTCTTCATGAGAAAAATAAACGGGAGATACTCCAGTGGCGGAATGAGAAACACGTTTGCATGGATGGCGCCTTTCAGAATTTCCCGGACCGGCGTTTGAACGTTGGGATTTAAATGCACCGGATACACAAAATCGACCGTCGGGTATTTTTCGGCCAATGCTTTCAATGCCTCGCAGATCGCCACAAATCCTTCCCCGAAATTCTCTCGCCGGTGGCCGGTAATCAGCACCATCTTCTTTCCGTCACGGAGCCGGTCGGGATTGTATCCGTTTTCTTTGATCTGGCCAATCAGGTTCCATTTGATCGAATCTGTGGCTTCAATTTTCGCGATCGCCAGGTTCAATGCATCGATGACCGTATTTCCTGTCATGCAGATATTACTCTCATGGACCTGTTCCGTCATTAAATTTCGTTTGGCGGCAGCAGTGGGAGCGAAGTGAAAGTTGGCCAACCGGCTGGTAAGCTGACGATTGATCTCCTCTGGCCAGGGACTGTAAATATTGTAAGTCCGAAGGCCGGCTTCCACGTGTCCGATCATCGTCCTCTGATAGAATGCCGAAAGCGAGGCAGCCATGGAGGTTACCGTATCCCCGTGAACCAGCACAATATCCGGCTTCGCCTCAGCCAGGACCTCCCGCATTCCCAAAAGGATCCGACTGGTTACGTCATACAAGTCCTGCCCTTTGCGCATGATGTCGAGGTCATAATCGGGAATAATGTCGAAAATACTTAAAACCTGGTCCAACATTTCCCGATGTTGCCCGGTAATACAAACCTTTAAGCTAAACTTATCTGCATGTTTCCGTATAGCTTTCACTAAGGGAGCCATTTTAATGGCCTCCGGACGGGTCCCAAAAACGATGAGTAAATTTTTCAATCGGTTAAGCGATACGTTTGTAGTCGCAGGCGGGTCTTGATTAAGGACTGTTTGATCCGGGAAAGCATGTATTTTGTCCTGAAATAAGCGACTACAATGCCCCTGGGCGAGTGATAGACAAAGCGATAGAATGCAGGTTGCTTCAAAAAATCAACACATTTCAATATCGCCCGTGTCTCTTCAGAAAATCTGGAATTAATGTAAAAATCCAGCAACGCCCTGACTCGTAATCCGTCCAGGAGCAACTTCAATGACGGATTCAGGCTTTCTTCGCGGTGCAGATAACCGAGATTGAAAATTACATGCTCCGATTTGCTCCATGGCTTGCTGATCCCGAGCGCCCGGCCTGCCACTTTCACATCCTGGTTTGAATATGCGAGGAACTTATTGGCATAACCTACTTTGTGTTTCAGGGCAATCCGAACCCAGAGATCAAAGTCCTCACCGAATTTCAAAAAAGGCTTAAACCCTCCCTCCTCTTCAAAAACAGACTTATCGACCACGACAAAAGAACAGTTGATAGGAACCCAGAAAGTCCGCGCATATACCTGAAAGTAATCAATATAGCCCGCTTCAAAACCTGCATCGAGCCCGACATCGGCAGGAACGGTCTTCCCGTTTTTTACCAGATAATATTTACAGCCATACATTCCGGCCCCTGGAAATCGCCCGATTAGCGCATTCATTTCCTGCAAAAGACTGTCATGCCACCAGTCATCCGCATCCAAAAACAGGATGTAGTCGAACCTGGCATGCCTGGCCCCATTATTCCTGGCTGTTGAAACTCCTGCATTGGCCTGGCTAATGATCCGAAGTCTGTCGTCCTGGTAACCGACCAGCTGCCGGGCACTCCCGTCGGTTGAGCCATCATCAACCACAAGCAATTCAAAATTCTGAAACGTCTGGCCGAGTACGGAATCAACCGTCTTCCGAATGTAATCGACTTTGTTATAAAGTGGAATAATGACCGAAAACACTTCAAAAAGGGCTATTTTCTGACATTATATCAGGCAAACTAACGGCTAAGCTTTTTCAGAACAGCGACCACCTCGTCCCGTTTCGAGGCAGGAAAGAAAATATAGTCATTCCAAAGCAGGCTCTCGGAAGTCCATTGCTTTACAGTTACCCTGCTTATCTCGCGAAAGGACACGATACGATCAGTCGTCTCATTCTGGACCAGCTGAATAATCGAATAGTCATTTCCTTGGAGGATGTCGCACACCCGATCGGCCCTCTCCTGGGTAAATGCCAACACATCGTCACTAAAACTATCCAGGATTTCGCAGATAATATATGGCTGATTTTCAGTGATCAGCTTTTGCATGCCTGAGAGCACTTCCAGCTCTCCTCCCTCCACGTCAATCTTGACACAGCTTACATTTTTGTTCAGGCTGAGGCTGTCGTATGCCTGCGAGAAAACAGACCTCCGTTGCACAAAGAAATTTGGCCTCAGCCCATGCACCAGCGAGCCCGTCGGGTCCGCTTCACCATTGGTTTCTAAAAAATCCTCCTTTAGTCTGTCTGACAATGCAAAATTATAGACGTGGCAATTTTCAAAACCATTCACCTGAATCAATTTCTTCAGATAGTGGCAGCATGAAGCGTCTGGCTCGAAACCGATGTACTCAATGTCCTTCTCAATAGATTTCACGGAGATCAGCGTTTGCCCGATATTTGCGCCCACATCGATAAAAACCTGGTCATCCGAAGTAAAAAGACCGGCGACCAGTCCGGTTAGCCAATTGGGTTTCAGAAAAATGTTCGGATATCCCAGCCCGCCGATTACAGGAACACTAACCTGCCTTTTTGCAAAATAGAGCCTTTTATGCAGGTTGATATAGTTCAGAATTCTGAACTTCCTGAGTATCCTGAACTGTAAGTTTTCCGTGTTCATCAGCAAAAGGCGGACATATACGTCCAAGTTTGTATTCTGGCAGATTCTATCTATGATTTGCCAATTACTTTCGTATGATCAGGTCTAAAAAAGGATCATAAAAACACTCGTGAATGTTTGGATTGAGCCGTTTCAAAAATGACTTGTACCGGCCATTACTTGAATATCTTGACGCCAGCCTGTAAACAATATCGCGCTTTTTCAAAAATCCGGTCAGGCTGCCGACGATATTTAATTCGCTGAGCGGACCGATGGCCAGTTCAAATTCGTGGTAGCTCATCCCCCGCCCCCAACGCGCAAACTCCATTTTCTGCTCTTCGGTTGGTTCAATATCCTGGTCGAACCGTGCTGCAAACTCCCCCCGCGGGCTACGCGACGCGTACCGAATGGCCAGCTCGTCGGGTAGCCAATAGTAAAACGGCAATAGCGACGTGTGGGAATCATACAGATGCAGGCGGTTGGGCGTTCCAATTACACACCATAGTCCTCCCGGGGAAAGCATATGGTAGGTTTGACTGATCGCTGCAAGCCGTTCAGCATAGGTCATATGCTCTAACACCGCGAAAAACATGATGATATCGTATTTTTCACTCGACAGCGAGGCTGCAACTTCCGTCGCATTCATGAGATGAAAGGTCGCATTCAGCCCGTAAATCCTACATCTTTCCTCCGCATCCTTTAACAGCCCGTTTTCAATGTCAATGGCTGTAACTATGGCCCCCTGCTCGGCCAGGGCGACAGTTGAAGTTCCATTTCCACAGCCGATTTCGAGTATTCTGAGCTCTTTGAGAGGTTTTACGCTATTGAGCCAGGGAATAATCCGGGTTCGATGGTTCCGCAACCTTACCTCCATCTCGCGACTTTGCTGTTGAACTTCGACAGAATCGGCAGCCTTATTCGACGAGTAGACGTTCGCCATCAAAGACTCCGCGAGAAGTGCCGTTTTATCAGCAGGCAACGAGATAAAATTCCTCGACAGCTTTTCCGGTATATGGAGGTCATAATACCAGTTCCTGAGCCCCTCTTTGTAGCTACTTCCGTTAGTCATGTATCTGCTGAGCATTGAAATGACGCCGCCCTTGTTTCAAAGGAATAATGCTTTTCGAATCCACCATTCTTAAAATTTACTAACACTTTCTTTGTGAAAACAGTAGCCCGTTTATTTGAAACGAATTACAAATTTCTTCATATTATTTACTGGCCAGCAACCTGTCCAAATGGAAGAGCACCCTATATAAATTGAGTATTAAAAACCAAATCAACTTATTGCGTTTTAATCGTCTTATAATAACCGTATCAAGGGCAAATTCCTGGTAATCCAAAAGAATGCTTTTCGGCAAAACCTGCTGTAATACCTGTGCCCGTTCTTTTTGATCCAATGCCGTATCAGTGCTGCTTATTCCCTGATTGTCAAACCAAACCACATCAATGTCCCGGTACGCGACTTTCTCATTATGCAGCCCGACTGTAATCAGATAGAACTTCCAGTCGGATACAATTTTTAAAGACTCATCATACAGGCCGTACTGGTCAAATAATGACCTTTTGATATAAGCTGACGCGTGAAAAATTGTCGATCGGTACATGTCCAGAAGCGTAATCGGTCGCCCTGCGTAGCTTTTTTGGGTCACTAACTTTCCGTTGATCTCCCGTATTTTGTTTCCATACAAGATGCTGCAATCGGGCATTTCGTGGAGCATCTGTTCCGTTACATGCCTGTCAATCAAGTAGTCACCGGAATTCAGAAAGTGGCAGTATTTTCCTTTTGCCTGCAAAATCCCCTTATTCATGGCGTGGTAAATTCCTCTGTCGGGTTCGCTGACCCAGTAGGTTATCTTATCCTCATACCTGCGTATCACCTCAGTACTCCCGTCCGTTGAGCCACCGTCGACGACTATGTACTCAAAGTCAGCGGAAGTCTGGGTCACAACACTTTCAATGGTTTTTTGCAGCCCGGCGGCGTTATTATAATTGATTGTTATAATGGACAACTTCTGCATCATATCCGGAACTGAAAACGGTTTTGATTACTTGGACAATCTGATCTATATCCGAAAAAGACAATTCAAAAAACAACGGCAAACGAACCAGCATAGCGGAATAATAATCAGAAAAAGACAGTTCGCGCCCGTCGTGCTTATCCTTATAAAATTCACTTTTATGTAAGCTGAGGTAATGAAAAACCGCCAGTATCCCGCTACCCTTTAATGCCTTAATAAGCTGGTCACGTTGAGCTGCATTCCGGCAGACCAGGAAAAACATGTGCGCATTGTTGGTTGCATAATCGGGTATCTTTGGCAATTCGAAACCTCCCAACTCCGCAATGGGCATTAAAGCCTGATAGTAGTAATTCCACAAAGCAGCCCGTCGGTTTTGAATCTTTTCAAGGTTTTCTAGTTGGGCATATAAAAAGGCGGCAATAATTTCGGAAGGCAGAAAAGAGGAGCCCACATCTATCCATCCGTACTTATTGACTTCCCCCCGGAAAAACTCGCTGCGATTGGTCCCCTTTTCCCATACAATTTCTGACCGATGAGCAAAACGATCGTCATTGATTACCAACATCCCACCCTCTCCTGAAATGATATTCTTTGTTTCATGAAATGAAAACGCCGCCAGGTGCCCGATCGACCCTAACGGTCTACCCTTATACGAAGAGTCAATGGACTGAGCGGCATCTTCTATAACCAGCAAGTTATAGGCGCGGGCCAGCGCCATAATTTTGTCCATGTCACAAGCAATTCCGGCATAATGGACGGGAACAATAACTCTGGTGCGTTCCGTAATCAATGATTCCAACCGGTCTGCATCCAGGTTCGGGCTTTCAGAAGTACTATCGGCAAAGACAATGCGTGCACCCTGCCGGACAAAAGCCAGGGCCGTCGACACGAAGGTATACGATGGAATGATTACCTCGTCCCCCGGTTGGATGTCAGCCAGGATAGCTGCCATTTCAAGTGCATCCGTACAGGAAGTTGTCAGCAACACCTTTTTAAACAAGTATTTTTCTTCGAAAAAAGTATGGCATTTCTGCGTGTACAGACCATTGCCGGAGATTTTGCCCGACCGTACGGCATCCACAATGTAGTCCGTCTCATTGCCGGAGAGATATGGCTTGTTAAATGGTATCATAGCCAACCGTGGTACACATTCAGCTCACTTTTCAAAACGAACCCATTGTTTTCATAAAAACGGCAAGCATTGATATTACCTCCCTGCGTTGTTACAAAAAGGGTAGATATTCCTGACTCCTCCGCGTAAGATCTCGCCCGGTTTAACAAAGATTTGCCTATACCCTGATTTCTTTTTTCTCTACTCGTGGCAATCAGGCCAATGGTAGCATTGTTCCCCTGCTTTTTTAAAGTAATAAAGCCGTCAATTACTCCATTGAGCGTATGAACAAAGACAACATCTGCCATTTCACCAGTTAAGCAGTTATCAATCCATTGACGGTACATTTTCTTAAAATCATTCTCACCAAATCGACGATCAACCCGATATCTGGAATATTCTCCGCTTTGATAAGCCAGCTCATAAAGCACTGATCCATCATTACCTCGTTGTAATATCTCGATATTCGGATACTGCGGCACAGGAACCGCTCCATTAATTTCCATGGAGTAAGTCATCTTTAAATCAACGTGCTGAAACGAGGCCCCATTAAATGCAGCATTGTCAAGCAGATTTTTAGAATAGATATACAGCAGCTGGTAATTTTCATTTTCTGCCTGTTTCACCATATCCATTATGCGCCCGCCTTCCTGACCTTCCGTTTCAATCTTTCCGATCTTTCGGTCAAAAAATTGGCTATCCCAGGAAAGATATTGAATACCGGACATTAGCAAATCAGGTTCCTGATATTGGTCAGCATGACGTCCCTGCTACACATTTTCAGAGCAAGCGCACGACATTCCGAAGACAACTTTCCGTAGTTAACACGATCAAGTGTCAACATCGCTTTAATCCCGCTCGCCAAATCGGCAACATCTCCGACGGCGGCCCGATGACCCGTTTTTCCATTGATTACAAGATCCTGTGCGACTCCGGTGTCAAAAGCGACCACGGGTGTCCCGCACATAATAGACTGGTTAATCATCATTGGCCCCGAGTCCTCAATAGACGGACAGACAAAAACGTCGGCCGCCTGATAGGCCTTTATCAGCTCATTTTCTGAAAGATAACCCATATACTTTGTATTTTCGTTATCCTCCAAGCTTGTCGAAGCACCAGCAATCAGCAGGTAAAGATCATCCTGTTTGATCATTGCAAGTGCTTCCAGCAACAGTTGCATTCCCTTCCTCTTTTCACTCAGCGACGAAGCTCCAAAGAACAGCACCTTCTTGTCACGAGGAATTCCCAGGCTATGCCGCACCTCTGTTTTATCTCCCGGCCTAAAAAGTGTCTCATCTACATATCCCATGAATTTACCGACAGGTCTGTCACGAAAAAGTGCGGATTTCAGTGTCCTCTGGTAGTCACTTTCAGAGAATGTAATAACGCCGGTAGCATCAGGTAAATACTTCTTTTTAAAAGCCAGATTTTGGGCCGCAACCCATTTATAGTCGTCTGAAAGAATAGCAGGACAATTAGAACAATCAGTTGTAAAGCCAAGGCATTTCCAGGGATAGTGACAGCCACCGGTTAATGGTGCATTGTCGATAAGGAGGCAGAATATTTTTGCATCCGTCAATCGTTTTAATTCGCTGATCACTTTCGAATTAACAAAATCGGTCGTCCAGTGGATAAAAATCACATCCGGGTTTGATGGCATCAGAGCTAGTATCTTCCTTGCCGAAGCCACTGTGTACCGCTCATATTTGTTGTAGAAATAATAGTCGTAAGCAAACAACTTGTCCGTAAGCCTTTTCTTATCAATCCTCCTTAGCAACTTATGGAAGGAGTTATCAAATCGGGTGTCCCGGTATTGAATGATACGATCACCAATCGCTTTGGATTCTTTAACAATCAGATAAGATTGGGCTCCGTCGCTGATCAATAGCTTATGAAAATCCACGGAAAACTTACCGGCTCCACCATAATCGACCGCAGATAGGTTTAAAATGACCGGATACTGATTCGCCACTTCTATATTATGATTTAGTCGCAAGTTTTACCACTTTCAGGATAATCCTTTTCCACAAACTCCTTTTCTCCGGATTGATAAATCGTTCAAAGAGATACCAATCATAAAACTGATCAATTTCTATGTCAGTATGTTTGAGGGGAAATGGTAATGCATAGGCAGGCATCAAAAAGAAAGGGCTTTTGGCACCAAAAGTATGTGTACCGTCCCCATCAAAACCAATATTTGAAATCAAATTAACTGTCGGCACAATGCTATATCCCCTATGATACAGCCGCGAGAAATACCATTGAAAATCCCAGACGTCACGGCGCTGTTCTTTAAAGTAAAAATCAAACTCTTGTGCATAATGCCTGAAAAACGATTTGCGCCCCAATGTTTCCGCGACCCTCCATTTTCCCTCAGCAGTATTCCACGCAGCAGCTGAATAGTCGAAATAATTCCAGGCTCTCCGCCATGAAGCCCAGCCCCAGGTCCCTCCAAGGGCAGAAAAAAGATAAGATTGCCGGTTTGCTTTCCACTGCCCCAGGAAATTAGTACCACTGATCATGGCGATCTGCTCGTTTGTCCGGTAGCGTTCTAAAAGTTCAGCACAGAAGGGAAAGAAACGCTCATCGGGCAAACAATCATCCTCCAAAATAATCCCTTCTTCAACATGGTCAAAAAACCACGTAATCGCCTCGGCAGGGCCATGCCCACATCCTCTGTTACTCTCCCGGAACAAGGTCTTCAACTCGCATTCCCAGTCTATCTGGTTCGAAATTTTACGGGTGGCAGCACATTTTTCGCTATCACCGGGCACCTCGGGCCTGGGTCCGTCGGCCGCGATGAACAAAAAGCGGGGCTTGACTTTCCTGATCTGATCGAATACCTTCTGAGTAATTTCCGGACGATTAAAGACAATGAACAGTACTGGCGTAGCGAACATGCTCGACTATTTAACAGGCTTACGGGCTTCGACGAATAAAGATGTCGGATCATAGGCATGACTGTCTTTTACATCCAGCTCATATTGTGACCAATTCAAAATATCACTCCTGTATGGGTCAAGGACATTTAGCGCTGTGAAACCAATTGTGCGCAGTAATCTTGATAACGAAAACCTGTCGTACATACAATAATGTATTTCGCCCCCATTCCGGAACTGGCCAATTTTCAAAAACTCTCTTTCCTTGCCCGTAAGCAAGGCCGAAACTATCCTCTTTCTGATTTTACTGAATTTAAAGTTCCTGACAATCCTTCCAATATACTTTTCCAAGATTGACGCATTTATTTCCTTAGGCGTGTCAAGGCTTTCCAGATAACTGCTTCTGATTAATCTACCGACATGACCTATTCTGCCAAAAACATATTCTTCATTAATCAAAACCGGCTTTTGAATGTATGCAGCCATCTGTCCTCCTGGCGAATTTCTGACCGCCTGGTCATACATTTCCAAAAGTATCCAGTCATAATTTGCTTCGCTCAGTTTATCTCCATCCGAAAGACATGATTCCAGGTGCCTTTGATACTCCCTGACAATATTTTCAAGATCGGGCAGCACTATCCTTATGATACCGCCAGGTTTCAGGACACGAAAGCATTCAGCCAGAAAATCATTTGCTTTGTTCTTAGGAATATGTTCCAAAACTTGCGAATGATATACTACGTCAAAATAGTCTTCCGGAAACGGAAGCCCGCTCAATACGTTATGTTCAATCACATCAGGATGGTAGGATACCATATCGATATTGACCCAATCCGAATGGAATTTATTCCCACAGCCTACGTTCAAATATCTCAGCTTTTTTTCTTCCATGCAGAGAAATTATCCGGGAAATTTGGAGATCAGCCTGTTTATGTTTTTCACTACTTTATAAATAAACACAAGCCCTCCGTAGAGTATCTTCTGATCCTTATACCACAAAAGAGTCTCCATTTCCCTATCTTTTACATACCAGTATTCGTAATCGTCCAGCACCCTCGAAGGAAGATACCTGTTCTGAATCAAATTAACTTCGCGCAAATCACTTTCCTTCGGTGCCGAGCTCTGTCCTCCCATGTCATAGTAGCAAAGAAACTTGTCAACGTATTTACAGGTTGCGTTTCCAACAATGATGGACTTGATCCAGAATTCGTAGTCCGAATACAGTCGGTAGCTTAGGCTGTAAGGACCGTTCCTGGTAAACAAATCTCTTTTGATGAGTGTGGATTGATGACAGATTGTCCTCTTAAAAAAGCTCCGCATTGTGAGCTTTGATGGATATTTAAGTTCCTCAAATCGGCTTCCGTCATAGCTCAGATAGGTATTAAAATAGATAACATCCTCACCCGTACATGCTTCGACAGCCTGGTCTAATATATTGTTATTCAACCAATCACCGGAATTAAGAAACAGGCAATACTCGCCCTCAGCCCTCGCAATCCCCTTATTCATATTGCCGTAAATACCTTCATTGGCTTCGGAAATGTAGGTTGTAATTTTATCTTTAAAGGTGTTGATTACATCGATGCTACCGTCCTCAGACTGCCCGTCCACGACGATATATTCGCAGTGCTCATTCAATTGACTCGCGACACTCGCAATAGTCTTCTCCAATCCGGCCGCATTATTCCAATTAATTGTTATAATGGAAATTTTCTTATCCATATGTTCCTCCCGGCTCTAAATCGCAGCTATTTTGACAGTTCTACATAGGTGTTGACATTCACCTGATTCGCCCGCGTATCCAAACCTGTTAGTGATTCATATTGTGATTGGCCATATTCCGGAAAGCAGACATCGGAGTAACCCAAATGCAGGGCTACCAGACGAAGCTCCTCCCGGCTATAAAAATGGATGTGCTCCCATTGATCGTAGCAGTCTATTTTTGCTTCGTAGGCCGATTGGTAACCCGTTGGCCTAAAATAGTGACTTTTCAGGATTCCTTCCAGTCCGGGAAAGCTCATTCTCAGCACCCCGCCCGGCTGTAACACCCGGTAGCATTCGCTTAGAAATATAATGGACTCGGCCTGACTGAGATGTTCGACAAAATCCTCTGTGAAAGCAAACTCAAAACTATTGTCGGCAAATGGCTGGCGTGAGGTGAGATCTAATGACCGATAGAAAAAACTTTCAATCCCGGCTCGTCCGGCGTCCGGGATCTGGTCTTTTCGCCAGCTTTCAAGTAGTTCGATGGGTAACGAATCGACATTCACCCAGCCGTTCATCAATTTTATCCCACAACCGTAATGTATCTTTTTAAGGCCTCCGGTATTTACCTTGTAGGCCAGGTCCAGTTGATCTGGAAATTTGTTTTCCCTGATCTTTTTCAATTCATAACCCAGACCTCCGATGATTGTATGAATTCCTCTTTTGAACGACTTAACCATCTGTTAACTAATATTTAGGTATTAATACAGTAGTTTGACTTCTCCTATTCCTCAGTGCGATAAAAATAACCTTCGACCTGTAACAACTCTCCGGTTTTGTAGTTTCGGTGCCCGCCTTCGATGAGCATGAGCTTAAAGCCGTGTTGGCGAAGCAAATCCACCATTTCATACATCAGCATCTCTCCCTGGTAGAGGGGTACCAACGATAATTCCATCTGAAATGCGGTGATTTTGTCCAGTGATAGCAGACTTCCTTCCAGCACTTCTTTCTCAAATCCCTGTGTATCGATCTTGATATACAGCCGGCTGCTTTCCTTATAGTACCGGTCGATCAAGGAATCGACAGTTTGCAATGGAACAGTGATCCGATGCGTGTAAGCGGAGTCGGGTGCGCTTTCCACATGGACCGGGAGCACTTCGAGAATGGAGCTGCTGTACGAATTTTTGGAGACATTAATCTGAGTTTCACCAATGAAATTGCCCATTGCCGTGTGAACGACCGTCCAGGCGGGATCCATGTCTGCAATGGCTTTGACACGCGCAAATGCATCGGGCAATGGTTCGAAAGAAACGATCTGTCCTCCGAATCCCATTTTTCTAAGTCTTTGACCAAATTGACCAACGTTGGCGCCAATATCAAAGACCAGATTGATCCCGTATTTGCTAAACAAATCGCGCTGCTGGCGTACGATCGGGTCCGTTGGTAGTCGCAGCACATCGTATCCAAACCGCTGTAAGAACTGCTTTACAAGCTTTTTCATAGTGTAGTAGTGCTGCGCATCTTCCTTGAAATTACCCGCCATACTCTTCTTGCCAGAGTACCCAGTTTGATGATTCCAGTCTTTTCAAGTGATTTATAAACCTTGTACTCCGGACTTCCAAGCCATTGCTGCGATTGCTTTTCCAGTAAATCCATGCGCTCGTAGTCAGGCAAAAACATGGGATATCTTTGCGCAAGAATATCTGATTGCTCTTGCCGGCGTAGCGGCTCAGTTTCAGGATTACAGCTGATTCCATCCATACTAAAATAGGCTATCGGCGCCCGATGGTGCTGATAAGTACAATGGTGAATCAACAGGGCCTCTATAAAGAAAAGCCAGTCTGAAACAATTTTCATCTGCTCGTTATACAAACCGATCTTATCAAACAAACTTCTGCGGATCAATGTAGCCTGGTGCGGAAGTGAACCCAAAAACAAGGTTGCCGCTGTCACCTGGTCGGGAGATGGTACGTGCCATTTAATTTCATCCTTCTGATTATCATAGAAATAAACATCACCGGACACGATATCGGCGGAGGGAGCGGCCGAAAACATATTCTTTAAGGTATCGGCTCCTACAAGCCAGTCACCGGAATTCAGGAACAAGCAGTATTCACCTTGGGCAAGCTGTATTCCTTTGTTCATCGCATGATAAATCCCGCGGTCGGGTTCCGATACCTGGTGGCGGATCATATCGGCGTAGTCCTGTATAGCCTGCTGACTTCCGTCGGTTGAGTTACCGTCAATGACAATGTATTCGAAATCAGGGAAGGTTTGGCTTATGACACTCTGCAGCGTCCGGATTAAGCCCGCCCTATTGTTTAAATTTATGGTAATAATGGACAGTGCCGGCATTCAAACGATCGGGTTATTCCAAATGTAAAAAGCCGCCCAGTTTCGAATCCATTACTTTTCCGCTGGCTGTGGTGTAGCCTTCAATGCGTATCCGAATGCATTTGTAAGCCTTAAAAATGTATTCCACTCCCTGGTGGATCAGCAATATGTCAACCGCGTAATCTCCCTGATTTACAAATTTTGGCAATGTGATTTTTTCAACAATTTCAAAATACCCTTTTTTAAGAAGGGGGGAACCGCCATGGATGAAAGCAGGGTCAAAGGTGGCAATTCTGTTCTCTTCATCGTCGTTGATACAAACCGCCAGCGACATATTTCGGTCGTTGGCCAGTGTGCCCGAAATCCTGACAGTAAAACTGGATTGTCCGCTGGCCAATTCAACCAGATCCGACTCAGAGCCATTGACTTCTATTAAATTGATTTCGATATCGCTTGCCTTCCAGGATATTTTATCAATTATTTTACCCGATTCCTGCCTCGCTCCCGAGTTCAGATAATACGCGATTCCCTCATTAGTTTTCCCATTAAAAATGACGGTTGCCTTTTCCAACACGACCACATGTGAACACATGCTGCGAATTGCTGCCATATTGTGGCTCACAAACAGGACCGTCCGCCCTTCGTCCCGACTTATTTCATGCATTTTCCCGATCGCTTTTTTCTGAAAATCAGCATCTCCAACTGCCAAGACTTCATCTACCACTAATATTTCGGGATCCAGGTGAGCAGCTACGGCAAAGCCCAGACGGACTGTCATACCACTCGAATAGCGCTTTACGGGAGTATCGATGTAGCGCTCACAGCCAGAAAAATCTACTATTTCATCGAATTTCGACCGGATTTCACGCTTAGACATTCCCAAAATTGCACCATTGAGGAAAATGTTCTCGCGTCCGGTCAGGTCGGGGTGAAAGCCTGTTCCTACTTCCAATAAGCTTCCGATCCGGCCGTTGTAGGCAATACGCCCTTTGGTGGGCCCTGTTACCTTCGAAAGGATTTTAAGCAGCGTGGATTTCCCAGCCCCGTTTTTCCCGATAATCCCCATTACTTCCCCAGGCATTACTTCGAAATTAACGTCTTTGAGTGCCCACACATATTCGCTATTGCCCTTAGCACTGCGTTCATTGATCTCACCGATCTTCAGATAAGGATCTTCCTTACCCCTAACCCTGTGCCACCACCGCTGGACGTCTTCACGGATCGTACCCGTCCCTATAGTCCCGAGACGATATTGCTTAGATAGGTTTTCTACTTTGATAATTGGCTTCATCGTCTGATTCGGTACCAAACCTACACGGTGTCCATAAAATTCTTTTCCGTTTGATTGAACACGGCCAATCCCAATAGGAAAATGACTACTGTGAAGCCCATTGAATAGCCTAATAATGGCAATGAAATTGCTCCGGTCCCGAAAAAACAGTATTTGAACGTTTCAATAACACCTGTCATGGGATTGACCAGCATAATGAACTTAAATTTTTCCGGCACCGCCGATAGCGGGATGATGACGGGCGTTGCGTACATCAGTAGCTGCACACCAAACTCAACCAGGTATTGCAAGTCGCGGTAACGGGTTGTCATCGCAGAGACGAGCATCCCCAGGCCAAGGCCCATAAAACCCATCATCAAAATAAGGATTGGCAAAAGCACCAGCGTACTTTGAGGCAGTAGTTTACAGCCACTGATGGCAAAAAAAAGATACAGCACCAGAAAAATCAACAATCCGATACCAAATTGGATCAGGTTACTGATTACGATGGAAATCGGTACAACGGCCCTTGGGAAATACACCTTGCCGAACAATGCCGCATTGGCTGTAAATGTGTTGGAAGTGGATCGCAGGCAGTTTGAAAAATAGGTCCATGCAGTCACCCCCGCAGAATAGAAAAGCAGTGGAGGAACACCATCGGTGGACAGTTTTGCCATTCCACCAAACACAACAGCCAACACAGCCGTCTGAAATATCGGCTGGATGAAAAACCACAGGGGGCCCAGAACAGTTTGCTTGTACTTCGCCACAAAGTCCCTTCTCACAAACAGCATCAGCAGGTCGCGGTAGAGCCATATTTCAGCCAAACGCAGATCGAACAGATTGTCCTGAGGTGTAATGGAATTGGCGTATTCAGTTTGTCGGGTGCTCATTCAAATCAATATATGCTTCAAGCGTGTGGTACGGACCTAGGGACACAGCTTCGCCCTCTCACTCCCATGAAATTTTCACAAGAGCCTAATTATCAGCATATTAAATACTTCTATTTTTTAATCACTCGATCACCATTCCCCCGAAGCTGCGCAGTAATTCAGTCAAATCTCCATTTGGCATACCTAATCAGCCTATGATCACGTGCCCTGCATAACTAAAGGAATGCTTCATTATTAATACTCGTCTAAACAGGCATCGCCGAAGAACTATGTAATATCTTCGTGTGACCCAATTCAAGCAGCAGCCCTTGGCCCATTGCCGTAAATTCAATTAACAGCTTTCCTTTCCCATTATGACGGACCAGGCGTCCGGAACAGTTTTTAAAGGGACCGGAGGCTATAAATACCTGCTGGCCGGGTATCGCTCCCATGTCCATTGTTATTACTTCGCTATCCTGCTGCCTGAACTTCTGCAAAGCGTCTATCTGCACATCTGGAATGGATGCATAAGTGCCGCCAAAAGATACAATGCGTACTATCCCGGGCATGTTGAGCAGCGGATACCGCTGGGCTTCATCAAATCTGGCGAATAGGTATCCCGGAAATAGCGGCTCTTCAACCAGCTTTACCCGGTCACTCCACTGCTTTTTTGTTTTGATTAAAGGCAGATACACTGGTGCGCCCATCGCTTTGATAAAAGCGGCGGCCTTCTTTTCTGATCGCGATCTGGTCTGGATCACGCGCCAGGGAAGGGAAGTATTCATAAGGCTGATGTTGTTTGGCTTTGACATGCTACCATTCATTCACTAAACCCGGGTCCGTCGCTATCCGCTTCTTTGAAAAGGGTGCTTTGTCAATGGAAATTTGACCATGGGATGATAGTCACCCTGCAAAGGCGTCACGGGCGCAAAGCGAATGGCATGAACGATTTCAATCGATGCCCGGGCCTCTTCCATACCAAATCCCTGACCGCTTAAAATATGTTGATAGCTCGTTGTGTGAAGGTCGGTGAAGCCTTCGCTGAACTCAATTTCCTGCCCACTCATGGTAATGGACCTGTATGTTGTTTGTCCTTTTTCCCTGACATGCGCAGGAAGCGTCTGGGCATTGATGGATAGGAACCATCGGACCCTGGCTTTCGCGAATTCCAGGTAACCGGCAGCGCGATCGTGTGTATGTACGTGAACAATATTGGTTTTCAGTTCGCCAAAGACCCAGGACAGCATATCGTAGAAATGCACGCCGATATTCGTTGCAATTCCTCCCGATTTTGTCAAATCCCCTTTCCAGGATGAATAATACCAGTTACCGCGCGACGTGATATAGGTCAAGTCCACATCAAATACCTGGTGAGGAGCACTTTGCCTAACCTGTTCTCTCAGAGCAATGATGCTGGGATGCAATCTCAACTGAAGAATGGAGAAGGCGCGGCGACCGGTTTCCCTTTCGATATCCACCAACGCGTCGATATTCCAGGGGTTCAACACCAGCGGTTTTTCACAGATTACATTCGCATGGTTTCGCAGGGCAAAACGGATGTGCGCATCGTGCAGGTAGTTCGGACTGCATATGCTCACAAAATCGATGGTTTCGCCAATTCGCCGAAGCTTGTCAATATGACGATCAAATCGCTCAAATTCTACAAAAAAAGCAGCCTTGGGAAAATAGCTGTCTATTATTCCTACACAATCAAAAAGATCCAATGCTGCCACCAAGGTATTGTTCGTCTCCTTGATGGCTCTGAGATGACGTGGAGCAATAAAGCCGGCAGCGCCAATGAGGGCAAAAGTTTTCATCATGTTTCGAAGCTTACATTTTATTACTGAGCATTGATCGCTATATCTTCCTCACCTGACCATTCGCTAACTGATAAACTTCTTTGCTTTCAGGGCATACCGCACGGCTTTGCTCGTCGAAATGAAGACGGTGGCCGTATTCACTCATCCAACCGACCTGCTTTGCGGGATTTCCCATCACCAGGGCATAGGCTGGAATACTTTTGGTCACCACCGCACCCGCTCCGACGAAAGCATATTCACCAATATCATTTCCGCAGACGATTGTCGCATTTCCGCCAATGCTGGCCCCCTTGCCCACCCTTGTTTTTAGAAATTGGTTACTTCGATTAATCGCGCTGCGCGGATTAATTACATTGGTAAAAACCATCGAAGGCCCCAAAAACACCTCGTCCTCGCAGGTTACGCCCGTATATATGGAAACATTGTTCTGGACTTTCACACGATTGCCCAGTACGACATCCGGCGATACGACCACGTTTTGGCCCAGGTTACAATTTTCCCCTATTATGCAGTTGGGCATGATATGACAGAAATGCCATATTTTGGTCCCATTCCCTATAAGGCAACCCTCATCAACAACAGCTGTCGGGTGAATGTATTTCAAGTCCATAGCTAACAGATCGATAGAAAGGGCTTAATATGCTGAATGTCCAAAGTATTTTTTGACCTCCTCACAGATGTACTCCAGCTGGCTTTCCGACAGCTCGGTGTGAATAGGAAGTGATATGACGGATTGGCATAATTGCTTTGCAACGGCCAGATTTCCCGATACCCGCCCTAATCCCTGAAATGCCTGCTGCTTCGACAGCGGCAAAGGGTAGTATATCATGCTGGGGATATTTTTCTGTTGCAAATATGCTTTGAGCCCGTCACGCCTTTCGGATGGGACTTTTATCGTGTATTGATTGTACACATGGGTCGAATAAGACACGCGTTGAGGGATATCGATGTCTGGAATGTCGGCAAACGCCCGATCATACGAATCTGCCACTTTTTGGCGCGCCGCCGTATACTCGTCAAGGTGTTTCAGCTTTTCGAGCAGGATAGCAGCCTGAATCGTATCCAAACGCGAATTCACGCCGATCCGATCATGCTTATATTTCTGGACCTGACCGTGATTCGAGATAGAACGTATTTTTTTTGCAAACTCAGGAGAATCGGTATAAATGGCCCCTCCATCCCCGAAACAACCCAGGTTTTTAGAGGGAAAAAATGAAGTCGTCCCTAGATGCCCCATGCTTCCAGCCGCCTTCACTTCTCCGGAGCTGAATCTATACCTGGCCCCCAGGGACTGCGCATTGTCTTCCACAATATATAATTGTCTGGCATTGCTGATCTTGCTGATACTTTCCATATCCGCACATTGACCAAACAGGTGCACGGCAACAACTGCTTTTGTTTGCGGGCTGATCGCCTCTTCTACGAGACCCGGCTCTAGATTGAAAGTAAAAGGATTTACATCAACCATGACGGGCTTAAGACCCAGGAGCGCGATCACCTCAGCCGCAGCTACATATGTAAAAGCCGGTACAATGACTTCGTCTCCCGGTTTGAGATCAAGAGACATCAATGCAACCTGAAGCGCGTCAGTGCCATTTGCACAAGAAACAACCTCCCCTACATTCAAATAATGAGCCAAGGCCTCTTCAAACGCGCCTACCTGGCTACCTTTTATGAATACTGCTTCATCAATACACTTCTGAATGGCAGAGTCGACTTCTGGTTTTACTCTCAGATACTGCTTTTTCAGATCGACCATTTGAATGGCTTCTGAAAGTTGAGGCACAATGTTCATAGAGGAGGTTGAGTATATTAATGTTGCACCGGTATGGTAATCAGCCAGTGTGTGAAATTATTTGCTTCTTGCTTTGTGAATAATAATGTTTGCAATAATTCGCCAGAAGTAAGACCAGTCCGTTTTGAGAGGTGCTTTCTCGTAGGATTCCATATATTTTTGCTCGGATGCCAGTATTTCCTGAAAATTTGAAGGCAAATCCGCATAAAAAGGTGGAAATAATCCGGGCTTATGTTTATTACGCGTTGTCCTGAGTGGCTCTGGATACAAACCAAGATAATGCTCGCTGATGGGACGAACCCCTACCAGCTTAATGTCTCCTTTTAATAAATTATATAACATCGGAAGTTCATCGATCCAGTACTTCCTAATCAACTTTCCACCGGTACTTACTCGAAAATCATTTTTAAACTTTCCGCCCTCATCCAATCCATTTGTTTCATGCAAATACGCCTGAACAAACTCTGAATATGGATGCATGGAGCGGAGTTTGTAAATTGTAACCGGCTTTTTATTTTTTCCAACCCGCTGCATTGAAAATAAAAATCCCTCGCTGGACGGCGGAACGGAAGAACTTGGATTTATGTCGGGATGAGGCTTAACAACAAAAACAGTGGTTTGTATATTTTCCTTGATGTGAGCAATTTTGAATCCATGATAAATAAGGCGCCCCATGATTTCAGACTTCGACATATCGGCTTTAATGCCCAGTTTGCGGGTCACTTTCCTAAGTCCTTTCAATTTTGGACAAACTCTGCGTCCTAAAAAATGAAAGGGATAATAGATGCTAAATAGTAAAGAGGGGTATTTTTTCCTGAATATGAATTTAATATTCTCAGCTGTTACCGCCGTGAATGCGAAATACTGGTCGTCTGATAGTGCTTTCCTGGTATTTTCGAAAAACTGATTGAGAAAAGGGGTTCTGGTGAGTGGAGAATCCAGGTATAGGTGCTTGCGATTGACCGTGAGGTTTATGGTTGTTGTATGACTAATCGCATCCCACTCATGTTCCGAAGCAAAATCAAGTATACATTCTCTCAGTTCATCATTTGGGTAAATCTTAGAATTGGTATCGTATCCTGAGACAACATCATCCAAAATAACGGTATGAGGCAGTAGCGACGCACCGGCCTCTCCTGTGTAAACCTGTTCCATTATATATCTGTTGAGCGATTGACCATTAATTACTCTTATCAGCTACTGATTTTATTAAATGCTGACCAAAGGCGTCCGCACTTTTTATTCAACTTAAAACAAAATTTTGCCTCCAAGTACTGGTTATCAGAACCGGAGATTGACTCTATTTTTATCGTATATAGACTTTACATCAAAAACAACTGAATCGGCATGTCTTTTGTACCGCTCAAGTGGAAATGCCCCAAATTCATGATGAGCGACAGCGATAATGATCCCGTCATAGCCGTTTTCCTCCAGTGAATGCGTAAGCTCCAGACCGTATTGCTTGGATACTTCCACATTTTGTGCCCAGGGATCGTACACATCCACGCGAAGCCCGAAATCCTTCAACTCCCTGTATACATCGACAACTTTTGTATTGCGGATATCGGGACAATTCTCCTTGAAAGTTATCCCAAGAATGAGAACACGGCAGGATTGTAGCTTCAAACCATTGGCAATAAGCGATTTAAGCAATTTCCTTGCAACAAAAACACCCATTCCTTCATTGATCATCCGACCTGATAAAATCACCTGCGGGTAATAACCCAGGCTCTGTGACTTGTAAACAAGGTAATAGGGGTCAACACTTATGCAATGCCCGCCCACCAGGCCCGGCTTGAATTTGAGAAAGTTCCATTTGGTTCCGGCAGCCTCCAATACCTCAGTTGTATCGATATTCATCCGGTCAAACATCAGGGCAAGTTCATTTACAAAAGATATGTTAATATCCCGCTGTGCATTTTCAATTGCCTTGGCTGCTTCTGCAACTTTAATGGAAGCCGCTTTATAAATACCTGCATCTATAATTGACCCGTAAAGTTTGGCCAGGGTTTCCGCCACTTCCGGTGTGGAGCCGGAAACAATCTTTATGATTTTTGTAATTTTGCGTTCCTTATCGCCCGGATTTACGCGTTCCGGGGAGTATCCGCAAAAAAAATCTTCGTTATATGTCAGCTTGCTATGTTTTTCCAGTAACGGAACGCATTCCTCTTCTGTGCAACCCGGATATACTGTTGACTCATATACAACGATGTCTCCTTTTTTCAAAAGCTTGCCAATCATGGCCGATGCTTTCATAAGAAAACTTAGGTCGGGACGATTGAATTGGTCAATTGGAGTGGGAACCGTAACGATGAAGATATTGCAATCCTTCAAGTCATCTGAGTGATGTGTAAACGATAGATTTGGAGAACTTTTCAATTCATCTCTATCAACTTCCCGCGTGTGATCCGTGCCCATGGCTAACTGACACACCCTTTCTATGTTAAGATCGAATCCTATTACAGGGTACTTTTTTCCAAACTCCACTGCTAATGGAAGGCCTACATAGCCCAAGCCAATTATTCCAATTTTTTCCTGATAAAGATGTTCCATTTGGAGGGCGCCGATATACTCTGGTAGATTTTACAATCTTACAACCTGACACCTGATACATAAACATTTTGCTTATGATAGTCATTATCAGTAGAGATGAATCAAATGTATAGAAAAGAATACTCAAAAAAAATATTGAATATTTAATATTTTTTTTCGGACAAAAAGTTTCGTCAGCATACGCACCAGCTCAGCTTTTTTGTTCGACCGAATAATAAATATATATATCAACCACAGTTTCCAGCCGACGATTACATGGTTGTGAGTATACTAACTATTGGCAAACTCATTACTGGCAATTCATTATTACGAATTAAAAATCAGGTCCTGTATTTTAATTAGATTAACAATTATATACGACCGGTTAATTAAATATGAGCATACTAATGATTGGCTAACAAATTAGCAGGAGTTATTGTTTGTCGTCAAAATAAATGAATTGGTATACTAATTTACATTCACAATTTCGGCGGGACTGATAAATGGTTATAAGCACACTAATTATTGGCAAACGTATTAACAGGCTATTGACAATCTGGTGCGCGACGACAAAGATTTCTTAGCACATGCTCTCACAACGACTTTTCGAGTAAACTTACAAACGCGAACTCCGTAGTTAAATCGGGAGCAACGGATTCGGCGAAACCCCACAAAAAGAAACTTCTCAACCTAAACAATGTTAGCGTTGAGAAGTATCCTTTTGGCGAGCGGGCAGCTATCGAACTTGTATGACTATTTTTTCCTTTTGCATCTCCACTTTAACGTCGTACTCGACAAAGCCTGTTTCCTTGTCATAGATTACCCTCAACCGATCCGGCTGGCGTCCCAGCTCCGAGAGCCAACGTGCGTAAAGCTGGATAAATGCCCGCTTATGTCCAATCGAAATTTCCGACAGCGCATCGATGGATTCCACGTATGCATTAAAATCGCTTAATGTTTGGGGATCCGAAGACCGGGAGTTATTCGTGACATCCAATACTAGCGTACCTTTCCAGGGGGACTGCTGCCGAATTGAAAGATAAAGCCGCTTGCAAATCAGGTTGTTGAGCGTTTGCTGTGAATGAATTTTAGCATGTCCTATCGGCGATTTGCCGAGAATCGGAATAATGTCGGGCGTTTTCATAAAGGTATGGATGGAGATCTAAATATTAAACGCATCAGGATGAACCCATGGCGAGCGGTAAGCCCGCGATAAGAGCCTGGTAGCTTCCGCATCGCCGGAAACTTCCCGTTTGACAGGATCATAGACAACCGGCCTGCCAAGCTGCATCGCCAGGTTCGCCAGCAGGCAGCTTGCAGTCGAGATATGGCCCTGTTCGATGTCGGCAACCGGCCTGCTACTTTTTTCGATCGCAGCCAGAAAGTCGAGCATGTGAAGCCGGGTGGCGGGAGCGGCGTTAAGCTCAATGTTGGCCTCGGTCAGATCTTCTGGATACTTCTCCCGCTCGTAAATAACGTCCTTCTGAATTTTACGGCCGTCCTTTTCGGCAGGAATGAAGTCATAGCGCATCGTGCTCGCCCAAAGCGTCCCTTTGTCTCCGTAGAGCGTGAATGACCACGGGTAGTCCGGATTGTTAGGCGCTCCCCAGGTGCGGTGCTGCCATACGCAGTTGAGCCCCGGATATTCAAAAACTGCCGATTGGGTGTCGGTAATATTGGATTTACCTTCCTTCTGAACATAAATACCTCCCTGTGAAGATATTTTAGACGGCCATCCAAGGCCCAGCATCCACCGGACGGTATCGAACATGTGAATGCACATGTCGCCCATAATTCCGTTTCCGTATTCGTTAAAAGTACGCCACCAGCGCAGGTGGGGCAGTCCGTCGTAAGGTCTCAATGGAGCCGGACCCGTCCACATTTCGTAGTCGAGAAAATCGGGAACGGGCGTTACGGGCGGATTGCCGTTGCCCCTCATGTGGATGTAGCAGCACATTTCCACATGCGATACTTTGCCCAGCAGGCCGGTGTCCACAATGTTTTTTTTGGCTTCCATCAAATGCGGGGTACTCTTCCGCTGCGTGCCGACCTGCACTACTTTTTTATATTTACGTGCTGCGGCTATCATGGCTTCCCCTTCCATCACGTCAACGCTGATCGGCTTTTGCACATACACGTGCGCACCAGCCTTGACCGCATCGATCATCTGCAATGCGTGCCAGTGGTCCGGCGTTCCAACGAGTACGATATCCAACTCGTTTTCAGCCAGCAATTTGCGGTAGTCGCCATATAGTTTCGGGGCCTTGCCGGACTTCTGGCGCGCACTTACGAGCTTCGCGGCGGCGGCCAGCTGGTTTTTGTCAACGTCGCATAGCCCTACGACTTCTACCGGCGCGACCTGCATCAGCCGAAACAAATCACTTTTTCCGTACCAACCCGTGCCAATTAGGGCAACCCGAAAAGTTTGAGGCGGATGAATCACATCCAATCCATACGCACCCAAGTTGGAAAGTGCAAGCGAGGCTGTGGCGCCATACAGAAAACGGCGTCTGTTAATGTTGAATAGGTTCATGCGGTTCTGGCTGTGAATCCTTCAATATCGTGTACGAACCCGCGAGGCCAACCGCTTAGTCATGCTTAGCTTCGGCCCCGGGAGTCCACACAGATCGATATAAGTATTCGGTGATTATTTTGCTTTAAATAAATACAGCACAAATAACCGCCATACCTCCATTTAGTCGCTTGCCTGAATATTCAACTTTTTTGACACATCGTCCATTTGTGTCCGGGTGTCCGCTTAGGCAAGCAGTTGCGGGCGGGATTGGTATGTTTCCCATAGGAATTCCCCGAACAATGTATTAGCCCAGGCAAACCAGGCGCGCGTGAACCTGGTCGGATCGTCCTTATGAAAAGATTCATGCATAAAGCCGGTCCCGCCATGGTTCTTTTTCAGCGTTTGAATGCATTCGCGGATCTCCTGATTGTTATTGCTGGTCATACCGCGGATCGTAATGCCGATGGGCCAAATCATATCCAGTCCGATGTGCGGACCTCCGATGCCCTCCGCCGCTTTGCCTTTGAAGAAGAAAGGATTGTTTAGCGAAAGGATCAGCTTGCGGGTATTCTGATAAATCGGGTCGGAAACGGGCATTGCGTCCAGGTAAGGCATGCCCAACAGGCTGGGTACATTCGCGTCGTCCATGAGATTGTAGCTGCCGAACCCATTCACTTCGTAGGCGTACACCTTCCCGTATTGCGGGTGTGTCACAACGGCATGTTGCTTCAATGCCTGCTCCACTTCGCTGGCCAGCGCGGTGAGCTCGGCGATCAGCGACTTTTCACCTTTCAACTTGCCAAGCATCGTGGCGGCCTGGCGCAGGCTCGTCACCGCAAAAAAGTTGGACGGAACCAGGAACGAATAAATCGTCGCATCGTCGCTCGGGCGGAACGCGGAGCAGATCAGGCCAACTGGTTTGACCGGGTAGCCATAGCCGTTCATGGGCACGCCGTCGGTTGCCCAGGCGGTCTTGCGCTGAAAACGATAGGGACCATTACTTTCCTTTCGCTGCTGTTCCCTGAAAGTTTGAAGTGTCAGCGCGATCGCCTTTTGCCAGTTGGCATCGAATGGAGCGGTATCACCGGTAAGCTGCCAGTAACGGTGCGCAAGGCGTATCGGGTAACACAGCGAATCGATCTCCCATTTGCGTTCGTGCAGGCCGGGCTTCATATCGGTGTCATCGTCCTTCCACTCCCCTACTTTGACGGGATCGTCGTAGAATGCATTCGCGTATGGATCGCGCAGGATGCAGGCCGTCTGGCGGTTAATCACCCCGGCAATGAGCTGCTGCAACGGTTTGTCCTTTTTGACAAAATGCAGGTACGGCCACACCTGGGCAGTGCTGTCGCGGAGCCACATCGCGTCGATATCGCCCGTGATCACATAGGTGTCGGGGCGGCCTCCCTCTGTTTTGTGCGTAACGGTAGTGTCGAGGGTATTGGGAAAACAGTTGCCGAACAACCAACCCAATTCCTGGTCTTTCACTTTGGACTGGAATTCCCTGATGGCTTCTTCCACCGCCGCGCTGGTGAAATGGCGCTTGTCGGCAGGTACGCGCACGGTCGGAAAATCGGGTCGGGCAAAGGCCGGCATTTTGCCGATCATCAGTCCGGTGCCCAGCAGGGCGGCATTCTTCAAAAACAAGTTTCGGTTCATTGAGCTTGATTGGAATTGATTGAAATATGAAAATACGACACGCAAAATAGTTACAAATGCAAATCTACTCTTCAAACCTGGTACCACCGCCTATCGCAAACCCAGTTAGGCCTATTGATTTACAATGCATTAAACCTACCGACTGGCAGTTTACCTGTTTCCCAAAACCGGAGAAGCCTTGGCATTTCGTACATTTTTTTTAACCTGAGGTACAAGATCAGATTCTGCCGTATCCTTCATCGCACGATTCTTTATTTTTGTTACAAAATAGCACTCTGCCAATAATCGATAGGATACGAATCGGCCAAACTTGCAGTGTCGCGTATGCTTGATAACGATCAAAATAAAGCGCCTTGCCGTCATTTTCTAAATCATGTCTAGTTGTTTGTCTGTTAGTCGTCTCTGCTTTCGCAACGTCGATTCAGCTGGCGTGCGGTCAAAGTTTTCCCTATTCGTTCAAATACCTCACCGTCGACGAAGGCCTTTCACACACGGATGTGAATGATGTTGTGCAGGATGGCAAGGGGTATATTTGGGTTGCCACCAACTTCGGGCTCGACCGGTACGACGGTTACTCGATAAGAAAATTTTACAACAGCAACTTCCCCCTCCATAATGCATTCTAGAACAGGATTATCCGAATGTTCCCCGATAAAAAAGGAACGATCTGGCTGAGTACTGAGGACGGTTTGCAATCATTCGATCCAGCGGTTGAAAAATACACCAACTATACCATCGGCAATACCGGAAAAAGCCCGATTTCCTGGAAACATTACAAGACAGACACTGACCTACTATACATCTACGCGGACCATCAGATTAGCTTGTACCGCGTGTCAGGGAATATTTTGAAAAAACAGGCATTTTCCATGCCGGCAGGGGTGCAGTTTTCGGATATGGAAGCCGACCGTCAAGGCGTGCTTTACTTCGCAGGTAACAAGGGCATCTGGCGGCTGGACGGCGAACGAAAACTGATCCGTGTGTCGGTACCCGGGCTGCCAAACGAGGTTAAAGCACTTTTTTTTGATTTGAAGAACAATCTGCTCGCCGCTTCCGGAAGCAGCGTTTTTCTTATTGAAAATTCCGCTGCGATAAAGACACAATTTAATTGTGATGATTGCACAAGCATCAGGGGCATTGCTGCCGGAACCACCGGGGACTATTGGCTTAATACCGGCTCATCCCTGATCCGGCTCAACAACGACTTTCGCCTGGTGCAAAAAATCGACCAGGATGAAACGCCGCGTGGCCTGAACGCGAATGGCATCAGCCGTGTGTTTATAGACAGGTCAGACTGTCTTTGGGTGGGCACTGCGGGTGGCGGATTGAACTATTGTGACCTTAATCAGAAACGATTTTATACCATCCGCCACGAACCAGGCGATGAAAATTCTATAACGGGTAACTATATACGAACAATCATCGAAGACGGCGATGATCTCTGGATCGGAACTGATGCGCATGGGTTAAATCTTTTGGAGCGGAAATCGGGCCGGGTAGTCGCCCGCTACGATACCAGAGGCCACGGAGCGATGTCGAACACCAACTCTGTTACCGCTTTGAACCTCGATCGCGATCGCAATTTGTGGATAGGTACGGCCGGGGGTATTCAGGTTTTGAGTCCAGACAAAAAAACGCTGTGGAAACCCGACGGCTACGAAAAATTCCCGACCTACTCGATCGTGACGCTGGCCACCGACTACTTTGGAAATATCTGGTTTGGGAACCTGGAACATCTCGGTGTGATCTGGAAGGATGCTTCGGGCAGGTACCGGGTTAAGGAATATCCGGAGGGGAATTTTATCCTGGCCGACCAGCAAAAAGCAGAATTGCTCGTCGGCAGCAGGAAGGGTTTAAAGCATCTGACCATCGATGCCCAGGGCAGTATTTTAAAACAGGACCTATACCGGGCTTCCGACAAACCTAACTCCATTAGTTCCGATTACACGGCGGTTATCCGAAAGCAGAACGACACAACATATTGGGTCGGCACAATCGGAGGCGGCTTAAACCGGCTCACGATACGTAAGCGCGATCGTTCCTTTCATTTCACCCGCTTTGGAGAAAAAGACGGTATCTTCAACGATGTTGAAGGTATTGAAATTGACAACCAGGGCGGCGTATGGCTGGCAGGTAACGGCCTGCTGCGTATGGCTCCGAACACAGGTAAAATAACGCGGTACGACAAAGAGGATGGATTACAAGGCAACAGTTTTAAGATCAGGTCCTCGTTCTCCGCAAAAGATGGAACATTATACTTTGGCGGGATAAACGGCCTGAATTACTTCCATCCCGGCCAGATCCACACCAATGTAATCCAGGCTCGTCCAGCGCTGACCGGAATTCTAATCAATAACCGCAGACCGGCATACAGCGACTCGCGGGGTGCCGAGAGTATCATCCGTCATGCAGTCGGATATGATGACGGTCTCACCCTTAACTACCTGCAAAACAATTTTGTAATCACCTTTTCGGCGATGCATTTTGCCAATCCGCTCAAATGCAAATACCGGTACAAATTGATTGGATTTGATCAGCAATGGAACTACACCGACGGGAGCAATCCCGGTGCTGTTTACAGCAACTTAAATTACGGTCAATACAAGTTCATTGTTGAAGCCACGAATAGCGACGGCATATGGAGTAGGCACCAGGCGACAACGTTTATCAGCATAACACCTCCCTGGTGGAAGTCGGATCTTGCCAAATTCTTATACGCATTGCTGTTCATCTCGGCGTTGGCCGGCATTTACATCTACCAGGCGCGGTGGTACCGGTTGAAAAGGGAAGTTGAAGTGCGCGCGCTCGCCGAGCAAAAACGCGAGGAGATCCACCGGCAGCGAGAAGAGCTTTACCAGCAACAGCTCCTGTTTTTTACCAATATATCACACGAATTCCGCACGCCGCTTTCGCTTATTCTCGGCCCGCTTGATGCATTGATCAGCCAGAACAGCAACACTGTTCTCGACCACTCCTACCAGCTCATGCACAGGAATGCCAAACGGCTGATCAACCTGATCAGTGAGCTGATGAATTTTAAAAAAGTGTCGGACAGCCTCATTAAGCTGCAAGTGGCGCCGCTTACGATCAGCCGGTTTTGCCAGCAGCTCGTTGATGAATTTCAGCTTGTTGCCTTTGGCAAAAACATTACCTTAAACCTGGTCGACCACACCCGAAAGAATACCTACTGGCCCGTAACCGGGCTTTTCGACGCGCAGGTGCTGGAAAAAATACTCCTAAACCTGCTCAATAACTCATTTAAGTTCACCGAGCCCGGCGGGGAGATTACATTTGAGGTTTTCACGGATATTAATAAGTTCAAGCCCTCGTTCGCATCGGGTTTTGAGCTGCTGCACGAAACGCACCGTGCTGACAAGTACCTTTACTTCCGGATAGCCGATACCGGCGTCGGCATCTCTTCGGACACGATCAGCCGCATTTTTGAACGCTACTACCGGATCAGCCGCGACCATATGGGTTCGGGGGTCGGTCTGGCACTGGTTAAAAGCCTCACGCAGTTGCACAAGGGAGATATTTATGTGTACAGCGAGCATTATAAAGGCACCGAAATTATCATAGGCATACCGCTGGGCGAGCAGAACTGGACCCAGGCAGAGCGGGCGCCATCCCAGTTTGAGCCGCATGTTCGCCTCGAAGCGATTGACAACTCGACGCTACTGCCAATAGCCGATCCCTCGAGCGCCGAGCAAGCAGCACCTACGTCGGTCAAAAAACGCATTCTGCTGGTAGATGACAATGCTGAACTCCGCATATTCCTGAAACAGAAATTGGAGAAACAGTACTTTGTTTATGAGGCATCAGACGGCGACTCCGCTTTAAAGCTTGCAGCGGATAAAATTCCTGATTTGATTATCAGTGACATCATGATGCCGGGTATCAGCGGCATCGAGCTATGCCGGCAGGTGAAAGAGCGCTTTGAAACCAGCCACATTCCATTCATTATCCTCTCGGCCAAAGACGCACTCGACAGCAAGATCGAAGGAATGGAATCGGGTGCAGATTTTTATTTTGCCAAACCCCTTAGCGTGGATCTGCTCATGCTGACGGTCAATAATATTTTTGACCAAAGGGAAAAGCTTCAACAGAAATTCACAAATAACTATCTGTCCCAGGCTACCGAACTGGTCCATTCGGAGAAGGACAAAGAATTTTTCCAGTCATTGCTAAAATTAATCGAAGATCACATGCAGGACCCTGAACTGGACGTCGACTTCTTATGTAAAAACCTGTATGTTAGCCGGACGAAGCTTTATCAAAAAATCAAGAGCATTACCGATCAGTCCGTGGGTGATTTCATTAGGACCATCAAGCTTAAAAAGGCTATCCAGATCATGACCCATGAGGATATCCCGCTCAATAAAGTCGTAGAGCGGGTCGGTTTGCAAAGTAGTTCCAATTTCTCCCGGGTGTTCAAAAAGGAGTACGGCAAATCACCGCTGCAGTTTATGCAAGCCTTAAAACGCACGAATCCTGACCAAAACGTATTTAACTAAACCGAAGCTATATTTAATGATGCCATGCAAGCATTGCGTACGCGATGCTTGCTGGCTAAAAGTTTTTACTAAAACCGACGCTCTTTAATGAAATTCACCAAACCCTGTGCAGCGGGTTGATGACCCTGCTGGCGGCGTTCCTGGGCCGGGCTTACCTTCCCAGGAATGGGTATTCTGAGTCGCCAGGCAGGATTTGCAGCAACTCATACTACCATCTCACTTCCTTTTTCGCGCAGCCGCGACTTGCTGCGATGTTACCGCACTGGCCTTGTTGCCAAAACTGTTACGCACGTAGGTTAGGACATCCGCAATCTGCTTGTCCGACAGAAAGCTA
>CBFGMV010000052.1:0-55115 GCA_965649915.1 uncultured Dyadobacter sp.
TTCAGCGCCACGTCGATCAGCGTCTTGCTGCCTACCACTATTTCCCGACTCACGTAGCCCACGAACGAAAACACCAGCACCGCATTCTCATCGGGTACATCCAGACTAAACTTTCCGTTTCCATCGGTAGTTGTTCCCTGCTGCGTTCCCTTGATGATGACATTGACACCCGGCAGAATGGCGCCGTGTTCGTCGGCCACCGTCCCTTGCACCTGCATCGATTTTACCTCGGGATGTTCAACCGGCTGTTGCCGGTCATCCGCGGAGGAAGTCGCTTTACTCCCCGGGGCATTTTGTGGAATCCGGATGATGTACACCACATTACCGGTACTCATATACGTCAATTGGAGCGAGCCCAGCATGCGGTCGAGCACGTCTGCCACCCGGTAGGTTCCTTTGCGCAGCACGAAGCGCGCGTCGGCGTCGACCTGGTTCTCGATGAAAGCAAAACGAAGCGAGGTTTGCTTCTCGATTTTACCGAATAAATCGCGAACCCCTTCATTTTTCATCTGCAAAGAAACCTGAATGTCGGCCAGGGACTGGGCATCGGAAGGGCGGGCCACCAGCAGTTGTGTACAGCTTATGGCAATAATTAAGTAGAACAACCCTGAGCGCATAATGAATTGAATACTGGGCTGATGGGCGGAAAGCATACACCTTCCCCATGTGATAAAATTTTTATACATTTACCAGACGTTTTTAGTGATGGTCTATTATTAAAAGCGATACCCGTTTGTTACGCCTAACTAGCGGGCCTGAAAGCCTTTCGGTTGCCGCCGAAGGGCTTTTCTATGAATTGTCAATGCATTTCGCAGTTGCTCAGCCGTCTCTGGCAAAAATGGGTAGATCTTTAAGTTGCGTCATTGTCTCAGGGTTTAAGCATTTCCATCATCCTTTGTATAGCGGCCTATCGCCTAACCGCAGCTCCCTCCTGCGATCGTAACTGTATTTCCCTGAATCTCATAAGAGGCTCCGATCATTCGGGAAAGCACCGTCAGCACTGTCGCGAGGTCTTCATTGTTGAGAAACGAAGCGGTAATGCGGCATTTTTTCACCTCCTCCTGGGTGAAGACTAGCTTTACGTCGTAATGGTCTCCGATCAGCTTACCGGCTTTTTCCAGATCAATATTGTCCAGAACCAGGTAGGCCTCCTTCCAGCCAATTTCTTGTCCGGCACTCACCGACGCGGTATTGAATTGCTCTGTTTGCGTATCGACGGTAATCTGTTCGTCAGGCCTGATCCTGGCATACACACGATGTTCACCTCCTACTTCCACCAGCCCCCGGGTTACCGTCACCACCACCTTGTTTTGGCGCATGTTCACATTGAAGGACGTTCCGAGTACGCGTGTGACCACCGCCCCGGTCTTAACAAGGAATGGCTTTTCGGGATCGCGGACAATGTCAAAGTACGCCTCTCCGTTCAGGGTTACCTCCCGCGATCCGCCTTGGAAAGATGCAATGGAATAGCTTAGCTCGCTGCCCTGGTTCATCAGCACACTGCTCCCGTCGGGAAGGTTCAGAAACTGCTTTCCCTTCACCACCCGCCAGTCATCTTCCTGGTTTGAGGTGGGTTGCTGACTTAACCGGACCTGGGCTGAATCATGGTTGCGAACCGTAAACCAGGCTACACCGCCCAAAGCGATCAGAACAGCCGCAGCCCAACCCCACCACAGGGTAACTGGCCTGGTTTTGGCACGGGTGCTGCCTAAAATATTGTTCAGGATTTCCTGCCTGGCTTTGCCGGAAAGGTTCGCTGTTCCGGAGTCCGTACGTTCATGCTCATCGAGCCACCCACGAAAACGCTCCCCAAACCCATTTTCAGTCAGGCTATGCAGTTCCTCTTGCTCCGGATCGGACGCTTCCCGGGCCAGGTACCTGTTCATCAAAAAATCAAACCGTTTCAAGCGCCGTTGATAGAGATCTTCCGGGCCCTCGGCATTGTTGTCTGCACTCATCAGGACATCGTTTTGCTTATGCTTTTTGACAGCGTTTCAGAGCTGCGCACAGCCCATTACTCTACATGTCCTGCGAAAACACAGTAGGGGGCAATTTTTTCTAAAAAAATTTACTTTAATTTCCCTGCATGGCCATTGCGCTCCTTCCATTCCGGGCATATCGGAGAAAGCAGACTTTTGCGGCCGGTAATGACGTCTGGATTATTTAACTGAGAGGAGAAGAAGCCAAAGAAGTGTCTCGGCCTTCAAAACAGGCGCAAGTCGTGTGCGGATAAATCGGAGAATACGCTTCATATGCGCTTTAACGGCCAATCTGGACAAGTTCATTCGCTGCGCTATGGCCTCGTGGCTTAACCCCTCTTCCCGGGCCAGCTCGAAGATCTTTCTTTGGTGATCGGGTAGCTCGCTGACCGCCTGTTGCAACAACTGCTCGTGCTCCCCCTCGTGCAGCATCCGCTCGGTTGGGTTTTCCGCTTGCTCCCGGTAGCTGAACTCGTGGACCATTTCTATAAAAGCGGACTTGTGACGGTAGGCGTCGTATATTTGCTTTTTAGCCATTCCGTGCAGGTAGGCGCTAAAGTTTAATACCTCTGCCATTTTTTCCCGCCTCAGCCATACGTCCATGAAGACATCCTGGACTACTTCCTCGGCCGCTTCCCTGGAATTCAGGAATTTCAATGCAAGTCTGTAAATCTTGGGGCTGTACTCGTCAAAGATCTGTACAAAAACTGATTCGCTTCCACTGGCCAGTTCGCACAAAATCTCTCTATCATTATCCGGTTTACGCGTAGCCATGAGGTCGGGAAAGGTATCCGCTTGAAATCAGTAATGCAGCAAAGTTTTGAATAAACTTGTTTAAAGCCAAAAGTATCGCAAATTTTTATAAAATTCTCTGCACCCGCTGTAAGAGGTGACCGTCCTGTCTCCGGAGAATTAAGCGCTATCTGCACACGATAACGTGCTCCTTCCAACCCAACTGGTCTTCCTTATTGATTAAAAACCTGACTCCATTATAATACTGTCCGTTGCGGTAAGCATCCATTGTGCCGGGCAGGCTTTTGTGCATTCGATAATGCTGCTGAATGAGGGAATCCAGTGCGAAGAATAACGGTCGCAGCCAGGTTAAATCTGTTTCCGGACTTGCCAACCTAGCTTCCCACAATGATGAGATGTGTCGGTTTGCCTCGATACGAACTTTGTACAACATCTTGGCAGGCTCATTACTGGGAGTTTCAATTGTCAATAAAAACATAGCATCCAGGCCAAACGGCGACGCGCTTGGGGGAAGTGGTGAAAAACAACTTAATCTGTAATCGTAGGGGCTATCCGGCATCTTGCAAAGAGATGGTAAAAGATGCCCCAATCTACCGAAAATAATTTATTGCAGCGTTTTCTGGTATCCTTGCTATAACCCAGCAGCAGCACATCTCCCTTCCGGTTGTTGAAGCACCGTGGTTGAGATCTTTCCGCTGGTGTCGATGGCGAATTCGATCCGACCGGGATGCTGATGCCAACGGAAGACAAAAGGAACAGGTGTTTTACCATCAGGATTGAATATGATAGCGTTGGGTTTCGTGAGGTTTTTGGCCAAACCAAATTTCGCCCGACATCACCGCTTGCAGCAATACCCTCATCGGGGTATTTTTTACATGCTCCCGCTTCTTGTATATTTCGTAAAATAACCAACACCCTACTCTCTTCCGACTTTGGAACAATCGAAGCGCCTGGTGCTGATCTTTGTTTTTCTGATGACCTGCCTGACTATCCTGGCAGCAAACCCCGGCGCTCAAAAAGTACAGTCCCGGGAATCCGGTTCGCTGACTGTGCCGATTGGAGACGGGTTCGTTAAGAATAACCTGTCCGGTTATCTGTATATCTTCACCACGCCCGACAGCACATGGGGCATTGACGATGTACGCAAAGCCGGAAACGAGTTTCAGCTCGTTAAAGAGAGCCTGCCCAATCTGGGTATGGATCATCGCTACCATTGGGTCAGGTTTACTGTCAGGAATACGAGCAACCAACCGCAGTCGCTGATTTCCCATTTGCATTTCAAGGAAGTCAATGATCTGGCATTTTATGTCTTGGATACCAGTAACCGGATACGATATCGCCAGGAAAGGTTCGACCGGGAAACACCTATTTCCGAAAAACCGGTTTTTACCAGAAATTTTGCATTTCCAATACAGATCCAGCCGGGAGAGCGCCTGACCACTTACTGCCGTGTGCACCGCAAACACAGCACGCTTCTGATACCGATCAGCTTATATAGCAAGGAAGGTTTTTTCGACTACATGTTCACCGCCGATATGCTTTTGTACTTTGCCCTGGGCATTGTGGCGGTCGCTTCTTTCTTAATGGTCATACTTTTTCTGTTCACCCGGCGCCGGCTGCTGCTGTACTACGCAGGCTACTCCCTGTTCTACGGGTTGTCGATCGCTAATCTGGAAGGCATTTCATTACGAAATTTCAACATCAATATCCCGTTTCTGGATGAGAACAGTAACATTGTTTTCCTCGGAGCGGTAGACTTTTTCATGATTTTATTCTCGATTAACTTCTTGCAAATCCGCTCCTATGCACCCAAATGGTTAATCACAGCAGCTACCACCCTGGTATATTTATCGCTTGCTTTTACCTTGTATGGATGGCTGTCCCCTTTCAGCGATCTCAACGCGTCGTTAGCCTCGCTGCTCGGGTTGCTCACCATGCTGACGGCCACGCTGATGATCAGCTACGGATTGATGCAGCGGAAATATGAAGCGGTTCTCTACCTCACAGCCATCACACCGCTATTTCTTGTGGCACTATGGTTTGCGGGTTCCATATTGGGTCTGCCGCGTACCTGGTTGTTTTATGAATTAAGTCATTACTCATCCTTATTCGAGGTGGTCGTGCTGGGCGCAGGGATCGGTTACAAACTGGTATGGGACCGGGACAAATATCTCCTCAAACTAAATCAGCTTCAAAAGGACTTTACTTCTTCTATTTTACAAACCCAGGACATCGAACGCCAGCGCATTGCGGCGGACCTGCACGATGACCTCGGCGGCACACTGGCCACCATCAGAAGAAGCATTTCCGATCTGATGGCAGAGTCGACAGCACCTGAAACCCGGAAAAAGTTTGAGACCCTGGAACCGCTGATCCAAAAGAGCAGCGAAGACCTGCGACGGATTTCCCACAACTTAATGCCTCCCGAATTCGACAGGATCGGCCTATCCAACTCGCTGGCGCAGCTCATACATGCGCTGCCTGCGGCTCCTACCCGATTTCAGTTCCTTTGCTCAGGTCGCGAGCAGAGGTTGGCCAGGGACATTGAACTGAACGCGTACCGTATCGTTTCGGAACTGATCCAGAACATTCTGAAACATGCCAAGGCAAATCAGGCCGCCATTCAACTGATCTACTTCGACAGTTCCTTACGAATCGTGGTAGAGGACAACGGCGTTGGCATCAAAAACGAACAATCAGGGCACCGGTCGATTGGAATAGGTTTAAAAAACTGCACGCTCAGAGCCGACTACATCGGCGCGACACTGACCAGAGAAATAAGCGAGGGCGGTTCCATGATCGTGCTGGACATTCCGTACCATATAACCGGTAGAGAATCTGATGGAGCTGCTTAGCAATCGCTACGATCTGTGTGATGGGTTTTCTGCACAAATCGCCGCATTTGATGCTACCCGTTTCAAACCGCCTTCAAGCCCTGATTTTACCATCGTGCCATACCCGTCGTCATTGAGATGCTTGCTGAACGTTAATCCTTGCTCGTAATGCGCAATGGCCGCTTTGAAATCGGACCTGTCTTCATAGCATTTACCAAGATTCAAATACAGAGACGGAAGCGCTGCCTTAATGTATTCTTTGTCAACGCTCAGCGCCTCATTCAGGGCAATCTGATCCCATCTGAGCTTTTCCAAAACTGTGGGTTGGATCCGGGCAACGTAATGAGCCGCAATGAATCGTTCCTCATTGTTGACAGCCGCATCCCAGGCTTTTTGATAATACAAACCCGCCCTTTCGGGTTCACCTTCCAATGCGATTCCCTCGGCACATAATTTTACGACATGATTTTCCGGGTCAAAAAACATACAGATTATCAATAAATGGTTTTGGATGAAAAAAGATCCTTTCTGAAACAGAGCGATAATCTAAGTTACATGAGAGTAACGAAATCGGAAATATTTACCGGGCAACAAAACCGTATTGCGGATGAAATCACGGTATATCGCCATGCACTTATCCGTCAAAAACTGTCTGCCGGCCAGTAAGCTTGCTTTTGGCCGGTATCGGAACCTCCTGGCTGCTTCGTCTTTGAGTAGATCAGGACATCGTTTCACTTGTGATAAGAACCTTTCCTCGGGATGCTTTCAAGTGGGCGAATGATTAAAAACTTTGCACTGTTTTTCATACTGCTATGCCCTACGTATAAGGTGATGGGGCAGGCAAATAATCGACTTCCGGCACCGTTTTACGCGCTCCGCACGGACGGCGAGAAAGCGTTTTACCTGAAAAAAATAATCGGCGATTCAATCAATGCACGGGCCTTCGCCCGGGTGCCTGAATGGTGCCACATGGCGCTGGGATTTACTAAAAAAGCCAAAACAGACACATTAAGCCCGATTTTATACCAATATCTGGGCGATGCCTATGATGCGAGCCGCCACGATAGCGCGGCATTTTATTTCCGGAAATCGATGGCTGCCTACCGGAATATCCCGTTGAAAAAGAAATTATACCTGTTACAGTCGCTGGCCTACAACTACCAGGCACTCAACGAGAAAGATTCGCTTATCTTTTACATTCGTGCGCTAGAAAAGGCGATTAAACCATTGTCCGAAAAGGATGCCCGGAAGATTACGGCTACAACCACCATTGCGAGCAGCTATGCGGTCATCAACGAATATGACAACGCCATTAAGAACTACCGGCTTGCGGTAAGGCAGAGTATGCTGACGAAGGATTCGAGCAACATCGTAGCTGCGTTGGTCAATATCGGCCTGACTTATAACCAGCTGGATGATAACCGATTGGCAATTTACTACACCTTACAGGCCCTGCCCTATCTGGGGAATGACGATTATCCGAGGTTGGTGACTTATGTCAATTTGACGGATTACTATCTGAACATGGAAATGCAGGATTCCGTCCGGTACTTTTTGACAAAAGCGAATGCGATTGCCGTCAAAATGAACAACCAGGCGGCGATCCATTCCATTGAAATCAAGCAAGCGCTGCTGATGATCGCTGAAAAAAAGTACGCTCCCGCAAAGATTGCCCTGCAAAGAAGCCTCGACTATCATTTAAAGAACGAACCAGGCACCGACATTATCAACTGCCTGCTCGTGTATGCTACATTAGACACCGCTCTGAACAACTACTCAGCGGCTGATAAGCATTTGAATTTGCTGCTGGATTTAGCCCAAAAAATTGACATGAATGCTTACAAACTGGAAGCGCTAAAACTCCACATTGCGGTGAAACAACGCCTGGGGCAGTACAAGCAGGCTTTCGAACTGCAAAAGGATTTTATAGCGATCAATGATTCGGTCAAAACCAAGAATGCGCAAACGGAGCTTGCGAAGCTTCAAACGGAATTCCAGACCTCCCAGAAAGAGGAAAAGATCCGGTTGTTGCAAAGTGAAAATCAGATCAAAGACCTTGAAATAGAGGCTTCTTTCCGCAATAAAACGCTGCTGATTTTACTGCTCCTCGGACTGGTTTTTGTGTTTGGCGTGGCGTATTATATTCGTCAGCTTCGTAACAAAGCCGAACTTCAAAATCTGAAATCCACTTTGGAAGTGAAGGCATTGCGCAGCCAGATGAACCCGCATTTTATTTTCAATTCCTTAAATTCCATTCAAAAATATATCTGGGAAAACCGGCAGGAAGATGCATCCGAGTACCTGACGAAATTTGCCCGGCTGATCCGGCTGGTACTGGAAAATTCGCTGTACGAATCCGTCAATCTGACCGACGAATTGGCATCCCTGAGGCTTTACATAGAAATGGAACAGCGGCGCAATAACCAGAAATTTGACTACACCATTGCTGTGGCCGAAAACATCGATACCGAATCGACATTGATACCGCCGCTCTTGCTGCAACCCTACATTGAAAATGCGATCTGGCATGGTTTAAGCCAGAAAGACGGGCACGGACGGCTCGACATTGTGATTGAAAAAACAGCAGAAAACCTGATTTGCCGCATCGAGGACGATGGCATCGGGCGAGCCAAGTCGGCGGAGATCAAGGTGGATGGTATTCAGAAAAAATCACTGGCGATGAATATTTCAAGTCAGAGGATCGAATGGTTGAAAAAGGGTACCAATGTGCGGTCTTCTGTGGAAATTATCGATAAATTCGACGGTAACGAGGCAACAGGCACGACCGTTCTGCTTACTTTACCACTGCTCCAAAAACATGATTAACTGCCTGATTATCGACGACGAGCAACATTGCATCGACACGCTGGTCGCGATGCTGAATGCCCGGTTTTCCGAAAAAGTATCCATTGCCGGTTCCACGACCGATAGCCGCCAGGCAGTCGAAATGATCGGGCAGCATCAGCCTGACGTGCTTTTTATCGATGTCGAAATGCCGTATCTAAATGGTATCCAGGTAGTTGATGCGATTCCAAACCGAAATTGCGCGGTAATTTTTACAACAGCCTACGACCGGTATGCATTACAGGCGCTCAAAACCGAAGCGGTAGACTATTTACTGAAACCGATCAGTCTGCGGGAATTGGGCGAGGCTCTCGAGAAAGCGGTGCAGCGGTTACAGTTTTTGCGAGGAGAAGTTTTAAAAAAAGAGCCTCCGCTGCCCCAGAAGCTGCTATTACCTACCAGCAAAGGACTGCTGGCAGCCAATATTCCGAACATTATCCGGGTGGAAGCAGACAGCAATTACTGCCGTTTTCACATCGACGGAAAGCCTGAAATCGTGGTCGCGAAGACATTGAAAGAGTACGAGGAAATACTGGCGCCGTGCAATTTTTTCCGGGTGCATCAGTCGCATCTGATCAACCTGCATTATGTTGAATACTTTCATCCCGGCCTGGAAGAATATGTGATCCTCACCAACGGGGAACAAATAGAGGTTTCCAGGCGCCGCAAAGCCGAATTCCTTCAAAAATTGGCTGCATTGTAACACCCTATCCATCTTCCGACCGACCAGTTTCCGGACAAAACGCACCGGATTCTAGGAATTGTATGCCAGCTGCTCAAAGCCCGGAAAACTGATTTCGGGCCGGTTTACCTTGCATTGAATCTGAATCACAAGGTCTAAACTAACATCGTCATGAAACGTAACTATACCTGGACGGCCTGCCTACTCGCATCGCTCTTGATTGCTTCCGGTATCCGCCGCATATTTTCGCCAGCTGGTCAAATCGCTGCTGTACAATCCGGCAGTCAAATCGAGCGGGCTTCTGCATTTAAACCTAAACTTCCTGCCTTCCCTGGCCAGACGGCCTTGCCGAATAGCAAAAAGGCTGAGCCCGGTGACGACATTGAAACCCTAAAAGGAGGCGATTGGTACAAACAGGTGATGAGAGATATGGAGCGTAAAAGCTATTTTGTGGCATCTTCGGGTGACAGCGTCAACAGCATTAATCCAAAACAGAAAATGCAGTCCGTGTACCGGTCCGACGGTCTTACATTATCGAACATGCCGGATCGCCAGGACCTTGAAAAATCGACAAACAGCGTTTCGGAACACCCGTCACAGCAAAACTGGAAACTGGATATGACGGTTCAGGGCTTGTATGCCGACGGCGTGCTGGCCATTTCAAATGATGAAAATCCAACCATCGCTACCGACACGAGTGAAGTCACTTTTACCCACCACAACCAGCTGGTGATTCAGTACCAGAACCGCGAAGACGGTGTGCGGCAGAATTTTATTATTAAAAACAAGCCTTCCGAAAATGCCAGAGAAGTTCGGGTTAAAATGGGTTTTTCGGAAGCATGGACGGTGAACCAAACAGATCAAAGTGAGCTTCAATTTGCACTGCAAAATGAAGAAGGAAACCTGACAACCAAAGTTATTTACAAAGACATCAAAGCCTGGGACGCAAATGGAAATGTGCTGGCCGCTAAAATGGAAACGGGTAATGACCACGATTTCAGCCTGGTGGTGGCGGTGGCGAATGCAGCTTATCCGGTGACGATTGATCCGCTGTCTACCACAGCCAATACTACGTTAACCGGCCCGTCGGCCAATGCCGGTTTCGGGTGCAGTGTGGCGAGCGCGGGCGATGTGAATGGGGATGGATATGGCGATGTGATCGTGGGGGCTTAAGGGCTTGCGGCCAATGCGGGTGCGGCTTACATTTACATGGGCAGCGCGACGGGATTGTCCACCAGCGCCGCCAGGGTCTTGAACGGACCAGCAAACAGTTATTTCGGTTCTTCCGTGGCAAGCGGCGACGTGAATGGTGATGGACGCAGCGATGTGATCGTGGGTGCTTATCAATATGCAGGCAACGCCGGCGCAGCCTACATTTATCATGGAACTTCCACCGGGATTAGTGCCACACCGGCCGTCATATTAACGGGGTCAGCCGGTAGCATGCTGGGTATCAGCGTAGCAGCGATTGACCTGAATGCGGATGCATATGGTGACGTGATGGTGGGCGCATCCAATTTCAATGCAGGTACAGGCCGTGCGACGGTTTATCTGGGCAAGCCCGGAGGCATTTCACCAACACCAACTTATACTTTGAATGGCACTGTTGCCAATGGACGCTTCGGTTGCAGCGTCGCCGGTGCGGGTGATGTAAATGGGGACCTTTTTGGCGACATTATAGTCGGAGCCAGCGAAGCGAACCAGGCCTACATTTACCACGGAAATGAGGATGGCATGTACACCTCCGTCGCATCCACATTAATCAGTCCTGCATTTAATACCTCTTATGGCCTGCGCGTTTCGGGTGCCGGAGATACGGATGGCGACGGATATTGCGAAGTGATCGTGGGTGCGTATGCCAATAAGGCATCTTATGTGTACAAAGGCAGCGCTTCCGGAACGCAGGCATCGTCGGTAAAAGCACTCGGTTTCGCGGGTGTAAGTGTTGCCGGCGTCGGGGACGTTAATGGGGATGGCTATGCAGATGTGATGATTGGTTCGAGCGGCACCGGCACTTACGCGGGCTCTGCTTACCTTTTCCAGGGCAGCGCGTCAGGATTGCCTTCTTTACCTAACCAGACTTTCCAGGGATCTGCGTATTACAGCTATTTTGGATGCAGCGTCGCGGCTGCGGGCGACATCAATGGAGATGGTTACAGTGACGCCATAGTCGGTGCGTCGGGCACTTCGTCCAACACCGGCTCGGCCTATATCTACCTCGGCAGCCCGGTCATGATCACATCGGCGTCAACTTTGAGCGGTGCCAATAGCTTTGGATTTAGCGTAGCCCATGCAGGGGATATGAATGGAGACGGATACGGAGATGTGGTCGTCGCAGCTATCATTAATAGTTCGAGTTACGGGACGGTCTATCTTTATCCTGGCAGCGCCAACGGCCTGGCCACCAGCGCCTCGTCGCAGTTAAGTATGGCTGGACATATGGACTATCTTGGATATAGCCTGGCCCGCGCAGGAGATGTCAATGGCGACGGATTCAGCGATATCATTGTGGGCACACTCAATGTAAAAAAAGCCTATGTCCTGCATGGAAGCGCGCAGGGGCAGCTGATACTTGGTACAACGTTACAAGAAACCACCGAACGGTTTGGATTTATCGTCGATGGTGCCGGTGACATCAATGCGGATGGTTACGATGATGTGGTTGCAGGAGGAACAGGTACAGCTTCCAAGGCATACGTTTACATGGGATCTGCATCCGGTGTCGCCACCAAGCCGACTACCATACTCGCCCGCCCAAATTTAACCTTTGGTACCGTAGTTTCGGGAATAGGAGACGTCAATGGCGACGGTTATGGGGATGTTATGATGATGATAGCCTCCAATGATGTAAACATTTCGACAAATCTTGATCGGGGCCACATCTACCTGGGCAGCGCCACCGGCTTGTCCAGTGTTCCATCGACAGTCATTTCGCCATACCTCGGAGAGTATGGTTTGGTATCGAGGGTCGCTAATGCAGGAGATGTGAATGGCGATGGGTACGGAGATGTCATTATCGGTGCAGCCGATTCTTATTCAAAGGCTGGGGCTGCCTATTTATATAAAGGAAGTTCATCAGGCATTTCCAACAGCAATTACATACGGATCCAGGGTTCACCTGGCGAAGGTTTGGGGAGCAATGTGAGTGCGGGTGATATCAATCGCGACGGATATAGTGACCTGGTGATCAGTACCTCTGGTAATGATTACGGTCCGAGGGTTGTAAAAATTTACAAAGGCAGTGCGGCTGGTCCGATTTATTCAAATACCATTGCTGGTTCTGCCAATGTGAATGGTGTCATCTGCTCGGCATCGGGCGATATTAATGGCGACGGTTACAGCGACATTATTGTCGAAGCCAATTTTACTAGTTCCGTAAATGTTTACCTGGGAAATGGTGGAAGCAAACGGGCTAACATGCTCCGGCTTTACAATTCGGACCTGACCTCCCGGATCAGTGCTGCTAACCATCTGAGTACCACTTTCGGGGTCGGCCTTTTCGTCCGGCCTGCCGGCGGAACAGCTTACGCAAGATTAGTATGGGAAACAAAACCGCAGGGAGTACCATTCAGCAGCGCACCGCCCATTACCAATTATGTACGTTATACCGGGGTAGGAACCTTTACCTACATTGGGCCCGCCGGCACGGAGCTGAAAGCACTCGTTCCAAAAACGGGACGTTACACGAAAATCAGGGTCAGGCTGGAATACTGGTCGGCAGACCGCCATTTCGGACAGACTTTCGGCCCGTGGATTTATTTACAAAACAATAATCTGGGTGTTTTAAATAAAAATGTCCCGAGTGCCAGAATGGACGCGTCCGAGCTCTTCGAAGCAACGCAGGAAGAAGTGAAAGCTGACGCATTTAAACTAACGGTTTACCCCAATCCGGTTGTCGACAGGCTGAACCTGAAACTGGAAGACGGCTTTACGTGGAACCAGGTCAGGAACATTCAGGTCATCAGTACTGGTGGGAATGTATTGTACAGTGCCAAGCAGATAAAGGACGGTGAAGTGAATGTATCGACGCTGGCCAGCGGGAGTTACTTGATCATGCTGGTTCACGAAGATGGGAAGGTTTATAATTCCAGGTTTACGGTTGTTAGGTGACAGTGGCTTAGGAGTCGGTTTTCACCCAGGTGCTCGATGAAATGGGAAGGTTTTTCATAGATTTGCTGTGTAGCCAATCCCTGTGCACCTGAACGAACGATATATCATCGAGGGCTTTATCGCGGTAAAGGATAAGAAAGGGAATTTTACAGTGGATTGGCCAAACTGGGAGGGTGAATGGGTTCCCTTTGAAGGGATGGTTACATTGATAGTCAACAAAAGACATTGAGATGGGAATTCAAACGATTAGAAAGCAAAAGGGAAAGCGGAAAAACCATTTTCGTTTTCTATCTGGAAAATTCGGGTATTCCAATGATCAATCTGTAACACGCCAAGAGGCATATAAAAGTTTTATCGTGCCTGATTTCTTCTTGCAACAGGCGGAAGATATGGGTAAATTCTTAGATAAGAACCCACTTCCGGAGCGGGACTAAACGGGTGCCACTAAGTAAAAAGGACTGCCAACCGACAGTCCTTTTTTGCATTCCTAAGCACTTACCGCCATCCGCTCAAAGCCTTCCCAAAGCACTTTCAGATCAAACAGCGCCGACTTTTCGGCCTGATCAAAGGGGACATCCGAGTGATAAAGGGCTAAATCATGAATCATTTTTAGCGAGCGCGATAATCTTTTCCTCGAATGGCTGAATCAAATCTTCAAAGGGAATTTCTACCGCATCTGCCAGTTTCGTGATCGTTTCCAATGTAAAATTCTCACGACCCTTTAGCCACTTATTGACTTGCTGTCGAGACACATGCATCAGATCGGCCAGATCATTCTGCGACATATTCTTCTCCCTAAGATGCCCCAGCACCTTCAAAGCAATCATTTGCGAATATTTAAGCCATGCCGAGTTCTTTTCGATATAATCGGTATCACTCAGCCAATCACTCGGCTTGTCATCCAACAAGTGTTGGAGTTTGCTATACACGTCTGTTTTTTGATCCACTATTCTAAATCTATATAACCATAATCACCCCTGGAATCTATGTGTTCCGCCTTGAAATAACTTTTGACTAAATGTAACTTCCTGTCTTCCATGTCCAAATGTGGCCGATCCATATACTTTGTCAGCTTAATTGCCCCACCTGTGATTACGAAAAGATTATCATCCAGCCTTATCGCATATAATCTCAACCAGCTTCGAGGCTCTGCACCTTTCGCTTTACTGCGCTCTCGAATTGTCTCGCCCGAATAGTTATCATACGGCTTAAATAACTGATTAAGCGTTTTGCCGTTTTCTCTTCGAAGGTAGGAGCCCAGAAGTCGGCGGAAATCTTCCGCATAACCTAACGTGCTAATTACTGCTTCGTTCGTATCCGTCATCCGATAAAAGTCTCCGCTCAAATCGGCCTTATTAGCATGAAAGAACGATTCCAAAAAGGCTACGTCATTCCATTGTTGAAATACACGAGCCAGCTCATCATGCTCAAACTCGGCAAACTTGACAGAAAGCAGCACCTCTGGCTTCACTACTCTGATTTTTTCGACGTTCATTTAATTAATTTATCTTACATAGTGCTGGCCACAGGCGTATTGTTTAGGTAAAAATAGACATATTTTTCAATATCGGCAACTTACAAGTTGCTTCGCATAATTATATTCCCGAAAGTATTTCCCGAGTTTTCCAACGGTTAAGTCACCAATGATGTCCAACGAATAGCCACTATACCAAACAGCAGCATGGGTACTCGAACCGCCATCGTACGTCTTATAGCGCTTTTGACAATATCGCTATCCGGCTGCACGGACGAGCAGCCTCAGCAGGGTGTGATTTGTACGGAAGAATTTCGGTCCGCGACGCTTCATGTGCCGGGAGCGCCATTGACTGAATCTTACACCGTTCGGCTGTCCAAGTCGGATACGGTTCGCATCAAGGGAAATGCCGATTTCCGGCAGGGATATTACGTCGTCCTGGACGACAACTACCAGCCCAAATTGGAAAACCAACAAGACAATTTTCAGTTTGTCGGTAAGCGCGGCGATGAAGTTGTCGTCCGGGAAGATTATGTTTTCAAAGCGGATCAATGCCATATCACCAAAATTAGTGGCAAGAGCGAGCTTTAACGTTATTTTTCAACGAAGTCGCAATCCGTAACCAAGCCGTCGGAGGTCAGATGGACGATGATATAGGTGTCCGGCTGATTGGACTTTAATTGGTAAGTTACGATTTCGCTTACGTCGCTGTCATGCCGTTGAATTCCCCGGCCTGCGACGTTTTCTGAATGCATAAAAGTTAGTGATTTCAAAGTTTCCGGCTCGCGCATTCCTCCTGCAAAGTCGCGTTTGGCGCCCGCGGTGAGGCCTGGTGCTTCTTCCAACGTTTTACCTCCTTTCACCATAGCCTGCAAAGCCGCCATGATTTTGGGTGTGCGTGACGGGTCCGGATCGGCAGTGGCTTTAACAGAATTGGCAAGCGGCCCGATACGCGGTACTTTTCGCTGATAGCCTTGTCCATCGTCATGAAGCGTGAAACCAGTCGCATTTCCATCAGCATCTGTACTGAATAGGACGGAAACATTGCGGTCACTTGATGTAAACTTGTTCATAGCGACTGGCACAAATTCTTCATCAACAAAACCATCTTCCAAGGTAAATAGTCGCTGGTTATCAGCCTCAAATGTGACAATTCGATTGTTAAACAATTCATACCGACCTTCAAAAGCTTTTAAAGTTTGGGGATCCATATCCACTGCAACTGGTTTAGTCTTTACAGGAAACCCGTCCCAGTGATAATAGTCAGCGATAAAATCAACAATCCTACCCATCATCATCGAATTATCATTCGCATTGATCATGATCACAATGCCTTGTCCTTTCTCGACACTAGCGGTCAGTAATGCGTCAAAACCTTCGTCACGCCCATTGTGTCCGAAGCGGCGCGTGGTACTGTCGCCCTGCAAAAACACGCCCAGTCCATCCCTGTTTTTCTGATCCGTCAACATTTGGCGGGTCATGGATTGCGACAATACACTTCCTGATTTTCCGGCATAAGCTTGCTGAATACCGATCGCGAACCGGGCCAGATCGGACGGCGTCGTCCATAATCCCGCCGCTGCCATTTCAGGGTAAATGTGCCAGCGACCTTCCACCAAACTTCTATTGTTGTAGTGCCCGGTTGCCGTCGATTTAGCCATTTCCGCAGGTAAAGGTTGCTGGTAGGAACTGTTTTTCATGCCCAATGGCGAGAGTACATTTTTTTTCATAAAACCCGGAAAATCAGCGCCCGTCACATCCACCATGAGTTGCTGCATGACGGTGTAACCACCTCCCGAATACCGCCAACGCGAGCCCGGAACAAAGTCTACGCGAACCGGTGGCGTATTAGCCGGCGCTGTCCCATCCAGAATCTGAACGACGGAAGGAATCGTCGCGCCCACCGCATATCCCGGGAATCCGTGTACGGTAAGCCCGGTAGTATGGCTGAGCAGCCCTCGCAGGGTAACCTTTTTATCAGATGTAAATTCATTGTCAGGCACTTTCCAGGTTTTCAATTTTACATTCACATTCTCATCCAGAGAAAGTTTATTTTGTTCAACCAGATAAAGTGCGCCCATCGCCGCGACAGATTTACTCACCGAGCCCGCCTGAAACAAGGTGCTCGTCGTGACAGGCACCTTTCCATCCTTATCGATAAATCCATACGCCTGGGCCTTCAAGATTTTTCCGTCCTGAATGATCGCCAGCGACAAGCCGGGAATACGCCGCTTCTGCATTTGGCTCCGGATGAAATCGTCCAGCTCATCCGCCTGGACGTGAATTGCAACTAATAGAAAGGAAAGAATCAGAAAGAGGCGTTCGTTTTTCATGGGATGGTTTTGTTGGAATGTTTTCAAGGATGTCAATTACTGCGGTGGTCGCCACTGCGGTGGCCGCCACTGCAGTGGGTCGCAAGCTAAAAGTTTTTGTCCTATCCGTCTGTTAATGGCCTGTAAAAGAAGGTTAATGAAATGTGAATGTGGCTTTTTAATCAGTACAGTAATCCAAACATCCAAAGCGGAATTTTATCGCCGTATCCCACTTCAAGCCCATCAGCAGCGATATAAGCATTCTCCATACCCACAAGTTGCTGTCTATTTTTGTGGGCACCTCCCACTTCAACCGTAACCTCTCTATCCAATTTGAAATCTCCCTTCTCCGTATACTCAACTTTGTGCAGCGGCTGGACCTGGCTCAGGAAAAAGCTTTCGCGTAATGTTCCTGTGTCCGGGCGACTCTGATGTAATGCATATTGGAGATTCGGATGACTGAGATAAACCTTTTCAGGCTTCTGCAATCGGGTAATGCCGAAACTATCCCTGTGTAGCAACATCAATACACCCAGCTCTTCCAAATAGTGCATGTACTCCACTACCAGCGCCCGACTCGTATTTAGCGTTTCGCTAAGCTTACTGATGTTTGGTTTCATAGGAACACTTTCAGCCAGCACGACGAGCAGCTGCTTCAACTTGTCCACGGAAGCATAGCTTATGCCATAGACGGCCGGGAGGTCCAGTTCCAAACTGAGCTGAATTGTTTCGGTCAGCTTTTGCGCGTAGACGTCCTTGTTCTCTAAAAAATATGGGTAATAGCCGTATTGCAGATAATCGTTCCAGTGCGCCAGTGGTTTAATCTTCTGCGTGAGATCCAGCGCCAATTGTGTGTGATTTTTAAAAAGATCCGGAAGAGACACCGCAGACCAGGATGTAATTTGTTGAATTTGAAGAAATTCACGGAACGAAAGCCCGTGTAAGTGATACATTACAGCCCGGCGACTCAAATCACCTTTGCTGCGTTCAAGATGCATAATAGATGACCCGGTAAATACAATCCGTAAATCAGGGAAATCATCGTAAAGATTCTTGATTTCCTGTGACCAATTAGCATATCGGTGAACTTCGTCCAAAACCAGGAGCCGCCCACCCGTCCTGACAAACGCCTCGCCCAGATCGTAAAGACGATGCGCGCTAAAATACAGATCATCCAGACTTACATACAGGGACTGGCCAGCTGGTAGCGCCGCCTGCTTTAAATATTGTAAGACGAGAGTCGTCTTCCCAGCACCCCGAGCGCCCTTAATGCCGATCAATCGATTGCGCTCCCAATCGATCTGATGGATGAAGTCCCGCACGAATTTGGTTGACGTGCGTTGTAGTTTAGGTAGGTATTTTGTAAAAAGAGCCTCCAAAGTGTTATTTATAAGTTACAAATTTAGTACACTTTTGTAATTTATAAATAACACTTCACTTAACCTAGTTTCCACTTGTTGACAGATGTACCCCATCAAGCGCTCAGGTTTAGAAACTCCGGCGACAATTCTCGTCATATTCAATAAGCTGCTTAACGCCGCCTGGTTCCCCGGACAAACAGCCCCCATCACTCCGGATCAATGAAAATATTTATAAAAAATATCCTGTTTGATTTAAGGGTTTTCCAAGACCATTTTGTCTTAATTGTAGATTGGAAATTGGTCATACACGATTAATCCGACAGAGACATGCAAATACAGCGCATTTTGCAACCATACCCCGCAACCGATTCGGATATCGTAACCCCAATGGATGTACCACCGGATGATCAGGATTCAATTGGTGCCGATAAAGAACTTTTTATCCGCCGGACCTTGCAGACAGATGCAGGGCTGGGCTGTGAACTGCTTTTCCGCCAGCATTATGTGGCCCTATGCAGCCATGCAGTACGTTTCGTAGGCTCCAAGGCGATCGCCGAAGACTTGGTTGCCGATATATTCTGCCAATTTTACGAACAGCAAATATTCAATTCCATTACCAGCTCCTACCGGGCATACTTATACAAAGCTGTCCGCAACCGGGCCTATAACCACGTCCGGCAAACGTTCTGGCGCGAGACATCGCTGGACGAAGCGCAATACCAAACTACCGCGGAGGCCCAACAGCCGGACGCGATCACGCAGTATGACGAATTGTGCCGGGATGTTGAAAAAGCCATTGAATCACTGCCCGTTCAACGGCGGCGCATTTATTTGATGCACCGCTTCGAGGGAATGAAATACGGAGAGATTGCGACCCAGCTGGGATTATCGGTGCGTACCATTGAGGTGCAGATCCGCCTGGCCAGCCATGCCCTGCGTGAGCTACTGAAAGGGCGCTGGTTTTTGCTTTTTTCGTGGTTCTTACGTGAATTTCTCCAATGAGGTTTAAGGGTTTTTAAAACCGGATGTGTCTACCTAATAAATACAATCAGCCATGCACGAACTAGTCAACAAACAACTCATTTTTGATTCCTTTTTGGGCAAAGTGCCCGTTTTGCAACGCCAGCTCATCGATGAATGGTATAAAATTCCAGGTAATGAAGAACTGTTTTTTGAATGGCTGGAAGAATGGGAACGCTCCAATTTGCAGTATGTAGCGGATCAGCAGGTCGGCATTAACCGTTACCACGATTTTATAGTGAATGCCCCCGCAATGTCGGTAACGGATGAGAAGGAATTGATCGGATCCGCATCTTCACGGCCGGCGCGCAGCTGGATAGTTTGGACCGTTGCCGCCTCCATAGCCCTCGTGGCCGGTATCTGGAATTTTCAGCACGAGCTTTTAAACCGGATTTACGCAACGGATTATGGGCAAACCCGCATTGTGCAACTCTCCGATGGCAGCCAGGTGACTTTGAACGCCAATTCAACGCTGCGTGTACCGCGTTTTGGTTTCGGCAAAAAGTCGCGTGAAGTATGGCTGGAAGGAGAAGCATTGTTTTCTGTCACCCATACAAAGAATCACCAGCGCTTTGTGGTCAAAACCGACAACAATGCCGACGTCGTGGTGCTGGGTACTGAGTTTACGCTGTTTGCCCGGCCGAGGGGCACGCAGGTAGTTTTGCAACGTGGCAAGGTCGAGTTCCATTACCAGCAGGCCGGCAAGGGCATTCAGCAGCTTACGCTGAAACCCGGTGAAAAGGTTGACCTTAAAAAAAATGGGTCTGCCAGCGTAGCACCTACTTTGCAACCGGCCAACTATGCGGCTTGGCGCGACCATCGCTATGTGTTTGATAAAACCTCGTTAGGAGAAATCGCCATCTTGTTTCAGGAGAATTTTGGTATGAAAATTCAGATTCCTGATCCCGAAACTGCCGCATTGACCTTATCGGGAGCTTACCCGTCGCAAAGTGCGGACGAACTGTTATCTATCATTGCGGAAGCGTTGAATATCCATATTACCCGACAAGAAGACAAAGTGCTTCTCTCACTTCAACCCATTTAATCAACTAATTTCTATGTTCCCGAATTTTACTAGCCTCCCTGCTCTGGGGCTGGTAGCCTGCCTGACCGTTTCCGGTCAACCGGCTACTGCTTTGCCCCTGCTGATCCCCCAGCCGACCCATTCACCTGCCAGGGTAACCGACTCGACCCGCCTGCTTTCGGATGTTCTCAGTGATCTCAAACAACTTTTTGGTGTCGATATCCTTTACGGCGACCAACTAGTACAAGGCGTAATCGTGCCCGCGAATGCGATTAACCAAAAAGCAAACCTGGAAGAAAATCTCAAGGCGGTACTGAAAAACACCGGCCTCCAATTCCGCAAAGTCAAAAAAGGTGCGTACCTGATTTCCGGTCAGCGTATAGACAAAAAGGTTACTTCCAGCACGAAAATGCTGACCGACGTGTTGATGCCCGTTGCAGCAACGGCCGGAACGTCTGACCCCGGTAACAAATTGCCGATGTCGGCTACCGGCGTACGGGTGGCCGATCAGGTGGTCACCGGCCGCATTACCAGCGAAACCGGCGAAGGGTTGCCGGGCGTGAATATTCTTTTGAAAGGGACGACAACAGGTACATCCTCCGACGTCGAAGGCCGCTACAAACTGAATTTGCCAGGAACGGGGAGCCACACCCTTGTTTTTTCACTGGTAGGCTATGCGAGCCAGGAAATCGCCGCGGGCGACCGTTCGACCATCGACGTTCAGCTTTTTCCGGATGACAAAACACTGGAAGAGATTGTAGTGGTTGGATATGGTACTGTTAAGAAAAGCGACATTACCGGTTCGGTTGGCTCCGTGTCAGCAAAGGAACTGACGGCTTATCCAACGATGAACGCAGTCCAGGGACTTCAGGGGCGCTCGCCAGGCGTACAGGTAATGCAGAACTCCGGTGAGCCCGGAACCACAATGAGCGTCCGGATCCGGGGCGGCAACTCACTCCAAGGCAGCAATGAGCCGTTGTATGTAGTCGATGGATTTGCGCTGTCCGGGCCTCCCAATGCCATTAGTCCCAATGAAATCGAATCGATGGAAGTCCTCAAAGATGCCTCTGCAACAGCTATTTACGGATCAAGAGGCGCCAACGGGGTCATTTTGATCACTACCAAACAGGGTAAAGCAGGAAAGCCGCAGGTTACACTGGACAGTTACTACGCCATGCAGCAGGTCAACAAAACCCTGACGCTGATGAACGCCCGGGAGTTTGCCACATTGGCCAATGAAAGGGCCGCCAACGACGGCGTTGCTGCCTATTTTACACCCGAGCAGATCAACGGCTTTGGTAAGGGTACCGACTGGCAGGACGTAATTTTCCGGAAGGCGCCTATGCAGAACCATACATTATCGGTCACGGGAGGTAACGACAATACGCAATTTGCCGTGTCGGGCAACTTTTTCGGACAGCAGGGTATCATCCGCGGATCGGGTTACAACCGGGAAAGTTTCCGCGTAAACCTGAATCAGAAACTGGGCGACAAGGTTCGGCTCATCTACAACACTGTGCTAACCAACACGAACCGTTCCCAACTGCTGGCCGATAATGGCCAAAAAGGAAGTACGATCGTCTCGGCAGCCCTTGGGTCACCTCCAACGATTACTCCCCGCGATCAGTCCGGAAATTACAGTTTTATCAAACCCTACGCATTCAGCCCCAACAGCCTTGAAAACCCGCTCGCGCTGGCCGAGGCCCGCAAGCAAAAAAACAATGAGCTCTATATCCTGGCCAGTACGGCGCTCAGCTACCAACCGTTAAAGAACCTGACGCTGCGCTCTTCCTTTGGAATAGAAAACAGTTCTATGCGGGGCGACATCTTTTCTCCTTCCGTGATCACCACCACGCCAACCGGCTCCGCCACCATCAATTATGCCAACCGTTTTAATCTACTGAATGAAAATACCGCTACTTACATTCCCAAACTATCCAAAGACCACGAATTGACATTGCTGGGCGGGGTGACCTATCAGCAGGAAAAAAGCCGGACATTCGTGGCCACATCCACCGGCTTCAACTACGAAGGAATGGGCTCCGAGAACATTGGCGTCGGCAGCAACCCGGGGGTTCCTACGAGCACATCTTATTCCTGGGTGCTTTTCTCCTACCTGGCACGTGCCAATTACTCCTTCAAAGGGCGCTATTTGTTTACAGCCAGTATGCGTGCGGATGGCTCCTCCCGTTTCGGGGCCAATCAAAAGTGGGGCTATTTCCCGTCTGCCGCACTCGGCTGGCGGTTGATCGACGAGCCGTTCGCCCAGAATCTGACAGCGATATCCGACCTTAAACTTCGTCTTTCATACGGCGTTACGGGAAATACCGGGTTGTCGCCTTACCAGACATTGTTCGCGCTGAACCCTATCAACACCGTTTACAATGACCAGTTATATGTAGGACAACTCACCGGTGCACAGCTGACGAATCCCAATCTGAAATGGGAATCAACGGGTCAATTCAACGCGGGCGTGGACATTGCCGTGCTGCGAAACCGGTTCTCGCTCACCTTCGATTACTACCGCAAAAATACCCGGGACCTGCTCGCGACTGTGCCTCTTCAACAATCTACCGGATACACCAGCACCATTCAGAATATCGGCCAAATCCGCAACAGCGGTATTGAATTAGGGTTAAATGCCAACCTCGTTAATGCAAAGGCATTCAAGTGGGATATAAATGTGAACATCACCCGCAACCGCAGCGAGGTACTCAGGCTGGCAGGCGGCAGCGACGTGTTTGGCACGGCATTACAGCAGCCGCTTTCCGTTGCCGTGAACCTGATCCGGGTCGGCGAGCCTATTGGCGTCTTTTATGGGTATCTGGAAGATGGCCTCAATGAAAAAGGAGCTATCAAGTATAAAGACCTCAATGGCGATGATGCTTTGACCCTGGCCGACAAAACCATTATCGGGAACCCTAATCCAAATTTTCTTTATAACCTTGGCAGCAACCTGTCTTACAAAGACTTTACACTGACTATGTTCTGGTTGGGCAAACAGGGAGGGGATATTTTCAATGCAAACCTGACGAACCAGGGTAGCAGCATGTATTTTGGTGAAAACCAGCTGAAAGAGGTTTATGATAACCACTGGACAACTGCCAACCCTAATCCCAATGCAAAATACCCCAAAATCAGTGGCAGCACCTCCTTTAAAGAATCTGATCGGTATATTGAAGATGGCTCCTTTCTGCGGTTGAAAAGCGTCCAGCTGGCCTACAATATTCCCACCAAAGCTATCAAATGGGTGCGCAACGTGCAGCTTTATGTGAGCGGACAAAACCTGATCACCTTCACCAAATATTCCTGGTATGACCCGGAAGTGAATACACTGGGCGGTGCAAACTCGATTTCGGTGGGTGTCGACCAAACCGGCTATCCGACGGCCAGAACGTATACATTGGGTGCCCGAATTGGATTCTAACTCTCCTAATCAAGCAATCAGATCATGAAAAAATTAGCAATCTATTCTATAATCACAGCCAGCCTGCTCGCATTCTCTTGCAAAGATTTGCTCGAAGAAGACCCTAAAAGCCTGTTGATCAGCACCAACTTCTACAAAACGGCGGCTGATGCAAATTCGGCCGTCAATGCGATCTCCGGAGCGCTTCATACAGCGACGTTGTACAAGTTCCGCTACCTGGTGCATACGACCGCGCTGGAAGACTATGCATCCGGGCAGGGGTTTTACATACCGCTGGCGCAATACCAGGTTTCAACTTCGATGATTTCGGTTACCGACCAGTTTTGGACGGGTTTTTACAAAACCATCGATGCGGCCAACCTTGCCCTGAAATATGTGCCGGGCATTTCGATGGATGAAAAGCAACGCGCTCAATTACTGGGAGAAGCGCATTTTTACCGGGCATTTGCCTACTACAACCTGGCTAAACTCTTTGGTGCGGTTCCCATCCGGACTGAGCCAACGGAAGGTTTGGAAGCCATGGGTGGCAAACGCGAACCTATCGAAAATGTGTATGCCCTTGTCATTTCCGATTTGAAAGCGGCCGAAACGGCATTGCCCCCGACCCAGTCGCTATCAGGAAAACCGACATCAGGAGCTGCCAAGATCATGCTGGCGGATGTGTACCTGCTACGTGGACAATGGGCCGAAGCGCGCGACAAAGCCCAGGAAGTGATCGTTTCACAGGCTTATTCACTGGTTAATGTGAAAGAATCTGCTGATTTCGAAAAGCTATTTGGCGCGGACGTTACCTCATCGACGGAAGAAATTTTCTCTATCAAATTCCAGCGTTCTGTCGCCGGAGGTTCTGCCTTGCCCCAATTCTATCATCTTAACACCAGCCGCTGGGCAAGTAACGGTTACGGTACATTTTTTGGATTCCCCACTTATCCTTTACTACGCGACTGGCCCGAGGCTGACCTCAGGAAAAATTTCAACCTTTACACCGCCGGCCCCAACAAGCAAGGCACTATTGTTCCCAACGGGGCTAACCAGCCGATACGATTTGGGAAATTCAAAGATTCGGCTGCGCCCACCGATCAGGCACACGGCAGCGATTTCCCGATCTATCGGTACGCTGATGCGCTGTTAATTTACGCCGAAGCCGCCAGCCAGGCCGAACAGGGGCCAACTGCACAAGCATTGGAACGGCTGAATATGGTGCGGCGCAGAGCCTACGGGTATACGCCTGGCGCTCCTTCCCCAATTGACTTTACAATGGAAGGCCAGACGATGACTTCATTCCGGGAACTGGTTTTGAAAGAACGGGCTTACGAATTTTTCGTGGAAGGTAAAAGATGGTGGGACCTTGTCCGGACCGGCACCGCAAAGCAGGTAATCAAAGCTGCCAAGGGCATTGATATTCCGAATTCGATTTTTCTGATGCCTATTCCCAAACAGGAAATCGATAACAATCCGGATATTGCGCCTACCGACCAGAATCCGGGCTATTAACCAAACTCTTACAAGCTACTTTCTCGCAAAATGATGGACAAATTGAATATTCGCCGCCTGACTTTCCTTCACGGAATCGTTGCGATGCTGCTGATTACCAGTTTCGCTACCGCGCAAAAAGCTAAATCTCCTAATATTATCGTCATCCTGGCCGACGACCTGGGCTATGGTGATCTGGCGTCTTATGGGCATCCCACCATCCGCACGCCCTATCTGGATCGGATGGCTACCGAAGGCATGCGCTTTACGCAGTTCTATTCCAGTTCGGCGGTGTGCACGCCCGCCAGGGCAGGGCTGCTCACCGGCAGGCTGCCGGCCCGTACGGGTGTTTACGGCAAGGGGGACGTTTTTCGCCAAAATTCAGCGAGCGGCCTGCCCCTGAAAGAGATCACGATAGCTGAAATGCTCAAAATGAAAGGATACGCGACAGGTCTCGTGGGCAAATGGCATTTAGGACATTTACAAGAATTCCTACCCACACGCCAGGGGTTTGACTATTGGTTTGGTGTACCGTATTCCAATGATATGGGCAAGGTATTTAGTACCCATAAAGATGGTGCCTACAACATCCCTCCGGGCCCGCGTGCCAATGCGCCCACATTACCATTGTACCGAAATGAAACCATTATCGAGGAAGAGCCTGACCAGCATTTTCTTACCAAACGCTATACCGAGGAGGTGGTTAACTTCATCAAGAAAAGTAAGGACAAACCCTTCTTTATGTACTATGCCAGTAACTTCCCTCATACCCCACTATATGCGTCGCCGCAATTTGAAGGCAAAAGCAAGCGGGGACTCTATGGTGACGTGGTGGCGGAGCTGGACTGGAGTGTAGGACAAATCCTTCAAACACTCAAAGAACTTAAACTGGATCAGAACACATTGGTTATTTTTACGAGCGACAATGGGCCATGGCTGCCGATGAAAGATCATGCGGGATCTGCCGGCTTGCTATATGAAGGCAAAAACTCTACCTATGAGGGAGGAATACGCGTTCCCGGCATTGCGTGGTGGCCGGGCAAAATCAAAGCCAACGTCGTAAGCGAGGCCCTGATCAGCGCGCTGGACATTTTCCCTACTGCCAGCACCCTGGCGGGCGTGAGTCTGGATAAAAACCTGGTTCTGGACGGAATCGATCAGACCGGCGTGCTAACCGGTCGGCAAGACAAGGCACGGGAAATGCTGCCTTATTATATCAATGAAAATGTGTTTGCTGTCCGCAAAGGTGCCTGGAAAGCGCATTTCGTTACCCATGCTTCCTATTCGCCAGTCGCGCCTGAGACACATACAGTACCGTTGCTCTATAACATTGAGAATGATCCGAGCGAGAAATATGACCTGGCCAAACAGAACCCTGAAATTGTCGCGGAGCTGACCGCTGAATTTGAGAAGCAGAAAAAAGCCTTCCCGATTCCTCCTTCGGAAATAGAAAAAGTATTACCGGCCGCTAAAAGTGGGAGCAATTAATAAAGCATAAGCTGTCATCGCAACGCATACACCGGCACCTCTCTAGCCTACAGTTTGGGAGGTGCCAGCAGGCCGAAGAGTCGGAACGGGTAGAAGAGCCTCACTGCATGGCAAACGCCATGCGATCGCGCCCGGCAGCGATCCTAAGGCTACAAGGCAAAAAGTAATAAAACCGCATCAGATTGCTCCTATGCGGTTCTTGTTAACTTTGATTATTGGTTCTTATTGGTATTTGTGGCCTATTACTTGCCGATACAAAATATACACCAACCTCACTATCAGTTAATTAACCAAGTAGAGAACCAAATCAGATACAAAAACTACTGGTTTCTGTTGAGTATACTGATGATGAGGTTTAGCCACGAGTTCGTAACCCTTCTCCATCTCCTCCGGCTTACTGGCTGCGGTAAAAGTGTCAGGCTGGCTAGCGCCTCGCTACTAATAATTGGATCACCGCTATCAGATATTAACAAATTGTTTCTTTCTAAAAATAGCAGGAAACATGCCGCGGCGATACGCTTGTTGCCGTCTACAAAACTATGATTCTTGATGATAAGATAGAGTAAAGTCGCTGCCTTTTCTTCCACAGAGGGATAAAAATCCTCATCACCAAAGCCTTTGCTAATTTGCGCGATAGCACTTTGAAAGCTTCCATCCTTTTCCTTTCCAAAGACAGCTGAATCAAAGTCAGCCTTCATTGCATCGACGACAGCGTGATACTCTGTCAGATCTGGATACGCGGCCGGGCGCACAGTCCGGCCTTTCCTGTCCAGTCGTTCATGATCGTAGTCGTCCAGCAGTGCTAGTCCTTTTGCAAAAGTGGCAAGCCATCTCAAATCCTCGGAATCCACTTTTTCTTCGATCGCCCGGCTAAGAATTCGGATGCCTTCTTGTAGCGTTTGAATATGTTGCTGCTTTTGCTTTAATCTGGTCTCATTAATCGCATAACCTCTTACAAGAAAATCTTTTAAGCGCTGGGTTGCCCATTGCCGGAATCTGGTCCCTTGCTTGGAATTTACCCTGTACCCTACAGCAATGATCACATCAAGGTTGTAGTGGATCCTGTCTCGTTCGATCAGTCGACTTCCCTCTTTTTGAACTGTTCGGAATTTCCGAACAGTTGGAACGTCATCCAGTTCACCGGACAAAAAGATGTGCTTTATATGCTCACTGATGTTGGCCTTGCTCGAATCGAATAGTGTAACCAGTTGAGCATTGGTAAGCCATACCGTATCCTGCTCAAATATTACATCTATGGATGTCTCCCCGTCCTGACTCTGATAAATCTCAATTTTACTCTCCATGCATTCAATCTACATTTCTTCTACCAATAAAAGCTCAACAATATATATAGGTTTAATACCACAACCAGAAACCAGGCAAGCAACTAGGGATATTGTCGGCGATGATCACGTCCAAAAATGCACTCTCACAAATCGACCGTGAAGTCTTTGCAGCTGACATGGTCTAGGCTTACAGATAAAGCATAACAAGGAAGCAAAAGTTTTATCCGCAGATTACAAATTACGGCAGACTTGTAATCTGCAAATAACACTTTTCACCAGTAAGGAATCAAACGCTCTATTTTTAAACGGTTAAACACGGTAATCCACTAAATCCCGTACCGGTCGCCGAACATGCCTGCCTAGGTTCCCCGCGGACTTTTGCCGAATGGCCCTCGAAATTTCCGCCTGGACAGAGCCCTTCGAACAGCCGCTCCCCTTCTTTGCGGCTTCTGGCGCTGATGGCGATTTTCGATTGGTTCTCATTTTCGTCGACGCGCCCCATAAAGGATGAATTACCATTGCATATCAAGTCGTTGTGTTTGCCGAGCGGCAACACGATGGTCATAATTTCGTCGATTTCGGGGGGGCAGAATTCGTCGCTGGCCAAGTCCCAAAAACCGACGATCTTTGTATACTCTCGGCCGAAAATGGATTTGCAAAAAAGCGAATGCTTCTTCGGCATTACCGTTGAAATTGATCCAGAGATTAATGGCTCTCATGATTTTTGATATTTAGATCTGTGTTAAGTCCCCGGCCGGATAGCCAGAGACTTTCGCACGCTTAAGCTCATTTCTCCTTTTTAGGCAATTGCAAAATCTGGATAGACCCGCCTGCACTGTATCCCGAAAACTGCACAAAGATATGATCACCTTCTTTTCTACGGATTGCGTAAACTTTCACCACCGTATCGGTGTAGTCTATCGAACCCTCTTCGCCGAAATACGTGGCCTCATCCTTAATGCGTTCCAGCTCTGTCGCCGCCACTTTTCCCTGATAAATCAGCGCGCCGCCCGCCGCTATGATCAGGTCGCGATAACTCTTTTCAAAGAACGGCAACGACCATTCTTTACCTGTCACACTCGTCATAAATGCCTTGTAAACTCTCCCTTCCAAAGGAGTCATTCCCTGTTTCGTGGGGAAAAATAGCCTGTCAAAATCGCGTATAAGGGGTTTATTCAGGGGGACGATGTCGGTCGGCGGGTCAAAAATGGGAAATGCGGTCAGTTCCTTTTCGCTGTAAGGGATTTTAGTCAAGTCAATCGAATCCGGGACTGCCTTTGCCAAGGTGTGCCGGGGAAATGACGGATTACCAGCCTGCACCTGGGCACAAAACGTACTGGCCAGAAATGCGGCCATCACAATGGTTTTACTAAGCATTTGAATACACTGTTTTTGTTGTGGGCAAGAGATGAATTTTCTCTTACAAATCAAAACGTATACCTGCTTTCACCGTTTTCGGGACCACTCTTCACTTCACTACTATACAGCTTCGGCTTTTTCCGATGTGCCCTTTCAAACATCTTCTTAAAATGCCCCAGATTCTCGAAACCCATTTGGTAGCCCGCTTCTGACACGGACACTCGTTACCTTAACAAGTTTGGTTGTTGATAGAGAAGTGTCCGGCAGTTGCATGCGCAAAAGTGTCTGAATATAAGTTTTTTATATTATATGTAGAATTAATTGTAAATTAACATTAAGTTTATTTTACAATTAATTTTGCTTTTTCAGCCAGCCGTCAATGGATGATGGATGCTATCTCAGCCGTCATCGTGCATATGCGACCATAGAACATGCCCAAAATCGGGCCGTCCCCAGGTGACGACAGCAACAACCAGCGGGTTGGTCGATCCCGTACCGCGCACCAATTCATTTAAATAAAAGGCTGATTTGCAGACTACGGAAAACAAAACCGTCGGGTCAACCAGATCTGAGGAGGTCAGGAAAAAACGACTTTGAAATGACAACGATAAAGAGTGTTCCGCTTATAGCAGAGAGGCCGCACCCTTTTTTGCTGGCAAACTATGATCATCAGCTGAAGAAATTTGTGACACTTCCCACCGGAAACCAGGCCAGAGACTCGTAACCCAAAATCACCCAGAGCCGCTAGTAAATGACCCGCCGACAACACACATCATTTTGATAATGATCTGAATATCCACCAGTAAGTATTATTGACTTAATTACAACTTTAACGGTCTAGGCAATGTTCCCTATATCGCTGTTATCAAGTGGTAGACTTTGCTTCCAGTGGCGATAGTCATCCACGACATGGTCATATCGAAATTTAGCCTTTTCATCGCTAGCTGCACCGAATTGAAATTCAAACAGCCTGCCGGCCGTTTCGTCATGCAAATAGAAGTAGTCGGTGTCTTCCTGTGTATATATTTTTACCAGTTTGGCTCCTATCCATCCCATGTAGGGAATGAATTGATCAAGGTCAAAATCATGTATTTCTGAGAAACCGTAGCAAGACATACAATGCTTTTTTCAGCTATCTACACAGTTGTGCCGGGCTTATCCCGTTTGAATGAACAAACGGCAAGCTCGGGTTATCCAATGGCCAACCGCCTAAGTGAAGGTAACAGGCGAATGAAAGAAAAATGGGGCCCAGCTCCACAGTTATCAATACGGATAATAGGTAATCCCTGCTCGGCATTCCGATATACTGTATCAACGCTGACTTGTACACAGTAAGCTAAATAAAAACGGATAGGCATTATAGCCTGGACATCGCCCTAGCAATTTGTGCCCAATAGCCCCATATCTTAGCAGTCCACGTAATAAGTGCCTGCTTTTACACAGGCAAATATCCTCTGGATCAATTTATTGCGAACAGCATTCAAAACACTCATTGGCTTCTTGCCTTCCTGGATTTTTCTTTTATAATACTTGCCCAGGAAATCATTTTGTCCTTTTTTCGCGTAGCCGACCGCCGCCATGTGAATCAGGCTCTTCAATTCACGGTTTGCAAGGTTGGAGACCCTTGCCCTGCTGTTAAGACTGGTGCCGGACTTAAACTGAAATGGGGCCACCCCGCAAAAACTGGCAAACTTCTTCGGGCAGCAGATCCATTTAAACTCATTAGTTGCGATCAGGATCTGAGTCGCCGTCACTTTCCCAATTCTGGGGATTGATATCATAATTGCCAGCAGGTTGCTTAAATGCTCGTCTGTTGCGATGATCTCATCCATCCGCCTTTCAACCATCTTAATGTCAGCTTGTAAGGCCGCTATCGAACTTGAACACATGGCGCTGCTCGATAAAGCAGGCACTGTTTGCTGATAATAGTCTTCAATTTTTTTGGGTTGGGTGAGCATCTTATGGGTTTTAAGAAGTCGCTTCCGGATCGTGGCTAAGTTTTTCAGATCCATAATGCATGGCCTGGGAATGCTCCTGATATGGAGCAGACTGTAGTTGCTGCAAGCGTAACGGGCTATCCTCACAGCGTCAAGGGAATCATTTTTCCCCCTTTGAATTCCGATGGACCGTTTTATTCGCAAGGGCGATTCCAGACACAACTTGTATTTTTTTGCGCCAAGGACTTTTCTCAGATAGGATGCATACAAACCCATGTCCTCTGCACAGAAACAGGTGTTTTTAGGCAAACAACCATGGTTGGACTTTATAACAGATAGGATATCAATTATTGAAGTTTCTGTATTGGCAATTTTGAAGGAAGCCAATGGCTCGTTTTCAAAATTAACAACAGCAAGATCCAAGGTAAGCTTGGAGATATCGACTCCTATGAAAAATTCTGGTTTCATTTGGGGCGCCCTTCTTGGATACCACATTAAACAAGGCATACTAACATGCTTACTAAAAATACAATCCTCCCGGATAGCAAACCTCAGTCCCAAGCTCTGAGTTATCTTGCAATGAGTATTACCGCCACCGGAGGTGCCAGACGGGTAGCCAGCCATATACACCGCAAGAAAGCAACAAGCACTTCGTGGCTTCTGCTTAGTACCCTTTCGCAATCAGGTCGGCAGAGCGTGAAAGATAAATCACACGGGTTGCCAGCAAAATCACTCTGACAACACCGCGTAATTTAGATAACGAACGACCGTCTGCCGCTACCCCGCACCAGAACCCACAAAAATCTTCGCTATTCCAGGACGAGCCTTACTTTCACAGGCTCCTTGATATTCCACCTCTCATCAAACACGTGCAGGTAATAAGTGCCTCGGGGAAGGTCTGCGACATTAAATTCGACACTTTTCCCGTCTTTGACTTTCAGGGACTCCCTTGAAAAAGATTTCATTTTCTTTCCCTCTTTTTCGGCGTAAAGATCCATCACAGCCGGCAAGTCGGAACCGGCTTCGATCTTTTCAAAAGACAAAGTCACAAAATCGCTGGCCGGATTAGGATAAACAGCAAAAAAACTACCGGTACACGATCCGGCGGGCAGTTCATAGACAGTTTTCCTGTAAACTGCCGAATAGCCGCATTCATTCTGAAGGCCCACCTCAATCCAGGCAGACCCGGAACCGGAATTGGGCGGGACCAACCGGAAATCATTTCCTGACGGGCTATAGCCGAACTGCCAATTTGAGGAATACTGCCAACTTACGCTTGAAATATACGTCGACGGGATCAACGATACACTGTAATAGGTCTCGTTGTTACTCGGTGAATACGGGCAGATATCTCCCGGGCCGGTCATTGATGCGCTGATACCCGATGTCGTAAACACGCCCGCCCGAATTTCCCTGGTTTTGGTGGTCGAGCCACAAGCATCCCCGATGGTAGCAGTCAAAATATTGTATTGCTCGTTGGTAAAAAAGCTGACATTCACTGAATTCCCGGAGCTGCCGCCACTGATATTGATCCCGTTACCTGATTTCGACCAGGAGACTGATGTACCGCCTGGAACATTATCGAGGTAGTAGTTACTGGTTCCCGAGCAGATGTAAGGACTTCCGATAATGCCTGATATTCCCGCTCCAACCGCCGGACGGGTAATCGAAACCTGGATTGCCGTGCGTGTAGAGCCATCGTTTCTTTTGGCTTCTACTTTGATTGTACCACCCCCACCCGCATTGGAGGTTACACTCGCGCTGGGCGAAGAAGTCGAAGAAGGCCCGGACCATCCCGAAGGATAGGTCCAGTAATATGTGACCGCAGCAGTGGGTTCGGTCGCAACAGCCGGAACCGAAAGCGCAATCGCAGCTGCTCCACAGGCTACATTTCTACTTCCCCCATTTGAATAATTGGTTCCGGCGATGTTCAGCGAACTTGGTGTTCCGATGTATTTGACATAGATCGCCTCCTGCTTTTCAAAAGGGGGCTGAGCGGTCCCTCCCACTTTATAGTTTACCACCACCTTGATCCACTTGTTGTTGGTCGAGGTAGGCGTATTGGCCCATTGCAGACTGTTAACCGTTACTTTCGAAATCGCCGGGGTACCAAGCCCATCCACGTAAGATTCGGTGTTGCCCGAGGCCTTGCCTGTAAAACTCCACGAGCAGGCCACGTTAGTGGCGCCGGATGGAAGGCCGCTGACCATCGCCGTGTACTGCACGTTCGACAAAGGCTCGACATTGAGAAATGTGCCATTAATCACCACAGCCGGATCGGCAGATGCACAGATAGAAATTGCCAGCAAGAAGATGGCGATAGTAATAGAAGGCTAACCTGGTCAATGGCTCCGGGATAAGCATTGAAGCTTTGAAGGAACAGATCCGGGATAAGGTATTGAAGGAAATCCCCGGTGCCAGTATTTCCTTTGAACCGGCTGACCTGGTAGACCAGGTGATCAGCCAGGGCTCCAACACACCGATCGAAGTGCTGGTACAGGGTAAGGACCTGGCGCAAGGCAGGCAATATGCCGAGCGGTTAAAAGCAGACATCGGCAAAATAAGCTTTTTGCGGGATGTGCAGATTGGAATCCCTTTGGATTATCCAAGTTTACAGATCCACTATGACCGCGTCAGAATGGGACAAATGGGGCTATCGATTGAGCAAGCGGGCAAGTCTGTCACCGCGGCTGTTTCTTCCAGTCGCAACACACAACCAGTATACTGGCTTGATAAGGCGGGCGGCAATTCTTTTCAGGTACAGGTGGAATATCCCCAGTATTTAATGAACAGCCCCGAGCAGATCGAGCAAATTCCGATCAGTCAGGCTAATGGCAATAATTTATATCTGCGCGATATCGCAGATTGGAAAAAAACCAATACCGTAGGAGAATACGACCGTATGAACCAGCAGCGGTTCATTACTGTCACGGCGAATCTGCACGAAAAAGACCTGGGGGCGGCTGTGGGCCAGGTTAACCAGGCTATAAAGCGGTTGGGGGAACTGCCCGTGGGAATGAAAGTCTATTTGCGCGGCCAGTCCGAGTTACTGGATCAGACTTTAAGTGAGCTCTCACTTGGTTTGCTCCTGGCTGTATTGGTGATTTTTTTAATGTTGTCAGCCTATTTTCAATCACTGAGGATACCGCTGATCGTACTGTCGGTTATCCCGGCAGTGGTCACAGGCTCGTTTCTGCTTTTTTCGCTGGCGGGTCATAGTCTGAATATTCAGTCATTTATGGGCTGCATTATGGCAATTGGCGTGTCGGTAGCGAATGTGATTTTACTGGTAACCAGTGCCGAATCTGTCCGGATACAGAATCTTCCATCTCAAAACATTGGTATCCAGGCAGCAAAAACGAGGCTTCGCCCCATTTTAATGACGGCTTCTGCCATGATTGCCGGTATGATCCCTATGGCCGTAGGCATTGGCGAAGGCGGCCAGCAGACTGCACCCTTGGGTGTGGCCGTCATTGGAGGCTTGCTATTTTCAACGATAACAACTCTGTTTATCACACCCCTGATATATAATTCCTGGATAGGCAACAAAAAATATGTGGGTGTTTCCCTCGATCCTGATGACAATGAGAGCAAAAATTTTGGCCAGTAAAAAAATGGGTACCATGATAAAAATTTTCGCCAGCGCCTGCTGCGTCATTCTCTTTTATGCTTGCAATAGCAAAGAACAGAAGCACGATGCTAAAACGGCGGATGCCAGACAAGAAAAAGTAGACTCTGTTGCCATCTACATTGCCAAAAGCGACTCTGTTGAAAAAACGATCACGCTGCCCAGTGAGCTGCTTCCCTACGAACGGGTGGAAATCCGGTCGAAGGTCCAGGGATATCTTAAAAAAATAAATGTGGATATCGGCACCCGGGTCCGGAAAGGCCAACTGCTGGCGCTGATCGATGCGCCTGAGATTACCTCCAGAGTAAGTGAGTTTACGGAAAAAATTCAATCTGCGAAAGCAAAATACCTGGCCAGCAAAGACAATTATGATCGTATCCATTCAGCTTCAGAAACCGATGGCGTAATAGCTGCCAGCGAACTGGAAAAGGTAAAAAATATCTTCCTTGCCGATAGTGCGGATTACAAAGCGGCGATCTACAATGCGGCCACATATAAACAGATAGGTAACTATCTGGCTATCACATCTCCCTTTAATGGTGTAGTGATCAAGCGAAATGCCCACGAAGGCACTTTTGTAGGTAACCCCAGCGAGTTGCCACTGCTGATCATTGAGGATATTTCCCGCCTAAGGCTGCAAGTGGCCGTTCCCGAAGTTTATGCAGGTACTTCATTAAAAAAACAAAGCATCAAATTCACCACCAAGGCGATGCCGGAGAAGGTTTTTGAGGCCAGGCTGGTCCGCAAATCTGAAAATATCGATAATGCCACCAGGAGTGAAATATGGGAGTTTGAGGTACCCAATCCGGAAAAATTATTGAAAGCGGGCATGTACGCTGATGCTAAACTGTCGCTCCAACGGACAAAACCCGGGATTACCCTTCCTTCCTCTGCGATCGTAACGACATTGGAAAAGAAATTTGCCATAAAGGTCAGGCACGGAAAAACCGAGTGGGTGGATATAAACCAGGGCCTGAACTTAGGGGACAGAATTGAAGTGTTTGGCAGTATCGCTACTGGGGATACCTTGGTCTTAAAGGCAAATGAAGAGTTAAAGCCCGATGTTTCGGTACATGTAAAGCCTGTCAAAAATTAATCGAAGGCTACGTTGCTTATATGAATGTAAAAGGTAAAGAATATACAAATCGTCATTTTCATTCTATCATAAGAGAATGCAATTGGATAGTATTGCCATATCGTTTGGAAGGCGCAATTGATCGACGGGCTGGATTGATATGCAGCAATCAAAAATGCAAGTTCTTGCTATTCAACTCAAATGCGAAACAAACTCAATAGAACCTATGAAAAATAAATTGATTTGGCTTATGCTCTTTTCGGGCATCGCTTTGCTGACAAACGCCCGGGCCAGCCATGTAAGCGAAAACGTGACGATTTCCCGACAAGACAGCACCCACAAATCCGATTCGATTTCGGTAGTAGAATTGAAATCATTGATGAAGGCATCTGCCCGGCTTCAAATCATCGACGCGCGCCTGTTGAAGGACTTTGACAGAACGCAGGTGATCCCAGGCGCCAAATGGAGGGATCCCACACAGGTTGCGCAATGGGCGGAATCCCTGGACAAAACCAAGCCAGTGGTTATTTACTGTGTGCATGGACATAAGGTCAGTCAGCAGGTTGTTGACCACCTTCGTCAGTCGGGGTTTACTGCGCTGAGATTGACGGGCGGCATTGAGGAGTGGAAAGAGCAGAAAGGTGCCACGGTTACATTAAAATAGTGATTAAGGTAAAATGCTGTAAATATTCAGTTAAGAAAATAATCAACCAACCTATGAAGACCAACACATTTTTTTCCCGTAGAGACTGGCTGAAAACAGGTGCTTATTTCACTGCGGCCGGATTGACAGGCGCACATATTTCAAAAGGGAATAATCTTCCGGCTAAGACGCCTGCCCTTACGAAAGATGAAATTGCGGCCATTGAAGCTGCTATGGGTAAAAAAGGCACTTATAACGAAGCTCAGGCAGTCCATACCACGCCGCTTCCGCGCAATGATTTGAAAGTGACTATTAAAGGAGAGCCCGTTCCAATCCCATTTGGTTTTGGCGGATGGGCTTCTATCAAAAAAACCGTGGACGGAAAATCTGCCGTATTGATGAGCGATACTGTTCTGCTTGAAGAAGAAGTAAACCCTTTGATTTCCGCAGCCCATGCCAATGGCCTTGAAATCGGGGCAATTCATAACCACTTTTTCTATGAGCAGCCTCGCATATTCTATATGCACCTGCACGGCATGGGAACACCGGAGGAACTGGCCAAAAAGTTTGCGGCAACCATTAAAGATGCCAAGATTTCACCAGCCAACCAGCCTGCACCGTCTGCCCCGCCGACCACTACCGGCAAAGAATTGTTTGACCTGCCTGCATTGGATGGCATCGTCAAATACACCGGAACTGTGAACGGCCCGACCTACAAGTACACCGTGGGGAGGGACGATATCACCGTAATGGCCATGGGCGCAGAAATGACTGCCGCTATCGGGTTAAACTCCTGGGCAAGTTTTGCAGGCAACAAGGACAGCGCCCACGTGGCCGGGGATATTGCCATGCTGGAAGATGAGGTAAACGCTGTCATTAAAGTACTGCGCTCTAATAACCTGGAAGTGGTAGCGCTTCACAACCATATGTTCGGGGAAAATCCAAGGATCATTTTCCTGCATTACTATGGCCGCGGACCGGCTACCACGCTCGCCAAAGGTTTCAGGGCGGCGCTCGATGTACTTGGAAAGCCCGTGAAAGCGACCCACTCGACGCATTAGAGCGATGAACTGGATTACCCGCGAACGCCCCAAGATCGATAGGATCGCCTGCCCGTGGCTGATCAAGAACTTTGTGGACAGCGAAGCCATTTTTTATTACGTGCCAAAGGAGCAGGTCTTTGAAAGGGCCAGGGAGATGAGCGCGATCCCTTATGATATCGACGGCGCGGAGTACTCCCATTATGGCGACCAGTGCAGCTTTGACTACATCGTGGCCAAACACCATATTGATGATCCTGCCATCAAAGAGCTTGCGATCATTGTCAGGGCTGCCGACACAGACCGTTTTGAAATGGCACCGCAGGCGGCTGGCCTGTGGGCCATTTCAGCCGGGCTTTCCCATACTATCCGCGACGACCATCAAATGCTTGAGGTCGGTCTGAAAATATACGATGCGCTTTACGCCTGGGCAAAATACTTACAAAATGAAAGACATACATGGAAACCGTAACCCAAACACAAACAACGAAGTACAGTCTGGCCGAGCTGACCAGGTACTTTCTTAAACTCGGAACAGTTGGCTTTGGCGGCCCGGTTGCCCTGATCGGCTATATGCACCGCGATCTGGTGGAGGACAAAAAGTGGATCTCAGAGGATGAATACCGCGAAGGCCTCGCGCTTGCGCAGCTTGCTCCGGGCCCTCTGGCCGCCCAGCTCGGTATTTATCTGGGCTACGTGCATTATGGTGTCTGGGGCGCTACAGTGACCGGGCTGGCCTTTGTACTGCCGTCCTTTTTGATGGTTGTGTTGCTGGGTATGGCATACAAAGTATACGGAGGGCTTCCATGGATGCAATCTGTATTCTATGGTGTGGGCGCTGCCGTGATTGGTATTATTACATTGAGCTGTTATAAGCTAACGCTCAAATCAATCAGCAAGATCGAGCCGCAGGCGATTAAAAGCAGGTGGCTATTATGGCTGTTCTTTTTGACGATGGCGGTTGTTACCGCCATCACCCAAAGGGAGGAAGTCTGGCTTTTTATCCTGCTTGGATTTATTTATATGGTCGTAAAAGCACCGCCGAAATGGCTACAGAGAAAGGATACTTCTTTATCTGTTGCTCTTTTAGCAGGTACGGGCTTCTGGCAATACGAGCCCGGCGAGCTTATGAAATTAGGGCTCTTTTTCACTGAGGCCGGCGCATTTGTGTTTGGCAGTGGCCTTGCGATCATCCCATTTTTGCAGGCAGGTGTTGTAGGTGAAATGGGTTGGCTCAACGAGCAGCAGTTCCTTGATTCTGTCGCTGTCGCTATGATCACGCCTGGGCCCGTTGTGATCACAGTAGGTTTCATCGGCTTTCTGGTCTCCGGATTCGCAGGTGCAACCGTGGCGGCATTGGGCGTTTTTCTTCCCTGCTTTGTTTTCACGGTTTTGCCTGCACCTTACTTTAAAAAGATCTCCAAAAATACAAGTATCAAAGCGTTTGTCGATGGGATCACAGCAGCTGTAGTCGGCGCGCTGGTAGGATCGGTATTCGTCATTGCGACCCGCTCGATCGTCGATGTGGCGTCTGCCGTTATCGCTTTGGCTACCATCCTTTCACTGATTTATATCAAGAAATTACAAGAAACTTACATCATTTTAGTGGCAGCCATTGTTGGATTTTGCATCAAATCCTATTTATAAAATACCTCCTTATTTGGACGAAAAAACAATGTAACAAACGTTGCCAAAAGCAGCGCGATAAGTCCCCCGATCATAAAATCATGGTCGGGGGACTTTGTGCCTAAAAAGCCCGCTATCGGATATGCGATCGCCCACCACAAATGCGACCAGGCAAAGTGCGCCCCATATACTTTTCCTTGCTGCTCTGATGGAATCTGTTCCCCAATCAGGATTTCTGAGGGCATTTCCGCCAAGCTTTGCCCCAGGCCAGCCAGTAGCCAGAGCACAAGTAAAACAGGGAAAGTCGCCAGATTCGCGCAAGTTACAGCCACGGCAAGAATGAAAATTCCAATGGTCAATGACTTTCGTTTGCTTGCCGTCCGGTCAATACTGGCCGACAGAAATGCGGCGATGGTCGCGCCGATGCCAAATGCGGACATCACCCATCCATAATAATTATCTGCCAAGCCCAAGCCATCTTTGATATGGCCAACCGTGTTGACCAGGATCATGGCCCCGGCAATGGCTGAGACAAATTCGATTAGCAGCGAAAAGCGAATGGTGACCGGCTCAAAAAGTAGTGTGGTTCCTTTGATAACATCCTTCCAGATCTCGGTGGCACTTGTTTTTTGCTCATTATCTTCTGCCGGGAGCTGTGCTAAGGCAGTAGCTGGCAAAAGGACGATCAAAATACCGGCCACAATAAAGGTAGCTGCATCCACAAAAAAGATTTCCCTGGCCCCAAGCCATACGGCCAGTATCCCTGCCATGCCAGGCCCCAATACGCTTAGAAGTTGATCAGTTGCATTTGACAAGGCAATACCTTCCCGGTAATAGCCTGTCTTCAAAACCTGGGCAATAACTGAGCGGTACGTGGGCGTGAAAAAAGCATTGAAGACGTTTAAAAGAAAAACAAGGAAGTAAATCTGCCATTCCGTTTGTACGAATGGCATGCAACCGACAATGCACATCCGCGCGAAGTGGGTCAGGTAAAGCACCTTTTTTCGGTCTACAAGGTCTGCCAATACGCCCGCAAAAGGTGAAAACAAGATAAAAGCAGTAACCCGCATGGTCAGCGCCAGCGAAAGTACCTTCGCTGAATGCTGCTGTCCAAACTGGTAAGATATCAAAGCGATACCCACCCAAGTAAAGGCATCCCCCAACAGGCTGATCGTTTGAGCAAAGTATATCTTGGCAAATACCTGGTTTTTCAGGGAAGTGAAAGGGGCCGTTACACTTGCAAGAAGGGACATATCAATTTAGTTGGTACTTGTACAAGTCTGCTGCCGTCAGTTGTAAATCCCGTTCCAGCTCACCCAAGGTGTCTGTGGCGGCATACAGATATGTCGTTTCCAGCACATATTCAATGGCGGTAATCTGGGATAACTTCAAAGCTGTATCCAGTAAGGGCAACGTTCCAAGCCCGGTAAGCGAAGCGCGGTATTGGTCAAGGCCCTGCTTTTGCACCTGGTATTGCTCATAAAGCTGCACAATCGACGAGTAATGCTGGCTGCGCTCTGCCTCCAAACGGGAAGTGCTGGAAAGTTGGTTGGCCTGCGCAAGCTTTACGGTATTCGCCTGCTGCCATAACGGAACAGATAGCCCGAAGTGGAAACCCTGGTAGCGCTGTCCTAAAATGCTCGGGTAATGATAACCCACCTGGAACTTGGGAAGTGTCAGCGAGCGGCTTAGCGCAAGTCGGGCCTGATCGATCTCGATCTGCTGTTTCAAAGAAAGAAGGCCTGGATCGGCAGCTTCGATCAAGCTGTCCAACACAGGCAGGTTCGCTAGCTCTGGAAGGTCGGGGTAAACTGTATCGGGAAGTTGCACGGTGTTTCCCCCATTTAGCTCCGCCAACTTCAGTAGCTGCTGGCGGAGTAAACTGCCGTTGAGCCGTAGATGGTTTTCAGCATCAAGCTTTTGCAGGCGGGCTTTGTTTAAATCCAGGGCAGTCGCTGCGGTAAGTTTTAGCTTTTCGGAAATATCATCCACCAAACGCTGCGCCCTTTCGGCCCTTCTAGCCAGTTCTGCCCCTCTTTTGTTATGATAAACAATTTGAACGCAGACCTTTTTTGCATCAGCTAAAATGTCCTGGCGAACAACCCTGGAATCGGCTTCACTTTGAGACGTGATCTGTCTGGCAACCCTGCGCTTACGGGCGTATGCAGTTGGAAAATCCAGCTGCTGAGTAACGCTGAATTCCTGCTGCACGCCCGCGCCGTCGGGGCGTCCAGGAAGCCGGTCATATTCTACAAAGGGGTTTTCAGGGTTAAGGCCCGTTTTGCTTTCGATTTTGCGCGCGGCTTCATAGTCACGCTGGGCAAGGATGGTTTTGTTGTTTTGCCGGACAGATTGCAGTACCGTTTCGATACTGCTCTGGGCAACTGCTGCCAGCGACGCGGCCGAAAAAATGCTCATCAGCACAAGAGAACTTAATGGTTTCATAGCCGTCTATATGGTTGAAGACTTTATGGTTTGGCGTTTGCGCACCATCAGGTACACCACAGGCACAATAAACAGGTTCAGAAGCGTCGAGCTTAAAAGCCCACCCAAGATCACCTTGGCCATAGGACTTTGGATTTCATTTCCCGGTTCCCCGCCAGCGAGCGCCAATGGGATCAGCGCGAGGCCGGCGGTCAAAGCCGTCATCAGAATTGGGCTTAACCTGTCCACTGACCCGGCAATGACGGTGTCATGTAGGTTTTGCCCTTGGGATTCGAGCGTCCTGTAATGTGAGACCAGAAGGATGCCGTTCCGTGTTGCTATCCCGAAAAGCGTGATAAAACCAATCAATGCGGGTATACTGATCACGCTACCACTTAATGCCAAACTGATCACGCCTCCGATCAATGCCAGTGGCAGGTTCAGCAGAATAATCCCGGCTAGCGATGCCTGCCTAAACTCAGATAACAACAGCATGAAAATGATCAGTAGGGAAAGCAGGGAAGCAATGCCTATGGTGGCAGAAGCGGCGGCTTCACTTTCAAACTGGCCACCGTATTCAAGGCGGTAACCTTCCGGCAGCTTAACATTGGAATTGATTGCTTTTTGCACGTCTTCCACCACACTGCGAAGGTCTCTTCCTGCGACATTGGCAGAAACTACAACCCGGCGCTGCACATTTTCACGGTTGATTGTGTTAGGGCCGCTCGTTGATACCACTTTTGCCACCATGCCTAACGGGATCTTTTGCCCGTTGACCCCATCAATGGTCACATTTTGCAAGGCTTCTATTTTTGAACGGCTTTTTTCGTCAAACCGGACGATCAGATCATAGCTACGGTTTTCTTCAAAAACATCGCCCACCTTCTCGCCAGCAAAGGCGACATCGACAAACTTGGTGAATTCACCCATCGTGATCCCGTAACGGGCGAGCATTTGCCGGTCAGGTTTGATCTGGATCTGCGGGATATCGACTTGCTGCTCGATGCTCAGATCAACAAGCCCAGGCGTGGTTTCAAGGGTCGTTTTGATCTCTTTTGATATACTATATAGGCGCGGCAAATCCGTTCCAAAGACCTTAATGGCCAAGTTCGCCCTTGTTCCTGAAAGCATGTGATCAATGCGGTGACCGAGGGGCTGCCCGATCGTAATATTAACACCGGAAATCGTAGCCAGTTTTTCTCTGACATCGGCCATAAATGCTTCCCGGCTACGGTCTTCGAGTAGGAAAGGCGCATCAATTTCAGCAGCGTTGACACCCTGCGCATGTTCATCGAGTTCAGCCCTGCCCGTTCTCCGGGTCGTTACGCTGATTTCAGGGATAGTCAACAGGGTCTTTTCAACCAACGAACCGATCTTATTGGATTCTTCCAGAGAGATCCCGGGCAGACTTACGGCACTGACGACAAGTGAGCCTTCATTGAACTCGGGCAGAAAGCTCCGGCCCATCGTAGACAACAATAGCAAAGCACCGATGAGTAGCAGGGCGCTAATCCCTAACAAAACTTTTCCATACGGTAAACTGTGGTCAAGCGCTTTTTGGTACCACCGGTTTAGGTGCTGTACCAGCCAGGAGTCGTGAGACTGGCGTTGGAGCATTTTCTCCGAGGTCAATAAGTAGCTGCACAAAACAGGGGTAACCGTCAAAGCGATAAGTAGCGAAGCCAGCAGTGAAACGACAAAAGACACGCCCAGCGGCATCAATAGTTTGCCTTCCATGCCGCCTAGAAAAAACAAAGGCAGGAAGGCCGCAATAATAATAAAGGTCGCTGAAATGACCGATGCACGGATTTCTACCGAAGCGTGATAGATCACATCGATAACTGGCGCTCTTTGTGCAACTGGCAGGCGGGCATTTTCCCTGAGCCTGCGGTAGACATTTTCTACATCGATGATGGCATCATCCACCAAATCACCCACCGCGATCGCCATACCTCCCAACGTCATTGTGTTGATTGAAAAGCCCAGCCAGCGCAGTGTAATGACGGAAACCAGAAGGGAAAGAGGGAGCGCGACCAGAGACACGACTGTGATCCGGACATTCATCAGAAACAGCAAAAGGATGATCACCACGAATATAGCGCCTTCCAAAAGCGTCCGCTGGATGTTGTCGATTGACGCCGTTATAAAATCAGCTTGCCGGAAGATCCGGGTGTTAATTTCTACATCAACAGGCAGGTTCTTCTTCAAATCCTGGATTGCGGAATCGATGCGCGCCGTCAGCTCCAAAGTGTTGGTATTGGGCTGCTTCATCACGGTCATGATAATGGCGGGCTCGCCTTTCAATGATCCCGATCCGATCTTGGGAGCAGCCCCGACGGTAAGGTCACCAACGTCAGATAAAAGCACGGGAAGTCCCTGGTTTGTCTTGACAACCCCGCTGGCAAGTTGCATGGTATCGTTTGTCCTGCCCATTCCACGCACCAGGTACTCATTATTGTATTGGGAAAGAAAACCTCCGGCAGCATTTCGGTTTGCATTGGTTGCTGCATCCATGACCTGGCTCAAACTCACCTGGCGGGCCTTCATTTTCAACGGGTCTAACAGCAGTTGGTACTGCTTGTAATCGCCGCCGATGATCACCACCTGAGAGACGCCTCCTGTCGCCAGTAGCCTGGGGCGCAGTGTCCAGTCGGCGAGTGACAGCAGCTCCATGGCTGACGTCTTTTTGGCTGTCAAGCCAATGAGCATGATCTCTCCCATAATCGAAGATTGGGGCGCAAGTGTTGGCGCTCCTGTCCCTTGCGGCAGCTGGCTGGCAACAGTTTGAAGCTTTTCATTGACAATTTGCCGGGCGCGGAAGATATCAGTCCCCCAATTAAATTCTACCCACACAATTGAGATTCCGGCAGACGAAGACGACCGCACGCGCCGGACGCTGGTAGCTCCGTTCACGGAAGTTTCAATGGGAAAAGTGACCAGCCGCTCGACTTCTTCGGGTGCCATGCCATGTGCTTCTGTGAGCACGGCAACCGTTGGCGCTGTTAGGTCTGGGAACACATCGATTTCTGTGGTTGTGGCCGCATACCAGCCGCCGACCAGCAGCAAAAAAGCACCAACCAATACACCAAACCGGTTTTGCAGGGCTGTAAGGATTATTTTGTTCAGCATAATATTTCCGGCTTAATGTTCATGGCCATGGGCTGGCAAGGCACCTGAAAGTGATGATAACCGGATCTGATACCCACCTTTGGTGACAACCCGCTCACCAGGCTGAACGCCCGAAAGGATCTGGACTTTTTCACCGTCCCTTTTGCCGGTCTTCACCTCCCGCTTTTGGAAAGATTCACCCGCTGTTTGCACGTAGACATAGAAATTACCTTGCTCTTCAATGAGTGCCGATTCCTTAACAACCAATGCAGTTGCCGTAGGCTGTGTTTTCAGCCAGACATTGACAAACGTGCCGGGCACGAGCTCGCTGCCATTGTTGACCTGCAACATCACTGGTACATAGCCTGTCTGCGGGTCTGCACTTCGACCATAAGAAAGGATCTTCGCACCCAGCTGCTCACCTGAGATAGTCTTATCGTTATATGGGATATGGATGGATGCAGAGCGGAGTTGACTGATAAAGGGAAGGTCTTTTTGGGAGACATCGGCCCGGATCACCAGGTTCCGGTTCCTGGTGATTGTAAACAGGGGTTGTCCCTGAGAAACATATTGGCCGGGCTGCACTAGGATACTTTTAATAAAACCGCTGGTCGGCGCTGACATGGACTTTCCCCCAACTTTGTAATTGGCAGACAACGAGCTCAGCACTTTACTAGTATTTTCAAACTCGGCCTTGCTGGCTTCCACTTCGCGGCCGGTGATGAGCTGCTTGGCTATCAATTGCTGATCACGTTCATAGGCAGCCTTCGCCCGGTCAAAGTCAGTTTGCGCTTTTGCAAGCTGCACGTCCAGGTTGTTTTCTGTCAGCTGTTTTCCGTTGATGCTCAAAAGTGTTTGCCCGCTTTTAACAGCTTGCCCGGTTGCAAGCGGCTTGTTGCCAAGCTGCACAATACCGTCAAGCGTTGCAGACACCACGACTTCATCGCCTGGTGCGGACTGAACTTGCCCGGTGGTATAGATCACCTCAGAAAATGGCTCGGCAGTCAGGGGCTCGTTGGCAAAGTCCACTTTCCAGGCCTGTTCTTTCAGGTAACTGATGTCACTGCCTGCGGCCGCTTCTGGCTGTGCTGAAATAGCCGTCTTTTCATTGGGATAAACCTGTACACTATCAATAACCAGCTGATCGGTGTAAAATTTGGTTTTGATATCAAAAACCAGCTTCCCAATGCCTGCCGTAGAAGGCGTCAATGCAAGGCGGTAAATGCCAGGTGTACTAGGCCTGTCTGCCTTTTGCCTGATCCCCTTGCCAGCCATAATCAAGCTTACAGTCACTGTACCCTCAGAGAGTGCCGAGAACTGTTCACCTAAAACCGTTACGTGCGTTGCAAATTTGGAATTGGAGCCCACTACCAGTGGTTTGAACTCAACAAAGACCTCAGAATACTGGCTGTATAAAGTATAAGCCAGCGGTTTTAATCCGCCGGGCTCGTCATGGGAATGGCCATGCTCCTGCGGCTGGTCTTTTCGGTTACAGCTGCTGATGAAGACAGCTGTAACCGCCAGAAATAAAATGAATTTATTCATTGCTGTAAAAGGGATATTAGTGCTTGTGATCATCAGCGCCGTGCGGGTGTGCATGCGGCTTTTCTTTGGAAGCGCTATCAGCACTGGCATTCGCGCTGCTGTCACCGGCTACGGTAAACTCCTCCTGGGCGGCAGTGCTATCAGCATGGTCAGCATGCGAGGAGCCGTCAGCGTGCTGGTGCGAACCTTCTTCATGGCTGTGGTCAGATTCCTTTTTGGCACAGCTAAAAATGAGGCAAGAAGATATCGTTAAGAAAAAAGCGAGCTTTTTCATTTTTGGAATTCGGGAAAGGCACTTTTCCGGTCAATTGAATTGACGTTTTAGGACTGTGGCAAGCTATGACGCCTGTTTTTACAGCCTAATTGGTGCGAATGAAAGAATAATTGGACAGGCATGTGCCCGGATTGGCCATGCGGAAAGGCACACTGCTGGGATCAGCAGGTGAAAGAAGAAATTGGGGGAGCTCGTAGTTGCCGGAATGAAAACGGGTTCGGTGGTGCTTTTGCACAGGTATACTCCGGCCAGCGTGACTGGAATATTAAACTCAAAGCATTAAACTGGTAATCAGTGCTGATTACAGCAGCAGCTGATAAAAATTCAACGTTTAGATGCTGGTCCTGGCCTTGATTAAAATAGATATTGCTGGTCTGGCCTGCACCATGTGAATGGGCAAACAAGCCTATTACATCAAAGTCAATCGCCTGCTTGCCGTGCTGATCGTGGTCATGTTCATGATGGGCGGTCTGTATATGGCGGTGTGGTACAAAGTCGTGCCCTGCCAACAAAATGTAGGCAACAGCAAACAATATTCGACCAAGTAACCTTCCAGCCATAGACGGTAAAGATAGGAATCAAATTTGAAAGAACGCAGCCAGGCTAATTATTAAGTCCCACAGACTATATGGCTAGGCAAGTGGGGAGTGTTATCGCCAATAGGCAATTACAATTTAAGGTCGAGGTACTTGAAGTTAAACGAACGAAAGTTTGTCAAAAAAACTAATAAACAGGCAAAATCGCTAAATGGAAAGCATTAGTGATTTTACGGAAAAACGACCGTTTAATTAAAACAACCAATTACATAGACGAAATATATTACTACGAACTTGTTGGTGTGGAGATGCGGGGATGTCAATCAAACACTTAACCAGACTTTTAACGCTGATACAGGCAATTGAACTGGAAGATTAAGTAATCCAAATCGCTGTAATACGTATTTGTGGACTGCTTCCGCAAGGAGGGTCATCGATGCTATTAGCTCCCTTCATTACGAGCAAAATCAGTCTTGAACAGCACCAAGGTCACAGACGAGTTGATTTCAATCCAGTTATTTTGCTGTGCAATTGTCTTTTTCTCATAGTTGACCAAAAGCGTATGAAGAAGATCCTCGTCCCATTCTACTTTTCCCCTGAGACAATGCACGCTTACTGGTTTGCCCTGGACATTGCAGCGGCCAACGAGGGTGAAGTGATTGTTTTAAAAGTAGCCGACCTAACACCCGGCGATATTAAAACCCACTGTGCAAATGCAACGGATTCAATTCATGTAGCGGTTGCGGAAAAATCTTCTCAACTGGTCGCCCGCGTCTTTCCGGTCCGCAAAAAGAATGTATTGCTCGTGTTCATAGGCGTTGCAATTCGTAGTGGTTGATTAGATGAGAACGCCTTTCACCAAAAAAATTGTTCCCGAAAGCCGGAATGCGTGGTATGGTTTTTAGAAACGAAGCCCACAAAAAGAAAAACACACATGCCGCCTATGATGCTCCGACCGCAAGAACGACTCACCGAACAACAGGTCCAAAGCGGCCTCGACACTGTTCTCAAAGAAGGCCTTACGGCAGAAGCCATGACTACGCTTACCGGCGGCACATTCCTGGTCGCCTTCGCGCTGTTAATGGGTGCAAACAATTTCCAGATCGGGTTGCTCGCATCGCTTCCCACTTTCACCAACATTTTCCAGCTCACTTCCATCTGGCTTATCCGGCGGTACAACAACCGCCGGGCCGTATCAGTGATCTGTTCCGTGTTGGCCCGCATACCGCTTTTATTGATCGGCGCATTGCCGTTCGTATTCCCCGGTGGCTCGCCAGTCAACCTGTTACTCTTTTTCCTCTTCTTCTTTTACCTGTTCGGGTCCATTGCCGGGCCGAGCTGGAACGCGTGGATGAAAGACCTGGTGCCGGGAGAAATATTAGGGGTATATTTTTCAAAAAGGGGCCGGTACGCGCAAACGCTGAATGTAATCCTGAGCATCATTCTGGCGGTTTCTGTCGACTATATCCGAAAAAACTTCCCGGCCTTCGAGGTTACGACCTATTCGATCATGTTCATCCTCGCCGGGCTGATCGGCCTGGCCGGTGCCGCATTGCTTTCCACGGTGCCCGAACCTATGTCTTTTCTGGACAAGGAAAACATCCTGAAAATGTTTGTCAAGCCGCTCAAAGACCTGAATTTCAGAAAACTGCTCGTCTTCAACTCGGCCTGGCTGTTCGCGGTGTATATCGCAACGCCATTTTTCACGGTTTTTATGCTGAAAACCCTTGGACTCACATTGCTGTACATCGTGCCGCTTACTATCCTTAGCCAGCTTAGCAGCATTTTCACGATCGGCTCGTGGGGGTTGCTGGCAGACAAGTACAGTAACAAAACCGTCATCGCGATCTGTGCGCCGCTTTATCTGGGCTGCGTGATAGCCTGGTGTTTCGTCGGGATTTATTACAACCTGATCTCCAACCTGATACTACTGGCAATCATTCATATAGCGAGCGGCGCTAGTAATGCGGGCATTAACCTGGCACTGACCAATATAGGCCTCAAACTTGCTCCGTCGCGGGAGGCTATCGTTTATCTTTCTGTTAAAAACATCATTACCTCCATATTTTCATCGCTTGCCCCTCTTATCGGTGGTTATCTGGCCGATTATTACACATTAAGGCAACTGCGGGTGATCGCCGAATGGAGCGGTCCGAGTCTTCAAAAAACTTTCCGTTTGCTGCTGCTTCACGAATGGAACTTCCTTTTTCTGATCGGGGCATTACTGACGGTCGTCGCCATTCAGCTGCTCCCCCGCGTGCACGAAGCGGGCGAAGTCCACAAGAACATTGTAAAAAGGATCGTACGTAAAAGCCTGCGCAGTAATATGCGCGACTATTTTGTGATCGATGTGCTCCTGAACTGGCATTCCGCATTGAATGGCATGCTGAAAGGCAAACCCGTCAGCGATGCGCCCATTCAACAATCCGACCGCCTTTCGTGACGGCCAGCATTCGCTCCACCGCCTCAACTACCTCCGATGGTCGAGGGTAAGGGATATGCCCGGCATACAGGCGGTTTGCCACATCGCGGATAATGGTGTTACGGCTTTTCAAACCCTCGGGCACCGAAAACGGAAGAATTTCATGGGGCGATTTCCAGGGCGTGTGCTGCGGGTTTGTCTGGGCATATAAAACCACAGTGGGCGTTTGCACGGCTGCCGCAATGTGGATCGTGCCGGTATTGACTGAAACCACACTTGCCGCGCATTCGAGCAGACAGATAAATTCTCCCAGCGACATTTTCCCCGCAACCGGTCGCGCAGCAGGCCCGATACCCGTCGCGACGGCGGCAACAAGTGCTTCCTCCGAATCTGAACCGGATATGAGTATTGGCACAGGATAACGCTCTGCCAGCATTCTGCCGGTTTCTATCCATAATTCTGCCGGATACTGACGTTTTTCTTCGGACACGCCGGGATGCAAAACAATGAACGCGGCATTCAGATCCACATCAACGAAATTCAACTTGCCGCTTAAAGAAACCATCGCAAGCGGCTCCTTTTTCAGCGCCAAACGATCGTCGGATACCCGCGCGCCCATTGCCCCGACCAGTTCTAGATCACGCCGGACCTGATGGTTTATTCGTCCGTACGGTTCTTCGTCCGGCACCCAGGTCGTTAACAGATCATAAGGGTTCTCGCGCGCGTACGCTACCCGCACGGGTATGCCCGCCATATATGCGAGCATTGCGGCCGGGAGCGCGCTCTGGCTGTAAACTGTGAATATAACCGCCGCATCGAAGCCCATCGAAGTGATTTTTGCGGCAAGCTCCGGCAATTCCGCGGCACCGCCCTCCATCCGTCTGACCCATGGCAGATCGGCCGTTATCACCGTATCCACACAATCAAGGTACGGCGCAATCAGCGCGCCCGCCCGCGAGGTGAGTAAAGTAATGCGGCAATCAAAAGACTCTTTCAAAGCCCGCATTGCCGGTGACGACATGATCACATCGCCCATATTATCGGCGCGGATGCAAAGCACGTTTTGGTAATGCTCGTGTTCAGCCATTTTCGGCGACGGTTTGGGATGTGATGTAATCGGCTGCGTCCAGGAAATGGCGCGTTGTGTAATGCGGAACGCGGTACGCGCCTTCGAGCCATTCGGTTTCGTTGCCATGGTCGATCAGTACCGTGCGGCAACCTGCCCGGTTACCAGCTTCCACGTCGTTGAGTATATCGCCGATCATCCAGGAATGTTCCAGGTCAATGTTCAATTCGGCCGCGGCTTTTAGGAGCAAGCCGGGCTCCGGTTTGCGGCAGTCACACGAATTTTCCAGGGTGGCCGGCAAATGCGGGCAATAGTAAAAGCCCGAGAGTACTAATCCGTTCTCCACAAACACATCTTCAAAATAGCGGATCAATGCATTCAGTTCGGTCGCGGAAAACAATCCCATCGCCAGCCCCGGCTGATTCGACACGATGACCAGCCGATAGCCGTCCGCCTGCAAGGTCCTTAACCCCTCGAAGACATCCTCTTCAAACACTACTTTGGCAGGATCTGCATTGTAGGGCTCATCTTTGATAAGCGTGCCGTCTTTGTCCAGAAAAACAGCCTTATTGACGTGGAATTGCATAGGCTCTCGTGCTATTGCGGTAATCGGCGTGCAGCATTCCGCCCGCATTCCTCATGTGATGCATATAAAACGCCGGCTGCGACAGCGCGCGGCTGCTCACCCGGCCATACAGCCGGTCGGCCTTCCGGGCAACGTCCGACCATGTGAAATTGGTATTGACGCGCCTCAATGCATTTTGGCACAATGTCCGGTAAGTATCCGGGCAAGAAATCCCTTCCCTTACCGCCTGCGCCAGCGCTTCCGGGTTGTGCGGTGGCACCAGAAAACCTGTTTCACGGTCTTTGACAGTATATTTGATCCCTCCGACCGCCGCGCCGATCACCGGCGTGCCACAGGCCATAGCTTCGAGCGGTGTAATGCCAAAGGGTTCATACCATGGTGTTGAAATAAAGAAATCGGCGGCCTGGTAATAATGTTTGAGTTGCTGCCGGTCTCTCCGGCCGGTAAATTCGACCCGGGCCAATACGCCTTCGGCTTGGGCGATATCCCGCAGGCGCGCAAGCTCTTTGTCCCTTTCAAAATCCGGCACCTCGTCCGAACCTCCCACGATCAGCAATCTAAGTTTGGGTATATCGCGGAGATAACCGAGTGCGCGGATCACATTGTCGATTCCTTTCCGCGGCACGATGCGGCCGAGTTGGAGCAGTACCACCTCGTCCCTTGCGAGCCCCAGTTGCCTGCGCGCCAACGCCTTGGGCAACGGGTGAAATTCATCGGCGCTGAAACCGCACGGGATTATGCTGATGCGCGAGGGATCGGCCTGATAATGCTCGATCAGGTCCTGCTTATCCTGGGGACATTCGGCGATAATGTAATCGGCGTCGCCGACGATCAGCTGCTCAATGGCGAGGCGCTCTTCGGGAAACGCGTCCTTTTCCTTCTGATGTATTTTCCTGATTTTGCCCAGTGCATGAAAAGTGATCACATAGGGAATCTCCAACCGCTGTTTGATCCGCGAGGCGACAAGCCCGGACATGAAAAAATTGGCGTGTATCAGCTCATAATCGATTTCAAAACTTTTGATAAAGCCGATCATATTCCTGCTGAATTCATCCATAAAACCCAGCAATTGTTCTTTGGGCACTTCGGCCGCAGGACCGGCCTCGATGTGAACCACGCGGATACCGGGCAGCCATGAAACCACTTCTGGAAGATCTTTACTGTCTTTTCGGGTAAAAATATCGATCAGATACCCCAGCTTCGCCAGCGATTTGCAAAGCTCTGCCACGTACACGTTCTGCCCGCCGCTATCTACACCACCCAGCACCGCCAGCGGCGAGGCATGTTCACTGATAAATGCTATTTTCCTTTTCATAACGATTGCTTTGAATAGTTTGTCTGAAAGTGTTTTCCCAATCAGCTGTAAACCGGGTAATGCTGAATTTGTCTGCTGCTACCTTTTTTCCCTGCTCGCCCAGGCTGCGGGCCCACGCGGGATCGGCTATTAATGCGTTCATACCCTCGATAAGCCGGTCGATATTCGTGTCGATCAGCCCGCATTCCCGGTCTTTGATCACAGTCACGTACTCGGTCGTCGCCAGCGCCACTACGGGCATGCCGGTCATCATGGCCTCGCACACGGCAAGCCCGAAACTGGTATAGCGGATCGGGTTGAAAAAGAACCGGTAATGGCTGATGAACCCGGGTAACTGCGGATTGAGCACCTCTCCCAACCCGCCGGATTCGAGCGTCCCCATTCCGACCAGGTCAAGCGGGACGTGCCTGCGGACTTCTTCGAACACATCCCAGCCGGTGATCCTTCCCCGCTGCTGAATATGATTGATTACCACAATGCCGCGCGGGATGTCGCCCAGATAGGAAACCTGTGGAATGCATACGCCGTGCTCAATAACCCGGATATTGGCAATGCCGCCATTGTCCCACATCACCTTGTTGAAATGCGTTACGTGCACCATCGTCACAGCAGGGTCGGTCATCACATGCCGTGTGTTGGTTGGATGGCCTTCCGGCGTATTGTGCTCCACATACACCCGTGGCAGCTGCTTTTGCCAGTCAGCTAGGATATCGTGCTGGTCGACGAGGTAATTCCGCTCCGACTGAAAAAGTATGCTGTCGAACTCTGTATTGCGGACTTCGGCCGCATCCACCTCGATCACATTCGGACCGAAAGGGAAAGTCGCCCCCCGGCCGTAATAGCCTTCGCTCCTTGCGTCGTTGACCGGGATAAAAATGTCGTAATCTCCTTGTGAAAGGTAGTAAAGGTAGCTTCCGTGAATGTGCCAGGTAAAGATCCTCAACCGGCCCCTGCTGATTCCGTTCATACAATGATATTTTATTTGAAACAGGCGGCACCCTGTCAAAAACAATGCCATCGCTTCAAAACGCTCTCCTGTCCGTGAGGGAGTTAACAATCGCAGGGCATAAGTTGTAAGAAGCGCCTCCAAACGCAACGTATATGTGAAATAACTGCCGTTTGTGGTTTGGAAGAATCTCCACAGGTTGCTCTGGCCCGCCAGCAGGCGTTTACCCGCATATGAAAAATGCGCACATTCAAGGATCGCGCGCGAGGGTGCCCGCACCGCATTTTGGTGGCTTTTTAAAGCAAATCCACTACCTGGTTGGCATGGTAGTTGTCACCGCCGCCAAACACTTCAAACCAACATTTTGCCTATGTATATTCTCGGAATCAATGCGGCGTTCCATGATACCGCCGCCGCGCTCGTTCGGGACGGCAAGATCATCGCAGCCGCCGAAGAAGAACGTTTTACACATATCAAGCACGGCAAACGCCCCGTGCCATTTTCAACCTGGGAACTGCCTTTTCATGCGATCGATTATTGCCTGAAAACCGCGGGTATCACCCTGAAAGACATCGACCGCATTGCGTATTCCTTCGATCCGGAAGGGGTTAATGAAGCGTCGGTTTATGAAAGTGGCCTCTACGACGACGAAGTGCTCGTTGCGAGGGAAGTTAATCAGGACTGGGACACGCTCTTTTTAAATTATATTCGAAAAGCGCCTGAACAGCTCCGCGACGGCTACCCGCATCACCTCCAAAAACGGCTGGCAGACGCAGGCGATATCGCCGCCAGGTGGACGTTTGTGAACCACCATCTGGCCCACGCGGCAAGCGCCTTCTTCCCCTCGCCTTACGACGAAGCAGCGGTACTCACGCTGGATGGTCGTGGAGAAAAAGCAACAACCGGTTACTTTATCGGGAAAGGCAATTCGCTCGCCGAGATTGACACTGTGGATATGCCCCATTCTTTGGGAATGCTTTATGAAAAAATGACCACCTACCTTGGTTTTCTGCATTCGTCGGACGAATACAAGGTAATGGCGCTGGCCTCCTACGGCAAGCCGGTATATCTCGAAGATTTCCGTTCGATCATCCATATCGGTGATAACGGTCAGTACACGATCGACGACTTCGACCCCGGGCAGTGGTGGGGACCGGGCCGCAGAAAAGACGATCCGTTCGAGCAGCTTCACCACGACATCGCCCATTCACTTCAAAAAGCATTGGAAGAAACGGTATTGCAACTGGTGAACTGGCTGCATCAGCAGACCGGCCTCGACAACCTGTGCATGGCCGGTGGCGTAGCCCTCAACTGCGTCATGAATGCGGTTATCCGTGACAGTGGTCCTTTCAAAAACGTGTGGGTACAACCGGCCGCCGGTGATGCCGGTACAGCGCTCGGCGCGGCCCAATGGGTGGATGTCGGCCTCCATGCACCGGCCAATAGTCCGCGTTACACCGCACCAATGGAGCATGTGTACTGGGGGCCGGAGTACACCGACCAGGAAATCGAGCAGTT
>CBFGMV010000053.1:0-54280 GCA_965649915.1 uncultured Dyadobacter sp.
TCGTTTTTTTTGACGATGCGAAGGTGTGCAGAACAAACTCTGTGATCCAAATCCGGCCCGTTAACAAAAGGGCAACAGCCGTTTCAGGAGCGTTACATCAAGGCAACAAAGTATGTTTTGTTGTTATAATTTATTGTATTTCAATCAATTAAATGTGGTTCACCTGCCATTATGTTTGTGTTACGGCAGTATTAAGAAACCGTTAACAGGCTTTAAACGGACTGAATGTAGGCCGAGAGATTGTCGCCCGGAGCGAGGTTCATTTTCTTGCGCAAACGGTGCCGGATCACCCGGAGGCTATCCTGGGAAATTCCGAGCAGGGTCGCGATGTCCGTGGAGGTGAGGTTCATCTTGATCAATGCGATCAGCCGCAGGTCATTGTTGGTGAGAGGCCCGGTCTGCTGTTGGAGCCGGTCGAAAAACGACTGGTGCACCTGCTCGAAGATGCCACGGAATTCTTCCCAATGCTGGTCATCCTGCAACCCCCCGCTGATTTGTTCCGAAAGCAGTTTGATCTGCTTTCGCTGATCGCGTTTGTCGTCTTTGATCATCTCGTCGAGTTTCGAGCGGAGGTCTTCGAGCAGCTGGTTTTTTCGTATGATATGCAGGGTGTAGCTGCTCAATTCCTGTATTTTTGTCTCAAGTTGCTGTTTGAGATTCTCTTCTTCGAGTTTCTTGTGTTTTAATTCAACCTCCATGAGCTGGTTTTGAGCTTCATACACCTGCTTATGCTGTGCGCGGAGTTTCTGCTCGTTCCTGATTTTCAGGCGCTGTCGGCTGATAATCAATGCGGCAATCAGTATAATAAGAATGATCACAATGCCGGTGGCTATGGCGATCAGGGTGTCGGTCCGGCGGGCCTGAACCAGCTTTTCGATCTCGATATCTTTCTTTTCGATTTCGTACAGCGTTTGCAGTAATGCGAGCTGCTTGTTGCTTTCTTCGGAATAAATATCGTTCAGCAGGCCCCGGCTTAATGCGAGGTAATGGAAAGCGCTGTCGTTGCGGCTGAGGAGGTTGTAGGTTTTGGCGATGTCGTTGAATGCGCTGGAAATCTGATAGCGCTCTCCGTATGCTTTGGCAAGATCGAGCGATCTCATGCTGTACGACAATCCATCTCTAAACCGGCCGGTTTTCCTGAGTACGTCGCCCAGGTTGTTAACGACTTCGACCTGTGCGCCTGCATTGCCTGTTTGTTCGTTTAGTTTAAAGGCCTTATTGAAATAGAAATAGGCCGAGTCGTATTTTTCAAGGTCTTCGTAAATGCTTCCGATGTTTTCGTAAATCTTCGCTTCACCGTCCGGCCGGTGGTCGAGCTGGTAGGCAAGCAATGCTTTTCGCTGAAAAAGAAATGCGCTGTCGTAAAGCTGCCGTTTCTCGTACAGGTGGCCCATCCTGCCATAGGTTTCGGCTTTACCGGATTCCAGTCTCAGCTGTTGGTAAATGCGTAATGCTTCATCGTATTGTTTCCTGGCGAGCTGGGGCCTGCGCGTGCGGTAGTACAGCTCGCCCAGCATATCCAGGTTGACAGCCAGCATTTTTTTCTGATCCAGGTTCCGGAATAGCTTTTCCGCTTTCAGCAGGTACTCGAGTGACTGGGGGTAGTGGCCGGAAATGAAAAGTAGACGGCCGATCTGCTGTTGGTATTCTGCCGCTTTTACGTCCTGTTTTTGCCGGACAGCATCGTTATATTCCGCTTTCAGGTGAAGCAGGACGGAGTCGGGGTTTTGCGGGCTGGCAGGCACGCCGTGTTCGGGATATCGGGCGTCTGCGTCCGTTTGAGCGGCTACACGCATTGCGCAAATCATCCAGACCAGGAACAGGATGATGCCTTGGAACGTGGGAGAGAGAGGCTGACTTTTGGCGCGGCCGGTATGCATGGCAGTTAGCGCTGGGTTAATTTCATGCAATTTACGTCGGCCGGGCCCGCATGAATGACAAAAGCCATTGAAATACATCAATGGCTTTTGAAAAATAATATTGAGGTAATATTGGGATTACACTCAGAGGAAGCGGTTGATCAGGTTTTCCAGGTATTCCTGTTTGCCGGAGATCGTTGCGGGTTCGCCCTTGGTTGCAGCGTATTCGAACAGATCTTCGAGTTTCAATGCTCCTTTTTCGAACTCGTTACCTTTGCCGCCATCGAAGCTCGCGTAGCGGTTTTTGCGGATTTTATCGTATTCGCCGTTCTGCGTGATCTTGTCCGCGATGACCAATGCACGCGCCACGGTGTCGATACCGCCGATGTGTGCGTGGAATACATCATCCACGTCGGTCGAGTTGCGGCGACGTTTGGCATCGAAGTTGATTCCACCGCCTTGCAGACCGCCCGCATTCAGGATAACAAGTAATGCACGGGTCCATTCCGCGACATCGTTCGGGAACTGGTCGGTATCCCAGCCGTTCTGGTAGTCGCCACGGTTGGCGTCGATCGATCCCAGGATTCCTGCATCGGCAGCTACCTGCAATTCATGTTCGAACGTGTGGCCGGCCAGTGTAGCATGGTTTACTTCCAGGTTCAGGCTGAAATCGGCCAGCAGGTCGTGCTGACGAAGGAAGCCGATCACCGTTGCCGCATCGTAGTCGTACTGGTGCTTGGTAGGCTCACAAGGTTTCGGTTCAATAAAGAATTTACCTTTGAAGCCATTTGCACGGGCATAGGCAACCGATATTTTCAGCATTTGTGCGAAGTGTTCCTGCTCACGCTTCATGTCGGTGTTCAAAAGGCTCATATACCCTTCGCGACCACCCCAGAATACGTAGTTCTCTCCACCCAATGCGATGGTAGCGTCCAAAGCCATTTTCACCTGCGCACCTGCGTGAGCAACCACGTCGAAGTCAGGGTTGGTGGAAGCACCGTTCATGTAGCGGTGGTGGCCAAAAAGGTTGGCAGTTCCCCAAAGCAGTTTCACACCGGAGGCTTTTTGTTTTTCACCCAGATAAGCTGTCAAAGCTTGCAGGCGCTTTTCGTTGGTACGTACGTCATCCGCATAGTCTACAACATCTACATCGTGGAAGCAATAGTAAGGCAGGCCGAGCTTGGTGATAAACTCAAAAGCGGCATCTGCTTTATCTTTTGCGCGGTCCACTGCGTCTGGCTTTTTGTCCCAGGGATAAAAAAGCGTAGGTCCGCCGAAGGGGTCCAGACCAGCGCCGCAGAATGTATGCCAGTAGGCTACCGCAAAACGCAGGTGCTCTTTCATCGTTTTGCCGGCGATCACGCGGTTCTCGTCATACCAGCGGTAAGCCAGTGGGTTGTCGGTTTCCGGGCCTTCGAAAGAGATCTTTCCGATACCCTTAAAATACTCCTGTTCTCCGAGTAGAATGCTCATTTTAATGTAGTTAATCGTTTTCTAATGCTTAAATGATCAGGCTGATGCATTTGAGAAGAACGCCGCTCTTACTTTCCTCCATCCTCCTTTTCTGCCAATTTTAATTAATAAGTGTATAATTGACATTTCATACTGCAATACTATCACTTTTTTCTGAAAATTTTGCAGCATAAATAAAAAGAGGAGCAGATTTAATTTCTGCTCCTCTCGGAATAAGATTTTTCGGGAATGATCTCAGAAGAACTTCGCGCGGCGATCTTCGATCTTGGCGTTCTCGCGGATCGCTTCGTTGACCAGGTACGACATCCGACTTTCCTGCGATTGAGTCAGCTGTGTTTTGTACTGGGTGAAGTCCGCAATTTTCGGAGCATCCGTTTTGCCGGAGAGTTCCATGATGAATACACCATTTTCGCCGGTGAACACACCTGATTTCTGTCCTGCTTTCAAGCCGAAGGCTTTTCCGAGCGCGATCGGGTCGAAACCTGCGCTGGTCAGGAAGCCGGTAGCCAGTGAAATATCGTTGGCAGATTCAACCAGTGCACCTGCACCGTATTTCTTAGCGATATCTTCCAGCGAACCACTGGCGCCCTTCAACTTGGCAGTGATTTGCTCAGCCTTGATCTGGTTACGTACTTTGGTAGTCAGTTCGTCGCGGAAATCATCCACTTTAACATCTTTGGCGTCTGATTTTCCGGTCAGTACCGCCACTACATATTGTTCTTCGGTTTCAAAAACAGGGGAAACGTTAGAAGTTTTTGTATCGTCTTTGAATGCCCATCTCACGATTTCCCTTGCATTCTGGATCGCGTTGATGTTGGTAGCTGATTCGGGAATGCGATTTGCGGTTGCAAGTACAAGCGCTTTGTTTTTCTTAACCGCTTCTTCGAATTGTTCTCTGCTCTTCACTGAATTAGCAAATTCATCCGCTCTTCTGTAAGCTTCGTCACGGGTAGCCTGGCTCGGTGCGATGGTTTTACCGATCGCGGCAATGCGGTACAGCGTATTCGATTTGGTCGCAGTTACTTTGATAATGTGGAAACCGAACTGGCTTTCTACCAACCTCGGGATAAGGCCGGGAGCGGTAGCCGAGAAAACAGCTTCTTCAAATGGTTTTACCATTGCGCCGTTGTTCTGGAAGTAATTCAAGTCACCGCCGCGTTGTGCCGAGCCCGGATCAGCGCTTGATGTGGCCGCCAATGCTTCGAAGTTTGCTCCTGCCTTAATCTGAGCCAGGATGCCTTCCGCTTTCACACGGGCTGCTGCTTTTGCCGAATCCGACTGGTTTTCGGCGCGGATCAGGATGTGGCTTGCACGGGCAGACGAAACGGTGTCGGACCGTGTACCGCCATACTTGTAAATGTAATAAGTGTTGCCTTCACGGTAAGGGCCATACACACCGCCCGGTACGAATGTTTTTACCGCTTCTTTCAACTGATCGCTCATCGTCGCATACGACTGGTTGATCGGCATTGGGATATCGGTATTCATGGCAGCGAAAGCAGAGTCGCTTTGAGCAGTGGCAAGGCCGCGTGCCAGTTCTTTAATTTCGGTATACAATGCCGAGCTGTCGTCTTTGGCTGGCTGTACCGGGAATGTCACGTATTCAACCGAACGGGTATCTGTGCCTTTATACTCCTTGCGGTGGGCGCTCAAGTATTCCTGAAGCTGTGCGTCGGTAACTTTAATGGTCGTATCAACAACCGAGAAATAAGGTACGTACAGGTAACGCAGATTGGCTTTGGTATTCTGTGCTACGTATTCTTTCTCAGCCTGTGCTTTCGGAGTGTAGGTCGAAAGCCGGAGCATGTTCTCGTATTTGGCACGTGTGCGCTCTTCGCGAAGGCTTTTTTCAAAGTTCTCCCACGATTTCTGTTGTTCGAGAGGAAGTGTTTTGAGGTTTTTCAAATAATTGATTACCGCATTCTTATCGAAACGACCGGTAGTAGGATCTGAAAACGCCTGAAGAATCGAGGGGCTGATGTGGTTACCCTGAACCATGTCGTACAGTTCTTCGTCGGTTACCGAAAGACCCAGCTTATCATACTGTTTTTTATAGGCAATGTCTACAACAAACTGGTTCCAGGCCTGATCGCGCAGGGAAGCGAGCTCGTTCTCGTTCAGGCTGCGGCCCGACTGGGCTTCATAATTCTGACGGAAACCGTCCACCCGGCTTTGAAAATCTTTGATATTAATTTCTTTACCGGCAATCTCTCCCACGACCTGGTTGTTGTTGCCCCCGAGCATTGAATTTGGGCCCAACAGGTCGCCTCCAACCATAAAAAGAATTAAACTGATAGCGATAACCGTGACGGCTACCCCGGATTTTTCTCTGATTTTGTTAATTAAAGCCATTTTCTCGATTCAAATTAGTGCGCAAAATAAAATCTTTTCTTGATGGAATGCAAGCGCTTACAATCCATTTTACAATTATTGGCGACATCCGGACGTTGTGCGGCCGGGCGGTATGAACGAAGGGAAGGATTTCCTGCTTAGTACATGTGTTTCAGGTTGAAAGCATACAGGATGGCCATGATTCCGCTGAGAATGACTCCCGCCATGGCAGTGATGACCCCGAGCCACCCGCCGATCAGCAGGAGGGGGGCTGCAAATGCGACACCGATACCGGCCAGGTACAGATAGTATCCTTTTCGCTGAAGGTTCCACATCAGATAGGCTGCGTAGAGCGATAAGGATTCGAAAATGAGCATGATAATGGAGCCTTTCCGGATCGAGTCGGCCGTGGTCTGTTCGATGACCGCTTCAAACATCGCGTCCATCGTTTTAGCCTGGGCTGTATTTTGCTGGCGGTCGAGATTTTCACGGACCAACTCAAACGTTTCCCTGGTTTTGTCGGCCGTAATACCGGGGCTCCAGAGTCTTTCGGATTGAGTCCAGAGTCCGGAAACAGAGCTCATGAAGGTAAAAAAACACAAAACGGTCAGGAACGTCGGACGATTCACAATAGCACTTATTCAGTTGAAAATAGATCAGAAGTTCCGATCTGCGGTGTAAAATTTGTCGTTTTCGGTGAAAACACCAAAGGCATTTGAATATTCTTCCGACGGGTATACATTTGTCGTTTTTTAATCCAATAAAAACTCAAACATTCTAACAAACGATACTTATGAGCCTCCAGATTCTGACTGACCGCATTAAAAATATTCTGGGAACCGAAAGCGGACTGGACGCCACAGCCAAATTTGTAACCGACGAAGGGATCGTGTTTGTCGACGGGAAATCGGTGCCCAACAATGTATCGAATGCGGACGCGGATGCGGATTGTACCTTTGAGGTGTCCGTGAAAAATGCATTGAAACTCATTGACGGCGACCTGAATGCGATGATGGCCCTGATGACCGGAAAGCTGAAAATCGACGGCGACATGGGCGTTGCGATGAAGATCGCAGAAACCTTCGGACGCCGATAGTAGGCTTTCAAACCGGGTGCCTTTTCTTCGATACCATCTGTTTTCAACAAACGATCACACAAGCATGGACAATCAGGAAAAGGTATCCGGAGGAACTACCAAAAGAAGAGATTTTATAAAAGCCGGCGCATTGGCCGCCAGCGGCTTTATGATCGTCCCCCGCCATGTGCTGGGGCGGGGTTTTATTCCTCCGAGCGATAAGCTCAACATTGCTGCCGTCGGTTGTGGCGGCAAAGCCGATGTCAATATCAGGCAGGCATATAATAATGGTACCGAAAACATCGTCGCGCTGTGCGACGTCGACGACCGCCAATCTGAAAAATACCGCAAGCAATTCCCCAAAGCACCTTACTACAAGGATTTTCGCAAGATGTTCGAGAAGGAGGCCAGGACGTTCGACGCCGTCATAGTCACCACACCCGACCATATGCATTACCCCGTTGCGATCGCCGCAATGGAGTTAGGAAAACATGTTTATGTTGAAAAACCGCTGACGAAGGACATATGGGAAGCCCGGATGCTTACGGAGGCTGCTAAGAAATTCAAAGTAGTAACCCAAATGGGTAACCAGGGAAGCAGCAGCGATGGTACCCGCAACACCGAGGCGCTTGTGCAGTCAGGAGCGATCGGTGACGTCCACACGATCGAGGTATGGACCGACAGGCCGGTATGGCCGCAGGGCGTGAAATCACCGAAAGACAAAGGGGAGTCGCAGCCGGTACCCGCGGGCGTCGACTGGGATCTTTGGCTTGGTACCGCGCCGAAACGTGACTACCACGAAGCTTACATGCCGTTCCGCTGGCGCGGTTACTGGGATTTCGGCACCGGCGCATTGGGTGACATGGGCTGTCATTTCCTCGATGTCCCTTTCCGGGCATTGAAACTCGGTTACCCTACGTCGGTCGAATGCAGCGTAGGCTCGGTATACGCCGATTTTTTTCAGCAGGCATTCTTTGACGACGTCGCCCCGCCTTCCGCGAATATCCATTTAAAATTCCCTTCCAAAACACCGGGCAAGGAAATCAACCTGAACTGGTATGACGGTGGAATGCGTCCGCAACTGCCCGATGGCTGCGACTATAAAACCGTTTTCGGCAGTGTCGACGGCGGCATATTGTTTATTGGTACAAAAGGGATTGTCAGTGCCGAGATGTTTGGCGAAAATCCAAGACTCTGGCCTGAGAAGAAGTTTGCGAACGTCCGGATTGCCACTAAACCCCGTGCATTGGTCTCGGGCAGTTGGGAAGGGCATCAGCAGCAATTCGTACAGGCCTGTAAAAAAGGGTACGGTGCTTACACCAGTTCGTCATTCGACCAATCTGGCCTACTGACGGAAATCGTGCTCATGGGTAACCTGGCCGTGCGCTCCTACCTGCACCGTGAAGCGAAGGCGGATGGCAAAGGTTTTACATTTCCCGGCCGCCAGCGGTTGATGTGGGATGGGGCAAATATGAAGATCACCAACTTTGATGTCGCCAACCAGTTTGTGAAAAGGGAGTATCGGACGGGGTGGTGATAGCCGGAAACCCTGCATTTGTTGTTGCATGCCTACGGCATTTGCGGATCATCGGTTATGCCTGTTTTCTACCAATGTTACGTCGCTAACGCGACTGCTCATCGTGCAGTTAAGTGCCGTTAGGCACGTAATATTGGTAGAAAGATAAATTTAACCCACGGACCGGAGTCCCGTAGGGATGCAACAACAATACGTTGACCGTGCCGACTAAGCATTTACAACTCCAACTCCCTCAAGTACATCTGTATCGTATTTTCCAATCCTATATATAATGCATCGCAGATCAATGCGTGACCGATCGAAACTTCGTCCATCCAGGGGATACTTTGTTTGAGGAAATGCAGGTTATCGAGGCTGAGGTCGTGGCCCGCATTCAATCCTAATCCTACTTCCCGGGCCTTTTCAGCAGCTTTGACAAAAGGAAGTACCGCTTTTTGACGGTTTTCGAAATAGCCCGCCGCAAACGGTTCGGTATAAAGCTCTACCCGGTCGGCACCGCATATTTTAGCACCTTCTACCATTTCTTCATCGGGATCCACAAAGACGGAAACCCGGATGCCGGCTGACTTAAAGGTACCGACAAGGTCGGTGAGTTGTGCGCGGTGGGTAATCGTGTCCCAGCCTGCATTGGAAGTAATCGCGCCTAATGCATCCGGCACGAGCGTTACCTGGTCGGGCTTATTGGCCAGCACCAGTTCCACGAATTTCTTTTCCGACGGGTTGCCTTCAATATTAAATTCGGTTGTCACGACTTCCCGCAAATCATAAACGTCCTGATAGCGGATATGGCGCTCGTCGGGACGGGGGTGAACTGTAATGCCTTGTGCACCAAACCGCTCGCAGTCCAGCGCTACTTTCAGCACATTAGGGTTGTCGCCACCGCGTGAGTTGCGGAGTGTTGCGATCTTGTTAATGTTAACGCTTAGACGGGTCATGGGACTTTAATGTTGAATGATTGAATGAATGAATTTTGAATGAGTGGATGAGTGAATGAGTGAATTTTAATGATTGAATGTGTTGTCGTGGGGTGGGGAATGTGTTAATTTATGAATGTCTGAAAGGGTGAGTTTTGATTCTTAAACGTGAGTTTTCAAGTGAATCACTAACTTTGCCGGTCTGATACAAATTTAGCATTCGAGTGTATAAAAACACCCTTAATGCTAAATTTTAGCCTAAATCACTGTAATAAACAACAAATAACCAGACGATAGCGACTGACTTTGAATATTCACCATTCCACAGCGGCTCATTCAAAATTCACTCATTCACTCATTCACTCATTTACTCATTTACTCATTCACTCATTTACTCATTCCCCGTTCCACGGCGGCTCATTTAAAATTCTGACATTCAGTCATTCAATCATTCAGTCATTCAAAATTATTTAACGATGTCACTAAAAACCCAAGTAGAATCCGGCATTAAGGATGCCATGCGCGCCAAGGATCAGGACACATTACGTGCATTACGCGCGATCAAGTCGTTGATTTTGCTGGAAGAAACCAAAGGCGGCGGCAGCGGCGAGCTCTCTGCTGACGATGAGCTCAAACTTTTGACCAAAGCGGCTAAGCAACGCCGGGAGTCAGCCGATATTTACAAGACGCAGGGCCGTCCGGACTTGCTCGAAAAAGAGGAGGCCGAACTGGCGGTTATCGAACAATTTCTGCCTAAACAACTTACTGAGGACGAAGTAAAGGTGAAATTACAGGAGATCATCGCCCGTGTAGGTGCGGCAGGCCCTGCGGACATGGGTAAGGTAATGGGCGTTGCCACCAAAGAGCTTGCCGGACAAGCCGAAGGACGCGTAGTATCTACCCTGGTTAAGGCATTGCTCGCATGAAATTACTGGATGTTCTCATCCTTCTACCCCTGCTTTGGGGCGCATTGCATGGCTATCGCAAAGGTTTATTGATCGAAATTATCGGTATCCTGGGCCTTGTGGTAGCCATGGTTTTGGGTTTTAAATTCCTGGGATTGGGGATGGAAGTCCTTACTCCTTATTTCAGTGAAGGGGTTGCGCGGAAAGTCCTGCCCTATGTAGGGTTTTCTGCCATTTTCTTTCCAACCATTTTTCTCCTGAACCAATTCGGCTACACCATCCGGCGTTCGCTGCGCTACTCGATCCTGGGTACTTTCGATAGTTTCGCAGGGGCGATGGTGGGCGTTTTTACCTGGGTTTTCGGGATCAGCGTTTTTTTCTGGCTGGTTGACGCGATCGGGGTGAAGATTCCGGCGCACCGCACAGACGATACCTTCCTGTACCCACTCGTGGTACCCGTAGCGCCGACGGTGATTACCAAAGCATTGTCGCTGATGCCCAAAGGCACCGACCTGATCCGCGACTGGAAACGGGATTACCTGGACGAATGAACTTTCAAATTCCCGGAAGGGTTAAGCTTTCATTGTTGATTTTCAGTACTTTTGCAGAAAAATTGGTTGAATGCCCCCGTGTGTTTGACAGAATGATAGAAAAATGACCACCTTAGAACACAAGCAGGATATCCGCAAATTCACGATTGACCAGATCAAGAGCTGGATGACGGAGCACGGGGAGAAGGCTTTCAGAGCAAAACAGATTTACGAATGGATCTGGAAAAAGTCAGCCCATTCATTTGATGAAATGACCAATCTTTCGCTGGCCACGCGCCAGCTGATGAATGAGCATTTCCTGATCCATTCGCTTGATGTTGCCAAAAAACAGCACAGCAACGACGGTACGATCAAATCCGCATTCAAGCTTTTTGACGGTAACCTGGTAGAAGGCGTGCTCATACCCGCCACCGACCGCATGACCGCCTGCGTGAGCAGCCAGGTAGGGTGCTCGCTTACCTGCAAGTTCTGCGCAACGGGCTACATGGACCGGAAACGTAACCTCGAAGCCGGAGAAATTTATGATCAGGTCGTAGCGATCGCGCAGCAGGCGGAAAAGACTTTCAATGCGCCATTGACCAACATTGTATACATGGGAATGGGCGAGCCGCTGCTGAACTATGCCAACGTGCTCCAATCCATTGAATATATCACTTCGCCGGAAGGGCTCAATATGTCCCCGCGACGCATTACCGTTTCTACTGCCGGTATCGCGAAAATGATCAAAAAGCTGGGGGATGACGAAGTGCGGTTTAGGCTGGCCTTGTCGCTTCATGCGGCCAACGATGAGAAGCGGAACCAGATCATGCCGATAAACGAATCGAACTCGCTCGATAACCTGGCGGAAGCTTTGAACTATTTTTATAAGAAAACAGGCAACCGCATTACCTTCGAATACATCGTTTTCAACAATTTCAATGACAGTTTACAGGACGCGAAGGAGCTTTGGGAGTTTACCAAACGTGTTCCGGCCCGTGTGAACATCATTGAGTATAACCCGATCGCGGAGGCTGATTTTAAGAATACCGAGGCTGACAGACTGGATAAATTTGCCGCATTCCTGGAAGATAGAGGGGTTTCGGTGCACGTCAGAAGGAGCAGAGGCAAGGATATCGACGCGGCTTGCGGGCAGCTGGCTAACAAAGAAACAAACTGAGATTAAACTGACTTAACAATTTCTTAACATTGGGTCGGTCGTTTATAAGTAGTTTTGCGTCAATAATTCAACCTATCAACTCCTTTTATGTTTGGTCTGGAAACCGACATTTTTATCCTCCTCGCTTTTAGTATTCTGGCGGCCTGTGCATTTGAGTTTGTTAACGGTTTCCATGACACTGCCAACGCGGTTGCAACGGTAATCTATACCAATTCCCTGAAACCGAATGTGGCTGTGATCTGGTCGGGTTTCATGAACTTCTGCGGCGTTTTCTTCGGAGGTATCGCAGTTGCCATGGGGATTGTGAACCTGCTTCCCGTGGAGCTGCTGATCGATCAGAACGTCTATCACAGCGCCGCGATGGTCTTTGCACTACTTTTTAGCGCCATCATCTGGAACCTGGGTACCTGGTACTTCGGTTTGCCGAGTTCCAGTTCCCATACGCTCATCGGATCGATCCTCGGCGTAGGTCTTGCATTTACATTAATGCCTGAAAATACCCAGGGAACCGGTGTAAACTGGTCGAAAGCGCAAGAACTGTTCATGTCGCTCCTGAGCTCACCGATCTTCGGTTTCGCGCTGGCGATCATTATTATGTTTATTCTGAGAAGGTCGTTGTCCAAGCCGCTCCGCGAGATTGTTTTCAGCGAACCCAAGAAAAACGAAGCGCCGCCGATCTGGATCCGCGCCATTCTGATTGCTACATGTACCTTGGTAAGTTTCTTCCACGGTTCCAACGACGGGCAAAAAGGTGTCGGGCTTGTAATGCTGATCCTGATCGGTATCGTTCCTGCACATTTTGCATTGGATAATTCCAAAGACCCCATCGAAATGAAGACTGATCTCGTGGGTATCGAGCAGGCCGTGAATAGCATCGATTCTACACGCTTGTCGATCTCCGACCGCGGGCATTTGCATACCATCAAAACCGAGCTCACACATTTACAGGCACAGATAAGCCATCCGCTACCGGAGCACCGCCTCCCGAAAGAGGAGCGCATGGAAGCGCGCCGCTCCCTGCTGCTCGTGAGCCGCAATATCAAAACGATCCTCGATAATGGTCAGGCCAACCTGAATGCAGCTGACTTCGCATTGCTGAAAAAGCAATCGGGTAGCGAGCATGGTATCAGAAGATATACGGATTACGCCCCTGACTGGGTCATTCTGATGATTTCACTTTCGCTGGGCCTTGGAACCATGGTAGGTTGGAAGCGTATCGTGGTGACGATCGGTGAAAAGATCGGTAAGCAGCATTTGACTTACGCACAAGGTGCTTCGGCTGAACTTGTAGCGGCGAGTACTATCGGGGTGTCGTCTTATCTGGGCCTTCCGGTGAGTACCACGCACGTATTATCATCGGGTATCGCGGGTTCGATGGTGGCCAGCAAAGGGGTGAAAAACCTGCAAGGTGGTACGATCCGTAACATCGTGATTGCGTGGGTGCTGACATTGCCCGTGACCATGTTGTTGTCGGGTACGCTGTACGCTTTTTTCCGTTGGATATTATAGGACAATCATTAATACAAGCATCAGAAAGCCGCCGGGACCGTTCCCGGCGGCTTTCGTTTTAATGCCGCGGGCGCACTTTCTTTGCTTTTCATTGGTTTAATATCGTAAATTCGGCATGGATTTTAATATTAAATAAAAGCCAATTATTCACCATAATGACTACAATTGAAGCGCAGGTTAACCGCTACGGTTATGTGACGGAGGCGATCGCGGAAGATATCGATCTGGTTGCGGAGATCAACCGCCTCAAAAAAGAAAAGAATGCGGTCATTCTCGCGCATTACTACGTGGACGCGGAAATCCAGGACCTGGCCGATTACATTGGTGACAGCCTCGGACTTTCACAGCAGGCAGCCGCCACCGATGCCGACATGATCGTTTTTTGCGGCGTGCACTTCATGGGCGAAACGGCCAAGATCCTCAGTCCCCATAAAAAAGTGGTAATCCCGGATCTGAATGCAGGTTGCTCGCTGGCCGATTCAGCGCCGGCCGACAAGTTCGCCGCATTCAAAGCGCAATATCCGGATCATATCGTGATCAGTTACATCAACTGCTCTGCGGAGATCAAGGCACTGACGGATATCGTTTGTACCTCTTCCAATGCATTGCAGATCGTAGAAAGCCTGCCGAAAGATCAGAAGATCATTTTCGCGCCGGACGCGAACCTGGGCAGGTATGTAGCACACAAAACCGGTCGTGATATGGTGCTTTGGGATGGAGCCTGCATCGTGCATATCGATATTTCGAGGGAAAAACTGGCGCAGCTTCGCGAGGAGAACCCCGACGCGCTGCTGATCGCTCACCCGGAATGCAAGGAAGATATTTTGAAGCAGGCGGATTATGTGAGCTCCACCACGGGTCTTTTGAAATTTGTAAAAGACTCGCCCCACGAGAAGTTCATCGTTGCAACCGAGGCCGGTATTTTGCATAAAATGAAACAGTCGGTGCCCGATAAAAAGCTGATCCCGGCTCCCGGCTCCGATAACAATACCTGTGCTTGTTCCGAATGCCCGTATATGAAAATGAACACCCTCGAAAAGGTCTACAATGCGCTCCTTCACGAGCAGCCGGAGATCTTTGTGCCCGAGGACATCCGCCTGAAAGCTTATGATTCCGTGGCGCGTATGCTGGAACTGAGCAAAGGCATCTGACACCCGATTTAACCCTATTCCTGAAATTATGCCCCAGTTTGATTTTCTGATTATCGGTTCGGGAATTGCCGGACTAAGCTACGCAGCTAAATTAGCCCGCCATTTCGACGAATTGAATAAGGAAATTTCCATTGCCGTGATCACCAAGGTCCAGGCCGATGAAACGAACACCAAATACGCCCAGGGAGGCATTGCGGTCGTTTGGGCGGAGTCCGATTCGTTTGAAAAGCATATTCAGGATACGATGGATGCGGGGGATGAGGTCAATAAAAGGAACATCGTCGAGATCGTCGTCAGGGAAGCGCCCGAACGCATTCAGGAGCTGATCGACTACGGGACACGCTTTGACAGGGAAAAAGGAGGGGAGTATGACCTGGCCAAGGAAGGCGGGCACTCCGATCACCGTATTTTACATTTCAAGGACATTACCGGTGCGGAAATCGAGCGGGCATTGCTGGAAGAGGTGAACCGCCACAAAAGCATACAGATTTTTACGCATTACTACGCCGTAGAGCTGATCACGCAGCACCATCTGGGAGAAACCGTTTACCGTTACCAGGAGGATATCAAATGCTTCGGAGCGTACGTACTGAACCGCCAGACGGGAGAGGTGGAAAAGTTTTTAGCTAAAACCACTTTGCTGGCTACGGGCGGAATCGGGAACATTTACCAAAGCACCACCAACCCGACGATCGCGACCGGTGATGGGATTGCAATGGCCTATCGTGCCAAGGGTATTTGTGACAATATGGAATTCATCCAGTTCCATCCTACCAGTTTTTACCAGCCGGGTCAAAAGCCCTCTTTCCTCATTTCGGAGGCCGTGAGAGGTTTTGGAGGAATATTGAAACGGGCCGATGGCAGCACGTTCATGGAAAACTATGACAGCCGCCTTTCCCTGGCCCCGCGTGACATCGTTGCGCGGGCGATTGACTCCGAGATGAAGAAAAACGGGGTCGACCACGTGTACCTGGATGTGAGGCATTGTGATTACGAGAAGTTTCTCGAGCATTTTCCGAATATTACCGAGTACTGCCTGCAACAAGGGGTGGATGTGCGCAGGGATATGATCCCCGTCGTGCCGGCTCAGCATTACATGTGCGGGGGCGTGCGGGTGAATGAGTGGGGGAAAACGAATATCGGTTTCCTGTATGCTGTGGGAGAATGTGCATGCACAGGCTTGCACGGATCTAATCGATTAGCTTCCAATTCATTGCTGGAAGCAGTGGTTTTTGGACACCGGGCATACGAAAGCACTGTGGCCGGATTTGAAAGCGCGGTTGTTCCCGGCAACATTCCCGAATGGGACGATTCGGGCACCACGCATCCGGAGGAGCAGGTACTCGTCACGGAAATGACCCGCGAGCTCAACAGCATCATGTCGAACTATGTTGGTATCGTACGTACCGACCGCCGTATGAAACGTGCTTACGACCGCCTGGAACTGCTGCATCAGGAGCACGAAGACCTTTACCGGGAATCGAAAGTGTCGGTGGCGATATGTGAACTCCGGAACATGATTTCGGTGTCTTACCTGATCATTAAGATGGCAATGGCCCGACGTGAGAACATCGGGCTGCATTACAATGCGGATCATGTGCAGGCTAAATAACTAGTTTTGGGCCAATGCGTTGCGGTCCTTGCGCGTAACGGCCCTTTTCCAGATATTTTCTCCGATCTTCAGGCCCAGATGTGTCCCTTCCTCAACGCCGTCGCGGTAATGGATTCCACCGTAGACGCGGCTGATTGAGGCATCCCAGTAAGCTTCTTCGAATGATTTGAAGGATTTCACGCCATGACCGTATTTTTTCTCGGTGGTATCCGTGAATGCCACATTCTTACCAATTAAATGGGTCAGAACAGCACCGCAGGCTGCCGAAATGGAACTGTGGCCGCTCACGTACTCGGGGAATGCCGGCGTTTCCAGGAAAGGGCGCCAGTTGGGGTCCCAGTTGTTGTTGATCACTGTTTCCGGTCTGATGCGAACTGTCCTGTATTTCTCGTCCCAGCACGCAATGAATGCATCGTAGATCGAAAGTGCTCCGAGCGTGTAAGCTTCGGTAGCCTGCATCAGGTTGAGCTTTTTGTCGGTGGTTACTGTACGGATAATGGCTAGCCAATGGCCGGCAGGAGTCATTTTCTTATTGGCAAACATGGCATGGCCGACGACGTTGGTCACAAATGCATTGTCATCCCAGAAGTAAGCGGTTGCTTTCTGATCTTCGGTAAGCCCCTTACCTACATTATATACTTCCATCGCCAGTTCCATGAATTTACTGTTTTTAGCGAGGTCATATTGTGCCGGCGGGGGGCAGCGGAATTGGGTCACGGAATCCAGCGCGAATGTTCTGACAGTATTCCACATAGGCTCGCAGGCATCCGCGTAGGCGGGAGGAGTAGGAACCCAGGTCCCGGGTTTATTGGTCACCGTATAACGATAACCGCGAATCTCCTTGTAATGATCTTTGGACGCATATGCCATGATATGCTTCGCCACTGTGTCGCCGTATGCGATGGAGCGTTCATATACGTCCTCAGGAATACCCATATCCTGGTATTTTTTGAAAAGCTTCTTTTCGTAGTCATCCCACATATTCCCTGAAAAAGTGAGGGTCCTGCCGACAACGGTAAACGCCTTGATACTGGCCAGTGGGAAACAGTAAGCCAGCGAGCTGTCAGGTTTGGGTGGTATATTGAATTTAACCAGTTGATTTCCAAGCGTCTGGTATTCCGGATAGCCGGGAGTAAGTGCCTCGTACGCGGCCAGGAACGAATAACCGTATATGCGGCTGGCAACGGGCGGCTTAAAGATATCGTGGATAATCACATCGGTCAGATGCGTGGCCGTTTCATGAAACAGTGCCGGGTCCGAAGCCTTTGCATTGTATTCTTCGAACGACGCCTCTTTTTTACAGCCATATAAAAGCGGAATGAATAGCAGGGAGAGTATACGGAACTTCATTCGGGTATCGTAGAAATTGTAACTGATATGGTCAGCGAAGATAGCAAGAATTGGGAATTCAATGATAATTCTGTACAAAAGAATGATTTATTGTAACTTATATATAACTAATTCTAAAAATTGTTGGTTAGATACCTTTATTTATTGTTATTTTTTAAGAATGCATATTCTTTAACCGGGAAATCTTTTTTTTGTAAAAAAATTAATATCTTTTTGTACAATCAAGCGAGAGTATTACCGCAATAGCACATATCCTACAAACTAATGTAGTATATGCATTTAATTGTGTGTGATATACACAGTTTGAATCCTAAGCTCTGTTCGATGAAAGTACTCACCTAACTGTATCCCTGCTGATGTTAAAATTCTCCTAGCTACAATTTCTTATCCGCCAGCATAGATTTTTCGAAACAAAAATCGAGTCTGACTCTACGTTCCGTGCTTATACGGTTAAGCAAACATTCTTACTACAACTTTTAATCTAACTATTAATCTATGAGATTTTCTACTGGATGGACGCCTCGTGCTGTATCACGAAGTGTTTTTTCTCTTTGTCTAGCCCTGGTGACGGTCTTGGGAGCTTTTGCCCAGAACAGCATCAAGGGTAAGATCAAAGATGAGCAAGGACAACCGTTACCCGGGGTAAGCGTTGTCGTGAAGGGAACAACCTCAGGTACAGTCACCGATAACGAAGGGCTTTATACGGTAACCGCTGAAAAAAGCGGCACACTGGTTTTCTCTTTTATCGGTTATCTCACACAGGAAATTCCTGTCGGAGGCAAGAGCGTCCTGGATGTAATCCTCATCTCCGACACCAAAGCACTGGAAGAAGTGGTCGTGGTGGGATATGGAACCGCTAAAAAAGCGACCCTCACAGGATCGGTAACGGCCGTGAAGGGTACTGAACTCCAAAAAGCTCCTGCTGCCAACTTATCCAATACGCTGGGCGGACGTCTGCCCGGTATTTCTGCCGTACAATCCAGCGGCGAGCCCGGATACGATGGTTCTGCAATCCGTATCCGCGGTACCAACTCCCTGGGTAACAGCAATGCGCTGATCGTTGTGGACGGCGTTCCCAACCGTTCGGGTGGTCTCGACCGTATCAACCCTGCCGATATCGAAAGTATCTCCGTACTGAAAGATGCAGCTGCGGCGATCTACGGATCACGTGCGGGTAACGGCGTTATCCTGATTACCACCAAACGTGGTAAAATGGGCAAGCCACAGATTTCATACGATATGAACCTGGGTATTTCGCAGCCGACGCGTACACCGCAAATGTCGAATGCAGCTGAATACGCTACGATCCGTAACGAATTGCAAATCTATGACAACCTGCCGGTAGGACAGTGGCAAGGTGCATTGCAAGGTTTCAATACCAATGGTTCTTACACGAGAACTGACAACGGAAACGTACTGAATGCGGTTTATAAACCTGAGGATATGCAGAAATTCAGAGACCAGTCGTCTCCGTTGCTGTATCCTGACACCGACTGGTATGGATCTGTCCTCCGCAAATGGGCGCCTCAGCAACGTCACAACCTGCAATTGACAGGTGGTAGCGAAAACATCAAATACCTCGCTTCAATTGGCCATATCAATCAGGATGGTTACTATGTGAATTCAGCGACAGGTTACAAGCAATATGATATGCGTATCAATCTCGATACGAAGATCAACAAGTATATCTCGGCGAACCTGGGTGTGACGTTGCGTGAGGAATTCCGTCACTTCCCGAGTGGTGGTAACGGTGCCGGAGCGATCTTCCGTATGCTGATGCGCGGTAAACCGACTGAAATCGCGATCTGGCCAGACGGACGTCCGGGCCCGGATATCGAGAACGGACAAAACCCTGCTGTAATTACTACCAACACAACGGGTTACAATAACGACAAACGCGACTATATCCAAACCAATGGTGGTCTTGAAATCCAGGTACCAGGCGTACCGGGGTTGAAAGTCAATGCTATGGCTGCGCTCGATAAGCAGCTGCGCCGCGTGAAAAACTTCGAAACGCCCTGGACGCTTTATTTCTGGGACAAAAAGACTTTCGAAGCAGACGGAACCACGCCGTTCCTGACAGGAACCGTTCGTTCGACTTTCAAAGACCCGCGTTTGACAGAAACTTCCGCACAGGAATTGTCGATTCAGCTGACAGGCCAGGTTTCATACGAAAAATCGGTCGATGGGCACAACTTTAATGTAATGGCAGGTATTCAGCGCGAGAAAGTAGATGCTGACGGTTTCTTCGCATTCCGCCGCTACTACATTTCACCGGTTGTGGACCAGCTTTTTGCCGGTGGTACTGCCGAGCAAAACATTGATAACTCAGGTACCAACCGTGGCGATTTGTTTAAACGTGCACGTTTGAGCTACTATGGCCGTGCAGGTTACAACTTCAAAGAGAAATATCTGGCCGAATTTCTGTGGCGCGTAGATGGTTCGTATGTATTCCCTAAAGAAGGCCGTTTCGGTTTCTTCCCGGGGGTATCGGCCGGATGGCGTGTTTCGGAAGAAGGTTTCTGGAAAAACAGCATTTCCCGTTACGTAAACAATGTAAAGTTGCGTGCTTCGTGGGGACAAATGGGTGCAGAGCCCTACTTCCTGGGAACAGAAACTTTGGCTGAGTACCAATTCCTGTCGACAATGGGCTTCGGAAGCTACATTATCAACGATCAGGTGGCAAGAACTTTGTTGGAAACACGCATTGCTAACCCCAGCTTTACCTGGGAGGTGGCAAATAACACCAACTTCGGTATCGAAGGTACTTTGCTGAATGACAAACTGTCTTTCGAATTTGACTATTTCGTGAACAACCGTTCGAAAACACTGATCCCTAAAGCGGGTTCTACGCCTTCATCAGTCGGTATCGATGGCCGTCTTCCGCCCCAGAACCTTGGAAAACTGGTGAACAAAGGATGGGAGTTTAAAGTGAGCTACGACGGAAATGCCGGCGATTTTACTTACTCTGTGAGCGTGAATGGTGGTTATGCCAAAAACAAGATTACGTTTTGGGACGAAACACCAGGTGCTCCCACCTATCAGCATACGACAGGAATGCCTTATAACTCATTCCTCATGTATAAATTCGACGGTGCTTTCAAGGATCAGGCGGAAATCGATGCGAACAAGCTTGATTACAGCCCGATTACAGGTAACCTTCGTCCGGGTGACATGAAGTTCAAGGATATCAATAATGATGGCAAAATCAGTGCGGATGACCGTGTTCGTTCCGATAAAACGCAGCGCCCATGGTTTACAGGCGGAGCATCTATCAACCTTGGCTACAAGCAGTTCGACCTCTCTATGTTGTTCCAGGGAGCAATGGGTGGTTTGCAGCTCGTAGGTCTGACAGAATCTGGTGACATTGGTAACTATCTGAAATACGATTACGACCACCGCTGGACGATTGATAATCCAACAAGCGAGTATCCGCGTTTGACTAACCGTAACAACAGGTACTATACAAATGTCGGCACTGGTAACGGTTTCACCGGCGGTAGCGGTGGTGGTATTAACGACTACTTCCTGAAAAGCAACAACTACCTGCGTTTGAAAAACGTCGAAATCGGGTATAACCTGCCATCGGAAATCGGTTCGAAAATCGGTTTAAGCAGTTTCCGGGTTTACGTGAACGGTTTGAACTTCATCACTTTCGACAAGATCAAAGTGTGGGATCCGGAAGCGACTACTACGAGCGGTCAATACTATCCGCAAGCAAGAGTTCTCAGCGCAGGCGTACGTGTAGCATTTTAACGATTAAGAAATATGAAATTGAAATATAAAAGTCTATTGCTAATTGCCTTGCTGGGCGGAGGACTTGCGTCGTGCGACACTGACTTTCTGGATGTGACGCCGCCAACGGAAATCCCGAGCGAAGAAGCATGGAAAGACGGTGCTTTGGCAGAAGGTTTTGTAACAGGTATTTACCAGGGATTGCAGCAGGGTGGTTTCAGCGAACAAATGCTGGCCTCGCTGACCGACGAATCGGTATTTACCCACACCGGCCGTAACATCAATACCGTAAACGAAGGTAGTTTGAGCCCGTCCAACCTCGGTTGGGTGGATGATACCTACGGTTGGGGACCGATGTACACCCGTATCCGCGCTACCAACATCGCGCTATCTAACCTGGCAACCGCTACATTCGCTGATGAGACGTTGAAATCCCGCCTGAAAGGAGAAGCCTACTTCCTTCGTGCCTATTATTACCAACAGCTGATTCGCTACTACGGTGCAGTGCCGATCATCAAAAAAGTATACGCGCTGAACGAAGACTACTCCGTTCCCCGTAATACCTGGGACGAATGCGTGAAGCAGATCGTGAGCGATGCGGATAGCGCTGCATTGCTGCTGGATGGTAAAAACCTTGCGAAAGGTCGCGCTACGAAAGCGGCTGCATTGGCGCTGAAATCGCGTGTGCTGCTTTATGCTGCGAGTGATTTGCACGACGTGCCTACGATGAAAGCGAAATCGGCCGTACTGGCCGGATTCTCGAACCCGGAATTCCTCGGTTCTCCTTCGGGTGACCGCAAGGCGCGCTGGACAGCGGCACAGGCTGCTGCCAAAGCGGCCCTGGATGCTGCCGGTAGCGGTTACAAGCTCAACCTGACCGCTCCCGTAACGGCGGAACAGGGCAGACTGAACTACATTTCCCTCGCAATGGCCGGTGCCTCTGCCGACAAAACGCTCGACGCTTCGGCGAACGACATCGTTTTCGGACGCTATTTCACGCCAAGCCAAAACGAAGGTGCACGCCAGACCGGTTTGAACAACGGTCCGAACGGTTACCACAACTGGGCTGGTAACACGCCGATCGGAACGCTCGTGGACGATTACGAAATGATGGATGGAACTGCATTCTCCTGGACTAACCCTACTCACAAAGCGAACCCGTACACAAACCGCGACCCACGTTTCTACGCCACTGTCATGTACGACGGTGCTACCTGGAAACCGCGGCCTTCCGATGCGAAAGACCCTGCAAACCAGATCCAGACCGGTGCATATGACCTTCTGGACGACAAAGGAGCGTTGTTTAACCGCAAAGGACTCGATACCCGCAGCAGCTCTATCGAAGACTGGAACGGAAGCCGCACCGGTTACTACATGCGTAAGTTCATCGATCCGAACCCAGGTTTGTACGACAACACCGACCGCCAGAATATCCCCTGGCCGTTCATTCGGGTAACCGAGCTGGTGTTCAACTACATCGAAACGAGCATCGAGGTAGGTGACGACGCTATCGCATTGGAATGGTTGAACAAGATCCGTTTCCGTGCCGGTATGCCTGCATTAAAAGCATCGGGAGCTGCATTGAAAGAGGCTTATCGTCACGAAAAGCGCATTGAAATGGCTTACGAAGAGCAACGTTACCACGATGCGCGTCGCTGGATGATCGCACCGACTACGCTGGGCCGTTCGCTGCAGTACATTAACGTGATCGGCAAGTTCAAGGCTGGAAAAACAATGAAGGAGCCATATCACTACGATCCAACGGTTTATGACTATACTTACACACCAGTGGAAGAGAAGTCTCACGAGAACCGGAAATGGGTTGACAAAATGTATTTCCGTCCATTCAGCCGCGACGAAATGAACCGTAACGCGAAACTGATCCAAAATCCGGATTACGATAAATAGATCTGTTTTATTGACTAATTTTACTGAAACTATGTCTTGGCGTTCAAGGCATAGTTTCTTTTTTACTCCCTTTTAACTCTTCATTCCTGTCATGAAGCAAATATGGCCCCTGAAAGCAGGCAGCATGGCTCTGATCGCAGCTGTTATACTTTCCGGTTGTAATAAATCCTCCCAGTCCGAAGAAAAAAGAGAAGGCGCCGGTGGGCCACCGCTTTTCACGCTCCTCTCTCCCGGGCAAACCAAGATCGATTTTGCCAATACATTGACCGAAGGTTTGAATACCAACGTGCTGATGTATGAATACTTCTATAACGGAGGAGGGGTAGCCGTGGGCGACCTGAATGGTGATGGCCTGGACGATATCTATTTTACGGGCAACATGGTTCCCAATAAACTTTACCTTAATAAGGGTAAAATGGTGTTTGAGGACATTACCAATTTGGCGCAGGTGGGTGGAAGAGAGCATCCCTGGAAAACGGGGGTGACGATGGCGGATGTAAATGGAGACGGTAAGCTGGATATTTACGTCTGCTATTCAGGGGCTGTTTCCCCCGAGAGCCTGAAAGACCAGCTATTCATCAACAAAGGCAATAATGCCCAGGGCGTACCGCAGTTTGCGGAAATGGCTGAGCAATATGGTCTGGCCACGCCAAGTAACAGCACGCAGGCAGCATTCTTCGACTTCGATAAAGACGGAGATCTTGATATGTTCCTGCTCAATCATAACCCCAAGGCACTTCCTATTCTCGATGAAGCCAGCACGGCCGATATTCTTAAAAAAGAAGACCCGGTGACCGGTGTAAGGCTTTTTCGGAACGATCCGCAAAGCGGCGTCCCGCATTTTACCGACATTACCAGGAAAGCGGGCATTCACAGCTCGCAGCTGACCTACGGCCTGGGTATTGGTATCGCCGACATCAATCAAGATGGCTGGCAGGACATGTATATTTCCAACGACTACTCTGTTCCCGACTTCCTGTACATTAATAATGGAAACGGGACTTTTACCGATGTTTTGAAAAGCAGCATCGGGCATACTTCCCATTCGTCGATGGGGAACGATATAGCCGATTTCAACAATGACGGTCTGCCGGATATTTTCACATTGGACATGCTCCCGGAAGACAACCGGCGCCAGAAGCTGCTCACAGGGCTCGACAACTACGAATTGTTTGATTTTAATGTGAAAATGGGCTTCCATCATCAGTACATGCGGAATATGCTGCAATTGAACGAAGGGCTGGGTAAGGGAACAAAAGACCTGGTTTTTTCAGAGATCGGGCAATTGTCCGGTGTTTCGAATACGGACTGGAGCTGGGCATCGCTTTTCGCAGATTACGACAATGATGGCTGGAAAGACCTGTTTATCACCAATGGAAACCTCCGCGATTTTACAAACATGGATTTTGTCAAATTCATGGGAGATCATTTGAAGCGGATAGAGGGGAAGGTGAAGCGGGAAGATGTGCTGGAACTGGTTTACAAGATGCCGTCTTCAAATATGAAGAACTATCTTTTTCAGAATAAAAGAGACCTTACTTTTACGAACGTCGCCGACAGCTGGGGACTCGGTGAAATCTCCAACAGCGGAGGCGCCGCTTACGCAGACCTGGACAACGATGGCGACCTCGACCTGGTCGTCAATAATATCAACAAACCTGCATTCATTTACCAGAATGAGGGGGAAAAGCATTTGAAAAACAGCTACCTCAAAGTGAAGCTCGCAGGTAGCGGTCAAAACAGCCAGGGCCTCGGAGCGAAGGTTACTATTTACCGGAAAGGGCAACAGCAATATCTTGAGCAAATGCCTACCCGCGGTTACCAGTCAAGTGTGTCGCCGGTATTGCATTTCGGATTGGGTAAGGACGGAGTGATAGATTCGCTGGTCGTTACCTGGCTGGATGGCAAGCAGGAGCGGGTTGTGAATCCCGCGACCAACGCCTTGCTATCGCTTTCCGAGTCAAATGCAAAGCCGGCACGCCGGGTAGCGAGCCAGATTGCTCCGCTATTCACGCCGGTTGCATCGCCGATTGCATTCAAAAGTCCGGGTATCAGGACCAACGACTTCAAACGTCAGCCATTGATGATCAATCCGCTGTCGTTTTCCGGCCCTTGCCTGAAAAAGGGAGATGTGAATGGTGATGGGTTGGAAGATGTATTTGTGGGTGGAGGATCAGGCGAGGCTGCCAGACTATATGTCCAGCAAAAAGGCGGGGCATTTACCATGAAGCCGGTCCCCGCTTTTGAAGCTGACAAACTGAGCGAGGATACCGACGCATTGTTTTTTGATGCCGATGGCGATGGCGCGCAGGATTTGTTCGTATGCAGCGGCGGATACGCGAGCTTTATGCCGGAGGATCCCTTGCTGCAAAGCAGACTGTACCTGAACGACGGCAAGGGTAACCTGACCAGGAGCACGGGCGCATTGCCCGCGATGCTCACGAGCGCCAGCTGTGTACGTGCGGCTGATATCAATGGAGACGGAAAGCCGGATTTGTTTGTCGGTGGACGCGTTATTCCCGGGCGCTACCCCGAAACACCCCGGAGCTACGTGCTTCTCAACGACGGCAAGGGCAAATTTACCGACCAGACGGCTCGTTTCTCGCCGGAGCTGGAACGTGTCGGCCTGGTTACCGACGCGGCATGGACAGACCTGAACGGCGACAAAAAAGCCGACCTGGTAGTGGTAGGGGAATGGATGCCGGTAACTGTATTCATCAACAATAATGGAAAGCTGGAAAATAAAACCACCGATTATTTTGAAAAACCTTATACAGGCTGGTGGAACAAAATTCTGGTTGAAGACCTGAATGGGGACGGAAAGGAAGACCTGGTGATCGGAAATATGGGGACGAATACCCAATGCAAGGCCAGCGATAGCGAACCCGTGGAAATGATCTACAAGGACTTTGATGACAATGGCTCGGTTGATCCCGTGATGAGTTTTTATATCCAGGGGAAAAGCTATCCTTATGTGACACGTGACGAAATGCTGGACCAGATGAGCATTATGCGTACCCGTTTCCAGGACTACAAGGGTTATGCCGACGCAACGGTGAAGGAAATCTTCACGCCCGATGAGCTAAAAGGAGCTCAGGAACTGAAAGCCACTTACCTGAAAACCGCCTATTTTGAGCGGGCTGCTAATGGGAAGTTCGCCGAGAAGGTCTTACCGCTGGAAGTGCAGGTATCACCGGTTTACAGCATTACCGCGCTGGATTATGACGGTGATGGGAAAAAAGACCTGCTGCTATGTGGTAACATTAGTAAAGCACGGCTGCGTTTCGGAAAATACGACGCCAATTATGGCATTTTGCTGAAAGGTAACGGCGCAGGTACATTCGGGTACCTCAGTCAGGAAAAGTCTGGTTTTGCGCTCAAAGGCGATGTCAGAAGTGTATTGCCGCTTGGAAACAAGCTATTGTTCGGAATTAATCAACAGGAAATAAAAGCATATCAAATTGGCAAAGTTCAGTAATCCTCTCCTTGCTATTCTTCTGACTGTTGCCTGGGTGGCGTGCAAAAGGAGCGAATCGAAAAAAGAGATCAGCCCGGACGTGATCGGGCAGGTGACATTGCAGATGACCGACGTCATGGTGCATGACGTGACAAACCCTCCGTTGGGTGCCCGTTTCTATTCCTATGCCTGCCTCGCAGGTTACGAAGTCGTGGCGCAGCATGAGAAAGCATATCCGAGCATGCACGGCGTTCTGAACGACTTCCCCGAGATTGAAAAGCCAAAGGTGGAGGAATACTCCTATCAGCTTGCTACTGCACTCGCCATGCTGGAAACTGCTAAAAAAATGCAGCCGTCGGGTGCATTGCATCAGAAATACCAGCAAAGCCTGATCGACTCCTGCAAGAAAATCGGTTTTTGCGAAGAAGTGATAGTTGGATCTCAGGAATATGCGTCGGCGATTAGCAAGCAGATCCTGAAATATGCCAAAGCGGACCGTTACAATAAAATCAGCAATTTCCCGAGGTATGAACCGCACGGTGGGCCAGGGACCTGGTACCCGACACCGCCGGGCTATTTTCCACCGGTTGAGCCCTATTTCAAAACAGTTCGCCCGTTCACATTAGACTCGGCTTCACAATTCCGTCCCGAACCGCCTGTTGCGTTTTCAGAGTCCAAAAATTCGGATTTCTTTAAATTAATGAAACAGAACTACGACGACCAGAAGGAACCCGAGCATCGGGTTATAGCTGCTTTTTGGGACTGTAATCCATTCGCATTGGAAAATAAGGGGCATTTATTGGTGGGGATGAAGAAAATCTCCCCGGGCGCGCATTGGATGGGCATTACCGACATTGCTTGCCGCCAGGCCAAAACAGATTTTGCAAAGACCATGCTCATCAACACAGCGGTAGCAATCGGCCTCATGGATGGCTTTATGACATGCTGGGACGAGAAATACCGGAGCAACCGCATCCGCCCGGAGACGGCCATCCGAAAACTCATCGACCCAACCTGGACGCCGTTTTTGCAGACACCGCCTTTCCCGGAATACCTCAGCGGGCATTCGGTCATATCCACCGCGGCTGCGGTGATACTCACGCACTATTTCGGCGATAACTTTGCCTATACAGATACGGTTGAGGAGCGGTTTAACCTCAAAGCCCGTCCGTTTAAGTCATTCATGGCTGCGGCCAACGAATCGGGAATGTCCCGGTTTTACGGGGGTATTCACTTTATGGACGCGATCGAGAACGGTCAAAAGCAGGGTGAACAGGTAGGCCAATGGGTAGTCACAACGCTGGGGGATAAAACAACGGCGATGTCAGGAAAATGAAATTCCGCGATCGTTAAGTAAAGTTTTGGTGAATGTGTAACCCACTTCAAATAGCTGGTCGGCTTTCCTGAAATCAAAAATACTGAAACGGCTCAATGCCGGCGGTTCGATCTGTAAATCGCATCTCGCAAACCGCGCTCTTGTTTTGGTATGCATGGCCAGGATCAGGCTTCGGTAAACGATCTCGGTAGTTCGTTTCAATGGTTTGTCCAGATTAAACGGGTTGCAATGGCTGCCGATGGTATAGTCGGCCTCGTTCAGGATGGGCTCGACAGGCATATTATTGAGCACACCCCCGTCGACCAGCTCGCGCCCCTGATAATGCATAGGGCTGAAAAGGCCGGGAATGCAGCAGGACGACAGAACCGGCAATGCCAGCTCTCCGTTCCTGAAATGTACTTCTTCGCCGGATACAATGTCGGTTGCGGTCACGACCAGGGGCGTTTTGAGCGATTCGAAAGTGTTTTCAGGAATGAATTTGCGGAACACTTCTTCCATTTTGCGCATATGCAGCAAGCCATTCGCACCCAGCCCGAATCTCAAATATGGATAAAAACTCGTTTCGCGAATGATTTTTAGTATATCCGGCGGAGTATAGCCATATGCCAGCATGGCGCCCACGAATGCCCCCGAGCTCGTCGCGCTGATCGTATCCGCCGCAATACCCGCTTCAATGAGTGCTTGCACAACGCCAATGTGCGCGATTCCCCTCGCGCCTCCGCCTGAAAGGACCAAGCCGGTTTTCATGAGATTGGGAGGATTTGCAATTCTTCGATCCTTTCGAAATGCTTCACATTTAAGGTAGCAAGCAGCAGGCTATAATGCATAGCTGTGGCGGGAATTGGCTTTGTCGGATTTACGGAAAAAAATCGATGAGAATAGAGGTGTCAACAAGTACTAGCTTTTTCGCCATTGGTCAATTGCCTTTCTAGTTTCTTCAATCGTTTTAATTTGATTTTCGGAGAACGTTGGGGCTGACAGCAGGAACTCTTCAAGTGAATTGTCGATAGCGTTTTTTTCAAGGCGATCAAGTTCAGCTCTCAGTTGTCTGCGCTGATGGTCTGACAAACCTCTGATCTGGGTTAGTAGTTGATCGAATTGTATGTCCTTCTCGGTGTGCATATTCAAATATAACGAAAGTCTTGCATTTACTCAACCAGAAAATCCCTCAGCATCCCCCTTTCCCGCACCCTTACGCCCTTCTCCGTATGCTCCACTACCGCCGCCTCATACAAAGGATCGTGTTCGAAGAGTAGAATGCATTGGTCATCCACGGCCTGTTTTAACACCTGCTGCTTTTCATCCATCGTTTGTAACGGACGCATGTCGTAGCTCATGATCCACGGAATCGGAATGTGGAATGATGAGGGAATGAGGTCGGCGCAGTAGATGATTTTTTGCGCTTTGTAATGAATAACAGGAAGCATCATTTGCTCGGTATGCCCGTCGACAGTGATCAGGTCCATCGATGTGAATGGCGACTGTCCCTGGTCAATGAATCTCAGTTGACCGGATTCCTGCAATGGAAGTATATTTTCCTTCAAAAAGGAAGCCTTTTCCCTGGGATTGGGGTATGTGGCCCACTCCCAATGCGCTTTATTGGACCAATAGGTAGCTTTCGGGAAAGTAGGAAGCAGCATAGAACCGTCCCGATTGAAGCGAACCGCTCCTCCCACATGATCAAAATGCAGGTGCGTTAGCAAAACATCCGTAATATCCTCCGGGCTGTATCCTTTTTCTTGTATGGATGCTAGCAAAGTGGCCTCGCCGTGCAGGTCGTAATGACTGAAAAATTTATCGTCCTGTTTGTCGCCCATGCCGGTGTCGACGAGAATCAGTTTATCGCCGTCTTCAATGAGCACGCAGCGCATGGCCCAGGAACAGAGATTTTTTTCATCGGCAGGGTTCTGCTTGTTCCACAGCACTTTCGGGACTACGCCGAACATAGCGCCTCCGTCCAGTTTGAAAAAGCCTGTGTCGATGATGTGGATTTTCATAAGGGGATATTGAATTAAATCGTCCTGATCAATGGAATTGCAACATTCTATCGGTCTAACATACCATTATTTTTTCGATCTTCCTGCCTGAATTAACAACAAGCCCAGCTATGCGATTTCCTTTTCTGTCAGTGAGTTTATTGTTTGCGTCTGCATTGTGTGCTGACAATCAGTGTGAAGCGCAGAAAATGCCTGTGGATTTTGTGACAACCCTGATAGGTACGGCACCTTCTGCGACGGAAAGTGCCAGGAGTCATAGCGAGGCGGGCAGCGAGCTCAAGGGGCAGACGATCCCGATGGTGGGCGTACCCAACGGGATGACCCAATGGACCCCGCAAACCCGTGCTACGGAAACCAAATGCATTGCTCCGTACTACTACAACGATAACAGGTTCCAGGGTTTCCGCGGAACGCACTGGCTGAATGGCTCCTGTGTGCAGGATTACGGATCTTTGACGGTCATGCCGCTGTCGGGGGAGCTGATCAGCGATCCGGAAAAGAGGTCTGCGATGTTTTCACACGAAAAGGAGCAAAGCACGCCGGAATATTACGGAGTGTGGCTGCCCGAGCAGCAGATCCAGGCCGAAGTAACGGCCACGGCAAGGGCAGGTGTCATGCGTTTCAGGTTCGAGAGCGGCGATGAGTCCTTTATTCTCATTGAACCCAATAGCGACGAAGGCGAGGGATTTATAGAAGTGCTGCGCGAGCGGGGCGAGATCGTGGGTTATAATCCCGTGCACCGCATTTACCAGGGTTCGGGGCAACAGGCGGGGATCAGCGGGTATTTTGTATTGAAGTTTGATACGAAATTCACGCAGTCGGGAACGTGGCTGGCAGATACTGTCACGCCCATGGGGAGAATGCTTACCGGGAAAGGGAAACGCGAAAAACTGGGTGCTTATGTGGGTTTTGGCGATGAAAAGCAAACAATTACCGTGCGTATCGGAACGTCATTTACCAGCCTGGAAGGAGCACGCCGGAATATGGAAAAGGAATTGGGGGATAAAAGCTTCGAGGCGGTGCGGAAATTGTCCCGCAATGCCTGGAATGAGGCGTTAGGCAAAATCCAGGTGAAAGGCAGCGAGCAGGACAAAATTCTTTTTTACAGCGCATTGTACCGTACCAAATTATCACCCAGACTTTTCTCGGACGTTGACGGGCATTACCCGTCGTTCGCCGGCGGAACTCCGCTTCAGAAGGCTGAGGGATTTGACTACTATTGTGATTTCAGCATGTGGGATACTTTCCGTGCGGCTATGCCACTGGACATATTACTGGAACCGAAGCGGGCAGGGGATATGGTGCAGTCGCTGGTGAAAAAGGCGGAGCAGGGCGGATGGATGCCTATTTTTCCCTGCTGGAACCACTACACGGCTGCGATGGTGGGCGATCATGCTATGTCTGTTATTGCGGATGCGTATGCCAAAAATGTCAGGAATTTTGACGTGGCGAGCGCCTACACCTACCTGCACAAGAACGCCTTTGAAGTCAATACCAACACAAAAAGCTATGAAGCGGGAATGGGTCGCCGTGCTTTGAAATCCTACCTGCAATATGGCTATGTGCCCCTGGAAGACAGTGTGTGGCAGGCTTTTCATAAACGAGAGCAGGTCTCCCGCACGCTTGAATACGCCTACGACGATTTTTGCCTTTCGGTGCTGGCAACAGGCATTGGCAAGAAAGATGATGCAGACCAACTGCAGCGCCGCGCGCTCAATTACCGGAACGTGATCGACCCGGCCACGGGTTACGCACGCGGACGTTATGCCGACGGGCGCTGGATCGCGGACTTTGATCCTTTTGTGAAACGGGCCAGCTTTATCACGGAAGGTTCGCCAGCCCAGTACACCTGGTTCGTTCCTCAGGACATCGCGGGATTGCAGGCAGTCATCGGCGGCAAAACCGGGTTTGTCAATAAACTGGACACCCTTTTCGGGCAGGGGCATTACTGGCATGGCAACGAACCGAATCACCAGATCGCGTATCTGTATGCGTATGCCGGCCAGCCATGGAAAACACAGCAATGGGTCAGGACCATCATCCGGAACGAGTACGACACAAGTGTCGGCGGGCTGAGCGGGAATGAGGATGGAGGACAGATGTCGGCCTGGCTGGCATTCAGCATGATGGGTTTTTATCCTGTTACGCCGGGTACCAATCAGTATGTGCTGGGCAGCCCGGTTTTTGCAGAAATGTCGGTTGTTGGGGAGAAGGGGAAGAGGTTTACGGTGATAGCCAAAGGAGTATCCGACGAGGCACGTTACATCCAGTCCGCTACCCTGGGCGGCAAGCCCTTTACCCGAACCTATATTACACACGACGAGATTTTAAAAGGCGGAACGCTGGTACTTCAAATGGGAGATAAACCTAATAAGCAATGGGGCACGCAGGAGGCGGATATGCCTTTTTCGCTTTCCCGGAAGACTACTTTCAAGTAATGAAGGTGTAAGTGAGAAATGGTAGAAGAATGTTTGGTTAATTTATAAATATGCGGAAGAAAGTTTGTAAAGATTGCGGGCGCTTCCTATATTCCATCATTTCATTACCATTCACTCCAACCTCAATGAATCGCAGAAATTTCTTCGAAAAAGCCATTCCGGCAAGCTTTGCACTGGGTGCATTAGCAACTTCCTGTGCACCTAAAACAGGGTTAACGTATCCGGACAAACATTTTCACATTAGCCGCGGGTACCACCACATCCCCAAGCTGCGCCTTTCGATGGACCGCATTGTGAAGGAGACGGTCGGTTTGCGGCCCTTCCGGGCTTCCGGGCCCCGGCTGGATGTGGAGCAGCTCGGCAACAAGACGATCGTGCACAATTACGGACACGGTGGCAGCGGATGGTCACTTTCCTGGGGAACCGGGAATATTGCGCGTAAAAATGTGCTGGCCACCGGGGAAAAGAAAATCGCGGTGCTGGGCTGCGGCACGGTAGGGATCGCAACGTCACGGTTGTTGCAGGAAAGTGGTTGCGACGTCACGATCTACACCAAGGATGTGCCGCCTAACGTCACCAGTAACCTGGCTACGGGGACATGGTCGCCTGCATCACGTGTATGCGACAAAAAAATCGTGAAGCCCGAATTTCGGGGCATTTGGGAAGAAGCGACCCGTTTTTCCTTTCGCAGGTTTCAGTTCCTGCTGGGAATGAATGATATAGCCTCCTGGGCGGAAGAATACGGGGTGTTTCAGCAGGCGCCCGTTTACATTCCCGGAGCAGGCGGGGAGGACTTTGAAATAGAAGGATTATTACCGGAACGCGTTCGGCTGACTAAAAAGGAACATCCATTCAAAGCAGATCATGTGACACGCCGGACCAACATTATGTTCAACATACCTACTTACCTGAGACATCATTTACAGGATTTTACGATGTTCGGAGGCAAAGTGAAGATACAGGAAATCAAGAAGCTGGAAGACATCGACGCATTGCCGGAGAAGGTCGTTGTCAATTGTATGGGGCTGGGAGCGAAGCCGGTTTTTAATGATGAAGAACTAACGCCTGTGTCAGGACAACTTTCCTGTCTGATCCCGCAGGGTGATATCAACTACAAACTGTACACGCAGGGAGCCAACTTCATTGCCCGGAAAGACGGTATTTACATCGGTAGCAATGGCATTGTCGGGAACTGGGACACGACTCCGAGCAAGGAGCAGACGGAGAAAACGGTAGGAATCCTCATGAAGCTGATGGAGGAAATGAGAGGGTGATGAGTTTTAAAAAAGGCCGGGAAGATTCGAATCTTCCCGGCCTTTTTGTTTAGCGGTGGAAACTCTGCCCTACAAATTTCAATACTTCGGGTAATGCGGTACGCCAGTAGGTCCAGGTATGCCCGCCATCGCGTACGCGGAACTCGTGGGGAATGGCCTTGTCGGTCATGGCGGCGTGCAGGTTCATATTGCCTTTGATGAGGAAGTCATCGTCACCACAGTCAATGTAGTATTTCACGGTTTTTAATTTATCAACCGGGGTCGTTTCAATGATTTTCAGGATTGAATTTTTATACCAATGCTCCGAAAGGCGGTCTTTACCAGGTGCTGCCTTGCCGAATAATCCGGCGAGCAAACCATCCCAGCGTTCGGCAGGCATGCCTGAAATCTCTTCATCAGACCAGAATGCACCGCTCAATGGAGCCGCGGCTGCAAACAGATCCGGGTGTTTGGTAGCCATAACCATCGTGCCATAGCCGCCCATTGAAAGTCCTGCCACGGCCCGGAACTCCTTTTTGGCCCTTGCCCGGTAATTTGATTCAATGTGAGGAATAAGCTCGCTCACAAAAAAATCTTCGTATCTGGCCTTGCCGTCGGCGCTGTTGATGTAGAAAGTGACACCTGCATCCGGCATGACGATGATCATCGCGGGGGCGTCGCCGTCGGCAATGGCTTTGTCGGCAATGTGCTGTGCCTCGCCAAACTGCGTCCAGCCGGTTTCATCATCGGAATAGCCGTGCAGCAGATACAGTACCGGGTAGCTGCGGTTGGTTTTGTCGTAATCCGCAGGAAGGTAGATATTGTACCTGATCTCCTTGCCCATAGCCTTGCTGTTGATTTTCAGACTTTCCTTGATAAGGCCCTGGGCCATAGTCTGAACCGAAACGAAGAGGAGAATGAGAAATGTAAATTTTTTCATACAGCCATTAAAAGTTTTTGATAAAAGCATGCGGGCATTCCATTCCTACCGGTCGTCCTCTTTCAGGTGGTAGCGCCGGCGGATATCGTTGATGAGGAATTTTTTGTGTGCGGTAAAACTCTCCGGATGCATGGTTTCAAAAAGGGTGCTCCATTCCTGAAACCGCAGCATATCCGCTTTTTTGAACGCCTCCGTGTCTATTTTTTTCGTTTTGAGATATTCTTCGAATTCCATAATCCTTGATTTTGGATGCAATATACCCGTTTAAAGTAACGATTGCCTGCTCGGGAAATCAGCATTAAGAATTAATTTGGCGGTCTGTTGCTGAATTAAAATTGACAAACATCGAAATGACCATCGACTTACGGAGTGATACCGTCACCAGGCCTACCAGGGAAATGCAGGAAGCCATGTGGGCGGCGGAAGTGGGAGACGACGTGTTGGGGGATGACCCCACCGTGAATGCACTGCAGGAGAAAGCTGCACAGCTGTTTGGAATGGAAGATGCGATCTTCTGCCCGTCGGGAACCATGACCAACCAGCTCGCCATTCGCGTTCACACGAAACCTGGCAGCGATGTGATCTGTGACAAGCATTCACATATTTATCTCTACGAAGGAGGAGGCATTATGCTCAACTCGTTTTCTTCCGTTAAGCTCCTCGACGGTGATCGCGGAAGGCTGTCGGCCAGGCAGGTGGCCGAGGCGATCAGCCCCGAAAATGACGTGCATTCCACGCTCACCAGGCTTGTTTCCCTAGAAAACACGATGAATAAGGGAGGTGGTTGCTTCTACGATTTTAATGACATCCGTGCGATACGTGACGTTTGCAACGAACGTAGCATCCCATTGCACCTCGATGGTGCCCGGCTCTTCAATGCATTGGTGGAGACCGGCGAAACGACTGCACAGTACGGAGAAGTCTTCGACAGCATCAGCATTTGTCTTTCCAAAGGGCTCGGCTGTCCGGTAGGGTCGCTTTTGCTGGGAACCAAAAAGCTCATAAGCGACGCGCGCCGGTTCCGGAAGGTGATGGGTGGTGGCTGGCGGCAGGCGGGTTTCCTGGCAGCGGCCGGCATTTATGCACTCGACCATCATGTCGACCGTCTGAAAGAAGATCACCGCAGGGCACGTGCAATAGGCGAGATGTTCTCCGCAAGGCCCGAGGTGACCGAAATTTTTCCTGTGGATACAAATATTGTCATCGTCAGACTGGCCGACAATACTTCCGAAGCAGCCTATGTAAAACGATTGGCGGACGCCGGAATTCTGGCGGTTACGTTTGGCAAGGGACTTGTGAGATTTGTAACCCATCTGGATTTTTCAGACGATCACCTCGAAGCAATGCGCTTGAAAGTCAGAAACCTGTGATCCGGATCATACCTCCGGGATCACTTCCTCATATTCGTATTCCGAATTGGGACCCTGGTAAATGACTTTCATGCCTGAAAGATCTGCCACGTAGGTATGTATGCCCGCGGCGCCGATCTCGCGCAGGAATGTAGGATAATCCGTCATGCCGTCCTGGTTGCGTTTAATGGCGGCTTTTACCTCTTCCAGCTCGAATGCCTCTGCACATTCAAACTCCGGAAGGTCGCCGGGAATAATCAGCTTATCCCCCTGAACGGAGGTATAGGTACGTTTATGGTTTTTGACTTTTACTTCATAATTATCTACACCGATGGCTTTCAGGTTTTTGACAAAAAAGGGGTATGTCTGGCCGGCAGACCGTGCCTCGGCTGATTGGATCATTTCGTCGGTCAGTTCGATCATTTCCATGGTCATATACTTTTAAGTGCAACAAAGATTTGGATAAAATACCCGTGCCAGCGCACAGGCCCGGCTTTTGGCCGTTAGTGCGGTTCACGCGGGACTTGCCGACCGTCCTGTTTTTGCCGGGGCGACAGCCGCTTGCCGACAAAAAAGATGTTACCTCGCCATTGACTGGCAAAGTAACATCTTGACACAAACTAATGCGGAAACCGGAAAAATTAATGCGCCATATCGTCCTCATCCGGATGATGGACGATCAGCGAACTCCGGGTATCCAGCTTTCGGATCATTTCGTTGGACATTGCATCGGCATACACGCCGTAGCTGCTGACCAGCGTTCCCTTTAATCCGTCCCTGGACTCAATGGCATATAGGATCGACATATCCGACGGATCGGTCATGCCCTCAAACCGGTATACCTGCACAATGTCGAAATCTTCCGGTGAAAGCGTGAGGCAGATGCCGTCGTCCTTATGAACTTCCAGCGCATGGGCCGTCAGGTTGAAATCGTATGTATAACCCTGCTCCTGCAAATCTTCTAAGGTCTCTATGAGCGTATCCGGTTCACTCATGTTTTTGTTGGAAGGATTGGGCGTCTTCCCCTTGTCCTGGGTTGTTCCTTGCAAGTCCATAAGTATGTTGATTTAAGATGGATGATCGGTTTTAGATTTGAACGACTAACAGAGATGTTTGGGATGATATGGGAAAAAAGTATGCCTTAAAATGCCGTCCGCTTTAAAGTTCATCAGGCAGAATAGCACGGCACATATTGAGGTGCTTTGACCTCAATATGTCAAATTATGTAGAACGGAAATGGGATATAAGCAAGATTACTTGGGACGATATATGACCTGTCCTGAATTGTAGGAGGCAAAACATCCCAATCCGCCCTGCACGTTGGTGTAGATCAGCGACGGTTCTACAAAGGGATTATCCGAGCTTCCGCGCGTTTCGAGTGACCGGTGATAGCGGAAGTAATGCTCGTCTGTATTATATACTTCCATGGTGATGGAAATGATCTTGCTTTTCGGGTAGACGGTAAAGCGGTTGCCGTTGCCGAAGTCGTAAAAGATCACTGTCGGCAGTTTCGCCCGTCCGATGGGTGTAGTGAATGAAGCACCGTCGAGGTTCGCGTCACTGCGGTAATCGTTGCGGCCAATGGTGTCGTCCCAGTTGAAATTGAACCGTGTCCTGACGCGCTTTTCCTTCAAATTGTCGGGGTTTGTGCCCTCGGGCACGCTGTATTCCAGATCCATGGAAGCCCTTGCCCGGTAGTAGTTCGTATCCGAAGGAATATCGATCCAGGTCATTTTGACGGTAATGGCGGTATCCTGTTCGCCTAAGCTGCCCGAATAAGCAGTATCGATCACATATGTTTTTGCGGTGACGGCCTTTGCAGGCACGGTGCACGTGGACGTCACTGAACGTTGCCCTTGTGTCACCGACAGATAGTAGGTTTTGGCAGCCGCAATCGGGAAAAGCGATTTATCAATGGAATACAGCTGACTCGTTGTATCGTAAGGAACGACCACTTCTTTGCTGCCGTCGGATATTTTAACGACCGCATTCGGAATGATGCCGCCCCGCACGCTCACCTCGCCGAAAAGAGGGTTGGATTCGGTGACCACTACATTGGTGCGGGCTGCCTGCGGAGAAATAAAGCACTGTACAACCAGTTTCGATTCGGTCTGGGGTAATTTAGAAGGATCGACATTCGTGACCAGTGACTCGCAGGCTACGAGCGTAAGCGTAAGGAGCAGAATGGCAATATTCGGGAGTTTCATGGGCCTGACCATTAGAATTTAAAATTGTAGCTGAAATAGGGCAGTATCGGAAAGAGCGAATACCTTTTCAGCGTGTTTTTTTCAACAGGCGTGCTGGGCGGGCCGGGAAGTATTACGATGTCTTTGTCGATGTCGTAGAAGAATGGATTCCGGCGATTGTAGGCATTGTACACACCGAATTCCCAGGTACGCTCATGTCGTTTTTTGTTTTTGTGAAATTGAATGGCAATGTCCATCCGGTGAAAAGGCTCAGCGCGGTAGCTGTTTTTCTCCCCGTATTCACTCACCGTCGGGCCAAACCAGCCAATGGCGGGTTTCCCGGTCGGGTTCAGGCGGGTCATAAAGTTGTCGGTGACTGCGCGGTAGGTCGACACCGGCAATGTGAGCGCGTTGCCTGTCCCGTACACCCAGGTGGAGGAAAGTGTAATGCGCTTGCTGATTTCATAAATTCCCACCACCGAAAGATCGTGGCGGCGGTCATAACGGGGAAAGAATGTATTTCCAAAGTTCAGCTCCGGGAACTTCCAGTAAGTCCAGGATAGTGTGTACCCGATCCAGCCCGACAGCCTGCCTGTTTTTCTTTGGACCAGAAATTCCGCGCCATAGGACCAGCCTTTTCCCGACGTCACATTATCTTCCCAGCTGAGCTCATTGGCGTTCTCACCGTTGATGCTCAGGAACGATGAGCCTTCCTTGTAGTTGAGGATGTTGTCCATTCGTTTGTAATAGCCTTCGAGAGTAATGGTCAAAGCCGGTTTTTCAATATCCTTCGCGAAACCTGCTGCGATCTGTTGGGATTGTTGGGGTTTCACACGGTCGGTGGTAGGTACCCAGAGGTCGGTAGGTAGGCCGAGACCCGTGTTTGAAAGCAAATGCACGTACTGGTTCATACGTGCATAGGAGGCTTTGAATGACAGGTTTTCCGCCAGTCGCAGTGCGGCGGAAAAGCGTGGTTCGGGGCGAACGTATGTTTTGGAGTGGGTCTGAAAAGTGCTCAGCCGGATACCGGCATTGATTTTCAAAGCGTCGAGCGCCTGCCAGGTATCTTCTGCATAGAGGCCCGTTTCCAGTGTGCGCACGGGCTGAACGGAACGTTCGATGGGGTTGTCTGTAAAGGTGCCTTCAATGGCCAGGGCCGATGGTACGAATTTGTGAAAAGTAGCCTGTGCACCAAACCTGACGGCATGTTTGGAAGATGGGTAGAAGTCGAAATCGGTTTTTAAACCGAAATCCCTGATCCTTGAATCATATTCCAGGCTGAATTCGTCATCCGTGGAGCCGTCGCTGTTGAGATCTTTCGAGTAGCTGGAAACGCCGAAATTGAAATTGCTGAAAATGAAAGAGGTGTTTACGAACAGTTTTTGGTTTAAAACATGGTTCCATCGCATGGTGGCGGTTGCATTACCCCAGTCCAGGCCCGCACGGGTTTCCGAGTCGCTGCTTTTTTCGTTGGCGTAAAATTTATCCCTGCCAAAATACCCGCTTACATACAGTTTGTCTTTCGTGCCGAGGTCATAGTTCATCTTGGCATTGAGATCGTAAAAGTAGTAACCGGGCTTCACCTGGCTGTCGTCGCCTTGCTGCTGTTGGGCGATCAGGGGTGCGGCGAGGATGTCGATGTAGGTCCGGCGACCGGAAATCAGGAAGGAAGATTTCCCTTTTGAAATCGGGCCCTCCAATGTAAGTCTCGATGAAATAAGGCCGATACCGCCTTCGCCGTGTAGTTTTTCCTTGCTGCCTTCCTTCATATTCATTTCCAGTACGGAAGATAACCGCCCTCCATACCGTGCCGGGAAGCCACCCTTGGTGAGTTCGACACTTTTTAATGCGTCACTGTTAAAGATCGAGAAGAAGCCGAACAGGTGGTTGGCGTTGTAAACGACGGCATCGTCGAGGATGATCAGGTTCTGGTCGGGCCCGCCCCCGCGCACGTAAAGGCCGGTCTGCCCTTCGGTGCCTTTTTGCACACCCGGCATTAACTGCAAAACGCGAAGCACATCTTTTTCGCCAAAAAAGGCAGGGATCTTTTTCAGCTGCTGGATCGGTATCTCTATTTTACTCATTTGCACGGTCCGGCTTACATAGTCCTCCTGTCGTCTCGCGGAAACGACTACCTCATCCAGTTGTGTGATTGTGGGTAAAAAGATGTTCAATTCTATGTTTCGACTGAGGCGAACCCTCCTGTCGGTTTTCTCATACCCGACGAAGGAAAACGAAATGGTTGCGGAATCTGCAACCGGAACGGTCAACGAGTAAAAGCCGTAGGTATTGGTGACCGCCCCATATGGTGTGCCTTCGATGAAGACGTTCACGCCCGGAAGTTGCTCCTGACTTCCTTTTTCTTTCACAAACCCGCTGATCGTGATCTTTTCCTGTGCAATAGCGGCAAACGATGCGAAAAGCAGAAAGACCGTAAAAATCAGACGCATAAGTGGATTTATGGTTAGTTTCAGTAACGAGCCGAGGGATGATCTAGTATGGGGATATTGTACTTCACCATGACGATATATACGCCGGAACCGTTGCAGGGCGCTCAAAAAAGAATGGCGGAATTTCCAGGGCATTCTGAAATTCCGCCATTCTTTCTTAAATAGTTAGCATCATTTAACGCCCTTGACCTTCATTTTTAGTCCGTAGACGGCAGTTTCAGCCGTGATGAATAGCAGATCCCGGTTTTTACCGCCGAAGCATAGGTTGGCAGTCCAGCCTTTGTGTACCGGGAAATGGGCAATCTGGGTCCCGGACGGATCGAAAACCGTCACGCCATCGCCGGTAATGTACAGATTCCCCGCCTCGTCGAGGATCATTCCGTCGGAGCCTTTGGAAACAAAAAGCTGCCGGTTGGCCAGTGTACCGTCTTTCAGGATGTCATAGATGTAGGTTTTACTATCACCGATATCGGCCACATACAGCTTTTTGCCGTCAGGCGTACCGATAATCCCGTTGGGTTTTTTCAGTTTTTCATCGACGCGGATGAGTTTTTTATCGGGCGTCAGATAATATACGTGCTGACCATCCTGCTGCATTGCCGGATCGCGTTTCCAATAATCGCGTTTGTAAAGTGGGTCGGTAAGATATATTCCACCTTTCGAGTCGATCCAAAGGTCGTTGGGGCCATTGAGGAGCTTGCCGTCGTAGTCCTTTACCAATACTGTCGGATTACCTTTTTTATCGAATGACCAAACCTGGTTTTCTTCGTCGGAGCAGGCTACCAGGTTACCTTTTTTATCGAAATACATGCCATTAGCACGCCCTGCTTTATCAGAAAACGTGCTGAATGCGCCGGTTTCGGCATCCCAGCGAATGATCTTATTATTGGGCTGATCGGTGAAGAACACGTTTCCCGCTTTGTCAGCGACAGGACCTTCTGTGAATTTGTAACCTTCGCCCAGCTTTTCGACCTGGGCACCGGGTGCGACGATTGATTTCGAATCCATGATTTGTGCGGATAGTAGAACAGGAGAAAACAGCGCTGCAATGCCAGCCAGCACCGGAAAAATGATTTTTGATTTTTGCATGATAAAAGCTGACCCGTTTTTTTACCGGATCAGTGTATTAAAGTCCGGATGGTCGCCTGCTATACTGTTTAGGATAATGCGCACGACAGCCTGGTTAAGCGTCCGGGATTTGAAGTACCGAAGGAAATGGAGGAAAAAATGCGTCCGTCGCAATTGCCGGGAGTAAGTGTTCCTTTCCAAACCACTGGTCGATGCGGATCTTGGCGACGTGGATCGGTTTGCTTTGTGCGGATGTAAATGCCTCGTAATGTTCTTTGGGGATATGCCCGAAAAACCGGTCGAAGAAGCCGCTCATGGCTTGCATTCTCTCTTCTTCACTTGTTATAATACGAATCTTGCCATAGATGATCACGCTTTGGTACTCGCAGCCGAAGTCGACAGCTCTGGACGCGGTATATAACCTGCCGTATTTGTAAACTGAGACGCTTACTTTCTTCCCGTCTGTAATTTCCTCACCTGCGTAGCCATGTTTGGAAAAATGAAAGACAATGTCGTTATGCTCTGCATCAAAGTGGTAAAACGCGACATGGACCAAGGGGTAGCCGTCTTTTTCGATGGCAATGGAGCAGGATACCGCATTGTCGAGGATTTCGTGAAGAAATGTGACCTCGGACTCCTGCCGGTCTTTTCTCCGGACGCTTTGCGGATAATCTTTCATGGCTTGAATGGTGTTCTACTGCTTAAACTGAAACGGAAGTCTAAAGTTCAGAGCACTTTCAAGTAACGACTAGTTCCAGCTTTTTTCCCAGGCCAACTTCCAAAAGCCGGTATAATGTGGATAATTGAATATCAGACTGGCCGTTTTCTATTCTGGAAATAAAACTTTTCTTTGCCCCGATCCGGCCGGCGAGCTGTTCTTGGGTCAGTTTTGCGAGTCTTCTTTCCTCTCGAATGATTTCACCGATTAAAAATGCTTTCGCCTTTATCTCAAATTCAACACGAGAGGCAGTACCTGGCTCGCCATAGCGATCAGTGAAATGCTCCTCAACCGTTGTAATATCTTTGTTCTCACCCATGATCAGCAATTGTTGAAGTATTCAGCCATAAGTTTTACTGCAATGGCAATTTCTTTGGACGGCGTTTTTTGCGTTTTCTTTTGAAAACCATTGAACAGAACAACGATTTTCTCCTTATCAAAACAGCAGAATATTCTGAATATGTTATTTCCTGCTTCAATGCGTAGCTCGTAGAGACCTTTCTGGCCTTCAATATGTTTCAAAAATTTTTCCGGAATACGCTCTATATGAGTTAATAGGAATAGAACATAGTCAACTTTGCTTTTAGCGACAGGAGATAAACCTTCGAAGAAGTTTTTGAAATAATGCTTATAAAAAATTACTTCTCTGACTTTCTCCATAATATAGTGGTACGTGAAGTTAACTTAAAATGGAACAAAAGGCAACCGGTTAGTACCAGTTGCCTTTCACTCGCTGTAATAATCCTGCAATACTATACAGCGACTTTTTCCAATATGCCGTCAAGCCGTGCGTAGGAATCCACTACGCCGCGTTCCATTCCTGACTGTACCATGCCGTCACGGTCGGCGACCGACTGAAATACGGACTGGACTGTAAGACGAGTCCGGCCGCCGGGCAGATCTTCAAAGCGGGATGTTTCCAGTACCACGTGGCCTTTTTCGGGCAAACCTTCAAATTCGAAGGTCTGGATGATACGCTCCGGCGCGGTGTGCTCATGGCACACGCCGTGGAACGCAAATTCCATAGGACTGCCTGGAATCGTGCTGATGAAGCGATAGGAACCGCCGGCATGCGGCTCGAATTTTTCATAGCGGATGGTCATATCATTTGGTCCGCCTGCCCATTGCGTGAGTAAATCTTCCTCACTGAATGCTCGGAAGACTATCTCGCGCGGCGCTTCGAATTCGCGGATAATGAAAAGCTCCTGTTTGCCTTGTTCTGCAATGATTTTGGTTTCATTTGTTGTTGCCATGATGTTCGTTTTTTAAAGTGTTGATAATGTTGTCTAATTTCTCAAACCGGCCTTCCCACATTTTGCGGAACGGGTCGATCCAGTCGGCCACTTCCGCCAGCTTTTTCGGCTGCACCGTGTAATAGCGTTCACGTCCCTGCGGATTAATGTCCAGCAGGCCGCATTCGAGCAGGATCTGGATATGCTTCGAAATGGCCTGGCGGCTAACGCCAAAGGATTCGGCTACCGCATTGGGCGTCATCGGGTTCTTTGCGATCAGACCAATAATGTCCCTTCTCGTCGGGTCGGCAATGGCCTGAAAAACATCTCGTCTCATTTCATTCTGATTAATTGCGCAATCGATCGATTGCAAATATAAATGCAATTAATCGGTTGCGCAATTAAACGTCGAAATTTTTTCAGATCTCGAAATGTGTTGCCAGTAAAGTATCGATTTTGGTAGTAAGGATCTCGATGAGCTCGTCGTCCATAAACTCATATTCGTCCGGAATATCCAGCACGTGGACGGGTGGTAAATCCAGGTGACTGTACAACTTCCGGATCTTGGACTTATGGTCTCTTTCCATTACCAGTGTAATGTCAGCCCAATTCAGATCGCCCTCAGAAATCTTCCGATTACTCTGAGGGCTCAATCCGGCCGAGCGAATACTGAAACGCGGGTCGTTTTTGAAGATATGTTCGGCCGTGCGGCTGCGGCGTTTGTTCTTGCCGCAGATGACGAGCAGGTTGGGACGATGCATCATGTGAATGGCCTAATCAGCGTCCAAAGCATCGGATCCATCTGCTTCGGGATACGCGACTGGAACATTTTTCGTCAGTGTAAATGTAAATCCGCTTATTGTTTCGTCAGCATGATCTTCGCCCCGCCCTTCCGGATCGATTCATAAATGGCATCGACGACGATCATGTCCTTCAATCCTTCTTCGCCGGTTACATTAGGATCGGGCTTGTTATTGAGGATGATATCGGCGATACCGTCCATTTGCAGTGTCTGGTGCGTAACCACGGGTTGATTCATCGGCCCGAGATGCGTGCGGCCTTTGATAGGGCCGTAGCCGAATGCCGGGCTTAATTCTGCGAAACCTTTTTCACCGATTACGTACAATCTTTCGTAATTGTTGAAGGCGTAAGTCGTGCCGCAGCTGGCTACAATCCCGCTTGGGAAGCCAAGTTGAAACATCACTGTCTCGTCCACTTCCTTGAATTTGACCGGATCGGTCTTTGTTTCCTGGGCCGTAACCCAGATCGGTTCTTCGCCGGTTGCATAGCGTGCACCATTCAATGCATAGATTCCCACATCCATGATTGCCCCGCCACCGGCCAGGGCCTTTTTGAGGCGCCATTGATTGGGGTCTCCGGATTTGAAGCCCATGTAATTGTTCACATGCATGATCTTGCCCAGCTCACCGGCCTCCCGCATGCGTATGAGCTCCCGCGTGTGCGGTTCGAAATGCATCCGGTAACCTATGAAGAATTTCACACCGGCTTTTTTGCAGGCAGCGATCATTTCACGGGTCTGCTTGGCATTGTCGGCCACGGGCTTTTCGCAAAGCACGTGCTTGCCAGCTGCTGCAATTTGCAGTACGTGCTTATGATGAAGGGAATTAGGAGTCGTGATGTATACGATGTCGATATCAGAGTTATCCTTGATTTTACTGACGGTGTCGTAGTTATAGGTGTTCTTTTCGGGAATGTTGTATTTCTTCTTCCAGTCGTCAAGTTTCGAAGGTGTTCCCGAGACGGCGCCCACGAGCGTTGCCATTTTGCAGTCCTTCATAGCTTCGGCGACGCGCGTCGCGTAGCTGCCCAATCCCATGAGCGCCACGCGCAATTGTTTGTCGGCTTTTGGACCGGAATAGCGTTCGCCAGCTACTGCAGGCAGATCTGTGAGCGCCGCGGCACCAACGCCGAGTGTCAGCTTTTGAAGAAAATCACGACGGGAATCCATAGCTATTGGTTTTGATGAGAAATGCCCTGAAAAATGATCAGAAAAGCTATTTCTGTATACGATCTCCTTGTGTCGGCACAACTCATTTATTTGCAAGTGCCAGTTGTGATGTTTTTGCATCCTCGTTTTCAGACGCGATTTTTTCAATTGCTGCATTGATTTTTTGTTGCGTCTCGGCTGAAAGTGTGGTGATAAAAAGATCTTCCAGGTCGATTTTGAGTAGGTTGTAGATCAGAATGAGGTCGCTGGAAGAAAACGCGCGGATGCCGTTCAAGAGCTCAGAGGTGTAGGATTTGCTGTGGTTCAGCAATGTAGCCAGATCTTTTTGTTTGAGATTGAGCTCTTTGATTTTGCCTAAAATTAATTCACGTCGACGCCTGGTGAATTTTAGCTCTGCAAATGCAAGTTCTTCAGCAGCGTCTCTTTCGGTGATTTGTTCCTGTGTCACCGTATCCGTATCTGACCATTGCACATTCTCGTATCGCATAATCAATTCCCGGAGCGCTTTGCGCGTCACTTTCAGTTCCGGGTTGTCATCGGAAAGCATTCTCAATGAGCGATCCGCCATCATTGCCCGTTGGTATTCAAGCTCTGAAAGTATACTCCCAGAATTCAGCAATGCCTTTACATCAAATTCTTTCAATTGATCCAACACCTTGCTCTGAGCCATTTTTCTATCGTGTCTTTATTGTTCTTGAATGTTGCTTTGTATTCTTCATGCGTTCCGGCCCATACTACGGTAGCTTCGTTGTCCATGACATCGATGAGCAGCAGCGTGCGGTGTATGTGTAGGTTAAAAAAGTAAAAACCTTTGTTATGCACCTTCAGCGTCTTTTCTGGTTTCCAGGAACTGTTCGGCAGAAGTAGTTGAATCATTATTTAAATCTGTCATCAATTGGTCGATGGCTTGGACTAATCGTGTGTTGCTGCGATTTTTACTCCTTAGTTTGATCAGGACATCTTTACCGATGACATTCATTAAGAATAGTCTAATTTACAAAAGTTCTGTTTTTAGTAGAACTTTTTGAGTGGTTTATTTCTCATTAGACGTTGCAATACCTTACAGGTCACATTTAAATTTTCAAATGGTTGCCAACATTTCCCTTGAAGCAAAAAAACGGCTCCCCGAAACCGGGGAGCCGTCCTCAACATTTGCATTTGAACCTTATTTAACCGTCAGAACACGTTCTACTTTTTGTTCCGACAATTCGAATGTTTTAGTCTGTATTTCGTTGCCGCTGATGATATCGAGCGTGTATTTGCCTGCTTCCATCGCTTCGAGGTTCAAGGTGCGCCCGAATTTCTTGTTGTCCTTGGCGACTGTCTCACGATAAACGATCGTTCCGTCTTCGCTTTTCAACAGCAATGTCGTCTTAGCATTGTTGTTGGCTTTGTCCACCAGTACATTGATCTTACCTGTTTTGGTGGCGTAAACTCCGGTGCCGAAGCTGGAAGTTTTTTTGGCGTCTTTATCTTCCGCATAGGCGGTGAAAGAAGCGGCTGCAAGCGCAAATGCGCAAATGAAGGTTTTAACTGTTGTTTTCATGGCTATTTTATTTTTATGGCTATAAATTTTTTGTTCTCAAAAGGAACATGACAAAGGTAGAATGGGACTCGGTACTGTGTAATGCAAAGTACACGAATGGGAGCTCCGGAGGTACAAGTGGTTGATTTCCAGAATAAGCAATTGAACGGTATCTCATGGCTGATCTTAAATTTAACCAAGAGATGGAAGGCGGCAGGATAATGTTGCTTCGGGAAGTGTTAATATCTGTTAAAAAAAACGGCCCTCCATCGTTGGGGGCCGTCTTTAACTAAAACTAAAACCGAAACTATTCTTTTTCTACAAAGTCCATATCCTTTGTAAATGTCTCTTCGAGAAAGTAAAGCGCCAATAGTGCTACTAAGGCGGTTGCTATCCCTATCACCAGCCCGCCCTGGATTACCCCCAGGTCAGGTTTGAAACTCACAAATAATGCTGCCAGCGGAATGGTAGCACCGCGAACGAAGTTCGGAACGGTGGTTGCCACGGTCGCCCGCAGATTGGTGCCGAAAAGTTCGGCGGCAATGGTAATGAACAATGTCCAGTATCCATTGCAGAATCCAAGCAATGTACAAAGCAGATAGAAGGAGAACAAATCCTGCATTGGAATCATCAGATAACCAATGACCATGACCAGCGACAGGACGATAAATAGTCTGATCACTTTTTTTCTGCTCTTCATATACTGGCTCAGTAATCCACTGACGATATCGCCTGCAACCTGCCCTGAAAACGCCAGCATAACTGCCTTCCCTGCATTAATGCCTTCGATCCCTTTCGCAGCGCCGAATTCCGGTGAAAAAGTGATCAGGATCCCGACCACGAACCAGATCGGAAGGCCGACCAGAATTGCCATCAGATATTTACCCAGTCGGGCCCCATTCGTCAGGATCATCAGGATATTGCCACGATCCACTGCATGTTCTTTTACATGCTTGAACATCCCCGATTCGAATACATTGAACCGCAATACCAGTAGCAAAAGGCCCATGCCACCTCCTACAAAATAGGATATCCTCCACGCGAACAAATCGGCTACGAAGTATGCCAGAATAGCGCCCAATACGCCCAACGTCGCTACAAGCGTAGTGCCGTAGCCACGGATTTCCTTGGGCAGTACCTCTGTCACGAGCGTAATGCCCGCTCCGAGTTCCCCGGCTAACCCCACACCCGCAATAAAGCGAAGAACCGCGTACTGATCAAGCGAACTGACAAAACCATTGCCGATATTTGCTAACGAATACATAATGATTGAGCCGAAAAGAACGGATAATCGGCCCTTTTTATCTGCAATTACACCCCACAGCACGCCACCGATGAGCATACCGGCCATCTGGTAATTCAGCAGACTGATCCCCTGAGTCAACAACTGGTCTTCGGGTACATTCAAGGCTTTGAGACTGGGAACCCGTACAACACTGAATAAAAAGAGGTCGTACATATCGACCAGGTAGCCCAGTGCCGCCACAATGACCGGCACTTGGAGCAACTGCGAAAGCAGCGAAGGATTAGAGTTGTTTGTTGTTGACATGGTTTAGGGTTTTGGGCCGTCGGTAGTCAGCTTTCGGCTTTCATGTTCATATTGAATGTCGGTACTACATTACTTAAACGATTGCCGGAAGCCGAAAGCCGCCGGCAATCTCTACCTCAAAGTCTGTCAATCAGCATTCCACCATCTACATTGATCACTTGACCGGTAGAGTAGGGGAAGTCGCCCCGCGTAAGGGAAGCCACAGCCTTGCCGATGTCATCGGGCGTTCCCCAACGTGGCTGCAATGCAATGCCGCTTTGGAACAGGTTATCATACTTCTCCTGAACCTTTGAAGTCATATCCGTTGAAATAATACCCGGCCGGATTTCGTAAACCGGGACATTATATTCCGCCATTCTCACAGCGAAGAGCTGGTTGGTCATGGCCAGTCCGGCCTTCGAGATACAGTATTCTCCACGGTTAACGGAGGTTACGGTTGCCGAAATGGAAGTCACGAAGATGATCGCCGCCTCGAATGCGTGGTTGTTCTGTTTGGCATGAGCCATGCGCCTGGCTATGGCTTGTGTCAGAAAGAACGGACCTTCCAGGTTAGTGGTCATTACTTCCTGGTAATTTTCGACGGTCGTTTCGAGTATGTCCAGCCTGACACGAGGTGCAATACCCGCATTATTCACCAGCACATTGATTTGCCCAAAAACAGCATATGCCTTTTCGATGATCGCCTCGCGGTCTGATGCGTTGGCGATGCTGCCCTGGCAATAGGCTACTTCTGCACCGAGGCTGCGAAGTTCGTCCAGTGCTTCGGCCGCATTGGCTTCATCTCTGACTCCGTTGATGGCCAGGTTGAAGCCTTCCTTCGCTAATGCCCTGGCGATGCCAAATCCGATACCCCGGCTGCCCCCGGTAATGAGTGCTGTTTTTTTCATAATTCCTGTACATCGACCCATTGACGTTTCTCCCAGCTTTCAAGCCCTTTTTCTGCCAGCTGAACGCCGCGGGCTCCCGCTTTCAGGTCCCAGGGGAAAGGGGTATCTTTTACAATATGTTTGAGGAAGAGCTCCCACTGCACTTTGAATGCGTTATCATAGATCTCCTGCTCAGGTACTTTCGCCCATCCGTCAAAGAATGGGATCGGCTGAGCGATATCGGGATTCCATACTGGTTTGGGGGTGTTACCGTAATGCTGGACGTAGCAGTCACGAAGGCCAGCAACCGCCGAGCCATGTGTGCCATCCACCTGCAGCGTGAGCAGGTCGTCGCGGCGTACACGTACCGTCCAGGAAGAGTTGAAATGTGCGATCACATTGTCTTCCAGTTCGAATGTCGCATAGCAGGCATCGTCGGCGGTGCATTTGTATGTATTGCCGTTTTCATCCACACGCTCAGGAATGTGTGTTGCACCCAGGCAGGATACTGCTTTTACTTTTCCGAACAGGTTGTCGAGCACGTAACGCCAGTGGCAAAGCATATCCACAATGATACCGCCGTCGTCCTCCTTGCGATAGTTCCATGATGGACGCTGGGCGGGGATGCTGTTTCCTTCGAATACCCAATAGCCAAACTCTCCTCTTACCGACAGGATTTTGCCGAAAAACCCGTTTTCCATCAACCTTTTCAACTTCACCATACCCGGCAGCCAGAGTTTGTCCTGCACCACGCCGTTTTTCAAACCTGCCTGGGTAGCGAGTTCATACAATTCCAATGCTTCTTCGGTGGTCGTGCCGGTGGGCTTTTCACAATAAATGTGTTTGCCGGCTTTGATAGCTTTCTTAACCGCAGCTGCACGACGACCGGTCACCTGGGCGTCGAAATAGATCTGATAATGCGGATCCGACATGACAGAGTCCAGATCTGTGGTGTATTTCGCAACACCCGATTGCTTGCAGAGCGCCTGCAATTTGCTTTCGTTGCGCCCTACGAGGATCGGATCGGGCATAATGACTTCGTCCGATGAAATTTTAACAACACCCTGCTCGATAATGGCCTTGATAGACCGGAGCAAATGCTGGTTCGTACCCATACGGCCAGTTACGCCGTTCATGATAATACCGATTGTATGCGTTGTCATGTTTGATTATATTTTAATTTGATTCGCGCCAAGCCCCTGCTTTGCTATAATGTTCAGGCGGACTGGCCGGTTTGGATTAGTTTAAACTGTCTTTAAGAAAGCATCCGTGATTTCTCCCAGAAACTGATGCTGGTTCTTCGCCCAATGGATGTTCGAGAAAATCTCAACCTCGCAGAAGCCCTTGAAACCGGTCGCTTCCACCCAGCCACGGATTTTCTTCAGATCAATGCAGCCTTCGCCCATTAACCCGCGATCGTTCAGAAGGTCGATCGTATTCACCTTCCAGTCGCATACGTGGTAGGCGAGCAGGTTTCCGTTTGCGCCACAGCGTGCGATTTCCTTTTCCAGGTCACCATCCCACCACAGATGATATACATCCACAGCCACGCCCACAAACGACGACCTGAAATGTTCAGCCATGTCGTTGGCCTGGCCCATTGTATTGATCGCCGAGCGGTCGGCGGCATACATGGGGTGCAGCGGCTCGATGGCAAGCTTTACGCCCAGCTTTTCAGCCAGTGGCAGGATCGCCGCAATACCCTCGTGGATCTGGTTGCGCGACGTTTCCAGCGACTGGTCCGGCGAAGCGCCACAAACGAGCACGATCATCGGCGCGCCTAATGCTGCGGCTTCTTCCAGGAGCTTGCGGTTATGATCGATCGCCTGCGCCCTTCCGGCACTGCTGGTGTGCGGGAAAAAGCCACCTCTGACGTACGATACGATTTCAAGACCAGCATTGCGGATGAGCTCGCCGGCCCGTAATGGTCCGATACCCTCAGTTGCATTTTGCCATACGCTGATGCCTTTCACACCTGCGGCGGCATAGTTTTCGACCGCTTCGGCCAGGCCCCACGGCTTGGTAGTGATCGTATGAATGCAGCAGCGGTCGAGTGTTATGTTTTCCAAATCTGAAGTTGGTTATTGTTTGGGGTGAAAATCGTGTTGGACGTAACTGTTGTCTTACCTGGCAGTTTACAGTCACCTAAGCGTTTACCACGTTGCGCTCAGGGTGACAATAACGGTGGACTCTTCACTAAGAAATTTCCTTTATTTAACCGCTCCCAGATACGAATAATAGGGCAGCCCTTTGTTGATCCGGTGCAGGTAAAGCGCCACTTCCCTCGCATGGTAATCTCCCCACATGCTCGATTCGCCGCATGGGATCTTTTGTCCTGCAGGTACATTGTCCCAACCATTCGGGCGGTGGTAAATCGAATGCAGGATCAGGCCCTGGTGTGTCGGGTCGGTTGAGAGGTACGGTTCTGTGAAAAGCGAATCCACAGCAGTAAGGCCGGCCTGCCAGTAACGATTCCCTGCCTCGCTTTGTCCCTGATCATTCAGATACTTTCCCAGACGCAGCAATCCCTGCGCGCCGATAGCCGCGGCCGAGCTGTCGATCGGCTCGAATTCATTGTAAGGATCCGAAGTCCGGGAAGTATAATCACCCAGTTTATGAAGCTGCGGAGCGCCGGTATCCCAGTAAGGAATGCCGTCGGCTGCTGTGTTGGCAATGTAAAAATCGCAGGTTGCTTTGGCCGCTTTCAGGTAAATGCGTTCCACTTCGCTGCGGCCTCCGAGGGGTGCCAGTTCCTCATCAGAGAACGATGGCAATGTTTCCAATTGCTCTGCAAAACCGACCATTGCCCATGCCAATCCCCGCGTCCACGTCGTAAAGCCGGAGAAGCCCTGCTGCGAATTGGGGCAACGATAGTTACCGTCGTTGGTATTGAAAACACTTTCGTGCGCCGTTCTGCCCCATTCGTCGTAGCTGTCGCGTCCTTCGCCGTAGTAAACGGAGTAGTTGGCCGTGGCAATGGAGTGCAGTGTTCCCCGTTCCAGCAGACTGGTTTTCAGGTCATTCTCTCCCATATAGCTGTGGCCGAGCAGGTGTGATACCATGAGTGCCCTGACCGAACGGATCGTATCGACAAAAAGCGAATGCGGGCCATTGAAAGAATGGATAAAGCCCTGGCCGTTTCTGGCGGTTGTCCAGCGGCGGGCCTGCACGGCTCCGGATACTTTTAGGGCGACCTCATAGAAGTTACGCTCCCATTCGTTTTCCGGAATAACCCCCTCGTTCATCAGGCGGAGCAGGTTGCCATAGGTGCTCACATTGTTGAACCCGTGATCGTGGACCCCGAAATGGCCGACGTGGGAAGCCATGAATTGTACCGTGTTGTCACGGCCACCTTCCAGGAATGCATTATCGCGAGTAGCATCAAACTGAAGTATCTCAGCTCCGTACTGAAACCCCTGCGTCCATTCCGTCCAGCCGCGGAGCGTATACTTCCCGTTGACTGTGAAAACAGGCGTGCCTTTGGAATTGTCGTACTCCTTGTTGATCAGTCTGATTTTCTCGCCGGATAGCTCCCAGAAGCGGTCCAGTTTAGGTTGAAGCGAGGCGGCGCTCAGGTCGTTTTTTATCTGCATAATTATATCAATAGTATTATTTAGTCCTTTTATTTTAGGATAATACAAAGATATTGTCAGTCAAAAACGATAGCAAGGTACAAATTTGCTATTAAATGGTACTTTTCCGAACATGTTCGCGGTACTCGTTCGGAGTCAGTCCGGTTTTCTTTTTGAAGATACGGCTGAAATAAGACGGATCGTCGAGGTGGATGTGATAGGCGATTTCCTTACTGCTCAGATTGGTGAAGACGAGCAGCCGTTTTGCTTCCAGCAACAGTTTGTCCAAAATGTATTCCTGGCAGGAAATGCCCAGAAATTTCCGGATGATTTTGCTCAGATAGTCGGGAGATACTGACAGCTGGCTGGCATATTGCTGCACCTCATGCATTTCCCTGAAGTTTTTTTCCACCAATTCCTGGAAACGGCCTGTCAGCTCCGATACGGTGTGCGCTGTCGGTTCTGCAACGGGGGTGTTGTGCTGAGTGAGGAAAGCACATTTTTGCAAAAGTATTCCCAGGTATCTGCCGATCAGTGTCTGATCGGTGTCCGCATTCAGGTGATCGGCGACCATATTTTCGAGAATGTTGTGGAAATAGTGCTTTTCGGCTTCCGAAAGCGTCAGAATGGGTTGTCGACGTGCCGGTTGTAAGAAAGGCAGCTGCGAAAGAGGCGGATTGCCGGGATTATAAAATGTATAGAAATCCTCGGAGAATGCGACGATATATCCCTGGAAGGACGACGAAAAGGTAAGTAAATGCACTTGTCCGGGTGTGAGAAAATGCAGCCCAGCACCCAGGATATTGTAGGAATGAAAATCGATTTCATGAAAACCCTGTCCTTCTTCTATAAAGAGAATTTCATAATAAGTGTGCCGGTGCGGGGTATCCGTTGGCAGTGGTGTAATGGGCAGCGACACTGGCCCGTCTGCGGGTGTATCAATGCTGTTTTTGAACCTGAAAATTCTTAAAGCAGGTACCTGGCTGGGGTTTTTGGGAAGGGAATGGACGGGAATAGCATCAGAGACGAAAACCATGCATTAAGACTTCTTTAAATTCATTAATCGTTTTAAAAGCCACAGAGCGAGCAAAACTACCACTACCAGGGCGATGATCGGAAGAAAAACCGCCAAACCCGACAGGCTGAACGAAGCGATATTCTCGGCAGTTGAAACGACGGGATTTCCAATGCCGGCCGTTGTTTTGGATGAAAGCAGTCGCAGCACGCCGGTACCAGCCTGCACGAGCCCCGCTGTCCCTCCTCCGAGTATCAGTCCGAGACCCCAGTGCAGAAAAGGGCTGTCGATTTC
>CBFGMV010000054.1:0-53793 GCA_965649915.1 uncultured Dyadobacter sp.
GATCGAGCACAGAAATGCCAGAATGATCTTGCCGGTGCCGTACAATTCGGGATGACCACCAAAAGGGTCGAACAAAAACGCCAGCAGGCCTAATACCGATCCCGCTACAACCAGCGGGTGCAGGCGGGTGATCCTTAATTTGAAAAATCTGCCAAGACCCATTCTGGCAATCCGGTCGTCATAGGCATACCCGATCACAAATCCGGAAAGGCAGAAAAAGAAGTCGACAGCCAGGAAGCCGTGACCAATAAAATTGTTGCCGGGATCGGGGTAAATCCATTCCATAAAATGAAACATCACGACTGCCAATGCAGCCACGCCTCTTAATCCGTCGAGAATTTCGAAATGTTGTTTGGTTTCAAGAACTGTCGTCGTGGTGGTTTTGTCCGTATCCAATTGAGTTTGTAATCTGTCAAATCAAATGTAATGTGTCGGCGAGTGAGAAAGTAGCGAGGAAGACGGAAAATGTGCGGCGTGATGAAAAAGTAGTGACAATTTCGGAGCCGGTCAAATGTCAGCAGTAAAAATGACGGGCATACGAACCCGGAAAAGCGTACCTCTGCCAGGCTGGCTTTCAACTTCCAGATTGGCATGGAGCATGTTGCATAAATGCTTCACAATCTGTAAGCCCACACCCTCACCCTTGGGCGTTGCTTCCAGCATTGCCTCTAATTCAGCACCGGCGGGGATCTCCGGAATGTTGACGGGCTGAACGTCGTCCGGCTCGGTAAGATGGGGACCCAGCACCGCCGTTGGTTCGACCGTAGGCCGTAATTGGTCGAACAGCACATTCGTAGCAGGCCCTCTGAGACCGGGACCGGAATCCTGAATGCTCAACGCCCATTGATTATTCCCTTGCAGCGACCACGACACAGATACCATTCCCTTTCTGCCGGCACTCACGCTGCTGTATGACAATGCATTTACGAGCAGGTTTTGAGCGATACGTTCCAGTTTTATGCTGTCGGTCTGTATGGTTAAGGAATCAGGACCATCGGCTTTAAGGATGATATTACGGGTATGGGCCATCCCCTGCGCCCCGTTCACAAGCCGGGTCAGGACCTTGCTTACATCCACGTCAGTTATTTGCAGCTTTTCCTGGCCAGATTCGAGCCGTGATAAATCCAGGAGCTCTGTAAGCATGGTTTGTACATTGGCAAGGTTCCGGCTCAGCATTTCGAGATATACTTGCCGGTCGCTATCGGTAAGACCTTCCAGTTGCAGCAAACTCGCCGCCGAAGATGCGATGCCTACACTGCCGCGCAGGTCATGCGACGACTTTCTGAGTAAATCACCTCGTTCCCTGGCCAGTTCATTCATGGAGCCAAGGGCATTTTCCAGCGTTTTCAGACGTCCGGAGGCATACAATCTCTGCAACTCGTCGTATTTCAGCACACTGCCCGTGAATGTTTCCTGAAGAACGCCGGTAATTTCCCGGTAAACGAACAGGAGCAGCGACTGATCCGTCTCGGCAAACAACTCCTCGTAGGCTTCCAGCTCGCGGTACAGGATCGCCGAAAGGTGATTCAGTTCCCGCATGGTTTCAATGAGTGCCATGGCCTTGTGCCAACGGTGCAATCCATGCCCTGCGGCTACGTACGAGAGATCCTCTCTGGGCGGCTCACCAAGTAGCCGCTGTTCGAGAATATCCAGAATAATTGGCATCAGATTGTTAAATTCCTGGCGTGTAAGTGCAGAAACGCTGCTTAGGCTTTCGTCATTTTCGCATGCCATCCGCCAATTGTTGAGTATGGATTCACGCCTGCTGAACAGATATTCTGCAATATGTTTCAGCGCCTCATCGCTTATTTTCTGCATTGTGCCGTGATTTTTAAGATGTTGTCGCTACTTGTGTGAAGTTGCAATACAAAAGACATGCCTGACGTGAGGCCGACAGGCATCTGTCCAGGTTTAACTATCCGGAGATAACCATCCGGCATTTGCTTTCCCATACGTCGGGATGAGCTGACTTTCAGATGTTGGAAAACCGTACGCGGCCGATACCGGTAAAATATTTACGATCGCCGATTTAGTGCCGGCCATTAATCAGTCCGATCATGCGATTCGGTTTAAACCCGGCGAAAAGTGGGGCTATTCCAACAGCGGCTACGGTTTACTGGCTTTGATCGTGGAGAAGGTGAGTGGGATTTAGTTTCCATCCTACCTGACGAGGCTTATCTTTCAGCCCGCCGGTACGAGCAGAGGCGGATCGATAGAGATTACACGATTGTTACCGGAAGTAACCTCCCCGTCAAGCTAGATAGTTGATAATTAGAGATTTTAGGTGGCAAAAGCAGGGTAAAATTGTAATTTGTGGTTATGAAAAAATCGAAATTAACGGAAGCGCAGCCGAGTGGTCGGTGCCATCGCATTTGCGCATGAGCAGTCGGGCACCGGCACCCGGGTCGGGGAGGTATAACCGACGACCGGGAGTTTTCCAAGTCACTTTTTAACTGGAAATAAAAGTACGCCTGAATGGTTGTCATAGAGCTACGGCACATTATTAAAAATGAGAAGTAACTAGATCATATTTGTAACAACTAAACGTAGACTCATTATGAAAGAAAACCTACTTATTTCAGGTCTACTCATTTTTTCACTTTCGTTGTTTGGTCAAGTTAAATCAATTGCGACACAGCAATCATTTGTAAAGCTATATGTGTTTGATGGGGGGATACTTGAAAATATGGATCCAAAAGGTTTTGGATTAGAGAAAGAAGAAGTCGCTATCAGCCGCATGCCGGTACCATGCTTTCTCATAGTCCATCCAAAGGGGACTTTAATGTGGGATACTGGTTCTGTGCCGGATACTGCATGGAAATATACCGGCTCGCCTTTTCATTACAAACTTGTTAAATACAACATAGATATCACGCTGAACAAACCCTTACGGTTGCAATTAAATGACATCGGTTACGCACCGGATAAGATTACCTACCTTGCCTTGTCGCACCACCACTTCGACCATAGCGCCAATGCAAATGATTTCGTCAACGCAACATGGCTCGTAAGCCAAAATGAAGTTGATATGATGTTTCCCAAAGACTCACTCGGCATTGAAAAGCCTTCGGAATTTTCCAGTCTTCGAAATAATAATAGAATTATTCTTAATGAAGATGAATATGACGTTTTCGGTGATGGAACTGTAGTTATTAAGGCGGCACCCGGTCACACACCCGGCCACCAGGTTTTATTGGTCCGATTAGGCAAATATGGAAACGTTCTTTTATCCGGAGACCTCTATCATTATCCTGAGCAGAGAAAGCTGGGTAGAATCCCAACATTTGAATTTAACAAGGAACAAACCCGCACAACGAGACTGGAAATTGACGAATACTTGAAAATTATGAATGCGGAACTATGGATCCAGCATGATTTTAGCGCAAACCTAAAACTCAGGAAAGCTCCGGAATTCTATGAATAGATTGACTGGCGGCGGGACTGAAGTAAGTTATGAGCGGAAGTTGGGAAAGAGTCCGTTGTCTGTTAATCTGAGTGTCTGGAATGAAACCACCAATTCTTCGTTTGGTGGCAGTTCGTTCGCTGTGATCGGCGAATCGCAATTTCGTTGGTACTATCTGCAAAAACGCCAGGTAAGAAAGGGGAAGCCTCGGATAACCTGTCGGGATTGTACGTCGGTTCCCGTTTTGCATATAACTATGACCGGTCTGTTATTCGCTTTATCGTACCGGTTGACCCTCAGCGTGGCGTTTTTAGTTCCTGGGACAACTCGGCGGGAATTTTGACAGGGTATCAGCAGCGTTTGTTCCATAAGTTGTATTTCGACGGCACGATCAAGTATTCTGGGGCGAGCCTTCAGAGAAGGTTCCTAAAAGTAAACTGTGAGGAATTAAAAGCGAAAGCCGGGATCGGTTTCGCATTCTGAAACTGGAACCAAGCCTTTTCGGGAATTACAGAAGTCTCTGTGCGCATATGTACAGGTGACGCTCGCCCGGGTGGAACCGGTTCTTTTTCAGCAGGCTTCCGAATGTATTTCATTTCGGCCACGTGAGACTCAACCCGAGAATACAACAAGCTCGTTTACTCTCGCATGTATTTTGACCTCCTATTGAAGGGTTTGCAGAGAGTAATTATGAGTTCGTCGTCAGATTGATCAATATCCCATGTAGCGCAGGCAATACAGTCAACCATTGGACACGAAGAATTATTTTTGACATCTTCCTTAGGCCTCACCTGGAAGAGCCTCCCGTTCACATAGTATGAGTTAGGTGCACAATTGCGACAACCATTTTCATCAAATATCACACCATCATATCTGAAAACCATATAGCGAGGCTCTCCCTCTGTTGGAACCCATATATTAGATCCATCCACATTTTTTTCAATAGCAGTACGCTTCCATTTGCCCACGATTTCTTTAATCTCAGGGTCGGGGTTCGGATCGTCTTTTTTGCAGGCAACCAGAACAAAAAGCAGGATAAATGAGAATAGGATATTTTTCATGTTTACGTTTGCGATAAGATGCATTTCAACCTGTTTAAGTTGGAAGGCTGGGCATATAATTGATCTACGTAAAAGTTTCTTAAATCTGGTGTCGCCTCAAAAAACGTCGTTTTTATGAGACCATATTTGGTGTCATGATCCAACGGATCCGAACAGTATCATAAGTAGTAACATCCATTCCCTGCTGGTCGATAAATCGGGCATACTGTGGGCGGCCACGAGTGCTGGCGTCATTAAACTGGACCCCAATCGGAAGCCCTTCGGGTTGTACCGCCATAATCCACTGGATTCCCATTCGTTAAGCCAGAATAATATCGGAGCCATCTTAGAGGACCGACAGGGAGTTATCTGGATTGGGACCTCACGAGGAGGTTTAAACGCCTTTAATAAGTCAACTGGTCAATTTACCCGCTACCAACACGACCCGGCTAAACCGAACAGTCTCCGCAAGAACTCAGTGGGGGCCATTCTTGAAGATCGGGATGGGGTTCTTTGGGTGGGCAATGGCGAAACCATATCCCGTTATGAACGCAAACAGAACGCTTTTGTCCACTATCGGCTGAGCCATCCGTTTGTAGCAACCGGACCGGCTGGCACTGATATTTACACAATATATGAAGACCGCCAGGGACTATTCTGGGTGGGAACTACCAATGGTATACTCAGTTTTGACCGAAAAACGGGTAAAACTGTCAGTTATCCCTATGATCCTGACAACCCGAATCGCATTAGCGACTGGACGGCCTTAGCCATATTCGAGGATCGAAAGGGCGATTTGTGGATTGGACCGGGTAGCCAGGCGCTCGTCCGGTTTAACCGAAAAACGGCTACGTTTACTCACTACAGGCACGATAGTCGCAACCTGGGAAGCATCAGTTCCAACACTGTTCCCTGCATTTATGAAGATTCTAAAGACAATCTCTGGTTCGGGACGGGCGAAGGCGGGCTGTGCCGCTTCGACCATGCCACCGAAACCTTTATCACCTTCACCGAGCAGGATGGCCTGGCTGGTAACTCGGTCTTTTCCATCCTCGAAGATAACGCGGGTAATCTCTGGCTGGGCACGAACAAAGGTCTTTCCAAATTTTCATTAGCTACGCATCACTTCACGAATTACAGTGCCGATGAAGGGCTACAGGGCAAAACGTTTACTACTCTATTTATAGACGGGACGGCTTTCAAAGGACGTGACGGAACACTTTATTTTGGGGGCACCAACGGCTTCAATGCCTTTGATCCGACCAAAATCCGTCCCAACCCACACGTACCACCGATTGTGATTACCCAATTCAGGCTGTTTGATAAACCCCTGCTGGGTAAACAGGGGGCTAAAGAAATTGTTCTCGACCATGATCAGAACTTCTTCTCCTTCGAGTTTGCCGCCCTCAACTACACCAATTCCCAGAAGAACCAGTACGCTTACCAGTTAGAGGGCGTCGATAAGGATTGGGTCTACAGTGGTTCCCGACGCTACGCCAGCTACACCGATTTAGATCCTGGCACCTACACTTTTCGCGTCAAAGGGTCCAACAACGATGGGGTTTGGAATGAGAAGGGTACTTCCATGACGGTCATCATTCAGCCAGCCTGGTGGCAGACGTTCTGGTTCAAAGCCCTGATGGGTCTGCTCGCTGTCGGTTTGCTCTATGGGGCCTACCGCTACCTTATCAATCAGCTTCGACGCGAACAAGCCATCCGCGACCAGATTTCCCGCGATCTGCACGACGACGTGGGCGGCATCCTGTCGGGCATTTCCTTTTACAGCGAAGCAGCTCGCCAAATGCACCAGCAGGAACGTTACCAGGACTCTTACCAACTCTTGCTCAAAATTGCTGACAATGCCCGCCAGACCATCGCCCAAATGAGCGATGTGGTATGGTCGATGCGCTCAGATACCAATAACGCGGGGCAACTGGCTCAGCGGCTGGAGAGTGTAGGGCGGGAGTTGCTCACGGCGCGGGGTATTGAGCTAAGCGTCGAAACTGACCCTGCTTTAGCCCGGCTGGCCCTGCGTCCCGACGTAGTACGAAATCTGTATCTGATTGGCAAGGAGGCTTTACACAACATCGCCAAGCATTCGGGCGCTACGGATGTACGATTGACAATTCGCCAAAACGGCGGCAAAGTGAGCTTGAAGGTGCAGGATAATGGGAAAGGTTTTGACGATGGAGTTAATGGGAGGGGTAATGGCTTGGACAGCATGAAAAAGCGGGCCGAAGCCATTGGAGCTATGTATCAAATCAGCAGTCAGCCCAATGGCGGCACGAGCGTGTATGTCGAATAACGGTGACGCACAGAGAAAAATGTCATTGTTAACAAACCGGCTGACCGGGAAGCATTTTTAAAAAGATACTGGCCACATCTACCCATAGCTGGGCCATCACCAATGCTGTCCACAGTGGCCAAGCATCCTGACCAGAAATGTTCGACTAAACAAAAACAGGCTTTCAAGTTGTTACACTTAAAAGCCTGTTTCTCAATGTCGGGATGACAAGATTCGAACTTGCGACCCCTAGCACCCCATGCTAGTGCGCTACCGGGCTGCGCTACATCCCGAACTTTTGTCGAATGCCCTAAGGCGTTCTTTGGGGTTGCAAATCTATGAATGTTTTGGATTATTGTCTATTTCTGGTCTAAAAAATTTCAAGAACCACAAAACAGACAATAATCCAGGTACCTGGCTAGATCGTTTCGTTTTGCCAATTCGGGTTTACTACCTCTCCTTTACCCTTCCTGAACCACTTGTCGCGTACGCGCTCGTTGACATAATACATGCAAGGCACCATGATGAGGGTCAGAAGGGTAGAGAATGTCAACCCAAAAATGATTGTCCAGGCCAGGATGTTCCAGAATACGGAACTCGGGCCTCCTACGATCAAATGTGGTTCGAGATTCCGGAATAAACCTACGAAGTCGACGGTAATACCCAATGCGAGTGGTACCAGGCCGAGTACGGCAGCCGAGGCGGTCAGTAATACCGGTGTAAGACGGATGGCCCCTCCCTCAATAATGGCCTCACGCATAGGATAACCGCGCCCGCGGAGCTCTTCGATGAACTCGATGAGCAAAATCCCGTTCTTTACCACAATACCGGCCAATGCAATGATACCCACCCCGGACATGATCACCGAGAAGTCTTTCTTGAAAATGACAAAGCCAAGTAATACCCCGATCAACGAAAGGATGATCGTAAAGAAGATGATGAACGGCTTGATCACCGAATTGAATTGAGTGGCCAGAATGAGGTATATCAGCAGGATCGCAGCCCCGAAAGCAGTTCCGAGGAATGCCATGGATTCAGCTTGTTCTTCCTGCTCGCCACCCATTTTGACGATGTAGCCGTTTGGTACTTTCAAATCCTGGATCAGGTTCTGGATCTGGCCCACGATTTCATTGGCATTGTAGCCAGGTAACACGTCCGAGCCGAGCGTTACGATCCGGCGCTGATCCTGCCGGTTGATCTGGCTGAATGTCGTTGAGTAATGGATATTGGCAACTGAGGTGATAGGTACCTGGCGCAACGCACCACCCATGTTCATATCACGATATACTACATTCAGACTCAATAGCTTTTCGATCTGTTCGCGGTCGTCTTTTTTGAGTCGTACCATAATGGGATACTCGTCCTTATCGTCACGGAATTTGGATACCTCTAATCCGAATAACGCCGTGCGCACTGCCAATGCGATTTGCTGCGAACTGATCCCCTCGCGTTGCGCCTTTTCGCGGTCGATATCGATCACGATCTCGGGCTTGTTGGTAACAAGGTCGGACCGTAGCTGGTCTATTCCTTCGATACCGGAGTCCTGCACTTTTTGCAACACCTCTTTTTCGAGTTTTTGCAGCACTTCGAATTCATCACCTGAAATTTCGATCGAAATAGGCTTACCCGTTGGCGGTCCTACCGCTTCACGCTCCACCGAAATTTCGGCACCCGGAATACCCGAAACAGCCTCGCGGATCTTTCTCAGGATCGCTTCGGAGGACCTTCCGCCGCGCTCCGTTCCGTACACGAACGCAACCGTGACTTTCGACTTGTGCGGCGTGGCCGAACGGTCGGGGTTATAGGGATCACCGGCGTTTTTACCAACGTTGGCAATCACCGAATTGACCATGTCCATCGCTTTCTCTTTTTCCAGGACATCAAAAACACGCTTTTCGATGATCTTCGTCACAGAGTCGGTCACGCGCGCATCCGTACCGATCGGAAGCTTGTTATAGACATACACATAATCCGGGTCTCCGCTCGGGAAAAACAGAACTTTCGGCTGGACGATGCCGGTCAGTACGAACGTGAAGATCAGGAGCAGGAAGACAGCCACAATGGCCACAACCGGTCTCCAACCTACCAGGAGCCAATGGATCAGCTTGCGGTAACCGTTTTTCAAAGCGGGTAGCAAACGGTCCTGGAATGGCACCAGGATTCGGGGTGTCAGAATATAATGATTGAAAATCCAGAGGATCAGAATAAATACAAAGAAGTTTCCTACTCCGCGGTCGATGGCGTAGCCGATCAGTGCCGCCACGACCAGAATGATAAGTGGTCTGCGAATGGACTTAAAGCTCGTGTCATGCGCTTCCTTCTCATCGTCATGACGTCCCATGAACGACACTGCAAATACCGGGTTCATCACATAAGCCACAAACAACGACGCGCCCAGCGTGATGATCAGTGTAAGCGGCATAAACTTCATAAATTCCCCCACAATCCCGGTCCAGAACAGCAACGGGAAGAAAGGAGCGATGGTGGTCAGCGTTCCGGAAAGTACGGGAATAAACACCTCACCTGCGGCTGCTTTTACCGCTTGCTGGATCGTCCAGTCCTTATGTTGATTGAAAAGCCGGTGTGTATTTTCAATAACCACAATGGCGTCATCCACTACAAGTCCTATACCCAAAAGGAATGCGAACAGTACGATGGTATTCAGGGTAAATTCGGTTCCTACCATCGGCCCGATGATCGGCATCATTACAAATGCCACCAATGCGGATAACGGCACGGAAAGTCCGACGAAAATTGCGTCCCTGACACCCATAAAGAACATGAGCACCATTACTACGAATATGAATCCGAGCACAACCGTATTGATCAGGTCATGCAGATCCGCACGCGTCTGGATCGACTGATCGGCGGTAATGTTGATGTCCAGGCCCGCCGGGAAACGGTTTTCCTTAAAATCGGCGATCACATTCTCGATCTTGTCGGCCGCATCGACAAGGTTTTCTCCGGAACGTTTGATCACGTTGAGGGTAATAACCGACTTGTTAGCGAGCCTTGCGAAGTCCTGCTGCTCTTCGAAGCTATCCACCACCTCGGCGATGTCGCCAAGACGCACGGTAGCGCCCGTAGCAGTCCTGATCCGTATGTTGGCCATATCGGCGACATTCGTATACTCACCTTTTACACGCAAGGTCCGGCGTACGCCTTCTACATTCAGTTCGCCGCCTGAAACGTTGATGTTTTCACCCTGAACGGCTGTCTGGACATCGAAGAAGGTCAAGCCGGTCGATTTCATGCGATCCAGGTTTACATTGATCTGAATTTCGCGGTTCAACGCACCCAGAATGTCGACGCGGGTGATCTCCGGCAATGCCTCGATACCATCCTGCAAGTCCTCCGCATACTGTTTTAGTTGCTTCAGAGAGTAATTGCCGGCAATGTTCACGTTCATGATCGGGAACTCCGAAAAGTTAACGTCCTGCGCGGTCGGGCCGGAGTCGAGGTTTTGCGGTAAATCGGTTTTTGCCTTATCCACCGCGTCCCTCACCCGCTGTAATGCGACTTCCACCGCAACGTCGGGCGTAAATTCTACCAGGATCACCGAAACGTCCTGCAATGCATTGGATTTGATCTTTTTCACCCCGTTCAGCGATTTGAGCTGCTTCTCGATGGGCTTGTTGATCGTATTCTCGATATCGGCCGGGGCCGTTCCAAAGTAGACGGTATTAATGTAAATCTGCGGGATCTTGATATCCGGAAACTGCTCTTTGGGCAGGTTATTGTATACCATGAACCCCGCCAGTGTAATGATGAACGTAAAGATGTAGATGGTAGTCCGGTTCTCTACGCACCAGTTGGTGAAGCCTAAGGTTTTATATTCGTGAAATTTCATGGGACTAATTTTGAATGACTGAATGAGTGAATGAGTGAATGACTGAATGAATTGTTCAATGATGACAATTCCTGACAACTCTTGACTATTACTGACCTATAACGGTCGTCACTCTTCATACTAGTAACTGATTGGCTGACCGTCGGAAACTTCCTGATAGCCGAGCGTGATCAGTTGATCGCCTGCCGACAACCCTGATAGAATCTCAATTTTGCCATTGTAGCTCAGCCCTGTTTTCACTTCACGGGCCTTGGCTACCTTTTTATTTCCTTCATTTACAGCGACATAAACCACATTGCCTTTTTCAGTGCTTTGTACGTAGTTCTGATCGATCGCCAGCGCGTTCTTGCTGGTGGCGTCGTTAATCTGTACCTGCGCCATCATATTGGGTTTGATATCGCGGTCGGAAGGTAGATTAGCTTCAATGGTGAAGGTCCGTGACAGGGGATCAACCGCCGTGCTTACGAAAGTCACGCGGGCTTTGTATTCCTTTTTCAGGTCCGGGAATTTCACGATCACCTCGTCTCCTCTTTTTACGCTGGCCGCATACGTGTCTGAAACCTTGGCAGCCACTTTCAGATTCGCAAGATTCACAACACGAACCACACCTACACCCGGGGAAGCCATTTCACCCACTTTTACATTCACCACATCCACTACTCCGGCCATCGGGGACACGATGTTGGTCTGGGAAAGTTGCGTATTCAATGTGCTGAGCTTTCTTTCAAGAGATTCCTTGTTGTTTTTGGCCTGCAAATACTGCAGTTCTGTCCCGATCTTCTGGTCCCAGAGGTTCTTTTGCTTTTCATAGAGCGTGTTGGCCAGGCTCATAGAAGTTTTCAGCTCTTCGATGGATTCGGTCAGGATGCTGTTGTCGATCTTGCCGATCACGCTGCCTGCTTTCACCGCATCACCTTCCTTGACGTACATTGCCATAATGACCCCGCCGGTTTTTGGCGTAACGAGCACATTGTTTTTAGCGTCGACCGTGCCCTGAAGCTCTACATAATGCTTGAAAGTTTCAGCACTCAGTGTATCGATCGATACCGGTTTTACTTTGGCTTCCGTAGCCTTTTTTGGGTCGAGTTTACCAATTTCGATTTCGAGGGCCTTGATCTTCTTTTCATTTTCTGCCTGCTGCGTTTTGAGTTGGGCAAGCTCTTCCTTTTTGCCTTCCACACCCTCTTTTTTGGCGGAGCAGGAAGCAAGAATAGTGGCAACGGCGGTTATTATCAGAATATGTCTTTTCATGATAGTGGTAAGTAGCTGTTTCAAATTCTGTTAAGTGTTAATAGTATTATTCGGAATAGAGCTCCCCTTTGGCTTTGCTGAGATCCACTTTCGCGATCATCAGATCGTACAATGCCGTGAAGTAATTGGTCTGCGCCTCTTTCAGGGATGATTCCGCATTGATCACTTCTATGTTGGAGCCTACGCCTTCCTTATACTTGATTTTTGAAACGCGGACAATCTCCTCGGCGAGCGTCAGGTTTCTTTTTTGGGTTTCCAGGGTCGCGAATGCATTTTTGATGTTGATGCTCGCCTGGTTGGTTTCCAGATCGATAGACTGTTTCAGCAATGTCTGATTGTTTTTGACCTTGTCGATCGCGATCTTTTTCTGGTCTATCTGATACTTTTTAGAGAAGCCATCGAATATCGGGACATTGAGAGAAACGGTCAATGCGGAGTTGTTGAACCATTTTGAGCCGAACAGGTCTCCCAGATTGTCGCGGCCGTTGTTATGCCCGTAACCAAGGGAAGCCGACAGGCTGGGTAAATAGCCGGCTTTTATATTTCTCAGATCCAGATAAGCCAGTTTTTCCTGGGTATTCAGTAAGGAGAACTCGATCCTGCTCTCGTATGAAGGCTGCGCATTCGCCAGGCTGCTCTTTAGGGAATCGATACTGACCGCATTGATATCATCCGTGAGTTTGATAGACTCGTTGGCAGGCATGCCCATCTGATAGCGCAGTAAAGCATAACTCAATTCGATCAGATTCTGAACCTTCTGACGCTCGGTTTGCAGGTTGTTGATCTGCACTTCCAATCGGTTTACATCCAGTAACTCCACAAAGCCACTGGCATTCATCGCTTTGGTCTCGCGCATGGATGAGTCGACGCGGGCGATGTTCAAGTCCAATAGTTTAGCACGCTCTTCCGCTACCTGGGCCGAATAGTAGGCTTTGGTAACGCCTTCGGCGACAGTTACTTTGGACTGCGTAATGCCCTTTTGCGCCAGTTCACGATAAGTCGCCGCAGCTTTCAGGCCGATAAAATAAGAGCCGTTGAAAATGAGCTGGTTTAAGGTTGCCGAGGCCGAGCCCGAGTAACGGATACCGAACGGGACCGCAGCAGGAGGCGCGTCTTTGGGAATCGAAGGGTCGAAAATGTTGCCCGGGAGAAACACTTTCTGAATGATGAGATTGTCCGTAACACTGGCGTTCGCGCTTACCTGAGGCAAGCCCGTCGCCCGTATTTCCCCGATGCGGGCCTCCGCTGAAACCGCGTCGAGCTGTGCATTCTTCACATTCAGGTTGTGCCTGATCGCATAATCGACCGCTTCCTTCAGAGAATAGCCGCCGGTTTGTGCGTACAATGGAATAAAACTGATCAGTACCGCCAGCGCCGTGATCGAGCTACGGATTGTTTTAGCATTTTTCATGGGTATTGAGTTCAATTGCTGTTTTATCTTTTATGGTGTTGTAGTATTCAAATCCTTTTTCCGAAAGTACCCCATTTAAAAAATGCTTCAGGAACTGCATTTGGACATGCATCATGCTGTATTTTTTCGCGGGATAGATCGTCGGGTCAAATGCCAGCACGATCTGTTCCACACGCAGGAGCGAAAGCACGTCCACGTCGATATCGGTACGGTATACCCCAAGCTCGATACCCTTCATCAGATTATCGCGGATCCCCTTGATAATGTACTCCTGCTTATAGTTCTGAAAAAGCTCCCATGCATTGGGATAGTACTTTTTCAGGTCATACAATAAGGTCGGATTCATATCGGAAAGCGTCTCCTGCATCTGAACCGTCGCATACATCATTTCTTCGATCGGACTTTGCGCCAGCTCTTCCAGCTTTTCCATTACACATTTCTGTGTCCTGATTTCTTCCTGGATCACCAACGCCAGAATGGCCTCCTTGTCGGAGTAATGCTGATAAATGGTCCTTTTCGAAATTCCCAGGTCACGGGCAATGTCGTCCATCGTAACACTCCGGATCCCGTAGCGCCAGAACAGATGCAATGCCGATTTTATAATTCGCTCTTTCACAGGGCAAATTTTAAATTTTCGAATGACAAAAACTAAGAAAACTCTGTGAATGTTTAAAGTTTTCTACGGCGTAGTAGCCTTTTGACAGCTTCCGGGTGACAAAGAGGGCGATTTATGGTTCTCATGGCTGGTTAGCAGGCCATTGAGGAGCTTTTGGGTAGCTTGTTCGGCTTTGTCGTTTTGAAAGGTTTCATAGAAATGGTCTTTAGCTGTTGAGAAATATATGATTCTTGAATAGGATTATATTGAGAATATCTAAGCTCTATTTCAGTCATGGAGACTGCTCCGTAGGCGCTGAGGTGTCGCGCCGGTTCCCACTTTCCGGCCCAAAACTAGGTGTCTCGATACCGATTGGTCAATTAAATAATTATTAAGCGGGTATTTTTAGGTATGAACTTGGCAAATAGAGAGATAAATTGCTTCCGGATGGGAATGATTTGCCAATGATCCGTGTTTGGAAATGACACATATTCTGACCAATTTTCGGGTCATTTTCGTTCCTATTTTTTAACACCCAATTCACTAATTGCCATAGCGACAAACAAATCAATGAAAAGCTACATTGACCTGATTCAGCAGACGTTCGAGTTTCCGACCATGGAGTTTAATGTCGACAATAATAAATTGCTGTTCAACAATGTACCACTGATGGATATCATCGAGGAACATGGTACACCATTAAAGATTAATTATCTGCCCAAGATCGGAGAACATATCGAAAATGCCAACATGTTCTTCCGGAATGCCTTTAAGAGACACAATTACAAAGGCACCTACACCTATTGCTATTGCACGAAATCGTCGCATTTCAGCTTTGTGCTGGAAGAGGCTTTGAAGCACAATATCCACATTGAAACCTCTTCGGCCTTTGATATCCCCATTATCCGGGAGCTCTACCGCCGCGGTAAGGTGAACAAAAGTACCTATATACTCGCGAACGGCTACAAGCTACCGCGCTATACGCAGTATCTCAGCGAACTGATCAACGAGGGCTTCAATGTAGTGCCCATTCTCGATAACCTGAAGGAAATCGAATTCTATGAGCAGCAGGTAACGGCGGATTCGGTGCATTTCGGAATGCGCATCGCGACGGACGAAGAGCCCAATTTCGCATTCTATACCTCACGTCTGGGTATTCGGTACAATGACGTTCAGCAGCTTTACAAAGAGAAGATCGAGCCGAATCCTCGTTTCAAGCTCAAAATGCTGCACTTTTTCATCAACACCGGTATCAAAGACAGCGCATATTACTGGAGTGAATTGACCCGCTTCATGTTTAAGTACTGCGAAATGAAGAAAATTTGCCCCGACCTCGATTCAATCGATATCGGTGGCGGTCTTCCGATTCAGACTTCCCTGCAGGCCGGCTACGATTACCAGCAGATGATCGATGAGATCATCGAGAACATCCAGTGGATCTGTAACAAGAACAATGTCCCTGTACCTCATATCTTTACCGAGTTCGGAAGCTACACGGTAGGAGAAAGCGGAGCGGTGATTTACGAAATCATCGATAAAAAGCTTCAGAACGACAAGGAGCTTTGGTACATGATTAACGGATCCTTCATCACGCAGTTGCCCGATTCGTGGGGTATGAACCAGAAATACATTATGCTGCCGATCAACAACTGGGATAATCCTTACCAAAAGGTGAACCTCGGTGGGCTGACCTGCGATTCGCAGGATTTCTATAACAGCGAAATGCACAGTGCGGATTTGTATATGCCTATTTTTGAGGACAATGAATCACAATACATTGGTTTCTTCCACACCGGTGCTTACCAGGAATCGCTCGGCGGTTATGGAGGGATTCAGCATTGCCTGATCCCGGCGCCGAAGCACGTACTGGTGGATCGTGACGAGGAAGGCCGCATTACGACGCGTGTGTTCGCGGAGGAGCAAAACAGCGATTCGATGCTGCGTATTCTGGGTTTTAAAGAGGAGCCGTTCGGAGCTCAGGACGTTAAGCCGGGCCAGGAAAAGGCGCAGGTGGAGCCTGAGGAGGAATTGGCTGAAACAAAAATCTGACGCCCTATATAAAGTTCTTTGAATGAGTTCGTTATTAGTCTGGCTAAAACGCTCATTCAAAGAACATATTTTTATATTTTTGTAGTGACAAAATTTATACGAACTGGAAAATGAAAAAGATCTTACTTCTTCTGGCTGTTTGCGGAACATTGGCAGTTGCATCATCTTGCACTAAGCATGCCTGCCCTGCTTACGGCTCTGTGCAGAAAACCCAACCTGCACCGCTAGTAAAAGCTTAATCTACTGCTGCAAAATCAGCCTGGCTGCTTCTAGCAAATTCACAGCGGTATAATCTCCCGTCGAATCTTCTGCATTCGGGATAATATGTACCGTTTTCAGACCTACATTCTTTCCTGCTTCCATATCTCTGTCCCTGTCGCCGATCATCCACGATTGCGCAGGATCGATATCATATTTAGCCATTGCCTTTTCAATCAGCAATGAACCTGGCTTCCGCGACAATGAATTGCCGGAATAAGCCGGGTGATAAGGCGAGAAATACAGATCATCGAGTGCATTATCCGAAACATTCTGCATTGCTTCATGGATCGCGTATACATCGGCGGCCGTGTAAAGTCCTTTGGCAATACCGGCCTGATTGGTAATGACGATCAACAGGTAACCCGCATCTTTCAACAACCGTAATGCCTCGGGCACGCCCTCCGGGATCACGAGTTTTTCGAGCTCGTACAAATAGTCGGGACAATCCTCGTTCAGTACTCCGTCGCGGTCGAGGAATACACATTTATTGTAAGTCATAGGATCAGCGTGAAGAATATTCTTTGACTGATTCGATGAAGCACCGGACTTTGTCCGGATCGGTATCCGGGTAAACGCCGTGGCCGAGATTGGCAATGTATCGCTGTGTGCCAAACTGATCAGTCATTTTCTTAACCTCCGCCCGGATCTGGTCATAGGACGCATATAGCACGCAAGGATCGAGGTTGCCTTGCAGCGTCTTATTGGGGATCAATGCGCGCGATTCAGCGATGTCCATGTTCCAGTCGAGTCCAACGACCGAACAGTTTAGTTCGCCGATCTCCTGTCTTGCGAAAAAAGCGCCTTTGGCAAAAACAGTTACCGGTACTTCGGTAATGGCGTCGCAGATCTGTTTGATATAGGGTAGCGAAAAAATGCGGTACTGCTCGGGAGATAAAACTCCCGCCCAGGAATCGAAGAGTTGCACAATGTCTGCACCGGCAACTACCTGTGCTTTCAGGTAAGCGATTGTGCTGTCTGTGATTTGTTGTAGTAAGGTATGCGAAAATTCAGGATCGGCATATAAATGTTTTTTGGCGACCGAGAATGTCTTGGAGCCTTTACCTTCCGTCATATAGCAGAATATCGTGAAGGGAGCGCCCGCGAAACCGATCAGCGGCACCCTTCCGGCAAGGCCCTCTTTGGTCAGTTTGATTGCGTCAAGCACATATTTCAAATCCGTTTCCGGTTGGGCGACGTGCAGTTTTTTAAGATCTTCCAGGTTATGGACCGTCGACGGGAAAACCGGGCCGCGTTGTTCGATCATCTCGTAGGGCAATCCCATTGCTTCCGGGATCACCAGGATATCCGAAAATATAATGGCGGCGTCCACACCCAGCAAGTCGACAGGTTGCAGGGTCACTTCGGCAGCCATTTCAGGTGTAGTGGCAAGTTTGATAAAGCTTCCGGCCTTCTCGCGAACGGCCCGGTACTCAGCCAGTATCCTTCCGGCCTGGCGCATCATCCATACAGGCGTACGTTCGGTTTTCTCCCCGCGCGCCGCCCGAAGCAATAGGTCATTTTTCAATTTCATGCGGCAAAGGTAGGGAGAAAGTGGTTATCGCGGTCATTGCAGTCGTGCAATTGCCTGCGTGGAACTTCTGCTAATGGAAGGTGACGAGTTTTTCAATCGCTTTTTTGTGCTCTTCCATAATGTACGAAATGATTTCTGCGATATCCCCTGAAAGAATTGGTTCCGTATATCGTCTTACCAAATTTTCCTTTCCCCCATAGGAAACGATATAGACTGTCGGATGTAGCAGAATCTTAATGTGGGTATGATAGGTGAAATCTCCGTAGGATGGATTCTTGAATTGGCTGAAATAGTATCGGAGCTCAATTTGTTTTATTGTGAAAATAGATACGTCTCTTAAAGCGGGTATCAAGTCATCAACTCGTTCAAACAGATCATCATCCGTGAAAATCGAGCATCCTGCATCGTGATAGAACCTATTAAATTTTTTGCTGTTCTCGGCAAAGCTGGTGAATAGGGGTAGGAAAGAGTTTTGAAACAAGACTTCTAGTATCTCATCAGTTTTGGTAACTGCGGGATCGGAATTGTTTATTCTTCTCGATAAAAGTTCAAGCTCTTTATCAAGGTCATCAGGTTCCTCAATGCTTAATCCCCTTGCTCCGCGGATCATCAGTTCGAATGATGACAGGAGGTTTTTAGCAATATATTCGACAAAAGGGTCTATCAGGCCCGCGTCGGCCAGTTGCAACGCAGACAGGTAGTTTCCCTTGTCGGCAGTTTTGATAATGACAGGAGGAAAGTTGAACTTCATTAATATAAAATTCATCAGAATCCGTGCTGTCCTGCCATTTCCATCGTCAAAAGGATGGATTCGTATAAATCTGTAATGGAATTCAGACGCCAGCAGAATCGGGTTGACGTTCGAATCAGACTCGTGTTTACGATACCAACTAACCAGTTCTTCCATCCGGGAAGGTGTTTCCTCGGGAGTCGCAAAACGAAATATTTCCCCTGTCGAGGTCAATACATGATTAGGTAGTTTTTTGTATTGGCCAATTTCAACTCGCTTTGTTGTAGGCAACCCTTCGGCAGTGATGGCTTTGACTTCGTAGGGCTCTTTGAGAAGTAGTGTATGTAATTGTCTGATAAACGCCTCTGTTAATGGGAATGAACCCTTAACAACATCCATCACCCATTCTACTGCTTCGTTATGTCCTGCAATTTCAAGATGGTCCTTCAAAGGCTTACCCTGTGCCGTTATGCCGAAAAGTATTAATGCCTTCGTTTCGCCGTATGTCAGTGAATTCCCTTCCAGGCTGTTGGAATGGTAATTCCAATCCAACCGGAATTTTTGCATGATCCGTTGCTCGTTTTCACGACTTACCGGCCGAAGCGAATCGAGCTCTTGTTTCAGGGCAAGCGCATTTTCGATTGATTCCATATATTTGATTCAAGATTACCAGGACAAAAAAGCACTTATTTAATCAGTAAATCAAATACATGGTGTCATTGCAGGCAGCACCCGGGAGTTCTTTCAAAACCTGAAATTAACCCCAACCAAAAAATTTCGCCCCGCCTGCGGGAAGTAGAAATTCTCCTGGGTCAATGCGCCTCCGGCGAAGTAGCCGTAGGTGTAGCCATTGGATTCGTACTTTTCGTCCAGCACATTGTTGACGAGCAGGTTGAAGGATATTTCATTCGCCCACGAGGGTTTGACCGTCCACGAAAGACGGATGTCGTTGGTCAAATAAGCGTCCAGTTTCCGGGTTTCGGTGGAGGTGTTATCCAGATACTGTTTACCCACATATTTGGTGAGCAATGCAAGTTCGAGGTTCTTTCTGAGCGAATAGCTGAACTGGCTGCCGACGATCACGTTGGGAGAAAAGGAAATGTCGGATTTCCCGTGATTAACGGTATTGTATCCGCCATCGTCATAGTTAACGATGTATTCCGTAAAGTTTTTGATCTTGTTCTGACTGAATGTCGCATTCGCATTCCATTTCAGGAAGCGGTTGAACGCCACTGCCCCTTCCAGCTCGATGCCGGTCCGGTAGCTTTTAGGGACATTTACACGAACAGAGCCGCCCACGTCGTTGATCTGCCCGGTCAGCACGAGCTGATTTTTGTAACTCATTAAATAGTAATTGGCCGAGAATGCCCATTTCCCCTGTTGGGTTCTGAAACCGGCTTCCACATTCTGCAAGCGCTCGCTTTTTGGAAACAGGTTAGCCGTCGATGCTGTAAAATCGTCGCGGTTAGGTTCCCGGTTGCCAATGCTGTAAGACGCATATACGGAACTCTGATCGGCGAGCTGGTACGTAAGTCCTGCTTTCGGATTAAAGAATGAATAGGATTGATCGAATGCGAGTTGCACCAGATCGTTGTCCGTTCCGTGGATAGCGTGATTGACGCGACGGTATTGGAGGTCGGCGAATGCATTCAGTTTATCGGTGAATTGATAATACAACTTTCCGTAAAGGTTGAAATCCTTTTTCTTGCCTGTGCTGAAATAGTATTGATGCTCATTCTCAATATTTCCCGCGTTCCTGGCCCAGATGATCTGACCATAATGGTCTCCGTCATACTGGTTCCAGCCTCCGCCGAAACTGGCCGTCAGTTTTTTGAAACTATTGTAATCGAACGAAAAAGTGCTTCCATAGAAATAGTTGTCCAGCCACCGCCGGCGGATGAAGTCTGTACTGGTGAGTGTGTCTTTTCCGGCAATTACATTGGGTAAATTGTACTTACTGTAATCGTCGCCAGCCCGATATTGCTCATAATAACCTAATCCGCGTACGAGGAATGCATTCAAATTGAATGTCAGTTTATTACTCAGGTTATGGGAAGAAACGATCTGGTAATGATCCTGGCGGTAATTATCGACCTCGTTTTTGTAGGTGTACGAGTTGTAAGTACGGTTATCAGAATTGAGCAGGTTTGCAGCGTCTTTTTCTCCTAAGTAATTTCTGTCAATAAAAGCCAGAATGCCCTCGCGATCACCGCGTAATTTAGCCTCCGGCACCCCGTTCCAGGATTGGTAAGTGCGTTCTTTTCCCGAAAATACATTCACCCGCACAAAGCTTTTCTTACCAAAATAGCCGCCTGAAAGATAATAGGAGTGCAATTCGGAAGAAGCGCGGTCCACAAAACCATCCGACGAAACCCTCGAAAGGCGTGCATCGAATGTAAATTTATCCTTGATCAGACCTGAACCGACTTTCAGCGTATTTTTGAACGTGTTAAATGAACCATAGGAATTATTCAGCTCTGCATAAGCTTCCTGGCGAAATGCATTGGTGTTGATATTCACCGAAGCACCGAATGCGCCCGCCCCGTTGGTGGAAGTTCCTACGCCCCGTTGGATCTGTATACTGCTCACGGAGGAGGCAAAATCCGGCATATTCACCCAGAAAACCCCCTGGCTTTCCGCGTCGTTATAGGGAATGCCGTTGACGGTCACATTGATCCTCGTCGCGTCCGAGCCTCGTATGCGTATGCCCGTATAGCCCACGCCGCCGCCTGCGTCGCTCGTGCTCACGAGGGAGGGTGAGAAGTTGAGGAGCACGGGCAGGTCCTGTCCCAGATTTTGTTTGTCGATCTGCGCGGCGGTTACATTGGTATAGGCCATACCGGTCTTATCGTTCACGCGGGTGGCGTTGATGATCACTTCATCAGCCTGAAATGTGCTTTTATTCAGTTTGATGTCGATCTTTTCCGAGTTGCCAAGCGATACCTTCGAGGATTGATAGCCGATGTAGGAAATGTCGAGGGCGTCGATATTTCCGGAGATGTTTTTCAAAATAAAATGGCCGTCCTTATCGGTGCTCGTGCCGCGGATCTCGCCGGCTTTGATCGTCGCGCCGGGCAAAGGCTTGCCATCTTCGGCGTCGGTAACACGGCCAGAAACGCTTTTTTGTGCAAAAGAGAGGAGTGATGTGGTGCTGAGCAGCATCGCCAGCAGATAGGTAGTAATTTTTCGCATTGCGATCCATAATTACAACAGGCAGGGGCCACCTATCAGGAAGTTCGATAAAATGTTAACAGAAAACAGCCGTGATTGGTCCTGGCTTTCTCTCCCTACGCCGGCATTACCCGGATCAGGTTAAATGGGTATGATCTCAGCCCGTTCGGTAGGGCACCCCTTGAGATTATGCTGCAAAAATAGTGTTTGTATCGGGATGATTCAAGCAATGCACCAGCTATTGTTCACGGGTACCCCGATTTTAAGAAGGATAATCCTTGGAAAGACAGCAACCATCTTATCGTTTAAAACAGTTCTTCGCGCCTGCGCCCATTTTAGATGCCTTTTACTTAATTTTACATCACTGAAAACGAACTTCTTAATTGATTGAATATCAAAATGACTAGCTATACGGACACGACGAACCTCAACACTTCCCGGTATGCAATGGAACTGGAGTACAGGTACGGGGCGCACAACTACAAGCCCATGCCGGTCGTCCTTGAAAAAGGCCTAGGGGTACATGTGTGGGACGTGGAAGGGAAGCGGTATTTTGACTTTCTGTCGGCTTACAGTGCTGTTAGTCAGGGGCATTGCCACCCGAAGATCATCAATGCGATGATCGAGCAGGCGCATAAGCTGACACTGACTTCCAGGGCGTTTTACAACGACCGCCTCGGAGAGTGTGAGAAGTTTCTTTGCGATTACTTTGGTTATGACAAGGTCCTGATGATGAACTCCGGTGTGGAAGGTGGAGAAACTGCATTGAAACTGACCCGGAAATGGGCCTATAAGGTCAAAGGCATCGCCGCCAATGAGGCTAAGACGGTTTATGCATCCGGTAACTTCTGGGGACGGACGTTAGCTGCTATTTCGGCATCTACGGATCCTTCGTCGACCAACGATTATGGTCCGTTTTTGCCTGGTTATGAGATTGTTCCCTACGACGACCTGAATGCGCTGGAGGATTTGTTCAAAAAAGACAAAAATATCGCCGGCTTTATGGTAGAACCCATTCAGGGAGAGGCTGGCGTGGTGGTTCCGGAGGAAGGATATCTCAGGGGAGTTCGCGCGTTATGCACCCGCTACAACGTTCTGCTGATCGCGGATGAGGTACAGACTGGCATAGGCCGGACGGGCAAGCGGCTGGCTTGCGATTGGGAAGGAATAAAGCCCGATATTCTGGTTTTGGGGAAAGCGCTTTCCGGCGGTACCATGCCGGTGTCCGCTGCTTTGGCGGACGATGAGGTCATGCTGACGATCGCTCCCGGAGAGCACGGATCCACTTACGGAGGTAACCCATTGGCCTGTGCTGTAACGATAGCGGCTTTACAGGTGGTAGAGGATGAAAAACTCGCTGAAAACGCGGAAGCAATGGGCCGGATCTTCCGGGCCAGGATGACCTCGCTGCAAGAGCAATGTTCTCTGATCGAAATCGTTAGAGGGAAGGGACTGCTGAATGCAGTCGTGATCCAGGGCGGTGAGGATAGTGCGGTGGCTTCGGAGCTTTGCTATAACATGATGGACCGCGGATTGTTGTGTAAACCTACACATGGCAACAAGATCCGTTTTGCGCCGCCATTGGTGATCGATGAGGGCCAGATGAATGAAGCATGTGACATAATTGAAGAGGTGTTTTTAGAAATGAATGGAAATTTATGAGACTGAAACTTTTCCTGCCCATCATTTTGCTGGCTGCCTTTGTCCTTTCCTGTAAAGACAAGAATGTCGACCCGGCCGACGACAGCGAAACCAACCACTGGGTCTATGACCAGATGAAGTACTGGTACTACTGGACCGACCACATCACCACCACGCCGGATTACAGCAAATCGCCGGCCGACTTCTTTCAGTCTTTGCTTTATAAATATGACGCCGCCGCCCGTCCCGACGGGGACCGTTTTTCCTGGATGCAGGCAAGCGCCAAGGAGCTAGAGGCATCGCTGGGCGGAGAATCGAAGACGAGCGGGATGGAGTATAAACTGGTCTATTTTCCGGTCAATACCAGCAATGTGATCGGGGTAGTCTTGTTTGTAATTCCGGATTCGCCGGCAGCGAAAGCAGGGTTTGTGCGGGGCGACATTTTCAGCAGCGTGAATGGACAGAAACTCACGGATTCAAATTACAGTAAATTGCTCAATACCCAGGACAAGGCAAATTACACGTTAGCGACGATCAAAGACGGCGTACTTGAAGAAACTGCGACAAAAAGGGATGTAACACCTGTCGTGCTCCAAGAAGATCCTGTGTTTTTTGACTCTTTGTATACGATCGGCGATAGTAAAATCGGGTATGTGGTTTACCATCAGTTTATTCCCGAGCCCTATCAGGCGAATAACAAAGCATACGACAGAAAGCTGGACGCTCTTTTTTCAGAGTTCAAAAACAGTAACGTCAATGCATTGGTACTCGATCTGCGATACAATCCGGGAGGTTATGTCAGTTCGGCGATCAACATGGCCAGCCTGATGACCAAAGCTACCGCGAACGACGTTTTTTACTATAAGGAATACAACAAGCAGGTGACGGAAACAAACATGAAAAAATACGGCGAAGCCTATTTTTATGACAAGTTTGCAGCCAAGAGCCAGAACATCGGTCCAGGTCTGAAACAACTGGTAGTACTGGTTTCATCGCGCACGGCATCGGCCAGCGAGCTGGTGATCAATGGACTGAAACCATTTATGGCCGTTACCATTGTGGGAGGAAGGACGGTAGGCAAGAACGTCGGGTCGGTGACCCTAAGCGATGAGAAGAAGGGCATTAGGGTAGGCTTGCAGCCGATCGTCTCCAAATCTTATAACAAAGACCATAAATCGGATTATCAAACCGGTTTCGAGCCCGATGTGAAGGTCAACGAGGGGAATATTCTTTATCCTTACGGAGATCCGAGGGATCCATTGCTGGGTGAAGCACTGTTTCAGATCACAGGTACGCGTGTCGCGCGCGAAGGGCGTAACGCACGTGTGTTACAGGAGGAAGCAAGTAACGAGTTTTCTTCCACGATCAGCAGGAAGGCAGGAGGCAGCAATATGTTCTTCGATAGATAACGATTCCTGTAACGCTTTAAGGATGGTGAGAGAACACCAATGAACTGTTCTCTCACCATTTTTTATTGCTATTTTTACAAAAACGCAATGGCAGATTTCTAACTAATTGACATTCTATGAAGCTGGTAAATGATATGACTGTCTGGTTTTTGAAGCGTCGCTTCGAACGGATCGAACAGTTTATGAAATACCCCATCGAAACCCAGCAGCGCATATTCTCGGAGTTGATAGAAACGGCCCGTTATACAGAGTGGGGTAGCCGATATAATTACGGACAAATCAAGTCTGTGAAAGAGTTCCAGGAGCAGGTGCCCGTATCTGCCTACGAAGACCTGTATCCGTATATAGAGCGGGTCTTGAAAGGAGAGCCTAATGTACTGTGGCCTTCACAGATCGAATGGTTTTCCAAATCTTCCGGCACGACCAATGCCCGGAGCAAATTTTTACCCGTATCGCCTGAAGCATTGGAAGAATGCCACTATGAAGGCGGGAAGGACATGATGACCCTCCTGATCAACAACCGGCCCGATACCCGCGTTTTTGATGGGAAAGGCTTATCGATCGGCGGTACCTTACACGCCAATCCATTCGATGATTATACCCAGATCGGCGATGTATCGGCGGTAATCATGCAGAATCTGCCTTCCTGGGCGGAATTTATGCGGACACCGCCATTGGAAGTCGCGTTGATGGATCATTGGGAGAGCAAGCTGGACAAGATGGCTTCGATCTGTTCACAGGAAAACGTGACCAGTATCCTCGGCGTCCCTACCTGGACGATCGTTTTGCTTGATCAGATCCTGGAACGGACAGGCAAGAAGAATATGCTCGAAGTATGGCCCGATTTCGAGGTTTTTGTTCACGGAGCAGTGTCCTTTGAGCCGTACCGGGATCTGTTTATGACAAAATATTTTCCGTCGGACCAGGTTCTGTACCTCGAAACGTACAGTGCGTCAGAAGGTTTTTTTGCTATTCAGGACGACATTAGCAGGGTTGGAGAGATGTTGCTGATGCTTGATTATGGTATATTTTATGAATTTGTTCCCATTGAAGAACTCGGGCAGCCCCATCCACGGGCATTGTTGCTGGATGAAGTTGAAGTAGGGAAAAACTACGCAATGGTGATTTCGACCAATGCCGGATTGTGGCGTTATCTGATCGGGGATACGGTCAAATTTACGTCTGTTTATCCATTCAGGGTGAAGGTCAGCGGACGCACGAAGCATTTTATCAATGCGTTCGGAGAAGAGGTGATCGTAGAGAATGCTGATCATGCCGTGAAGGTCGCTGCCCAGAGAACCGACTCGCTGGTCGCTAATTACACGGCAGGCCCGGTTTATATGGGCGATGGCGCCCGCGGCTGCCATGAATGGATCATCGAATTTACCCGCGAACCGGAGAGCCGGGAGGACTTTATCAACGCGCTCGACGAGGCATTGCGGGAAGTTAACTCGGATTACGATGCCAAACGCTACAAAGATATGGCACTCACACGGCCATCGATCCATTTCGCGCCGGCAGGGACTTTTTATGCCTGGATGGGCAAAAAGCACAAGCTCGGCGGACAAAATAAAGTACCGCGTTTGAGCAATACCCGCGAGTACCTCGACGACCTGCTCGCAAATTTATGATACATCGGCAGTTGATTACCGGCTGCCCGAATTGCTATTTATTCACCAACAAAAACCACTTCAAGGCGACGGCCGACGGCCGGTAGCCGATTGCCCGATGATCCCCAAGCGCTTAAAAATCAAAGGCCTTTATTCTTACCAGACCGAGCAGGAAATCAATTTCGACCCATTGACGGACGCATCGCTGTTCGGCATTTTCGGAGCCGTCGGAAGTGGTAAGTCCTCTATTCTGGAAGCCATTACATTCGCATTGTATGGTGACACGGAGCGCCTCAACAAGTCGGGGGACGATCGGACGTACAATATGATGAACCTCCGGTCCGACGACCTCCTCATCGATTTCGAATGCGTCGCGGGGAAAAAGGGGGATCATTACCGGTTTACCGTCAGGGGGAAGCGCAACAGCAAGAATTTCAAGGATGTAAAGACATTTGAAAGAAAGGCTTATATCCGGAATGGAGAAGAATGGGTGCCGCTTTCCGAAAATGAATCGACGGAAAGCATTATAGGGCTGAGCTACGACAACTTCCGTCGCACAATCATCATCCCGCAAGGGCGTTTCCAGGAATTTATAGAATTGCGGGACGCCGACCGGACGCGGATGATGAAGGAGCTCTTTCAGCTCGAAAAATACGACCTGAGCCGTAATGTAGGTTCGCTGAGTAAGCAGAATGACCTATCGATGTCCAATGTGGACGGACAATTGCTGGGCCTGGGTGAGGTAACACAGGAAATGCGGGAAGAAAGTGAGCGAAAGCAGGAACAACTTCGTCAGCAGATCCAGCAAACCGACGCCGCATTACTGGTCCAAACCGAGCTTGAAGCCGGCTTTCAGAAGTTAAAACTGGCTGGCGAAAAAATTCAGACACTCCGCAGCCGGCTGGAAGCGCTGGAATCGCAACGTGCAGGTATGCAGGAGCGCGAAGCCGCCCTGAAAACTTTTGAGACCTGCTCCCTGCATTTCAAATCCCTGTTCGATCAGAAGAATAACTTGCTGACGGCCATAGCGCGTGACGAACGCCTGTCCATCGAACACCAGGGCAGACTGGCCACATTAGCTGGTTTACTGGAAACCAAGCAGGAAGCATTGTTTCAGCTCAAATCGCGCTATGAGAAACGGGAGGAATTGCTCGCAACCGCCGATGAGCTGGAAAAAGTGATCCGGATCATTGAGTATTCCCAGGCCGCATTGAAAAGAAGGGAGGCATTGCAACGCGGCGAAGAGCAGTTGAAAGAACGGGAAAAAGCCATTGAGCTTCAAAGGCAGCAGAAGCAAGAATTGGAAGTAATCACCGAACAGCGAAAGGCCGGCTTGGGAGACATCCTGGAAATGGGGTTGGTAAAGTCCTGGTTCAGTACGGGCGATGGTCTGACGGAAAGCAGGCAGGCTATCAAAACCGAAGCGGAGTCGCTGGCGCAGGAGATCAAGACGCTGAATGAAGGGCTCGCAGCCCGGCTGAGCGGCATTACCAATGATTTTTCCATTGTATTTGATGCGGAAACTTCGCTGGAAGTTTTTCAGAAAGGCGTAACGGCTTACCTGGAAACGGGGGAGGCAAAACGCAGGGAATTGAACCAGGCATTACTGAAAATCAATACAAAAGTGGCATTGCACCAGTATGCGGGCGATCTAGAAGACGGAGAACCGTGCCCGTTATGCGGTTCCGCTCATCACCCGGCAATGCTCAAAGCAGATGGGACGTTGGCGCAGGAGATCGCTGAGGTCGAAAAGCAAATGGCAATGCTCGATGAGAAAGAGCGGCTGCTGCGGAAACAGCAGTCGCCTATTGAACGGACATTTACGCAGATCGAAAACCTTGAAAGGCAGAAAGAGTCGATCAGGCAGCGTTACGCAGAGGCGCAGGCCAAATTGAAAGTGCATGAAGCTGCATTTGTCTGGCCCGCATTCAGTAAAACCGATCGTGAAGGTTTCGACAAACGGTTTGCGGAAAGTAGCCGGGTGCAGGCGGAAATCAGGGAAGGCGAGGTTGCGTTAAAGGCTCTGTCGGAGCAGACGGAAGCCGCATTGACGGAGAAAACCGAACGGATCGAGAAGCCGCTGCAGGTGATGAAGGACGAAATACTGAAATTTGAAAACACCGTTCTGACGCTTTCAGAGCAGTTGTCGAAAGTCAATCCGGATGATTTTACCACTTCGGAAAAAGCGGAGATCTCGGAAAGGATAGTCGCATTGAAGGCGGAATATCAACAGCTTTCGACAAACTATGCAGAGGGCGAAAAGCAGGTGGATATGCTCGAAAAGGAGCGCAATACACTGTCGGGCAGCCAGGCCACGCTGTTGGCTGCATTGGAAAACAGCCGTAAGGACCTGTCCTCAGTACAGCTGACTATCGATGATCAGCGGATCACCTATGCTTTTGATTCGGAGGCGAGCATAGCGGAAATCCTGCGAAACCCGATCCGAATTGAAACCGAACGGCAGGCTATCGATGCATTCAGGCTGGCATTGGAAACAACGGCGGCTGAGCTGAAAAACCTGTTGGCAGAACACACGGGAGCGCAGTACGATGCTGAAAAGCACAACGAGGCGATCAGGCTCAAAACCGGACTTGTGGACAGCCTTAATGCACTGCGACAAGAAGAGGGTAATATCGGCGGAAGACTCAAGCAGCTGTCGGAGGACCTGGCGAAAAAGGCTTTGCTTTTAAAAGAAAAGGGACGGCTGCAACTCAGAAAGGAGCACCTCGACGACCTGGCCAGGCTTTTCAGGTCCAGTGGTTTTGTGGATTACGCATCGAGCATTTATCTGCAAAACCTGATACAGGCGGCCAACCATCGTTTTCACCGGATGACGCACCAGCAGCTGCACCTGGAACTGGGTGAAGGAAACAGCTTCTGGGTACGCGATCTGCTGAATGGCGGACATTTGCGATTGCTTAAGACCCTGTCGGGCGGACAGAAATTTCAGGCGGCACTGTCCCTTGCGCTCGCCCTGGCAGATCATATTCATATTCGGAATGAATCACAGCATAACTTCTTTTTCCTGGATGAAGGCTTTGGTTCGCTCGATAAAAATGCATTGCAGACCGTCTTTGAAACACTAAAATCGCTCCGGAAGGAAAACCGGATCGTGGGTATCATCAGTCACGTGGAAGATCTTCAGCAGGAGATTCAGACCTACCTGAGGATCGTTGAAAGTGAAGAAGGAAGCAGGGTCGAACCGAGTTGGAAGTGAGTATCACACATTAACCTGTATATTTGGGTCTATTTGCCCAAACCGTCCTATGTTGCTGGAAAACTTTTACGGGTCGTTTCTACTTTGGATTGAAGCGCAGTTGTCAGGTAAGAACTGGCTATGGAAACTGACTTTTTTTGCTGTTGCTCTTTCACTTTTCCTTGCATTTCCGCCTTATTCGCTGCTGGCCGATCACCTGAAAAACAATGGCGTGAGCCTGGATGCATGGGTTTTTATAAAAAATCAGGCTGAGGATCTGTTACATCCCAGGGACATGGACTACGACGTCCGGCGCGAAAACATGATCTTTCGATGGACATTGCCGCTGCTGTCCTTCCTCACCGGGCACAATGTTCTTTTGATCCTGATCATTCAGGCGGTGTTGGGCGTGTTGTTCCTCTACAAAATCGGCGCCTATATTTTCTCCATCTCGGGCGACAAAGTGACCACGGCCCTGTTTGTGACGGGTATTGCCAATATTTTTGTCAGTGTATGGGCATTTGCGGACGTTCATGGTTATGGGGATGAATTTGCCTTTTTCTTTCTGCTACTGGCGCTGTTCAGTAAAAATCCCCTGGTCATTTTCCTGTCGTTGCAGATTGCATTCTTCACGGATGAGCGCGCGGTCGTGGCAGGGGGGTATCTGCTGTTGTGGTGGATGGGGACCAAGGCCTATGAGCGAAACGATTTTAGTCTTCCGGCTTTATTGAGAACGTTGTTTACCAACGAAAGTCTGGTAGTATGGATAGCCTGGGCGATTTATTTTGGGATACGGGAGTATGTGCAGGTCACTTATTTCCCGCATCACAGCTACTCGACGATCGGAACACCGGTGTTGTTCGCAAATGCGCATCGCAATGGGCTCGGCAGTAGTCTCTGGAGTGCGCTGGAAGGTACCTGGCTGATCCTGATCGCCGCTGCGCTGGTGCTTTCTATGACCAGAAAATATTGGTTAATGCTGGCATTAACGGTCGGTTTCGTGGTTCTCGTAGCAACCGGTGTGTATGTTCATGACATTGACCGGGCGCTTTCCTATGGATTTCCTTTCATTCTGCTGGCTGCATTCATTCTCTTCCAAACAGCCTCGTTGAGCTCGATACGGCTGATTTTCTTTTTCACGATGATCATCTGCGTAAGCCATCCGCAAGTATTCTACATGGGATATAATAAGATCCTCTGGCTGGAACCGCTCCCTCTAAAGGTATTGATGCTGGTGGATCACCGGCTGGGTTGGGGTATGTTCCATTAAGGGTATGTAGCTATAATTTTTCGTCTCCTCCCAACCAAACAAGTATTACATTGGTCACTACCCCGGGTGTTCGACCACGCCGGACAACCGCGCCGGGATATTTGTTAAATGATTATTAAGGTATTCCGTCCATTCAACAGTTTTTTTATCTGTTAGGTATTTTTGTATTTTCAAGAAAAAATACCTGACTTTTACTAAACGGTTACTTTTGAGGAAAGCCTCCGGTAGATTAGAAGTTTGCTTTTATCCCTAACAATTAGAATTTAATATGCCGCTGCTAGTAGAGCTGAATACATTCAATACCGGTGCAGGTAACCTCACAGTCTTCGAAAAGATCATTCCCGGGACGATTAAACGTGTTTTTTACATTTATGGGGCAGGTGAGACACAAAGAGGAGGTCACAGGCATCACAAAGCCTGGAATGCCCTCGTCTGCATCCACGGCAGCTGCCGTATATACTCCAACGATGGTGAAAAGGAAGAGTATTTCGTGCTCGATAACCCCGTTTCCTGTCTTATCCTCGAACCCAAAGACTGGCACATTATGGACTCATTCTCGGAAGACGCTATTTTGCTGGTGCTTTCGAACGAATATTATGATAAGGCCGATTATATCGACGAGCCTTACCAGATGAACCAGACTGTATCTCAATGATTCCTTTTCTGGATTTAAATCAGGTTAATGCCCCCTATATTCATGCGATCGAAGATGCGGCCATCCGGGTGGTGAAGTCGGGCTGGTACATCCTTGGAAACGAACTGAAGTCTTTCGAAAAATTATTCGGAGACTACTGTGAGGCGGCACATTGTGTAGGGACTGCGAATGGCCTGGATGCCATTATGCTCATTCTGATGGCATTTGACCTGCCCGAAGGCAGCGAAGTGATCGTCCCGGCCAATACTTACATCGCCTCGGTGCTGCCGGTCAGCTACCTGCACCTGACCCCTGTTTTCGTGGAGCCGGACCCTCGTACAATGCTCATCGACCCTTCACGTATTGAAGCGTGCATTACGACCCGGACCAGGGCGATTGTTACGGTAGACCTTTATGGGCGAAGCTGCGAGATGGATCCGATCCTCGAAATTGCCCGGAGATATGATCTCAAAGTGGTGACGGACGCAGCGCAGGCGCATGGCGCAACTTACCGTGAACGGAAAGTCGGCGGTATTGCGGATGCAACTGCATTCAGTTTTTATCCTACCAAAAACCTCGGAGCGTTGGGCGACGCAGGAGCCATTACCACCAACGACAGTGTACTGGCGGAAAAGATAAGGTGCTTGCGGAACTACGGCTCCGTGATCCGCTACCAAAATGAATACAAGGGCGTTAATAGCCGGCTCGATGAAATGCAGGCTGCCATTCTGAATGTCAAGCTACCGTATCTGGATGGAGAAAACCAAAGGCGCAGAGCAATTGCCGGGCGCTATTTAAATGAATTGAAAAGCGGTGAGCTGGTCCTGCCTCCCGGCGATCAGATCCGGGAGGATGCATGGCACCTCTTCGTGGTTCGTCACCCGCGACGGGCCGAACTGATTGCTTTCCTGGAAAAGAACGGTGTGCAAACGAACGTACATTATCCTCAACCGATTCATAAACAACTGGCATACAAAGAATTTAAAGATTTACATTTGCCATTGACAGAACAGATCCATGACCAGGTGGTCAGCATTCCGCTCAATCCGGTCCTGACTGACGATGAGGTCACATACATTATCGAGACAGTTAATCAATTCGGCTTCCAATGAAATTATCGGTGATCATTCCTGTTTACAACAGCGAAAAAACCATCAGGCCGCTGGTTGAGAAGTTACAGGCAACATTATCGGCGATTTCTTTCGAGGTGGTCATGGTCAATGATGGGAGCAGGGATCGTTCCGAAATGGTATGCAGGGAATTGTGTGAATCCTATTCCAACGTTCGTTTTATTTCGCTGCGCAGGAACTATGGGGAGTTCAATGCGGTGATGTGCGGCCTGAACTGGGCGTATGGCAATTATTGCGTGATGATCGACGACGACTTCCAGAACCCGCCGGAGGAGATATTGAAGCTGGTCGAAATGGCAGAATCGGGCGAGTATGACGTAGTTTATACGTATTATGCGAGAAAACAGCATTCGCTGGGCAGAAACCTGGGCAGCCGGCTTGTGAACTGGCTGACGAGTTATCTGCTCAACAAACCCAAGGACCTGTATCTTTCGAGTTTCAAACTGATCCGGCAGGAGGTTGTCCAGGAAATCATCAAATACCACGGTCCTTATCCTTATATCGATGGCCTGATATTCCGGATCACCCGCAATATCGGAACGGTGCAGGTGGCGCACCAGAAAAGAGAGGAAGGAGCGTCGAACTATACATTCAATAAGCTGGTTTCGCTGTTTCTCAATATTCTCTTCTGTTACTCCTCCCTCCCGATCCGTTTGTTTGTGCCGATCGGAGTGGGATTGTTCTCGCTCGGGTTTTTACTTTTATTATTTCTCACGATCCAATGGGTCATAGGGCCGGACCCGAAGGGCTGGCAGGTGGTGACGGCCACCATTATCTTCATCGGAGGCATTCAATGCATGCTGCTCAGTGTGCTTGGGGAATATATTGGTAAAAGCTTCATGGCTCAAAGCGGTCAGCCGCAGTATGTGATCAAATACAACAGTGCTGAGAATGTATGATCGATAACCGCCTTGAGTACCAGCGCATGTATGAAACCGAGCGGAAGCTCTGGTGGTACGAGATATTGCATGGAAAAGTCCTGAGCCAGATCCGCAGGCATTTCAGGGCTCTTGACCCTGATCTTAAAATCCTGGACGCCGCTTGTGGGACCGGCGGGTTGCTGTCCTTCCTGAAAGAAAAAGGCTATGGGCAGCTATCCGGTTTTGACTATTCCCGCCATGCCATTGATTTCTCCAATGAGAGAGGCCTGAATGTGAGTTTTGGCGACCTGCGTCATGTCGATGTTTTTCAACCCGGCGAGACCTTTGATATCATTACCTGTAACGACGCCCTTTACTTCCTGAGCGATGAAGAAATTGTCGGGGCGTTGACCGCATTCAAAAACCGGTTGAATCGTAATGGATTGATTATCATTAATATTCACGCGTTTGAAGCTTTTTCGGGAACGCACGACCTGGCGGTAGGTAGTTCGAGGCGGTTCAGGCTGGAACAATTCGAGGGTTTTTGTAAGGCTGCCGGCCTTCGTATCGGTTATAGCACCTATTGGCCTTTTGCGCTCTCACTGCCGATACTATTGGTGAGGCAATGGCAGAATTACCGGATCCGCAAACAGAAAGTGAATGTGGACGAGCTGGATTCAGACGTAGCATATCCGGGCGACACGGTGAATGGAGTTTTGAAAACCATTACAAAAATTGAATCTGCGCTGCTTAAAAAAGCACCTTTCGGGAGTTCACTTTTTATGACGATCCAACCGGCCTGATTGCCGCGGTCCGGCTACTTCCCGGAGAAACCCGATGAATTGACGGCTTCAAAAAGTGTTTTAGTTTTCCCAATACCCGCCTCACCATTGATCGAAAAATACCAGAACACTTCCAGGTCGCCCCGGTGCATGGCCTGGTTCATATCTCCGCTTTGCGATTTGTGCGCCGCTTTTACCCAATCGGCTACGATCATGTAGCTGTGTTTTTTATCCTCACCAAAACCATAAGACCTGTCTAGTTCGAAAACCGGAGCATTTTTAAGAATGTTGGTCTCCGGATAGCCGGCCAGGCCGGAAAATTGAAACTGATACCCTTTATTTTGTGACTGAGCGCCCAGTACCAATGGTCTTTTCGCCCCTTTAAAGCGTTGCGCAGCCCTGATGGCGCTGATCGAAGCTGTTTTATGATGCGCATGCTGGCCCTCGTGCGGGACCAGGCAAAAGATAAAGTCATAGTTGCCATTGATCAGAATCTGGTCCAGCTTCTTATTGACATAGGATATATCCCAGTTTTGCCCCTGCAAATAAGGCTTTTCATCGCGGTTATAGTAGTCGTCGAGCTGGTCGAGGAAGAAGAAGTTGCCGATCCCCAGCACGTCCCCGGAGGCCATGAGCTCTTTTTTTCGGATCAGGGGCAGGTGTTTCCGGCCGGTCGCGGAATCCACCAGATTCATTCCATAATAGTTGGACGCGACCAATCCATTGTAACCACCCGAAGCATCGGTGATCAGCGCGAGGTCCGCAGAACCCTTCAGTTCATGGGTAATTTTGAAAACGGTTACCGGAAACATGGTTTCATCATCGGGATGCGCCGTAACGATCAGTACACGGGGGCCTTGTGCCTGTGCGAGTGAGGAAAGCAGCAGCAGGAGGAAAAGATAAATGTTTTTCATGCGATGATTTTTTTCGGTGTTGTGTTATAAAAATATGGATTCCCCGGATCAATGCAAGAGGGAAACCACTCCCGTTACTTCATTATCAATTCAATATCAGGTATGGATTTACAGCTTACAGGAAAGACAGCGTTTATCAGCGGCTCTACACAGGGCATAGGTTTTGCCATCGCACAGAGCCTGCTTAAGGAAGGGGCGAATGTGATTATCAATGGACGGTCGGAAGCAAAGGTGGCCGAGGCTGTTCAAAAATTAAGTGCACTATCGTCCACGGCAGCGGTCTCCGGTTTTGCTGCGGACTTTTCGAAGGTGGATGAGGTGAATGCATTGATCGCCCGCTTGCCGGATATCGACATACTGGTTAACAATGCAGGGATTTTCGAGCCGAAGGCGTTTACCGACATTTCGGACGAGGAGTGGTTCCGCTTTTTTGAAGTGAACGTATTGAGCGGCGTCCGTTTGGCCAGGCATTTCTTCCCTAAAATGATCGGAAAGGATTGGGGAAGGATCATTTTCATATCCAGTGAATCCGGGGTTAACATTCCGGAAGAAATGATCCACTATGGAACCACAAAAACCGCACAGCTGGCTGTGAGCAGGGGATTGGCAGAACTCACAAAAGGCACCAATGTGACCGTCAATACCGTCATGCCGGGCCCGACCAAATCGGAAGGTGTGGCTGATTTTGTAAAACAGCTCGGTGAATCCAATAATATGTCGGCAGAACAGGCTGAAAAGGATTTTTTCAAAAATGCCCGTCCGACATCGTTGCTGCAACGCTTCGCTTCCGTGGAGGAAATCGCTAATCTGGTGACTTACGTTGCAAGTCCTTTGTCGTCAGGTACCAACGGCTCCGCGCTGAAAGTCGATGGCGGCGTAGCGAAATTCATCATCTAGCGCCGACCATTCATGCTTATCAGGCTTGATATAAAAATACAATGCGATTTTGGAACAATCATTCTAAAATAATTGTCTGATAATCATGGCACGTAACAAAGCATTTGAGCCGGAAGAGCGGCTGGAAAAGGCGAAATCCCTTTTCTGGCAAAAAGGATACAACGCGACTTCCATGCAGGACCTGGTCGACACGATGGGACTGAATCGGGGAAGCATTTATGACACATACGGAGACAAGCACAGTTTGTTCCTGCAATGCCTCCGGAGCTACACGGAGAGTACTTTTGACGACTATCAGCGAACGGTGACGGAGACAAAGTCGCCTATGAAAGCCGTTGAGAAGATCATCAAAAGAGCTGCTATGCGTACGGTTGCAGAAGGGATGGCCTGCATGGGTGTCAAATCAACTTTCGAGCTGGCCTCGGTGGATGAGGAAGTGCATGCGATACTCCGGGAGAACACGACCAACATGATTTCGGTATTGAAGGAACTGCTGAAAAAGGCGCAGAAAGCAGGTGAGATCAATGCAAAGCGTGATCCGGAAGTGCTGGCCAGCTTTATCGTTTCTAATTTTACCGGTTTCTGGCAATTCTATCTGGTGTACGGCGATGGGGAACTGGTTCAGCAGCAAGCGGAGTTTTTAATCAAATCAATAAAAAAATAAGAGTTTCTGTCCAATTACGGAATTGCCATTCCATAATAGATAAATTTCAAGGACATGTCGGGTTTCGTAACAGCAATAGCAAATAAATCAGGTATAGTAAAAATCTACAAGCAAGGAACGCCTTCGGTGTTGGGTTATGAAAGAGAGTCACTCATCGAGCCGGGGCCGGGCCAGGTCAGGATACGGCAGAAAGCCATCGGGCTCAACTTTGTGGACACTTATTACCGCGACGGTAAATTTCCCGTCAAATCATTTCCTTATGTACCTGGTGTGGAAGCGGCGGGTGTCATTGAGGCCGTTGGGCCCTGGGTAACGGGTTTTCGGGTCGGTGACCATGTGGGGTATCATTTTATACCGGGCGCCTATGCAGAAAGCCGGGTGGTATCGACACAGCAGCTGATCCATATCCCCGATGGTGTGACGTCGGAGGAAGCTGCGGCGATTATGGTCAAGGGTTTCACGGCGCGGATGCTGGTGAAATCGATTCATACGGTTTCGCCCGGTGATGTAGTGCTGGTACATGCGGCTGCGGGAGGTGTGGGCACGCTTGTGACGAAATGGGCGAAAGCCCTGGGTGCGACCGTAATCGGCACAACCGGTTCGGAAGAGAAAAAAGAAATAGTACTCGCTAATGGAGCGGATTACGTGTTTCTGGCCAAATGCATGGGTTTTGAACGATCGGTGAAAGAAATTACGGCAGGTCACGGTGTGGATGTGGTTTACGACAGCGTAGGCAGGGACACATTTGAGCAATCCGTCGACTTGATCCGGAAAGGTGGTAAAATCGTGCTGTATGGATCTTCATCCGGCCAGCCTGAGCATATAGACCACATGTTATTGAGGGAAAAATCCATTACAATGGCGACCCCCACGCTCAGCGCCTACATTCCCGACCACGGTACACTGGAAGAATATGCGGAAGATACTTTCGCGGCATTACAGGCAGGTATTTTCGGCGAACTGTCGATTACCCGATATCCATTATCGGAAGCACGTCAGGCACAATCGGATTTAGAGGCGAGAAAAACCACCGGTTCCGTAATTTTGATCCCGTAATAGTTTCGAGTTCAATTTTACGATATGTCCAAGGTTCTAATTCAGTTCGCCCATCCTACGCTCAGCAAATCCAATGTTCAAAAAACGCTGGAGAGCTACGCGCGGAAAGTGGAAGGCGTCACTTTTAACGATTTGTACGAGCATTACCCGGATCTGTTTATCGATGTGAAAAGGGAGCAGCAGTTATTGGCCCGGCATGACATCGTTGTTTTTCAGCATCCGTTCTACTGGTACAGCAGCCCGCCGATCCTGAAACAATGGCAAGATCTGGTTTTGGAATACAACTGGGCTTATGGTCCGGAAGGATACGCATTGGCGGGCAAGAAGATGTTTAATGCGGTGTCTTGCGGCGGCGGAAAGAATGCTTATTCCGAATCGGGTTACAACCGGTTTTCTGTTCCCCAGTACCTGCTTCCTTTTAACCAGACGGCCTATTTATGCAGAATGGAATATTTACCACCGTTCGTGGTACATGAAACCTATGCAATGCAGGACGACGCGCTCAAAATTTATGGCGAACAGTATGCCGGGCTCCTGAATGCATTGGTACAGGACCGCATCGATCCCGTGGCCATCAACGGGGTAGGATATCTCAACGAACTTTTTCCACATTAATCCGATACTGGTAATGCAGCAGACTATATTTTTTCAGGCGATGATCTACCTGGCCGCCGCGGTGGTCATGGTGCCCATCGCCAAGCGGCTGGGACTGGGTTCGGTATTGGGTTACCTGGTAGCCGGGATTGCCATTGGACCCGCCGCATTGGGTTTTATTGGAATGGAGGGCCAGGATATCATGCATTTCGCGGAGTTCGGGGTGGTCATGATGCTTTTTGTGATTGGTCTTGAACTGGAACCTTCGCGTTTGTGGCGCATGAGAAAGAGCATAGCCGGCCTCGGCGGGTTGCAGGTAGGCGTGACGACTGTGCTGGTGGCGGGTCTGGCGATGTTGTTTCAGGTAGGCTGGAAAGAGGCATTGGCACTGGGCATGATTGCGGCCATGTCTTCCACGGCGATCGTCATGCAGACATTGAATGAAAAGGGATGGCTGAAAACGGTTGCCGGGCAAAGCTCATTTGCGGTTCTGCTTTTCCAGGATCTGGCGATCATCCCTATGCTTGCATTGTTCCCGCTTCTGGCGGATCATGCTGGCGCGCAGGATGGGCACGGCAGCGGATCGCTCGTGAGCGCGCTGCCGGCTTGGCAGCAGACCATCATTGTACTTTTGTCCGTTTCGGGGATCGTGCTGACGGGCAAGTATTTGTTGAGACCGATTTTTCACATGATGGCGCGCACGGGGTTGCGGGAGATGTTCACGGCAACCGCCTTGCTATTGGTGGTGGGAATCGCCGTATTGATGACATCCGTGGGCCTTAGCCCTGCATTAGGCGCTTTTGTTGCCGGGGTGGTGCTGGCCAACAGTGAATACCGTCACGAACTGGAAAGCTCCATTGATCCGTTCAAAGGCTTACTCCTCGGGCTGTTTTTTATTTCCGTCGGCTCTTCTATCGACTTTGGATTGATTGTTTCCAAGCCCTTGGTGATCATAGGCCTGGTAGCGGGGCTGATGATCCTGAAAATGATTATCCTCTTTGTGCTGGGAAAGGTTTTTGAGGTCCGCAATGCGCAGAACTTCATTTTCAGCATTGGGTTAAGCCAGATAGGAGAATTTGCCTTCGTCCTTTTAAGCTTTTCTGTACAGCAAGGAGTTTTGAGCAAAGACATCACCGACACGATGATGGCCGTAGTCGCTATCAGCATGGCGATGACGCCCCTTGCAATGGTGGTCAACGAGAAATGGATCCTTACCCGTTTCTGTCTGGTGAGTGCGGGGTTGCAGGTGCAACGCCCCAGTGATGTGGAAGAGCAGGATAATCCGGTGATCATAGCCGGTTATGGACATTTTGGTAATACAATTGGGCGTTTCCTCCGGGCCAACAACGTGGAAGCGACCGTTCTGGATAACGATAGTGACAATGTGGATTTCCTCCGGAGAATGGGCCAAAAGGTATATTATGGCGATGCGACCCGGTACGAGCTGCTGGATATCGCAGGGGCCGGACGGGCACAAATGATCATCATAGCGATCAACGACGAAGAGAAACGGTTGGAATTAATAGAGACGGTCAAAAAGCACTTTCCGAACCTGCACATGCTCGTGCGGTCGACAAACCGTAACGATGCCTACGACCTGATGAATGCGGGGATGATGCACATTTACCGGGAGACTTTCGATACCAGTCTGAGATTAGGAGTCGACGCGCTCAAATTACTGGGACATCGTGCACACGAAGCGACCAGGTCGGCCAAAACTTTTTTTCTCCACGACGAGCGGACATTAAAACACTTGTCAAGTATCAGAAATGACGAGGAATACATTCATGCGGCCCGGCAGCACATGGAAGAGCTTGAAATCATCATGAAGGCCGACCGTGAAGCCACGCAATTGAATGCCCTGGCAGGCTGGGACCGGGAATCGGAAACTGCCTGAAAAGCATTAAGTGCTCAGATGCCGGGAAGCAGGTTTATTGAACAATAACCCAGCCGCCATGCCCAGAAAGCTTGCCAGCAACCCATATACGAGGGCAGGGTACTCGGTTTCGACGTAAACGCATACCAGCCATACGGTCAATCCCGCGATCATGGACAGCATGCAACCCAGCGTATTTGTCGCTTTCCAATACAATCCGGCTGCAAGCGGCACGAATAGCGATACCAGGCTGAATGCGGATGATTCAGCTACGAGGTCAAATATGCTTTCCCGCGTGGCTGCCATGAATATGCATACAGCAGTAATGGCGACAATCCCTATCCTGATGATCTTCAGTAATTGCCGGTCGTCGAGCTGAGGATTGAAAAATTTGAAGATATTCTCTCCCAGTACAACGGCAGGGGCCATAATGGCGCTGCTGGTGGTGCTGAGAATGGCCGAAACGAGCGCACCGAAAAAGACGATCTGCAGAGGCAGGTTCATATGCTTCAGGACCATGTTCGGAATGATCATCTGCCCGTCTTTTTCTTCTGCGGGATACAGATGATGCCCGCAAAGCCCGATGAAAAGTGGCAGCAAGGCTACGGTGAGATACATGAATGAGGACAACAAGGTGGAGCGTACCGAGATGGTGGCGGATTTGGCGGACATTACCCTCTGAAATACATCTTGCTGGGGTATGGAGCCGAGCCCGATCGTGATCCATGCAGCGAAGTATTCGACGTATGCCTTGAATGTATTTTCGGGATGAAACCGGAAAAATCCTTCCGGCGCTTCATCGATCAACGGTTTGAAGCCTCCTACCTTATCATACAGTACAGCGGCAACTATGATCAGGCCAACGATGATCATAATGGTTTGGAGAAAATCCGTAATGGAGATCGACCACATTCCGCCCCATATGGTATAAAGGATTACAACGAAGGAGCTGGCCAGGATACAAGTCAGCAGCGACCAGCCTAGCACTACCTTCAGCACAATTCCCATGGCGAGGAGCTGGGCGGCGATCCAGCTGAAATACGACGGGATGATCAGAATCGCGGATAGCAGCTCGGCATAGCGGCCGTATCTGAGCCGGAAGAAATCACAAAACGTGATGATGTTCATCTCGTAAAACCTCCGGGCAAAAAACAAGCCCACCAACAAAAGGCACAGCGAGGCGCCAAACGGGTCTTCGATCACACCTAAGACGCCATGCGCTACAAATTCTGTCGGTGCGCCCATAATGGTCTCGGATCCGAACCAGGTGGCGAATGTTGCCGAGGCCGCCAGGGCAAGGGGCAGACGGCGCCCGGCCAGTACAAAATCCCGGGTGGATGAAATTCTTCGTGATGCCCAGAGTCCTATTCCGAGGTTGGCCAGCAAGTAGGCGAGGATGGAAAACGCCAGCATTTTTTCAGGATTAATAGTCTTAATAAATCTGTTTGGCAAATAATTCCCGCGCTTTGAGACGTTGAATCTTCCCGCTCGATGTCTTAGGCAATTTCCCTGGCGCTATCAGAATGATTTCATGCGGAATTAATCCGAATGCAAGTCCGACGCTCTGCGCTATCTGCGTCTTGATCGATTTTTCATCGTCGGCCGTCTGCGTAACGCGACGCACTTCACTCACGATCATGAGTGCTTCTCCCTGCGTGGTTTCCACGGCAAATGCAGCGGTAGCATTGGGCTGAATGTCCAGGTGGCTTTCGCTGGCCACTTCTTCAATATCCTGTGGGTAATAGTTGACGCCCCTGATAATGATAAGCTCTTTGGTGCGCCCGGTGATAAAGAGCAATCCATTATCTATGAACCCCAGGTCACCTGTACGCAGGAACGGGCCGTCTCCGCTGCTGGTGAAGGCCCGGAAAGTGGCGTCCGAAATCTCAGGTTTTTCCCAATATCCTGTTGCGATGGCTGCATTTTTGACCCATATTTCACCCTCATCCCCTTCACCGAGACGATTAAGATGCGCCGGATCGACAATAGCTACCTCCGTGAACTCCACAGGTGGGCCGCAAGCCACTACTTCTTTCGGGTTAAGACCGGTTGTTTTTGCATATGTTGTGGCGGTGCCATTCAAGTGCAGGCTTACGGCAAGTGTAGCCTCAGCGAGGCCGTAGGCCGGTACCAGACTTTCTTTTTTGAAGCCGCAGACCTTCGTCGCATCTGCGAATCTTTCCAGACTTGAAATACGGATAGGCTCCGCGCCTACATACAATACCTGCAATGAGCTGAGATCCAGCGTTTGGAGTTGTTCTTCGGGCACCCGCGCAAGGCAATGGTCGAGACCGAAGCCGGGGCCGCCGCAAAATCCGGCCTGGTAGGTGTTGATCGTCTGGAGTAGCAATGCAGGTTTGGTAACGAATAAAAGTGGCGAGATGATAAAACCTGTTCCGCCTGTAAAAAGCGGCGAGAGCAAACCATCGACCAGACCCATGTCGTGGTAATGCGGAAGCCACGTAACCGACACGCTGTCCACGGTGCGGCCGAAGCAATTGTTGATCGCGCGTAGATTGGTAGTCAGGTTCGTATGGCTAATCATGACACCCTTGGGCTGACTGGTGGAGCCGGAAGTATATTGAAGATATGCTGTGTCAACATACTCCTTATGTCGTTTTAACGCGTTGCCCGCATTAGAATGGAAGTCATCGGTGAAAAACCATTCCAGGTCGTACTCCTGCAAGGCAGCGGTAGCAGCATTCTGCCTTTGAAACAACATTTTGTAGGTCTTCTTATTGGTGATAATACCGGCGGCGCTACAATCCCTGATGATACTTAGAATGCGGTTGATCCCGGGTTCCGAATAGCTGATAGGGGTGGGTACTGCGATGATCCCCGCATGCAGCGCTCCAAGGAATGAACAGATGAACGAAGCTTCCGCGGGCAAAAGGATAAGAACCCGTGAGTTGACTGGAAAGCGTTCGCCAAGTTGGTGAGAGGCTGCTTGTACATGTTGATAAAGTTGGCTGTACAGGAATTGCTCCGTCAATTCCCCCTCTTTGCCAATATATCCATATGCAAGTTTGCCTGGATATAGTCCGGCGTTGGTTTTCAGTATGTCGAGAATATCCATAAAACGCAAAATATAAAAAAAGCCAGATAACGTCGCTCAACTGACGTCATCTGGCTTTTTTTATTCAAAGGTGCAATCAAATTATCGTCTGGGTCCACGGGTTCGACCATTGTTTCCATAATGGTCGTGACGGCGATATTGTTTTCTGTAAACGCGGTCATGATGCCTGCTGCGTCCGTGCCGATCCGCATAAATGACCCTCCTTGGGGCAGGTTTTACCACCACAACACGCGGTGGAGGCGGTGGACCATGATAATACCGGTGTCCAGGCCGGTAGCCGTAATCATAGCCCGGTGAATAGGATCGGTAAGTACAGGATGAAATGGTTATCACTGAGATCATCGCAACGACGATCGACAGCCAGATTCGGTTCGTTTTCACGGTTTTTCGTTCGTTTTGTACTGTTTATAGAACGAACTGGATTCCGGAATAGTGCCGTAGCGGAGTAATGTGAACGGGTTGTACACACTCTTTTTGGGAGTTATCCACACTGTGTGTTTAGTGTAAATACATTATAAATGACTGAAAGTGTGTGCTTTGCGAATTTATTAACAAGTTATTCACATTTTGGCTGTGGATAACTTGTTAATAAGAATCCTGCTTACGCTTCTACGTCGTAAATCAGTACGCGTTCCCACAGGTGGGCGCAATCCTCGATGAATTTTTTATGCAGCGGGTGTACCTGATATACATCGTGCGCCGCCTCATCTTTAAAAATCAGGATTTCGGCGAAGTCGTAAGTCGCGTCGATAACCGGTCTGCGGGTGGCGGCGGGAGGACCTATGTATGCCGATTCGACCGATTCAATAGCTTCTAGCGTTTTGATACCGGCCAGCAGGGCTGCTCTTGCTTCTTCGTTGTCCTTCTCTTTTAGCCAGAAGAATACGTTGTGGATAAACATGGATAATGGTTTATGGTGTAAAATGAATTAAGGATTCAATTGATTGGCGACATCTTCCTGCTTGCCCTCTGATGTCAGGTGTGTGTATGCCTTTTCAAGCTTGAATGAAAAGGTAGTACCCTTGTCAGGTTTGGACATGACTGCAATTTTCGTGTCATGGGCGTTCAATATATGTTTTACAATGGCAAGTCCCAAACCGGTTCCGCCAATTTCTTTGCTCCTGCTCTTGTCAATGCGGTAAAAGCGCTCGAAAATGCGGTTCAAATGTTCATGGGGAATGCCCGGTCCGTTGTCTCTCACAGCCACTTCCACATATTTTTTGCCTTCGTTAAGATGGACGATCACCTTTCCTCCTTGATTACCATACTTGATGGCGTTCTCGATCAGGTTGAGCATGACCTGTTCCATCCGGTCCGCGTCGCCCTTGATCCAAACCTCCGGCATTTCCTCAGGCTTCACCCTTAATGTGACATTCCTGCTTTTCGCGATGTTTTCCAGCCTGCTGAAAATATTGATGGTCAGCTGCCGGATGTCCATCGGTGCAATGTTCATCTTGATATCACCGGTTTCCATCTGGGACAGCACGAGGAGATCCTTGACGAGCACATCAAGACTATCGAGATTATTTGCTGCCTTTCTTAAAAATCGCTCACGTACTTTTTCATCGTCCATGGCGCCATCCAACAGGGTGTGGATAAATCCCTGGGCGGCGAAAATGGGCGTTTTAAATTCGTGCGACACATCGGCCAGAAACTCGCGACGAAACAATTCCAGTTTTTTGAGCTCATCGATCTCCTTTTGCTTTTTAGTGACGTACACAAAAATCTCGTCGTTGATGGTCTTGAGCGGATTCGACTCCCGGATCAGTTTTTTCCGGGGAGCCATGTTAAAGTCCCGCATTTTCAGCTTATGAATGGTACGGTACATTTTATTAACCTCACGGAAGACGAGAATATCGACGGTGTACAGCACCAGGAAGAAAGAAGAAATAAAGGCGGAAATGGCCGAAACAAACAGCATGCCTTTTGAAACGCCATCTACAAATGCCAGGAAGGTGGTCGTGATCAGCGATATAAGGAATGCCAGGATTACGGCAATGAAGCGGGGGCTTAATGACATGGTACTTTGAGGCTTTCGGCATCAGGCTAAATTTCCGTGATGCCGCGAATCGATAATGAATACTGGATTTGTTGCCTCAAAGTTAACACATTGCTATGGACTAAAATTCGGTTCTGTAAGGGAAGTGCTTTATTAAGAAATTGTTAACACCTGATGCTCGTATGATACACCGGCTGCTAAGAGAAGTTGAACAGGCATTGCCAGGCGTCATCAATGGAATTGTGACAACACCTGGCGATGCCTTGCATGCTAAGCTGGGTTAAAATCCGCCCCGATACTTGTAAGTACTTGATACTTTGTCGATGGCAACTATGTAAGCGGCAATCCGCAGCGATACTTTGTATTTCAATGATGTTTCGTACACTTTGTCGAAGGCATCTTTCATGATCCGGTCGGTACGGCGGTTGATCCTTTCCAGGTTCCATTTGTAGCCTATACGATTCTGTACCCATTCAAAATAGGAAACCGTTACGCCTCCTGCATTTGCGAGGATATCCGGAACGACCATAATGCCCTTTTCGTTGATCAGGTCGTCGGCTTTGGAAGAGGTAGGGCCATTTGCACCTTCCACAATCATTCGTGCCTGGATTCCGGCGACGTTTTTCCGCGTAATCACATCCTCTTTTGCCGCGGGTACCAGCACATCCACGGGCAGCGTGAGCAAATCATCGCCGGGAATGGCCTCCGCACCGCCGTAGCCTTCGAGGGAGCCATTGTTATGGTCGCGATAAGCAATGGCGTCCGGGACATCGATTCCCTTGCTGTTGTAATAAGCGCCCGAAATATCGCTGATAGCGTGAATCGCAACACCGCGCTCGCGCAGGAGCAGGGCTGCGTGTGCCCCCACGTTCCCGAAGCCCTGTACAACGGCCGTCGCCCGGTAAGGATTGATCCGAAGCTTCTCCATTCCGGCCAGGGCCGACACCATTACACCACGGCCAGTAGCTTCGGTCCGGCCGAGAGAGCCGCCCAGAACAAGCGGCTTGCCGGTCACGACGGCTGGAATGGTCATTCCTTTTGATTTGGAATATTCGTCCATCAGCCAGGCCATTTCGCGTGGGCCGGTTCCCATATCAGGCGCAGGAATATCCTGATCCGGCCCCAGGACATCCAGTAAAGCAGTCGTGTAAGCTCTCATCAGGCGTTCTATTTCACCGGCCGACATTTCTCTGGGGTTACAGGCGACGCCTCCTTTGGCACCACCATAAGGAATATCTACTACGGCGCATTTCCAGGTCATCCAGGCGGCGAGTGCGCGCACTTCATCCAGGTTTACATCCGGATCAAAACGGATCCCGCCCTTGCTGGGACCGAGGATGGTGGAATGGATAACGCGGTAGCCTTCAAAAGTCCGGATCTGGCCCGAATCCATCGTCACGGGTAAGCCTACGATGACCTGTTTACGCGGTACTTTGAGGATGTGGTACATTTCTTCGGAGATGCCGAGGAGGTCTACGGCTTTGTCAAATCGCTGCATCATGGACTCCAATGGATTCTCTTTGTCCTTAATCGGAGCAGGCTCTATATATGACATTGTTAGATTTTTAAAATGTTGATAATAAATCAGTTAGATAACTGATTGCTTTTGTCTGTACAAACTACGGTATTTGTTTGAATAAAAACAAAAAGCTAATTTTTCTTGAAATAGTATAATAATTTGAGAGACATAGAATGTTTTAGCTATTGCTTCAACACTAAAATTATACCGGTGTATTTTCTCACAAATCCAAATTTTTTGCCGGAAACCGAAGGAATATTGAAATGGACGGAAAATAAAAAAAGGAGGCAAAAAATTGCCTCCTTTTCGGGTTTGGAATGTCCGGCCTGGATTAAGCCATTTCCATTTTGGACGCGTAGCGCTTGCGCTCGTTTTCGTCCAGGTATATTTTCCGCATACGCATGCTCTGCGGTGTTACTTCAAGGTACTCGTCTTTCTGGATGTATTCCATCGATTCTTCCAGCGAGAAGTTGATTTTCGGAGCGATTCTCAACCCGTCATCCGTACCGGAAGCACGCATGTTGGTCAATTTTTTCGCTTCCTGCAAGTTTACAACGATATCGTTCGGGCGGTTGTGCTCTCCGATAACCTGTCCACCATAAATTTCATCGCCCGGCTCTACGAAGAAACGTCCGCGATCCTGCAATTTGTCAATCGTATAACCCGTAGCAGGTCCTGTATTTTTAGAAATGATAGAACCACTGATACGTCCCGGGATTGGTCCGCGGAAAGTGCCGAACTCTTTGAAACGGTGCGTCATCACTGCTTCTCCCTGAGTCGCAGTCAATACATTCGAACGAAGTCCGATCAAACCTCTTGAAGGAATCACGAATTCAAGGTGTTGCAAATCTCCTTTTGGTTCCATGATCAGCAATTCGCCTTTACGTTGCGTCGCCAGTTCAATTACTTTACCAGCAGTTGCCTCAGGCACATCCACTACCAACGTTTCGATCGGTTCCAGACGCTCACCGTTTTCATCTTCTTTGAAAAGTACTTGTGGCTGACCCAATTGCAATTCATAACCTTCACGACGCATTGTTTCGATCAGTACTGACAAGTGAAGGATACCCCGTCCGAAAACCAGGAATTTATCTTCTGTATCCGTAGGCTCAACACGAAGTGCAAGGTTCTTTTCAGTTTCTTTCATCAGGCGGTCACGAAGGTGACGTGATGTTACAAACTTGCCTTCTTTTCCGAAGAATGGTGAGTTGTTGATCGTGAAAAGCATGTTCATAGTCGGCTCATCCACGGCAATACGTGCGATTGGCTCCGGATTTTCGAGATCAGCAAGTGTATCACCGATTTCAAAATCGTCGATACCCGTTACTGCGCAGATATCACCTGCGGAAACTTCCGCCACTTTCACTCTTCCAAGACCTTCGAAAGTCTGAAGTTCTTTTACTTTCACTTTCTTGATCACACCGTCGGCTTTGCAAAGAGACAATGTAGATCCTTCTTTAATTGTTCCTCTTTTTACACGACCGATGGCGATACGGCCAACGAATGCATTGTAGTCAAGGGAAGTAATCTGCATTTGCAAAGTACCTTCGTCGATCACTGGCGCAGGAATAGATTCGATGATCGTATCCAGCAAATAGGTAATGTTATCAGTTGGTTTCTGCCAATCCGGGCCCATCCAGCCTTGTTTTGAAGAACCATAAACGGTAACAAAGTCCAATTGGTCTTCGGTAGCGCCCAGGTTGAACATCAAATCAAAAACGTTTTCCTGAACTTCTTCGGGGCGGCAGTTTTCTTTATCTACTTTATTAACAACCACGATCGGTTTCAAACCCAAATCAATGGCTTTGCCCAATACGAAACGGGTCTGAGGCATTGGTCCCTCAAATGCATCGACCAGCAACAACACGCCATCAGCCATTTTAAGAACACGCTCCACTTCACCACCGAAGTCTGCGTGACCTGGTGTATCAATTACATTGATTTTAACGTCTTTGTAACGTACCGATACGTTCTTGGAAACAATTGTAATCCCACGCTCACGTTCCAGATCGTTGTTGTCGAGAATCAGGTCATCGAACTCCTGGTTGTCACGAAACAGCTTTGACGCGTGGATGATTTTGTCAACCAAAGTGGTTTTACCGTGGTCAACGTGCGCAATAATTGCGATGTTACGAATGGCTTGCATTGTTTTATAGATCAGTTGTTTACGGCGTTGCTACGAAATGGTTAGAACTACGCGCAAAGCCGTTTGGCTTTTGTCTGGACGGAATTTGGCCAAACAGGGTGCAAATGTACGCACTTTTTACCTGAATAACAGTATTTTACAATTAAATAATTGTTATCCCGTGAAAAACAGGCTTTAAACTACGAGAAGTGCAAAAAGTGTAGAAAAATGTTAAATGGATGCAATTTTCTTTTCGGACATCCGGTATAAATTGTCGGGATCGAAGTCGACACCATTGTCCCAGGTAAGTGTTCCAATTCCCGCATTTTGCAATCGACCCCGTGTTTCGTTAATTTGTGGGAATTGAATGTCCATTTAATCTTAACATGAACAAAAACCTATTGGCTGGATTATTCCTGTCCCTCAACACATTGGCATTTGCACAGGGTAGCCTGCCTCAGGACCGCCTGCCGCAGGACGATGCAACCAAATATGCTGAAAGTATCACACCGGCTGACTTGAAAAAACACCTTGTCATTATCGCGTCCGACAGCCTTGAAGGGCGGGATACCGGATCTCCCGGTCAGAAGAAGGCGGCTGAGTACGTGTCAAAATATTACAAACAATATGGTTTGCAGCCCATTGCCGCGGCGTCCGACGGCTCCAAAAGCTATTTGCAGAAGTACAAACTCTACAAGCGCAGCTGGGGTGAAGTGTACGTGAAATCCGATGGCAAAAAGTATGAATTCAATAAGGATTTTTACCTGAATGGCCTGCTCGATATTCCCGGGGAGGTCAGTACCAATGTAGTGGTAGCCGGTTACGGGATCGATGATTCCAGGTACAATGACTATGCCGACCTGGATGTAAAAGACAAGTCGGTCGTTGTTTTTGAAGGAGAGCCGAAAATCTCCGGCGATAAGTATTTGCTGAGCGGCAATTCGGAAAAAAGCAAATGGAGTGGGCCGGTGTCATGGCAGGTAAAGGCCAAACTGGCACAGGAGAAAGGGGCAAAATACGTATTCATTATTACGGATAAGACGGGTGAAGATCTCGACAAGGAGATCCGGCAGCGGGCGGTAATGGCCCGGCGGTTCAGCGCACCCACACTGAAACCGGTGCAGGAAAACCCGGCCGGAATCGCGGCGTTCGTGCTCAGCCCGACTGTTGCGGCTGAAATACTGGGCACTTCGGCATCCAAACTTTCAAAAGTCAAATCCGATATCGATAAATCAGGCAAGCCTTCTTCCAAAAGCTTTACAGGTAAGGTGGCCCTGAAAGCGGAACGTGTGAGCGAGACGATCGATACTGAAAATGTAGCGGGTTTTATGGAAGGCAGCGACAAGAAGGATGAGGTGCTGGTTATCAGCGCGCATTTGGACCATATCGGGATCTCGGCCAATGGAGAAATCAACAATGGCGCTGACGACGACGGCTCAGGAACGGTGACGTTGCTCGAACTGGCAGAGGCATTCAGCAAGGCAAAAGCGGAGGGTAAAGGGCCTCGCAGAAGTATTCTGTTCCTGAATGTGACAGGCGAGGAAAAAGGACTGTTTGGTTCGGAGTACTACTCTGAAAACCCGCTGTTGCCTCTCAAAAATACCATTGCTGATTTGAACATCGATATGATCGGGCGGGTCGACGAGGCGCATAAGAATGACCATCATTACGTCTATCTGATTGGTTCGGACAAGCTTTCGTCGAAGCTCCACGAGATCAGCGAGGAGGCCAACAAGAAGTATATCAATTTCAAGCTGGACTATACTTTCAACGACCCGAAAGACCCTAATCGCTTCTACTACCGGTCGGACCATTACAACTTCGCTAAAATGGGTGTCCCTGTTATTTTCTATTTCACGGGTGTGCATGAGGATTACCACCGGCCCGGCGATGATGTCGAAAAGATCCTGTTCGACAAGCAGTCGCAGATCGTGAAACTGGTTTTCCATACCGCCTGGGAATTGGTGAACCGCGATGAGCGCATTGTGGTGGATAGCAATAAGGAATAGGTTTTTTTAATAGAGTGGGAAAGAGGTAACACTATAATGCCTTGTATATGAGGAGGAAACTACTGTTGTTTTTTTGTTGCTTCGTGTGCGCCATTGTGCGGGCGCAGGCTCCGGTTGAGAATGCATTGCTCTGGAAGATCAGCGGGCGCGGACTCACAAAGCCCTCCTATCTGTTTGGCACGATTCACCTGATATGCCCCGCCGATTTTTCACTCAGCGATTCACTGAAAACGGCACTTACCCATTCGCAGCAAGTCGCGCTGGAAATCGATATGGATGACCCCGGAATGATGGCCGGGATGATGAAAACAATGAATATGAAGGATGGTAACGAGTTGAAGAAGCTCGTTACCACTGAGGAATACGAACGGCTGAGCCGTTTTTATAAAGACTCGGTAGGGATGGGTCTGGCGATGTTTGAGCACGCGAAGCCGTTTGTACTGATGGGCCCGCTTTTCAATGCGGTACTGGATTGTCAGCCGCAATCCTACGAAATGGCGCTGGTGGATCTCGCCGGCAAGCAGAAGTCCGAGGTGATCGGAATTGAAACGCTGGAAGAACAGATGGCTATTTTCGATACGATTCCTTATAAAGACCAGATGAAGATGCTGCTCAGCATGATCGACAGTCTGCCGCAGGCGAGAAAGGAATTCAAAAGTCTCGTGGGTTTATACAAGGATCAGAATATCGGAGAACTGTACCGGATGACTTTGAAAAGCGAGTTTGGGATCGAAGGTAATGAGGAGATCATGCTGTATTCCCGCAATCAAAAATGGATTCCGCGCGTGCGGAGGATCATGAGTGACAAGCCGACATTTTTTGCTGTTGGTGCGGCGCATTTGGGGGGAGAAAAAGGTGTAATTGCTTTGCTGAGGAAGGAAGGTTACACTGTGAGGGCGGTCAGGTGAGCAGGGAATTCGTTCGTTGATAATTCATACCTAGCCGTTTGGAAATTGTTGCTGGATTGGCATGTGCAATTGGCCGGTAAAGGGGTATGTTTGGATAAATAAACTCCTACACACTTGGCGGATGAACGAGGAAAATACCATCTGAATTTTGAGGAAGGTTGCTATGCTTTCCGATTCATCAGCGAAGGGCCACGTGGCAAAATTCAGAAGATCATTATTTTCAGGCCGCTTTTGGAAATTGATAACTATTATAATCTCTCTTTTGGAGATTGGGATGAAGTAACGCAGCAAATCGACGATACGACGATTTCGAATAACCAGGATACGCTAAAGATACTAAGCACTGTGGCCCATGCTGCGGAATCCTTTTTAGCAGTGAGGCCGGGAGCGGTAATTTTCGCGTCAGGAAATACCCTTTCACGGAACAGATTGTACCGGATGAGCATTGCAAAGCATTGGGAGGAAATCAATAGCCGCTTTGTCCTTCGTGGCAGCACCGGGAAAAAATGGCAGTCGTTCAAAAAAGGGGTCGATTATGACGCTTTCTTGCTGTTTCGCAAATAGTAATCTTCAATCTGCTAAAACGCGTTGTTATGAAAAATGAGCAAAACCAGATTTTGGAAGACGGTAACTCCTTCCCACCGCTCCCCGACCTGTCCAATGATCCTTTTTTAGCCAGAAAGGAAAAAATGGCGATCGAGTTTTTGAAGGAAAATCCCGTTCCCAGACACTTGCTGCCAAAAAGGAAAAAGGCAGTAAAATAGGGTTTTTCAAAATGCCGAAATCCACCGCGTGAGCCATTCCGGGCTGAAAAATAGCATCAGCAATGCAACCAGAAACAGTCCGGCGATCAGTTTTCCCGAAGTGCTGTTGTTGGTGACAACTGCTTCGGCTCTCACGGTTTTGAAGAACAGCAAATAGGGCAACCGCATGTAGTAGGCCAGCGAAATAGCCGCATTCAGAATCCCCCCGACAAGAAGCCAGAGCATCCAGGGAAACTCCTGCTCGTGGTAGCTCTCCCAAAGTGCCGAAAAAACCAGGAATTTTGAAGTAAATCCGCCCGTAGGAGGCAGGCCGGCCAAGGCCACCATGACGACGGTCAGAATGCCGGAAATCCAGACGTAGCTGCGACCTAGCCCTTCGAAATCCGTCAGGTGTGTGTCGGAGCGGGGCTGTAAGAGGTCGACCAGGAAAAAAGCAGCCAGATTGATCACCAGATAGGCGGATGTGTAAAACACGGCAGCTTCAAACCCGAACCGGCTGTAAGCGGCAATCCCTACAAGCAGATAGCCGGCTTGTGCAATGGAGGAGTAAGCGAGAAGCCTGCGCGCATTGTTTTGCCACAATGCAGCCACATTACCGATGGTCATGCTGATGAGTGCAATACCTCCCAAAACAGGGAAATACTGCGCCGGGAAAATACCTGCAAGGCGCATTAACACCAACACGACAGCCGCTTTGGGTGCTACGGACAAAAATGATACGAGCGGGGTGGGTGCGGCTTCATAAACGTCGGGTGTCCATACGTGGAAGGGCACCAGGGAAAGCTTAAAAAGCAATCCTGCGAGTGTCAGTACAATGGTCACCGTTACCACCAGGTCGGGGTTGCTGCCCAGTGTCACGGTAATGGCGTCATTGGTAATATCCAGCGTCCCGCTCAGTCCGTAGATCAGCGAAATACCGTACAGCATCACAGCGGAACTCGCGGTTCCGAAAAGCAGGTATTTGATGCCCCCTTCCGCTGCTTTTTTGTATGGCGACAATGCGACGAGCAGGTAGGAGCTAATGGAAATCACTTCCAGGGACAAATATATAGACAGCAAGTGTGTCGACATCGTCAGCAGGTTCATTCCTGCAACGGCGGCGATCAGCAATGCATGGTATTCGGCCGGGAAATCGTATTTTAGTATCCTGACATGCATTAATGTGAAGATCCAGACCAGCGTGATCAGTATTTTGAAGAAGACCGCCTGCCTGTCGAGGAACAGCATAGACCGGAACCGGAAAGACGGCTCGGCATTCCATTGACCGAGGATCAGCAAGAGTGT
>CBFGMV010000055.1:0-52790 GCA_965649915.1 uncultured Dyadobacter sp.
CCGCTCGATGCGGTCGACGTTCCCGCGCCGGGGATCTGACGCGGCTTGCGCAACCGAGCGCATGTATGCCTCACCCGCGCGGGTATTGAAAAACGGATCATGCCGGGCGAGGATGTCCCTCCAACGGACGCCGACAATCCCCTTTGCATGGATGAACCGTTGCAGAAGTCTTTGTTTGATAGGAACGGCTGGTTGCCGGGCTGAACTTGTTTGCATGTGCATAATGTGTAATTTGCGGTTAACAGATTGTGTTGAGTAAAGTTATGGAGAAAATTTTACTCAAAAAATAAATTTGAAGAAAATTTTATTCAAATGTTTTCCCATCGCCTGAAAGAACTGATTAACTATTTGGGAGTTTCCATTACGGCCTTTGAGACGAAAATTGGCGTATCAAAAGGGGCTATCGCAAAACCAATTAAGAATGGAAAGACGGTAGGTGTGGAAGTTTTGGAGAAAATATTGATTGAGTATCCCAATGTGAATCTGGATTGGCTGGTGGCAGGCATTGGAAAAATGTTAAAACTTACAGGAAAGGATGAGATTGCGTCAGTCGAATTCGTAACCATCACCAAAGACGAATACATTAACTTACAGCGGAAAGCATTGCAGAACCAGGATGAGCGAATAGCGGCGCTGGAAAGGGAAGTAAAAGGATCAGGAGAGAAGTAGGCTTTTTCCCATTAATAGGATGTCTCGCTTACCACACTATAATAATAATTCATGATAGAAAGCATTGCTCACAAAGGCCTAGCTTTGTTGTTTGAGCATGATAACCCTGCCAAACTTCCACATCATCTCATTGAACGGATTCGGGAGATTCTCTCGTTATTGGATGCAGTAGATACTGTGGAACAAATGAACTTACCCGGATATAGATTACATAAGCTATCAGGCGAATACAAGGAGTTCTATTCTGTGCGGGTAAACGCCAACTATCGGATTATTTTTCGGTTCATGGAAGGAAATGCCTTTGATGTAAATTATATCGACTACCACTAAAATGCCCATATGATGAAAAAAGGAATGCGCCCATCCCATCCGGGGGCTATTTTGGCTGGCATTATTGAGGGGCTTCGGGAGGAAAGCGGCCAACCTTACTCCATTACAGAGCTCGCCAACGGACTAGGGGTAAGTAGGGGATCACTTTCTCAGATTCTCAAGCAGAAATCTGCGGTAAGCCCGGAAATGGCGGTTAAGCTCTCGGAGGCATTCAACACCAGCGCAGATTTGTGGCTCAATCTTCAAAAAAAGTATGATCTGTGGATTGCCGAGCAAAAGGTAAGCCGAGAGACTGTTCGTCATTTTGTTCACGAAAACGGTAGCGGGTTGCTGTCGGCGTGAACTTAACCTAATGCGCATAAATATGGACTTCGGCCAGGTCCTTCGCCAGTTGCTTAATGGCGCTTTCAATTTTGGCTGCCTGCTTTGCAGAAGGGTGTTTTTTGCCACTGGCATATTGCCGGAGCAGACTTCCGTTGATGCCTGATATTTCGGCTATTTTCGTCACTTTCAGAAAATCGAATTTCTCAAAGAAAAGAGTCAGGTCATATGCTATTCGAAATTGATAAGAGCCAGGATTGAGGTTGTGAAAGTTTTGTAAAAGCGCTTTCATTTTTTCTTGCAATTCTTCCACAGTTGCCGCCTCGTCAATTAATAAATCATCGTCGTACTGAACACGCCCCCAAAGAGATGATTCCCCGTTTTCGATAATCAACACAATATTGTCCTTATCGTTTTGATCCTTAGTTTCCATTGTAATCATTCTTTTCGCTTATTTGAGCCCTGCCTGTTTCAAAATGCTGTTCAGAGTTGCCGGCGTTATGTCGCCACTATGAATGGGAACCGTCACTTTTCCACTCTTACTGGAATGAATGAGTTGCAGATAGCTTCCTTTCTGTGCCTTTTCATACCATCCGTCTTGTTTAAGCAACTTCAAGATTTCCTTCGAAGTCATTGCCGGTAAATTGTGAGTGGTGTATAGATAAATAAAAGTAACAAAAATGTTACTTTTTGGCAAGTATAAAGAACAAGAAACCTTCTGATTACTCCGGCTGCAACCGCGCTTCCTTCCACCATTGGGTGAAAATCTGGTCGCTTTTCAAATCTACTTTCTGGCCGATGAGCGGCGTGACCAGTGGGATATTTTGCTTCTGCGCTTCCAATGTGGCGCGGTCGATGGGTTCGTTCCAGTTATGAATGGAAAGCGCGAACTTGGCCCAATGCACGGGCATCAGCTTTTTGGCGCCGAGTTCTTTGGCCGCGGTTACGGTTTCTTCCGGCATCATGTGAATGTATTTCCAGGCTTCGTTGTACTGGCCGCATTCCAGCAAGGCGAGGTCGAACGGACCGAATTGTTCACCGATCTTCTTGAAGTGATGGTCGTATCCCGAGTCGCCGCCGACAAAAATCTTCATCGTAGGCGTTTGTAACACGAATGATACCCACAATGCCCTGTTCCGGCTGAATCCACGGCCCGAAAAATGGCGGCCCGGCGTGACGTTGATCTTGAATCCGTTGCCAAGGTCGGCTCCTTCATTCCAGTCCTTTTCGATAATGTCAGCTGGGTTATAACCCCAATATTCCAAATGCTCGCCGGTGCCGAGGCCGGTAACTACTTTTTTGACCTTCGTTTTGACCTTCAAAATAGTTTCGTAATCAAGATGGTCCCAGTGGTCATGGGAAATGAGAAGATAATCAATGGCGGGAAAATCTTCTGCCTTGTATACATCAGTCCCTTTGAAACTCGGGGTTGTGAATTTGATCGGGGAAGCGGCACCGCTGAAAACGGGGTCTACAAGGAAGGTTTTACCATCGATTTGCATGAAATAGGACGAATGTCCGAACCAGACGAGCACATTCTCTTCGGGGTTCAAATGCAGAAGATCCGTCTTTTGCGAGGGAATAACAGCCGGAGGGATGTTGTATTTAGCCTTACCAAAGAAGAATTTGGTCAATACTTTGAGATAACTATTGCCTTCGGCCAGGTCGGGAGTGAAGCTTTCATTCTGAAACTGACCGTCCCGGTAATTCGGTGATTTTTTGATCCTTTCGAGGCGGAGGCCGGAAGCATGTTTGCCAAACTGGGGTTGTTGCATGAACACAACAGCGGAAATGACGACTAATGCCAGTACTGCAAGAAATATCATGAGGGAATATTTAAAAATCGGTTTTTTCATAGTATGTGGAAGAGTCGGGTGATTAATCGGGGACTAATGTAATGTTCTGCATCGGTTTTCAAAAACGCCTTGATTAAGACGGGATTAAATTTGCAGCCATTCTTCTGTTCACGGCGAATTATTTACATGATCGGTAGCACTGCAAGGCGGTAAAGCGGCTTTCTTATGTATTTTTGGATATACTTACTATCGCAATGCAATTAGTCATGAGAAAATCTTTATTGGTTTGTTACTTTCTGATCCTTTCCGTTTCCTGCTGGGCTCAGCCTGCTGATACGAGCTGGGTCAAAGCCAATTACACCAAAACAGAGCATTACATCACGATGCGGGACGGCGTAAAACTGTTTACCGCTATTTACACGCCCAGGGATGATTCGCAGACCTACCCGATCATCATGCAGCGCACGCCGTATTCGGTGAGACCCTACGGCGAGACGAACTACCGGCGGTCGCTCGGACCTAACACATACCTGATGCGTGAGAAATACATATTTGTATACCAGGATGCCCGCGGCCGCTACAAAAGCGAGGGCAATTTCCGTGAAATGACGCCTGCGATCGAGCACAAAAAAAGCAATAAGGATGTCGACGAGTCCAGCGACACCTATGACACCGTGGAGTGGCTTCTAAAACATACCCGTAACAATGGGAAGGTAGGCCAATGGGGCATTTCATTTCCCGGCTACTATTCTTCGGCCGGGCTTCCTGCTGCACACCCGGCCATGGCTGCCGTATCGCCTCAGGCTCCGATGTCCGACGAGTTTATCGGCGACGACTGTTACCACAACGGCGCGTTCTTCCTGATGGATAATTTTGGGTTTTACAGCGGGTTCGATGGGCCGAAAAGCAAGGACGGAACCAATTATCAGAGTCATTTCAAAGCAGAATTCAGCGATGCCTATCAATACTTCCTCGATTTTGGACCGTTGAAAAAGGCCAATGCGGCTCCCTATTTCGCCGATCCGAACAGCATTTGGAGACAGACGACCGCACATCCCGTGTACAATGAATTCTGGCAGTCGAGAAACATCAAAAACCATTTGAAGAATATTAAACCAGCTGTGCTCGTAGTGGGAGGGTGGTTTGATGCCGAGGACTTGTATGGCGCATTGAAAACATACGCAGCGATCGAAAAGCAGAACCCCGGGAATAGCAACCGTCTCGTGATGGGCCCGTGGACGCACGGGGCCTGGGCCGCGCCCGCGTGGAAGGGGTTCGCGCAATACCGCTTCGGCGTAGATGTGAATAAGTATTATCAGGAAGAGATTGAAACAAAGTTTTTTAACTTTTACCTGAAAGGAAAGGGCACATTTGAACAGCAAGAGGTTACTGTCTTTGAAACCGGTTCAAACGAATGGAAACATTATCAGGAGTGGCCGCCGGTCAACAGTCGGCCTACGACTTATTATTTTGCGAAAAATGGAGGAATGGCTGTTGCCAGACTTTTGTCAGAGCCAAGTTCTACTACTTACGAAAGCGATCCGGCCAAGCCTGTGCCGTACACCAATGTGATCAGCGGCCACCGCAACAACGAATACATGGCCGAAGACCAGCGTTTTGCATCGCGCCGGCCGGATGCTGTGAGTTTTCAAACCGATTCTTTGACAGAAGACCTGACGTTGACGGGAGAAATCGTGGCAAATCTGATGGTTTCCATGACAGGTTCAGACGCGGATTTTATTGTGAAAGTGATCGATGTATGGCCCGCAGGGTCGAGCGTACCGGGTGCGAAAGAGGGAGACAAACCGCTTGACATGAGCGGTTACCAGCAAATGGTACGTGCGGAGGTGCTGCGGGGGAAGTTCAGGAACAGTTTTTCGAAACCGGAGCCATTTGTGAAAGACAAGATCGAGAAAGTGACGGTGAAGTTGAATGAGACGGCACATACCTTCAAGAAAGGCCACCGGATCATGGTGCAGATCCAGAGCAGCTGGTTCCCGCTTGTAGACCGTAATCCGCAGAAGTTTATCAATATTTTTGAAGCTAATGAATCGGATTTTCAGAAGTCGAGGATCACGATCCATCATGACGCGAAGAATCCCAGCAGCATTACCTTGCCGGTAATGCACTGAAAAGACCATAATTACCCTTTTAATCCTAAATCCTATGAAAAATGTGTTCGGGAGGTTCCCGGTTTGTTTCCTTCTGCCCTGGCTGCTGGCGCTGAGCCTTAGCTGCCTCGCGCAGGCACCAAAATTTCGTGTGCTCGCTATGGCTGAGCCCGGTGGTCATCACATTGCCTATTCCAAAGTCGCCCGGGTGTGGCTCGACTCGCTGGCTGCGAAAAGCAACTTTGCCATTGATTACATCGATAAGACTGATCCGATCAATGAAGTTTATTTGTCCAAATATCAGCTCATTATCCAGCTCGACTATGTCCCTTACGCGTGGAAACCAGAGGCGGCGACGGCATTTGAGAAGTATATCAATGAAGGTAAAGGCGGATGGATCGGCTTTCACCATGCTACCTTGCTCGGAGAGTTTGATGGTTATAAAATATGGCCCTGGTTTTCCGACTTCATGGGCGGTATCCGCTACAAAAATTACATCGCCGACTTCGCCGCTGCTACGGTGAAAGTTGAAAACAGGAAACATCCGGTCATGAAGGGAGTGCCTGCCTCTTTTGCTGTCCGGAAAGAAGAATGGTACATCTATGACAAAAGTCCGCGCCCGAATGTGGACGTGATCGCGAGCGTCGACGAATCGACTTATTCTCCGGATTCTAAGGTCAAAATGGGGGACCACCCGGTCATCTGGTCGAACCCGAAAATGAAGGCCCGCAATATTTACATTTTCATGGGGCATTCGCCGGTGCTGTTCGAGAGCGACGTTTACAAAACCATTTTCAAAAACGCCATTTTCTGGGCGGCAAAGCGATAACCGGACATGTTAAAGAAAATATTAATGCTTGTACTGATCGTCTCGGTACAACAGATAGCCATTGCGCAAAAGAAAAAGACGGTCACCAACGACAGCAGGTCGTTTTACACGGCTCGCTTACAGGATGAGGATGCGGTTTATTTCACTCCCGAAAACTTTAAGATCACGAGCGACGGGAAAACCGACGTCTCTGACGAGCTGCAACGGGCCATCAATGAGGTGAAAAACAATTATAACTTCGGCATTGTCTTCATCCCGGAGGGGACTTACAGGATTAGTAAAACCATTTACATTCCGACTGCCGTTCGGGTAATAGGGTATGGTGCGAAACGCCCAATAATCGTTCTGGCAGATAATGCGCCGGGTTTCCAGCAGGAGTACCCGCAGGACAAGGGTAATGCGAAATACATGTTTTGGTTTACTTCATCGATCCCAAAGGAAGGCCAGCCCATTCCCGACGCGGGCGCGAGCACATTTTACAGTGCCATGTCCAACATAGACCTTCGTATCGGGGCCGGTAACCCCTCGGCGGTGGCATTACGGACCCATTTTGCGCAGCACAGCTTTATTTCGCACGTGGATATCCACGCGGGAGCCGGCAAGGCGGGGATGTTTGACGTAGGAAATGAAATGGAGGATGTACGGTTTTTCGGAGGCGACTATGGTATTTACACCTTCAAGCCATCGCCGGGATGGCAGTTCATGATGGTGGATACCTATTTTGAAGGCCAGCGGAAAGCCGCTATCCGTTCCCAGGAGTCGGGCTTGACGATCGTCCGGATGACGGTGAAGAATGTCCCGACCGTGCTGGAAATTAATCCCAATTTTTATGAAAAGCTGTTTATCGAAGATAGTCGACTTGAAAACGTGACCGGGCCTGCATTCGTGATCAGCAATGAAAACAATGCGTATACCCAGATCAGTTTGAAAAATATAGTTTGTAAAAAGGTGCCTGTGCTTGCCAGTTATCGGATTAGCGGAAAGCAGGTTGTCGGTACTGGGGAGCTCTATAAGGTCAAAATGTTCAACCACGGGTTGCAAATGGAAGGTCTCGCCGCCAGGCCGGTACACAGAACGTCGCAGGATCTGGAACCATTGAAAACGGAACCAGTACCGTTCCCCAAAGACATTCCCGCTTTCCCCGACATTAAAACCTGGGTAAACCTGAAAGCACTGGGTGCAAAAGGAGACGGTGTAACCGACGATACCAAGGCCATTCAGGCGGCTATCGACCAGCACGATGTCATTTACGTTCCGCAAGGCTGGTACCGTATTACCGAAACGCTGAAATTGAAGGAAAAAACCGCATTGATCGGCCTGAATCCGGTCGCGACGCAATTTATTTTGCAGGACAACACCGAGTCGTTCGGAAGCTTCGGTCCGCCGAAGCCGATGGTGGAATCATCCAAAGGCGGCGGTAATATTCTGACCGGCATCGGTATCTCGACCGCCGCAAGCAATACGCGGGCAGTTGGATTGAAATGGATGGCCGGGGCCAGCTCCTATGTCAATGACGTAAAATTTCTGGGCGGACACGGCAACATTACGCGCAAGCGTCCGGGACAAAATACATTGAACAATTCGTCACATACCGGCAATGAGCAGTTCTGGGATACCCAGTACTGGAGCTTATGGGTGACCAACGGGGGAGGCGGTACCTTCAAGAATATCTGGACGGCCAATACTTTTGCGACCTCGGGTGCCTATGTGTCGTACACGTCCACACCCGGGCGCGTGTATGCGATGTCGGTAGAGCACCATGTGCGTAATGAGGTGCGTTTCAAGAACGTTTCAAACTGGAAAGTGTACGCTTTGCAGCTGGAAGAAGAGAGCAAGGAGAGCTCGGAATGCCAGCCGCTTGAAATTGAGGGATGCAGCGATATGGTTTTTGCAAACCTCTATATGTTCCGCGTGATCCGGGTCAGTACGCCCTACCCGTATTCCATCCGCTCGTGGAACAACCGCCGGCTCGAATTCCTGAATGTGCACAATTACAGTCAGACGAAATATCCGTCGACCGTTCCGTTGTTCGACATGAATTCGGGTGCGGAGATCCGTCCATGGGAGTTCAATAGGCTGGTAATCGACATTCCAGAAGCGAAACCGGCGCAACTGGCACCGGGCAAGGTTATCCAACTGTCGAAAGGTTTCGAATTTGCGGACGGTATTTGCCGCGATAGCCGGGGGAATGTATATTTCAGCGAGTCGAAGGCGAGGAGGATATACAAATGGTCTGTGGAAACCAATGCACTGACCCTTGTAGCTGATTTCCCATGGGAGCCGCTTTCGCTGGGCTGCGATACGAAGGATAATCTGCTGGTGGTGTTCAAATACGTACCCAGGCCGGGCTACCTGCTCCATGGACAGCCTGAAACCTTTCCTAACCCGCCGGATGCCGCCGGCACCTCATTCAGTGGCTGGGGCAACAGCGGTTTCGGGACGTTGGTGTATGCGATGAATCCTGAGCAGCCCGAGGAAACAATGCATTTAATGCAAAAAGTACCTGTGGAGAAGGTTAACAGCATTATTAAAACCCTGAATCCTTCGAACAGAAGACGTGACTCCGGCGATTTCCTGAAAGTGAGTACCAACCCGTTTAAAGAATGCTGGCTGGCACCGGACGGGGTTACGATTGTGCCCGTCGTGTACGACCTCGCCCGCTCGAATGCGCTGGTAGAAGGTTATCCCGGCAAGGTGCTGTATGGGGCCGACGAGTACCTGAAAAGGACGGTCCGGTTTCATGTCGGGCCAAACGGACATTTATCAGAACCGCAACTTTTTGCTGAAAAAGGTGAGTTTAGCTCGGCTGTTGATGGGGAAGGTAATGTGTACATAGCGGATGGGCAGGTATATGTGTTTGATCCGTCCGGAAAAGAAATTGGGATGATCGAAACGCCGGAGCGACCGGCTACGATTGTCGTGGCGGGTGCGAACAATGATACGTTGTTTATTACCGGACGAGGAGCATTGTATGCGGTGAAATTGAAGTGAATGGGACGAAGACGCCTTGCCAGTCCGGCAAGGCGTCTTTTGGCCACTCATGGACACCAATTGCACTGTTATTTAATGCCTTTGCGTTTTTTGTATTCCTGGTACCGCTGGTTATACTCTTTAAGCTCTTCGTCTTTGAATGTCTTCATGTAATGCTCGGGCAGATCGAGCCTTTCTTTCATTTTTAATGTGTTTGAAAGCTCCACAAGCGTATTCACGCCGTTTTTGTCTTTGCTTAAATCAAATGCATCGTACAGATCGCCATTGACCGTGAAAGCCTTAAAGGATAGTTTATTCTGATCGATGGTAATGGCTTGGTAGAGCTGGGTGTTGGAAGCGGCGCGGTCCATCCAGTTTTGGAGACCGATATCGTACATTTTGGGGCCGCTTACGGACACGACATAAATGGGGCCGTCGGGCTTTTTGCGACTCTGTCCCACCGGAATATTAATCCCGCGCCCATAGGTGTGATCATGGCCTTGCAGTACGATATCAATCTTGTGTTTTTTATACAAAGGTTCCATTTTGGCACGCCATTCATCATTGTCACGGCCATTTTTGGTGGAATAGATCGGATGGTGATGAATGACGACGGTCCAGCGGTTCGGGTTGTTGGTCGTAATTTGTTCGAACCAGGCAGCCTGCTTTTCCATTGTAGCCGGGTCGAGGATCGCGGCCTGCGAATCCATTGAAATAAACCTGATACCCTGGTAATCGATGTAATAGGCTGTTTCCGAAAGGCCTTCCGGACCGTTTTCCGGCAATGCGAACTGGGGCTTCCAGTGCATCGAGACCATCAGCTTTTTGTTCTCGTCGCGAAAATATTCGTGGTTGCCCGGTGTGGCGAGGTTAGGGACCATTCCGTTGATCCAGCCACCGGCTTCAAACCATTCGCCCCATTGGTGATCCGCATTGGAATTGTTGATGAGGTCGCCCGCATGGATCATCAGGTTCGCCTTGGGCATGGTCGCGAATGCGCCGCGTATGGCACGGGACCACAGCGAGCGGATGTCGTTCTGGGCATCTCCGAAGTATAGGAACGAGACCGGCGCGGGTTTGTCGGAGGCGGTTTTGAAATGAAACCATTCACTCCAGTGCCTGCCATCGCCTACCCGGTAGGCGTATTGGGTTGAGGGTTTTAAATCGCTGAAATTAGCCTCGTGATAAAGTATCGTTTTGCCGTCTAGCACAACGCGCTGTGTGACGACTTTTATCGTGCGGGCTTTGGTAGGAAAGTCGGGCGAGGGATCGGCTTCGTGAATGGCGGCTACGGCATCGGTCACAGTAGAATCCGTGCGCCAGTTGACCGCCTGTGAAGTTGCCGGATTTCCTTTGTAACCAAGGATGACGCGGTCTGGAAATGCGGAAGCGGGATAGGTTTTATTTTGCTGCGCAAAAACAGAGAGCCGGCCGACGATCAGTAGAACAGCCGCACAGCCGTATTTGAAATAGAAGTGATTGAAGTACTGCATAGGAGCTGGTAAACACAATGTGGTCACAATATTACCGGTTTGAAAGGCAATCGGACTAGCAGCTGTTTCCATTTTACATATTGATAATATTGCATGCCATGAAGCTACATTTTTACCGGGTTTTCATTCTGATTTGCGTGATAGCATTTCTTGCTACCTGTAAAAAGGATAACGATCCCGATCCCGTCCGCGACGACCCCGCCAAACACTTCGTAACGATTCTGAACGATTCGCTGAAAGACCGGGGCTTTGGGTATAGTTTTGCCGTTTTCAAGCGAAACGAACTGCTAGGGTCGGGAGCCGGTGGATTGCAGGCCAGAAAGCAGGAAACGGGGCAGGATAAGGCCGTCACGCTGGACACTAAAATGCAGATCGCCAGCATGACCAAGACACTCACCGCGGCGGCGTTTCTGAAACTGGCAAAAGAAAAGGGGATCAGAACCAGTGATAAAATTGTAGGTTACCTGCCGAAAAACTGGGTCATAGGCCCGAATGTGGAACTCATCACATTCAAGGATCTTCTCACGCACACCAGCGGGATAGTCGGGCTGGGCGAAAATTGCCGGAATGGAGCATATGGTGAAAATATCTGGGACGGCTTGAAAGCGCTGATCGCAAAAGGGATCACAAAAGAAAACCGCGGGCAGTTCTGCTATCAGAATGCTAATTTCGGCCTTTTTCGAGTACTGATTCCGGTGATTTCCGGATTGCAGATGACAGGTGGTGATACCAATGACGCTTTCTATACGAGCAGAAGCTACGAGGATTATGTCAGGAAAAACTTGCTCGAAAAGGCTGGCGTCGTAACCGGAGAGTTCTTGCTTAATGGCATGCCTACACCGACTTACGGTTTTGATTTTCCCTATTCGGGCGAGTTCGGCTTTGACCCGGGCGATTTTACCTCGACGACAGGCGGGTATGGGGTTTATCTCTCGGCCAATGATGCAATTAAAGTTTATGACGCATTATTTTCGCCCGGTAATTCGGCCGTGATCACGCAGGAAATCCGGGATGAGTTGCTTAGTGGTGGATTGGGCAATTACAGCGCCGTTATGCCGGAGGGAAAATTCAGTTACCACGATGGCTGGTGGTATTCGGGCTACGGACTTCCTAATCCCAAAGGTTTCAGGAGTGTCTGGATGCATTGTCCTGAGGATATCACTGTCGTGCTTTTCACCAATGCGTTGCGGAACAGCGATGGTCTTTTCCCGATACGGTCGGCCTTTTATCAGGATATCACCTCCTACGTGCTTTGGGCGTTTTCACAGTATAAAAACCCGGAACGAGGCAAGAGAATGGCTCCGGTTAATTTCCATGATTATCTGGAACATCCGGAGCCGCATTGACGGGATCATGAACCGGAATAGAGTTTAGCTCTTTTCTGGTCCAGATAAGCTTGAATCTCTTCGGGAGTCATTCCATACATTTCGCGAGACATTTTGGCCTTGATAGCGCGCATCATTTTAATCACATCAAAGCCTTTGTTTGTTTTTTCTTTCGCTTTCATATTGCAGGATTGCTTTTGGTGAAATAATATCTAACTCTCCATATCCTAAACGTAAATTTATGCAAACGTCTTATTTCAACTATCCAACGCCTCAGGCAACATCATCAAAAACCGCTCAGCTTTGTTGAAATCCAGCTCTTCATAAAATAATCCAAGCCGGTTCAAATTCAGATAATACTCATTGACATGCTGGTAATAAAACTTTTCGGACTGGATATACCATGCAACGGGCCCTAGCTTATCGGCCAAAAACCACTTTTCCAGTAACCTGCCCGCCCTGCCGTTGCCGTCGTTAAACGGATGAATGCTGACAAAGATCAAATGGAGTAGGGAGGCGTAGAAAAGCACCTCTTCCACAGACAAATCCTGACGAAGCAGTGTATCGACGTCTTCCCAAAGCTTTCCCATCTCCGCTACAAGTATGCCGGCAGGTGCCGCTTCGAACTGGATCCGTCCTGTATTATGCTCCATGACCACCATTTCATTACGGCGATACACACCACGATGGTTTTGAGGCAGCAAATGCTCTGAAATAAAGCAGTGTGCTTGCAGGAATTTATCTTTATTAAGCCTGTTTTCCTTTGCAAAAACATATGCCCGGAAAAGGTCATTGGGTTTTTGAGTAAGCTCGGGTAAGTACTCAACATGTTGCATCTTGTGTTTGAGATAAGAATCCAGCTCGATCGTTTCACCTTCGATCCTACACGACGAAATGACGGCAACTGACGTATAGAAATTGAACTCGCCAGACTGGAAGCCCTGCTGATTGAGATTACCAAGCGCCTGGGGCAGGTCTCTGGAAAGCTTCGCCAGGTAGGAAGTGAATAGGTCGGAGGGGAGAATTTTCATCATGTTGTGTGTCAATCAAATAACGGGTTGTAAAGCTACAAATTAATATCCTCTGATACATTTCCCCTACCTTTGCACCAAGAAATCATGCTCCTGTGAAAAAGAAAACGCTGCTCATTACCCCGCCATTTACCCAGCTCAATACGCCATACCCCGCCACCGCTTACCTCAAAGGCTTTTTGAACACGCTTGGCCGGGAGTCGTATCAGGCTGATCTGGGGATAGACGTGATCCTGGAACTGTTTTCTTCCAAAGGACTGAAAAAACTGTTTGCAATGCTTGAAGCGTCGGATATTGAGCTGACGGACAATAGTTTCCGTGTGTATGCGCTTCGCGCCGACTACATCGGTACCATCGATCCGGTGATCCGTTTTCTGAAAAACCGGAACCCGACGCTCGCCCACAGCATTTGTGACCGTAATTATCTGCCCGAGGCAAGCCGTTTTCAGCAGCTCGAAGACCTTGACTGGGCATTCGGTACAATGGGTATTCACGACAAGGCCAGACACTTTGCAACGCTTTACCTCGAAGATCTCGGCGACCTGATTCAGGAGGCCATCGATCCGCATTTCGGTTTCAGCAGGTATGCCGAACGGCTCGGTCGTTCTGCGACGAGCTTTGATGAAATGGAGAATGCGCTGGAAATGCCGGATACCTTGCTTTCCGAGATACTGAAAGAAGTACTGGAAAAAAAGGTAAAGCAGTACAATCCGGATATTGTCTGCATCTCGGTGCCGTTTCCCGGCAATTTGTATGGCGGGTTTAAATGCGGGCAGTATCTGAAAAGGCATTATCCGCACATTGAAATCGTCATGGGCGGAGGGTTTGCGAATACGGAACTGCGTTCATTGAAAGAGCCGCGGGTTTTCAACTATATTGATTTTGTATGCCTGGACGATGGCGAGGCACCGTTGCAATCGCTGCTGGAATACCTGGACGGCGAACGGGAGCTTTCGCTGCTGAAAAGGGTTTATTCGCTGGTTGAGGGCCAGGTCGTCTATCACAATGGCGCCAAAGAAAAGGACGTACCCCAGCGCGATACCGGTACGCCGGATTACAGCGATTTGCCCCTCAATGACTATCTCTCGGTAATCGAGATCGTCAATCCGATGCACCGCTTGTGGAGCGATGGGCGGTGGAACAAGCTGACGCTGGCACATGGCTGTTATTGGGGTAAATGCTCTTTCTGCGACATTTCGCTGGATTATATCCGTCGTTACGAACCGATGACGGCCGCCTTGCTCTGCGATCGAATTGAGGAAATCATTGAGCAAACGCAGCAGAATGGCTTCCATTTTGTCGACGAAGCCGCTCCGCCTGCATTGCTGCGCGATCTTGCATTGGAAATTATCCGCAGGAAGCTGACGGTCGTCTGGTGGACCAATATCCGTTTTGAGAAAAACTTCACGCACGACCTTTGTTTGCTGTTGAAAGCGTCGGGCTGCATTGCCATTTCAGGCGGGTTGGAAGTGGCGTCCGACCGCCTATTGGAAAGAATGAAGAAAGGCGTTACCGTTGCACAGGTTGCGCGTGTGGCGGATGCTTTTACGCAGGCAGGCATTATGGTGCACGCGTACCTGATGTATGGTTTCCCGACACAAACTGCCCAGGAAACGATAGACGCGCTGGAAATGGTACGACAGCTGTTTCAACTGGGAATCGTACAATCGGGTTTCTGGCATCGTTTTGCGATGACGGCGCACAGCCCTGTTGGCTTGTATCCGGAAGAGTTTGATGTAATGCGACTAGGACCGGATACCGGCACATTTGCCAACAACGACCTCGAACATCAAGATCCGCTGGGTGCTGATCATGATCGCTATGCTGAAGGTTTGAGAAAGTCGCTGTTCAATTATATGCACGGTGTTTGTCTCGACTTTCCATTGTCCGAATGGTTTGATTTCAAAACACCGCCGACTTCCATTTCGCCCAACTACATTGAAAGAAGCGTCCGCGAATTGCCGGAAAGCATCGTCAGACCGAATGCGATCGTGGTATGGACCGGCAGTTTGCCGGAAATGTCGGTTTTCGAGGAGCGGAAGGGTAAGAAGGTCTTCGAAATCGCCGAGCTCGTTTTTTACAATAAAAAGAAGGAATGGGCAATTGAAGCCGATGTGGCCGTAGGTGAATGGCTGACCGAAATGCTGCCTGATCTCCTGGTCGCGAATCCGGAGCCTTATGCATTGGAGCGATTTAAAAATGATTTCGAGACAACCGGCTTGGGCAGTTTTGAATCCTTCACCAACTCCCGCACGTGGCGGGAGCTTAAAGATGGCGGATTGCTCGTTCTATAATCAGAATTTTTTGACTTCGAAAGTTTCGAGAGCGTCGTCGAATGTTGTGAAAACAGCCGGGTAACCTGGCGCAATGCTGCCGATGCGGTCATCAATACCCAACGCTTTCGCCGGCCTGATGGTCGCCATCTCGACAGCTTCCTGCACCGGTACACCCAGAATCGCCGCTGCGTTCCGTACGGCGTCGCCCAGGGAAATGGTCGCACCTGCGAGATTGCCGTCGGAATTGATATACTTACCATCTTTCAGACTGGCATCAAATTCACCCCATTTGAACTCTGTCACCTTTTGCCCGAGGAACAATGCATCGGAAATCAGGAAGAGTTTGTCTTTTTTGATCTTATAGGCCACGCTGGCGGCTCCATAATCACAATGGGTGCCGTCGACGATCACCGGCGCGTACACCGACTCGGTATCAAAAGTAGCACCAACGAGCCCGGGAGCGCGGTGCCCGAATGCCGACATCGCATTGTACAAATGCGTCACCAGTTGAATGCCCTGGTCGAAAGCGTCCATTGCTTCGGCGTAAGTTGCGTTGGAATGCCCGGCGGAAACGGTAATGCCCGAGTCCAGGAGCATTTGGAGCTGCTCCGGCGTAAACATTTCGGGCGCGATCGTGATCAGGCGGATAACATCTTTTCCGTAATGAATAATCTCTTCCAGTTCAGTGTTTTCAGGTTTCCTCACAAAAGCCGGTAAATGCGCACCGCGTTTGATCGGGTTGAGAAACGGTCCTTCCAGGTGCATTCCCAGCACACCGGAATCCGGATTTTTCTCCATATAACGCCGCGTTGCCTCGATGCCTTTCAGGATATTGTCGTGGGGCGAGGTAATGAGCGTGGGGAGTACATAGCCTGTACCGGTTCTTACGCTCGCCTGGTAAATATCGTCGATGGTTTCTTCGTCGGCCCGCTCGGTGAAGTAGTATTGCTCGCCGCCATTGATGTGACTATCGAAAAAACCGGGTGCGACATTCGTGAACTGCGGCATGCCTGTGCGGGCGGTCCCGCCTTCTATGGCTTTGATTTTGCCGTTTTCGGTAATGATAATCTGATTGAATAGGACTTCCTGACCTGTATAAACTTTTTCTGCAAAGAACTGGGTGGACATAACCTGACGGGTGAAAATTTGACAGGTCAAGAAACAAAAAATGGTCAGGCGTTCAAAGCACTATTTAATAATTATATCAAATTTGGTCAGGAGGCCGGCGAGGTCGGAAGAAAGGAATTTAGCCTTGCGGATTTTGTTACTGGTCGGGTCGATCGTGAAGTTTTTACTGGTAGAAAAGTCGACGCCGGAAAGATTGGTATTATCAAAAACAGCATCCCAGAAATCGCTGTTGTGAATTTTGCATTTGGATAGGTCAGCTTGCGTGAAGTCGGCGCCGTGGACCTTTGAGTTACTGAAAGTGGTTTTGCCGAGTTTTTTCCTTTCAAAAATAGCATAGTCCAGAATGCAGTTTTCAAAAGTGGCTGTAAACGCAAAATCCTTAGCCTCCGAAAAGTTGATGCCGGTCAATTTGCAATTGATGAAATCGATGTCGGATAGCTTGCAGTTTTTGACGGACGCATTGCTGAGATTACAATCCTGAAAGACGCAATCGATGAAATCGATGCCGGAAAGATCCGAAAAGATGCATTGAATAAACTTGACTTGTTCAAAACTGTCCCCGTTAAAGGACTCGATGCTAAAATCTTGGTCTCTAATTATTTCGAATTGATTACTTTTCAGCATCGCGGACTTCGGATCAGGGGACAGGATTGATATTTAGATATATTGCTGGATAACGGATTTCAGCTGATCAGCCTGCACCACACCGGATTGGCGCCAGAGCGGTTTGCCGTTCTTGAAAACGATCAGTGTAGGCACTCCCTGAATGCGGTACGCCTGCGCGGCCGACTGGTTTTTATCGACATCCACTTTGATGATCGTCGCTGAATCGCCGATTTCCGCCTTTACCTTTTCGAGGATCGGCTTCATCATTTTACAAGGCCCGCACCATTCGGCGGAAAAGTCAACCAGCACTGGTTTGTCGCTATTGATAAGCTCTGAAAATGTTGCCATGGTTCAAATGTTTATGCTGAAAAGATAACCAATCTGAATGCCGAAAGGTTTACTTCAAGCCGTCTCGATGTCAAGCGATGACAGATCGCATTATTATTTCCAGTTGTCCCTCAGGAATTTGCCCACTCTTTTTTCCACGTATTCGTAGGTGAAATGGGAGTAGAAAATGGTCAATGTAATCGACGTCAGCAATGAAATGCCGATCATCAGCTCTGTTTCGGGCGTTTTCAAAATGCGGAAAAGTACGATGTTGACAAATATCAGTACGATGGCGTGGTTCAGATAAATAGAATAGGAGATTTTACCCAAATACTGAAAAGGCTTGCTGCTCAGTAGCTGCGTGACAACACCCGTGGAACTGGCAAAAATGATAATGCCCAGGGAGAATATGAACGGAAAGATGAGTTTCCAAAGATTCAGCTCCCAGTGATGTACACCGTACATAGAAAGGATGAGCAAAACGAGGAATGGAATTTCGAATCCGGATAGCCTGTAACTTCTGGTACTCAGGAAGCGGTGTGTAAAAATCCCCAGCGAAAAGCATAACAGCGCGCGGACAAAGCCGTAGTCGTAGGCCAGCAGGTATTCGCCTCTCGAATAGATGAACAACGCCGATAAAAGGGCCACGATCACGAACATCGGATATTTGATTTTCGGCAAAAGCCAGACGATCAAACCAAAGACGATATAGGAGATCATTTCCGCTGAAATGGACCAAGAGGGATAGTTGTTGCTGATCCATGCTCCGAACACCGTACTGGAACCCATGAAGGTCAGGGTGTCGAACGAGGTGTACAGATAATAACCCAGTCCGAGACCGCCCACGTTTTTCATCGGGCTATGTTCGCCCAACAGGTTAGCCACTACGAATACAGCTTCCGTATAGAACAGCAGCGGGTAGAGACGGATAAAGCGTTTTTTCAGGAATGTGAGAAAATCGCCTGCGCTGTGGATGCGGTTCACATAATTGAGTGCAATTACAAATCCGCTCAGGACAAAGAAAAAGTCTACGAAGAGACTCGCATTGATGACGAAAAAGTTATTGTAAAAAACCGAGTCCTTGAATGCATTGTGGTGATGGGCGATGACGAGGACAGAAAAAATGCCCCTTAGCCCATCCAGTTGTTCGACTCTGTTTTTCATGCGTAAATAATAGGGAACCTTTTGAGCGGCCCGGGCTCGGAGGAGCGTGTCAGGTGGTTACGGGACTCAAAGGCTGTGCTTTCGGACGGGATACCCTTTTCCTCGAAAAACTGTCCAGGTATTTGATACCCAGGAAGCGAATCATGACGGAATAAGGGAACCAGAAAGCGATGTCATAGGGACGGCCGCCTGTTACGAGCAACACCGCCATCGACAGGAAGAAATAAGCGAGGAAGGTGGTTAATGGATTCGTATGGCGCCGAACTTCCCGTATCACGAATATGAAAAGGAAAATGTTAAAACCTGTGAAAAATACAAATCCGAAGACTCCGTGGTTTACCCAGGATTCCAGCAGTGGAACATCCAGGTAATCGTTCTTATAGCCTCGGCCAAGGAAAATATCCCAGGAAAATAGGGTTTCCAGAAACTCACCAAAACCGCTCACACGTCCCATTGCCGAGTAATCGACGTCCGCTTCTTCTGAAAGCCTTACGCCGGTGGAAGTGAAGATCACGTTCATGATCCGGTCTTCGAAAATATCCCAATAACCTAGCAACAGGTTAAGAATGTCGCCATATCTGCTCAGGAAGTAGTTGATACTAAGCAGAATTAGCACAATGAAGATCACATTCCTGAATTTGAATGCATTTCCGATAGCACTGGTAACATCTGAAATCTTGAAATGAAAGAGGAAGTAGGCTGCAAATGCGATTCCCAGACCCAGGTAGCTGGATTTAGCCAATGAAAGTACGACCACCCCGAGCCCGAACAATACCGAGAAGAACAAGAACAAACGCGTGAGCAGGTGTTTCGTATTGCCCAGGAGAACGATGGCTGAAAGCATGCAGATAACCCCGTTACGGGCCGTAATGTGCGGATTTCCACCAGGTTGTGCACCTTCGTTGGCAAAGTTTACGGCCGCTCGCATCCCGGGTGTCCAGTTAGGGTCGGTAATGAGCGAGTAAACAAGGGTAATGTTGGTAAAAAAGGAAAAAAGGAAAAGTACCTGGATCAGCGTATCCTTGACATCGTTGGGAACATGTATGAGGAGGATCAGAAAGCCGAATGTAAAGACAAAGTTGCCGGTATCCGCCAGTGATTTGCCCCCCGAATTCATGAACAGGAAATAGTAGAGCGTGAGCAGCATGAAGCCTAGCCCGAGGTTAAGCAAAATGACATTCGGCTTGTAGAGGCGTTTGAAGAGCGTAGCAGGGACCATCAGCAGTAATGCCAACGAGAAGAAGATCGCGGTAAAAATACTGCTTGCGGGCCCAACGCCTAAGGTGTCACGTATGAAAAATATCAGCGGAAACCCGTTGAACATCATCGCGATGCCCATGGAATACCGGAGATAAGTAAAATTACTGGCTACATTAAGTAAACTCCAATTCATCTGGAAAGCCTGAATCTGATGTATTGAAAATCAAATCGCAGAATGAAATAGGCGATTTTACGGATACGACACCAAAGATACTTGATTTTGTTGACTACCGCGGACGCATTCGTTGAAATGTACAATTTTTGTACGCGCGCATGTTCCTCCCGTCCTATCGTGGTGGCAATGGTCGACGACTTCGCTTCCGCATGCACACGCAAAGCGCCTCCGAGGCCGTCTACCTTGCGTGTGGTAGTGGATTTGTGCGATGTGTAACGTGTTATAAAATCGTAGTCGAATGCAAACCGAAAGGATTCGTCGAACATCCCGTATCTTTCAACCAGCGACCTTTTGAAGAACAACGACTGGTTGTGGATCTGCATCCCTTCCATGATCTGGCAATCGAAATTGTAAGATGTTGTTTTCAGTAGTTCGGTCACTTCGTCGTCGGTTGTGATCATGTACAGGTCCCCGTAGAGGATATCTGCCTGATATTTCAAAGCTGCCTCTCCAAAACGAGAGAATGTGCCCGGGAAATATACATCGTCCGAATTTTGGAAGCTGATATAGTCGCCCGTAGCCCGCTCCAATGCTTTGTTGATGGCGTGGACTTGCCCGCGATCTTTCTCCGAAACCCACCAGGAAAGGTATTGTTCGTACTTTTTTATCACTTCAACACTCTCGTCGGTCGAGCCTCCGTCGACAATAAAATATTCCAGGTTCGGATAGTTCTGGTTCAGTACACTGAGGATCGTCCGTTCCAGAAAAGCTGCCTGGTTGTAGGATGGTGTGATAATAGTCAGTTTCGGAAAGCGGCCGGCATTTCCACTTGTCACGGGCGTTATGTTGAGCGCCGATACGAAGTTCCGCAGGTCTTGCGTGGTTTTTTCTAAAAAATGCATAGGATCCTGTTTCGCTAAATTAAAACTGATCGATGATTGTTGTCAGAGCTTTGAGCTTCGACGCAATTCCATTCCTCATAATCCTGTTTTTACTTATCGGCACTACTTTGCCGAAAGCGGGTTGTCCAACCATCGGAAACTGATTTTGTTTATCCCTCACTGCGGATTTGTAGTCGTTGAACAATGCATGAAAAACCTTGTTTTGTTTCAACAACCCGACATGGTCGGACCAGATCGGGTCAAAAAAGCAAAGGCCGGCGAAATCCAGGGAAATAAGCGGCTGGCCGTCGACCCGATAGCCATCCTGTTCTGCGGAAAGCTTTCGGTTCAGGATCGCATTCAAGCCATAATGCCACCCGGCATGGTAAATGGTTTGGCTCGCCGGAACCCAAACCGGAACATAATTGAGCCAGAGCTGATCCGTATTCATGCCATTGCAAAGATCGAACTTTGCGCGGTCGATGGTGCGTGTCGCCCACCATTCGAGCATATTGGTTACTTTTTCGGACGGTCTTAGTGTCCAACTCCCGGAATGGAACATCCCTGCATTCAAAATCCTTTTGTCGTCCAGGATATCGGAACGCTTAAGGGGAGCGGCGATATTGGGTGTCAGAAACACCTCATGATCCGAAGCCAGAACATTGTTAAATGACTTTCTGAGTACCACCGTGGGTGCCAGGAAAGTTAAGTGTCTGCATTCAGGATTCCTTTTAAGCAGTTCCAAAGCAAACCAGGGACGGCATGCCGGAAGCAATTCATAGTCGAAGTATTCCGCTTTCATGCCCTCCCAGTCCGGGATTGTCAGCTCAGACACAAGGATCGGCCGGACGTGCAGGGGGAGTCTCTCCGCCGGTACAGAATCCACCATACCCACATAGAAAACATGATCCGGCTGGTATTGTAACACAGAATCGGCCAGAGCCAGTGCGTGCGCCAGGTTAGTTCGATTACAGACTGTGTAGATAATATTCATGAACGCTTATTCCGTTTCCGGCAAAGTTTTAAAATAAGGCACCTCATGGATGTTGTTCCCTGAAATGCCGGTTAATGCGAAAGGCAGATTTTTCTCTGTATCGGAATAGACACCATTTTCTGCAAAATGTTTCAGTACCATTCCTGTTGGTTTTCGTAAATAAGGCCAGAAACGGTTCGCTTCCAGATCCCAGAACACAGAATCTGCGCACGGTATATCCGCATCGTGGCGGTACTGACGAGCCGTTTTATTCTTACTTTTCAATGTGCGGCTCATACGGTCGATCCGGCAAAGGTAAAGCCCATTGTTGGTATAACCCTCCCCGTATACTCGTTTTTCGTCATCTGTCAGGCCCGTAAGCCGTTTCAGGATGCCCGGATCGGAGAGCAGGGACCTGCATTTCAGGTAATCGTACCCTTGCTTGCACCAGTAAAAAAGTTCGTCCCGTATGACCCAGCTGTTCAGTTCGTGTATCAGCAGAAATTCGCACCAGTTGAACCGATCGTAAAAGTCGGGCATGAGGAGTAACTGACTCAAATGCTGTCGTGATTCGAAATAGCGCTGAGGGAAGTGTATAACGTCGATATCTGCCGCATGTTCGCGGACAACCGACAAGTCAGTATGCTCTCCCGCCACAAATATGATAGGATGCTTCGAAAGTATGTTCAGCGCATGGTGCAACAGTTTTTCCTCTGTCGGGTTGATCTGAGCTCCGAGAATAGGGATAATAACGGTTACCAGCTCTCTCATCAGGTTGTTTGCAGCTTGCCTATCAGGTAGTTGAAAGGTATTTTAAGGAACTTCCTCACACGCTGATAACGCCTGACGGTTGCAGGTTTGATGTAGGAGCAGGCGAACTTGCGATAATAGGCATTCCCGTTGCTGATCAGGCTGTTTTTATACAAATCAAAAACGGCTGTAAGATCCGGGCGCTGGCCGAGCTCGAAACGGTCCTGGTATTTGGAGAGCACTTCGGGTTTCGCAGGATCATAGCCGCTGTAATGGAAGAAAATGAGCGGATTTACTTCGTTGACGAAATAAGTGCCTTCCCTGAACGAGAAGCTGCGCTCGTGAAGGTTCCAGTAGGCAGCATTATACCCCGGATTCCTTTCAATGTGGGTCCCGGGTACAAAAAGCGGCAGGAAATTCATCCAGTTTTGGTCCACGAATAACCCGTTGCAAAGGTCTATGAGGCATTCATACCTGAGTTTCTCCTCCCACCAGGAAATAAACCGGTCGTTTTCTTCGGACCGGCTGAATGCTACAAATCCAAGGTTGTACACCCCGGTGTTGAGGTGGTGCAGCTCGTTGGGGGTCAGCCTGTCGTCGATGGGGGTATTGATATGGGGGGTCAGCACCGCATGGTATTTAGCGAGGGATTCCTGCAAGCCGGTCAAGGGCTGGTACACAATGATATCCGGGTCAAAGTAGATGACGTTCTTAGCTTCCGGGTAATGTTTGAAAAAATAGGTGAAATAAAAAGGCTTGACCGCTGTGTTGAGCTCCGTGATATTGTATCGGTCACACATTTCCTGAAAATCCCTTATGTCGATCTTATCGATCTCGACCATCGGGTAGGATGGGGCATAGGAGTCTTCAAATGCAACGCCTTCCAGTTTGTCGACCAGGCCTATGAAAAACCGGACATCCGGGTTAGTAGCTTTTAGAGAGTCTCCCAATGTTCTGGCCTGGGCCAGGTAGTTGATGGAGCAAATGGTAAAGGCAATGGTCATTGATTATGCTGTTCCGAAACCTGCAAAGGTAAATACTTTTGAATAATGGCTTCGATCCTGGCAACGCTTTTGTCTGTATTATGTCTTTCCAACACTTTTCTCCGGGCGTTCTGCCCCATTGTATTTCGCAATGAAGGATCCAGGATCAATTGGATGATTGCATCCGACGCGGCAGATATGTCCATGTAGGGCACAACAAATCCGGCGTCCGATTCGATGAGTTCAGGCGCTCCGCCGGCGTCTTCAAAGCAAACGACAGGAATTTCCTGCAGCGCTGCTTCCATTACCACAAGTGGATAGGGATCTTCCCGGGAGCTGAGCAACAACACATCGAAGCGGTTGATATAGTCGAGCGCTTTCGACGTGGGCGGAACCAGGATAATGCGGTCGCTCAATCCCATGAGCCGGATGTCACTTTCGATCAGCTCATAGATCTCATGTTGCGGTCCGGCACCTACCCACACAAAATACACTGGCAAAGGTTGTGTTTTATGGATGACCCGCCTGGCGATCCAGTTGAAAATGTCATTTCCCTTACGCCATTCCGCATTCCCGCATCCTCCGATCACGATGGCATCTTCCGGGACTTTGTAGGTTTTTTCAAGAATATCGCGCTGTACCGATTGTAGTCTAACGTCGATATGCTCGTGGTCGATCAGCGTGAAAGTACTGACATGTCGTTCGGGAAAGTCATATTTTCTGACATAATAGTCAGCGACGGCATGAGATACCGCAATCAGGTGATCTGTTTTTTTGAGAAGGAAATTCAGATGCTTTTCGTGCGTGTATATCCTGACAGACATCGCGAGCTCATGTACGAACAGCACGAGTGGCAGATGGTGCAGAAACTTCAGAAAGTCGTAGTAGACCTCGGCATTAGCAATGGAGTTGATGAACACCAGGCCGATATTCTGTTGTTCTAGCTCCGCAATCACTTTTTCATTACCACGCTGCAAGGAACGCTCCTCGTAGAGTTTAAGCAGGTTTGTTTTTCGAAGCAGTTTGCCGGTGAAGGGTGGCGTCGACACCTTCTGACTTTTGTAAAGCCGGGTAATGCTGACGATTTCTTCAAACTCCTGTTCCAGTTCTCCTCCATTACAAAGCAGCAGATGCATTGGAACGCCCCGTTCTTTCAATAGTCTCAGCAACTGCAGCAGCAGCAACTGACTTCCTGCCCTGTTAGCGTCGTGACTCACAAAAAGTATTCTCTTCTGCTCCATTACCAATAATTGCTAGCTCAAACTCCGGATCAGCGGATCTTATCAATAGGCCTCGAAACTCATTTTTCCGGGCACTTTCTTCGCAGGATTCCCAACATATATGCCCCATTCTTCGGTTTCCTTGGTGATGGCCGATGCCATGCCTACCAACGTCCCCTGTGCTATGGATGTGTAATCGCGTATCGTACTATTGACACCAAAGAAACAATAGGATTCCACCACACAGTGACCTGATAGTACCACGTGCGATGTGAAAAATACGTGATCTTTGATCTGGCCGTGGTGTCCGATGTGGTTGCCGCTCCACATGACAACGTTGTTACCAACGGTTGTGAATGGCTGGATCGTATTATCTTCCAGGATAAAGCAGTTGTCCCCGATCACGCTTTTATCAAAAATCGTAGCGCGGGAGCTGATATACGAAATAAACTGATATCCTTTGTTTTTGGCGTGGTTGTATATCGATTCCCGATTGCGGTTCATATTCCGCCCGGTCATGGGAGCAAAAAAATGATACTGGGACGGGGGGAAAATATTCTCTACATCTTCGAATGCCACTACCGGCAAGCCATGGAAGGATTCCTGTTCGATGTATTGACGATTGACGGTGAATGCAACAACCTCATGTTCAGAGTCATGAGTCAGGTAATAGTGCGCTAGTTCTGCTGTGTCGAGTATTCCAAAAACAATAATCTTAGCCATTCCTAAATTAGTTCGTAAGCCTCCAACTGTTTTCTGATTTCATCCGGGTGGTTAAACATCAGAATGTCTATAACAGACAACCAAGGTACGAAAGCATTTTTAAATTGGGGATACGGGCTCAATATACTTTTTATGAAGTCCAGCTTGATTCCCTCTTTTTCAAATTTCCCTCTGTCGTACAATTCCACTCCGCCAATCGGATTGATGTAGTGGTCGGCCTGCTCTTGTTTACAGATATCCAGAATCCGGTCCTGCCCTTTTAAATGTGCATTTTGATATACCGTTGACGAAGGGACAATCTCAGTGCCGATCCCCATGTACGCACATGTTTTTCGCAATGCATGCAGGCTCAACTCGTTGATTGATTCAATTTCTAAATTTACAATTTCTTCAATCAGATCAAAAACCTTTTGATAACATGGTGCCTTCTGGTAGGATTGCTGTAAGGTTTTCAACAGTTTCTTTTGCCAGGGCTCATGCGGGGCCAGGCCTACTTCGAAAATCAGTTTGTTCTGGCTTGCGTCTTTCAGCGGGATTGTAAACAGGTGCGCTTTCCCACCGACGAGAATGTTGTTCCGGTTGATCCAGCCTTTGTTAATGAAATTGACGTCGTCGTAGATAATAAACCTGTCCACGGCATTGATCAGCTGGAAATAGCCTATATATGGGAAAATATAGGGCTGCATGATGGCAATAGTCATGGTAGGGTTATTTGAGTTTTCGCAGATAATAATCTTCGCCTTTCTCTATCAGATGGTGCATGGTCGTATCCGATCCAAGCCGGATGTCCGTAGGCAATGCACGAATCTTGCTGGTGTCATTGATGACCTTACGGGCGTAGAAAAGGTAATCCGCATCCTTCGGAATCGGGCGGAGGCCTTCTTCGAACGGGTTGATGGAGATCAGTTTTCGGGTTAGTTTTTCACCATAGAGCGGGTACTCAAAATCGCTGTTGACCGTAGCCAGCGCAACGGTTGCATTTTGAGGCACGAGTGAATCGAAGCGGACATACGCTTTTGTAATATCGGGCCGTGCAAATGTCTGGTAAGGAATGCGGTCCATCGTCAATGCCGATTCCATGCCGTAGGACGCGAAAGGAAGGCATCGGATATTCAGGTAAACAGCCATGACAGCGGAAACACAGGCAACACCCACGATCAACATCACATAACCTTTCCACACATTTCTGCGCGGCTTGATGATCGACAAACGATGATGTGAAAAGAGCAGAAGCAGGAAAAGAGCACCAAATATCCCCGATTCCATAAAATACCGGCCTTTGAACGGATCGTACGCGGCGGAGTATGAGATGGCAGCCAGGTGAAGGCAGAATGCAATGGCCAAAAAGAAATGCACCCGAGACCTGAACACCCGGATCAACACCAGCAACATGATAGGAAGAGCCAGTGCAAACCCGAATACACCCCAGTATGGATTGGCGTTATAATAATCGAACCTGCGCTGGAACGAGAATGGGACAATTGTGAAGTCTGTTTCGTCATCGAGGCGCATACGAAGTTTATCCTCGGCTACCACCAATGGTTTGCGGATGACAGTGTTCAGATCATACCCCCACTGAGCATTGCGGATGCCGTCGAGGTTGCAGAAGTCGTACGCATACCTGATTACATTCCGGCTGCCTTGCTCGAACAGGTTGGCCATGCCGCCGGCGCGTTCGTAGGACTGGTGGTAACGTGCGGTAGCAGGGCCGATAGGATGCCCGAAAACCTGGATGTTGCGGATATAGCCCGTTGGAATGGTGTAAATCAATGCGAAGAACGCGATCGCGATGCCAAGCCGTAAAGTTCTTTCAAAGAAGACTTTGATATTCGGCGCGAGGAAGACCGTGTAGATCATGATCACGAACATCGATGGCATTAGCAATGCAAATGTCGCTTTATGGCCGGTTACGATTGCGAAGGCCATTCCGGCGAGATAAAGATAACGGTTGTCGCGACTGGTGTAGTAAGTAAAAAGGAAATATAGCAGGCAGCTTAGGTAAGCAGTTAGTACGATGTCAGTTTCAGTGGTGACAGCCTGCATCAGGAAGTCGAGGAACATGCTGTATGCCAATGCACAAAAGAAGCTTGCCGATAAATTTCGGCCGATTCGCTGGGCAATGCCGAACACCGATACCAATGTCACGTAATAAGACAAGTGGTGGATTAGCTTAAAGGCATTCTCAATATTTCCACTGATCAGATAAGAATATATCTGAATGGTGGTCAGGCTCTTCGGGTAGGTGTCCATGTTCCAGTTGGCACCGCCGAAATGCTCCATCGTGCCGCGCTGGATATAGCGAATGGCACGATTGAGGTGACCGGTCATGCTGTCCCACTCATTAGGCGCAGTAAAGAGCACAAGGATGAGATTGGTAATGCCGATAACCGCCAGGGTCAGGAACATTGCACCGAAAATGACTTTGAGATAGGGAGACAACTCCTTGGTCCAGAGACCGAAAGTCGTGACTCTGTTCGCTATTAGTCCCCGAATGGTATAATGCGCTGATGGCCGAACGAGCCGTGACCAAAGCTGGTATTGTAATGCAAGAACAATGAAACTGCCGGCGATCCAGGCAAAGACGTTAGCGGTAAGATCCAGCGCCGACAATGTGAAGCCGGTTGGAATGATACTACCGACAAACAGAATGAAGAAAGTGATAATCAGCTCTGTGAGAGAAGGTTGAGCAATTTTCTTTGCAACAAAGCTGACACCGTATAAAAACAGGAAAAAACTTAGCCAATAAAGAATGACCATGCGTCTATGGTGATAGATGACCGTTAATAATGCGGGATATCCGTTCTATATCTTTGTACGGTAGACCGACATAAAGGGGCAAACTTAACACTCTTGCCGCGATATCCTCCGAAACAGGACATGCAAATTGCCTTGGCATGAAGGAAAGTGTGTTCAATGAAGGGTAAAAATACCTTCGCGGAATGATCTCTTCTTCCCGTAATGCATCCATTACCCTGAACATAACCGACTCAGAGGGAAACACCACAGGGTAGTACGCGTAGTTGTAGTCTATATCATCGCTCAACGTCGGTTTGAAAAGGACATCCCAGTTGAGAAGGCTGTCGTATGCAGCAAAAACGTCTCGGCGCGCCTCAATGATCGACTGAACGCGCGGGAGATTTACCAGGCCCATGGCGGCGTGAAATTCCGAATTCTTCCCGTTGATCCCCGCAAATTCGTAGTATTCGTCGCCCTGATGCCCGAATGCGCGTAGTAAATGCAGTTTCCGGTCCAGCTCCGGATGGTTCGAAATCAATGCGCCTCCTTCGATGGTGTGGAAGACTTTTGTCGCATGAAAACTGCATGTACTCAAATCACCATACGAGAGCAGTGACTTTCCCTTATAAGTTACACCAAACGCGTGTGCGGCGTCGTAGATGACTTTCAGATTATGCTTTTCCGCAATGTTTGCAATGGCGTCCACATCGCATGGGTTACCATAAACGTGGGTAGCCAGGATCGCGGAAGTAGACGGTGTTATGGCCGCCTCGATGAGTGCGGGATCGATGTTGAACGTTTCACGATCAATGTCTACAAAAACAGGCGTACAGTTTTCCCATAGGATCGCATTGGATGTGGCCACATACGAAAACGGAGTTGTAATGATCTCGCCCTGGAGTTCTAGCGCCTTGATCGCAATCTGAAGAACGATCGTACCATTACCACAAAAGTACAGGTAATCGACGTTCAGGTATTCTTTTAGCTGCGCCTCGAGCTTCTGTAAAACCGGTCCGTTATTGGTGAGGTATCCTCGTTCCCAAATCTCCCGGACGTATTGCAGATATTCTTCCTGATCTGGTAGAAAAGTTTTAGTGACGTTAATCATTCACTACGTGTTCAGTTTGGCGAATGGAAAAATTGAGTTGAGGGCGAATGTAGCCGGGCCATTTGCCATACCAGGTCACATTTTCACGGTAGTCTTCGATATCAAATACCAATGCTTCCTCCATCGTGTAAAGTACGGTGCTGGTATCCTTGACGATCATCATCGACACCACGTACGAACCATCGTTGAGGAAGTTGCCGGGAAGTTCGCAGGTGCCGCTGACTATCCCTTTTGAGAAGCTTTCAGCTGGTGTTCCTACGTTGAAAATGCATTCTCCCGTGAATGTGTACAGGTGCATGCTGAGATTCAATGTTGCGCCTTCCACCATATTCCAGAATTCGAACTGGAAGTTGATAGGTGTCCGTACATCGATATGGTTCAGATCGTCCTGGTATTCAGGGAAAAGTTTGAAGCTTTTTACCCTTACCTGGTCGTTACCCGGTGCTGCATCGGCATTATCCCAATGCTTTTCCAGTGATTTATGCGATACCTTGCTGAGGTAGTTGGTGACGATATGCGTTGTTTCTCCCTGGTCGATCAGGCGGCCCTTCTCAAAATAGAAAGATTTATTACAAAGTGCCTGAATGGCAGTAAGGTTGTGACTGACGAACAACAATGTGCGACCACTTTCAGAAACATCACGCATTTTGCCGAGACATTTTTTCTGGAATTCAGTGTCGCCCACAGCCAGTACTTCATCGACGATCAGGATTTCCGGATTCAGGTGGGCAGCGATCGCAAAACCCAGCCTTACGTACATTCCCGACGAATATCTTTTTACCGGCGTGTCCAGAAATTTTTCAACACCCGCAAAATCGACAATCGCGTCAAACGATTGCCTGATCTCGGATTTCGACATTCCCAGGATAGCACCATTGAGGAAAATATTCTCCCTGCCTGTGAGCTCGGGGTGAAAGCCTGTTCCGACTTCGAGCAAGCTGGCGATCCGGCCATCTATCTTGATCTGGCCGGTGGTAGGTTCGGTAATGCGGCTCAGGATTTTCAACAGCGTAGATTTCCCCGCGCCATTGTGCCCCACGATCCCGATCCGGTCGCCTTTGTCGATGCTGAAATTAACATCCTGTAATGCCCAGAATTCCTCTTTTTCGGCGAAGTCGGATTTATCTTTTTCCGAAGAGAACCACTTTTTCATCGTGTCGGACACGATGTCGCGCAAACCGGAAGAACCGTTTTTGCGCTGGTGGTCGATGATATATTTTTTGCTGATATTTTCAGCTACGATTACTGACATGCCCGGAAGTAAATTTTTCAGATATGGTCCACGAAAGTATTCTCTTTTCTACGGAAATAAACGACGGCGACCATCAGGATCACAGTCGAGGTTATCACGGTTGAATAAAGACTTTGCGGGTTAAAGTATGATTTGCTTCCCAGCAGGCACCAGCGGAAACCGTCGATAATGCCTACCAGTGGGTTCAGGTTGTAATATTTTTCATACCAGGTTCCTTCTACGAGCTTGCTCGAATAGGCAACAGGGCATACATACATCCCTACCTGCACCAGAAATGGAATGAGCTGGCCGATATCCCGGAACCGTACATTCAACACCGCAAAAAACAGGCCGAAACCCATCGATGTAATAAATGTAAGTAAAACAAAGCAAGGAAGAAACACGATCTGCCAGCTTATGGGATATTGAAAGAATGTAGTAACGAGCAGATAGATGCCGAAAGTGATCAGAAAATCCACAAACCCCACCGCAATGGAGCTCAATGGCATCAGCAGTCTGGGAAAGTAAACCTTGGAAACGAGGTTGGAGTTGATCAGGATACTATTGCTGATCTGGGTGAAAGTGTTAGCGAAAAATGTCCAGATCGTCAGTCCCACCAGTACCATGAGCGGATAGGGGACACCGGGATCAGCCTTTAGTTTTGCTACATAGCTGTACACAAACACCATGACGGTCATCGTCATGAGCGGGCGTAATACGCTCCACGCAACGCCGAGGAGGGTCTGTTTGTAACGAACTGAGATATCCCTTTTGGATAAGATCCAAAGAAGCTGTCTGTTTAGCCAAAGATCCTTCCAATAGTCTTTTTCCGAACCTCCCGCCTTGATCGTAATAGAGTGCTGAGTTGCCATGATTATGCTGTTACTACCTCCTTGCTCACAGGTGTCGTTGAGAACACAGTTCTGAAATAGATGAAAATAAGCGCGATCATGAGGCCTACCAATGCGCCTATTTTGGCATTACGCTTGTCTTCGTATTTGACGTCCAACGGTACTTTGACACCCTCGATTTCAGTAAACAGAGGTGCTTCTCTCACGAGAGACACGCGCATTTTCTCTGCATTTGCCATTGCTTCATAATAAAGCTGTTGCAGGAAGGACGATTTCCGTTCCATGCTATTGGCTGAAACCTTTGCCTCAGGCATCATGATCTGGGCACTGTAATCGAGTTGTTTTGCCAGCTTGTGCTCCGCTATTCCGAGTACTGCTGCCAGAGAATCGGCACGGTGCTGAAGAAGACGTAGCGTCTTACGGGTTTTCTGCGTCTGGTTCTCCGTGTACATTTCCTCCACGGTTTTAAGAAGAGTGGTTACCCAAAGCCCGGCGAGCCGCTCATTCTCCATTTTGGTGGATATCGATGTAAACGATGACTTCCGATCCAGGGACGCGATCTCGGTGGCTTCGGCGGTACGCTTTACGATCGCATTCAGGATCATCCGAGAGTTCAGATCCATTTTGGTGACGTCGTTTGTCTTAAACTGGAAAGTCTGAAGATCAGGTCTGTCTTCCCAATCCGAGGTCTTGATACCGCTGGAATCGATGTAAAAATTGGCGAAAATCTCTTTCTTGCCGTGGATGTCGATTTCCTTCAGCAGGTTTCTTTCCAATACAGGCCGGGACTTGATAAAGTAGAAAAAGTTTTCTCCGGTAAAAATGTTAGCGTCCGGAGCCGACCCTAATCCCAGCAGCCCTGCCACGTCGCCAAAACCCGAACCCTGGCTTCCCCCTCCCAGGTTAAAAACCACATTGGCCTCGTAGGTAGGCGGCTTTTTCTGGTAGGTATCCATTGCATAACCTACGCCGAAACCTACAACAGGCAATAGCAGGAGCATTTTCCAGTTACGGAAGATCGCCGTTTTGACTACTAGGATTTTCTCGACGACTTCTTTCGGAGACAGTTCGTCTTCAGGAATTTGTTGTGTGGTCGCTGTCGACATGGTTAGTTTATTGAACGGAAAGCAAGTACTGCTAAAATCAATGACATCACCGAACCTAGTAAACCGGTAGCGGTAGCAATAGTTTGTTGCGGATTCAGTGCAGGAGCAGCTCTGGTTGGTACGAAAATCTCTGATCCCGGCTGTACTTTCGGGTACACGTTGAAGAATAGGAATCTCCTGGTTCTGTCGATATTACCGTTAGGATATTTGATGTATGAGCTCTTTCTGAGCGATTGTACCGTAAAGCCACCCGACTGTGAGATATAGTCAGTGAAATTCATTCCTTTTCCATACTTCACCGTCGTAGGATACAAGACGGAACCAGCAACCTGAACGGTTTCAAGACGTTTCGGAATTCGGATAATATCGCCTTCCTGAACCACCAGATCTTCGAATGAGCCTGGGTTTTTCAGAATGTTTTTCAATACGATACCGATTTTTTCTTCCTTCACATTCGGGAGGTCGCCGGTTAAGGTTCCCTGTTTAATGCTTTTTTCGGTCTGCTGCACTTGCTCGTAATCCACTGCTTCATCGAGGTTTTTCACAACCGTACGACGAAGAAGGGTCGCACCTTCGGGATAAGCGAGTTCGGTCAATCCGCCGGCTCTTTTGATAATGTCGCTGATCTTGTCGTTTTTGTTAATGATCGTATAAGGGCCGTTAACAAGGACTTCTCCCTCTACAAACACAGTTTGCTGCTCTACGTAGTTGGGAGATTTCCGAACGATAACCTGGTCAAATGGGAACAGCACAAAATTGGTTGCTTTGGCATTCAGGGAAAGGTCCCTGTTTACATTAAACTTATAGACTTCGGAAATCTGCGCATTCGCTGCACCAGCCACCGAGTTTCTTTTTCTCCGAACTACTTCAATTTCAGAAGTGTAAGCCGATTCTTTCAAGCCTCCCGCCTGAACGAGGACATCTTCCAGCGTAATGTCCGCAGTGTAAGGAAATTTGCCTTCATTTTCTCCGATCTTCGTGTTGTTCACCTCACCCTCCACACTAATGTACGCCGTTTCGGCCATTTCAAATCTGGAAGGAACCACTATTTGATCCAAACGGGTCAGGATGAGGTCCGGAGTAACATTGTTCAAAACGTCGGTATAATTGATCGGAATAGTCTGGATAGTCAGGTCTTCACGTGTCCTGAGTACATTGATACGTCCCACGAACGCATCTTCACGCATTCCCTGGGCATTTTCGATCAGTTTCTTAAGGGACGGGCTGTTGTCGAGCGAGTATTCTCCCGGACGCATTACAGCCCCTTCGATCGTTACGATGTTTTCATACCGGTCAAGCACGGTTTCCACATTGATCGAGTCTCCGGTGGCCATTTCAAAGCTATCATATTCGCTTTCCGAGACATCCAGGATCTTGCGTTCTCTGGACGTAATCCGCTGGATTTTCAATCTGGCGCGGTATGCTTTGTCGTTGAAACCTCCTGCATAACGCAACACATCGCCCAGTTTTTCTTCCGGTTTCAGTTCATAAATACCCGGACGCTTTACCATCCCGGCGATTTCAGTGCGCTTCAAATAGTATCCCACCACGACGTTGTCGTTTTCCTGAACGCGGATATCACCGTCGATTTTACCATTTACAAGATAATCATAGATGTCCATGCGTGAGATTACCTTGCCCTGGCGCACAACGCGAACTTCACGGAAAGATCCAATTTCGTTAGGGCCTCCGGCCTGGTACAGTGCATTGAATGCGGAGGAAAGGGAGGAGACAGTGTAAGTTCCGGGATTAATCACCTCGCCGGTCACGAAAACCTTGACAGAGCGTACATCACCCAGCGTAACCATCAATTTCGTTCTGGCGGTTTCGCCGCCCGCGCCGATCATACCAGGTACAAACTTGGCAAATTTGTCGATCAGGATCTTTCTGATTTCCTCAATGGTACGTCCGGCCACCATCACATTACCCACCCGCGGAATGCTGATGAAGCCATCTTTATTGACGACCACCTCGTAAGTGCTTTCTGCGTAGTTATAGAGGTAAATTTTGAGTTCGTCTTGCGGGCCTACTACATAGTTGGTTGGGGTAACGACCTGCATATCCGGAATTGGAGCCAGATTTTTATCTGCGAAAATCGAATAGCCGTATATCTTCAGGCGAAGTGCTTCTTTCTGCTGCTCCTCGGGTGTCAGCGTGGTGCTGGTGCTGGTGTTAATTTTGCTTTGCTCGCCGCCACCTTCACCATTTTGAGCATTCTGGTTTGCTTTTCCTTTGTCGCCGCCCTGTCCGTCACCCTGCTGGTTTCCTGTCTGCTGGTTGCCACCTTGTTGATTTCCACCCTGGGCCCCCGATTGCTGGTTCCCGGGGCCTGAGGGTGCATTTCCGGTAGAGTTACCTGTTGAGTTACCTCTTGGAGCACCGGATTGCGGAGTGCCTTGAGCGCCGGTCGAACTCGGTGCCGCATTGCCCGAAGACGGTGCGGGAGCCGTAACCTGTGCAAAAGCGGGTAAAGAAATGATTAAACTGAGGAAATAGGGGAGTAGAGATTTATAACTTTTAGCCAACCTGGATCTGTTCATAAGAAGAATTATTGTACTATTGAAAGTCTGGAAATTCATTAAAACTATGTGTAAGACTAGTATTTTTGAATTTGGGATTCGAGTACACGGAATATTGCGGATGTGTATATCATGGCAAAGTAAATTAGATTTTTCCTATTTTTAAAGAATTTCTATTAATCGGGGCCGGTTATCATAAAGCCGGGCAAAGTTATAACAGGCTAACGACAAAAGATTAAAATTATTAAAATACCACTTCAAAAACGGGAATACTCCTAAAAGAATAGTTATAAATATGGAAAGTACAAATGTTCAATACGACGAGAGCAGTATCCGGTCACTCGACTGGAAGGAACATATCCGCCTGAGGCCCGGGATGTATATCGGGAAGCTCGGGGATGGCTCGTCTGTTGACGACGGAATCTACGTGCTTGTCAAAGAAATCGTCGATAACTCCATCGATGAGCATATGATGGGCAACGGGAAAACCATCGAGATCAAGATATCCGAACACCGGGTGGAAGTGCGCGATTATGGCCGTGGCATTCCGCTTGGGAAAGTGGTGGATTGCGTTTCCAAAATCAATACCGGAGGGAAGTACGACTCGGGTGCCTTTCAAAAGTCGGTCGGATTGAATGGGGTCGGTACCAAGGCAGTCAATGCGCTGTCCAGTCATTTCCGTGTGCAGTCGTTTCGCGATGGCAAGACCAAAAGTGCCGAGTTTCATCAGGGAGGGCTTCTGAGCGAATCGGATGAAGGCACCAGCAGTCAGCGGAACGGCACGCACATAGCATTTGAGCCGGACGGAACAATTTTTAAGAATTTCAGATATATCCCGCAGTACCTCGATAATATGATCTGGAATTACTGCTATCTCAATGCGGGACTGACGATCAACTTCAACGGGCAGAAATACTTCTCCCAGAATGGCCTGCTCGACTTGCTCCGAAGCAAGTCCGACGCGGAAACTCTGCGCTATCCGATCATTCATCTGAAGGGTGAGGATATTGAATTGGCAATGACGCATGGTAATCAGTATGGTGAAGAGTACTATTCATTTGTGAATGGTCAGTATACGACACAGGGTGGTACGCATTTAGCTGCATTCAGGGAAGCGATAGTTCGTGCGGTGCGTGAACACTTCGGGAAAGACTATGCGCCGGAAGATATCCGGTCGTCGATTATCGGAGCCGTTGCGATCCGCGTTCAGGAGCCCGTGTTCGAGTCCCAGACCAAAACCAAGCTGGGTTCGAATACCATTACGCCCGACCCCAACAGCACTACGGTACGGACATTTGTCAACGATTTTGTCAAAGAAAGACTCGACAATTATCTGCACATGAACCCCGAATCGCGTGACGCATTGAAAAAGCGGATCGAACAGTCGGAGCGTGAACGGAAGGAACTGGCGGGGATCAAGAAGCTGGCCAATGACCGTGCGAAAAAAGCCAATCTGCACAATAAAAAACTGCGCGACTGCCGGTTGCACCTGACCGATGCGAAGAGCGACCAGCGGTACGAGACGACACTCTTCATCACGGAAGGGGATTCGGCCAGCGGGTCTATTACCAAGTCGCGCGATATTCAGACCCAGGCTGTGTTCAGCTTGCGGGGTAAGCCGCTGAATTGTTTCGGGCTGACTAAAAAGATTGTTTATGAAAACGAAGAGTTCAACCTGCTGCAGCATGCACTCGATGTGGAGAATGGTGTGGAAAACCTTCGTTTCAACCGCATTATCATCGCAACCGATGCCGACGTGGACGGAATGCACATCCGTTTGTTATTATTGACCTTTTTCCTGCAATTCTTTCCGGATCTGGTGCGGAACGGGCACCTTTTTGTATTGGAAACCCCGTTATTCAGAGTGCGCAACAAGAAGGAAACGATCTATTGTTACAGTGAAGAGGAAAAGCAGGCCGCGATTGCGAAGCTGGGGAGCAAGCCCGAGATTACCCGTTTCAAGGGACTTGGGGAGATCTCACCGGAAGAGTTTGGGAAGTTCATCGGAGAAGATATGAAGGTAGAGCCGGTGATTCTTCAGAAGGAAACTTCTATCCAGAAACTGTTGAGCTATTTTATGGGCAAGAATACGCCTGAAAGGCAGCGCTTTATTATCGATAACCTGAAAGTGGAGAAGAATGTGGAAGAACTTGCGCTCGCAGGATAGTGCTCCCTTTCACTATCTTTGGACGGTCAAGTAACGTCGTTCGAAACGGGCCGTTACTCTATATGTTAAACGTACCTCTCTGTTGATCATCATATTTAATGTGTCTTTGTGGAATTACAGGAATTAAGAAATAGGATCGACGGGATAGACGATCAATTATTGAGCATTTTGAACGAGCGTATGGAGCTCGTCAAAACGGTGGGTGAACTGAAACGGTCCTCACAATCCATTATTTACCGGCCGGAGCGCGAAAAGCAGATCCTTGACCGGCTCGCCAGTCACAACACCGGGCTGCTGACCCGCCAGGCGATCGATGCCATTTTCTTCGAGATCTTTGCTGTATCACGTAATCTAGAATTACCGGAAAGAGTTTCCTACCTCGGACCCGAAGGGAGTTTCACGCATCAGGCGGCAGAGGGGCGGTTTGGAGCCATGAGCGAATACCTGGTGTTGCCAACGATCCATTCGGTGTTTGAAAGTGTAGAAACGGGCCGGGCAAAATTTGGTGTTGTTCCGATCGAGAACAACCAGGAGGGGATCGTGATCGAAACCGTTGATTTTTTACGGGAAAAAAATCTGTCGATAGTAGCCGAAATGCTGCTGAAAGTACACTTTACCTTCGCATCCCAGTCGGATAGCCTGAAAGCGATCCGCAGGATTTATTCGAAAGACATCGCATTCAGGCAATGCGGGAAATTTATCAGTGAATACCTGGAAGGCATGGGCATTGAACTGGTGCCGGTCGATTCTACTTCGAAAGCAGCCAAGCTGGCAGCAGACGAACCCGACGCAGCCGCAATATGCTCGTCCATCTCCGCGAGGTTATTTGGCGTACCGATCCTTTTTGATAACATCGAAGACAGCGACCAGAACCAGACACGGTTCTTGATCCTGGCCAAGGAATTTGCCAATGTAAAAAGCAACGACGACAAAACGACCGTTATCGCCAATTTGCCGAATACCAACCGGCCGGGTGTGTTGTACGAGTTTTTGAAAGACTTCAATGACAGGGGGATTAACCTCACCAAGATCGAAAGCCGCCCGCTGCGGGGCGAAGCATCTTTCAGGGCCTGGTTCCTGGTAGAGTTCCTCGGGCATATGGACGATCCGCAGGTGCAAGAGATCATGCACAAGTATGGAACGCATCTCAAATGGCTCGGAAGTTATGTAAGAGTCGCCTGAAAAGAAGAAAAGCTCACTTGCAAGTGAGCTTTTCTTCTTTTCAGCATTTTTATTTTTTCAATGTTCCCCGATACAAGCCCGGCCAGTTTCCGTACAACTCAATATCGGACGTGCTGCCGTCGGGCAGACGGACCTTAATGGAACGGCTAGCCTGCGGTTGCTGGAAAGAATCTACGGCAAGAACCACGATCTGGTTGCCTTTCACAATGGACGTAACAAACGGCTGCTTCGACTCAATGGCTAGCAGGGCCTGCTCTTTTTTGGGTTCGATCCACCGGCCATCGAGCTGGAATGCAAGGTCCTGATTTTTACCGCCGGTCAGGACATCTTCGACCTGCTTGGCCATCCAGTTGCCCAGCGCGTAGTATTCGGTCGGGAAATCCCAGTATGGGGCGGCTGTTCCGCCGCTGGTGTTCCTGCCGACTTCTCCCTCGGGTGTTTTGCCATCGGCCGGATACCATTCGTAGCCCCAGCCCCACATATCTTTGGATAATTTGTAAGCATTAGGGTTCTTAGCATTCGGGCCTCCGTCATGCCAAAGGTAATAACCATCGAACATGATGAGCGAGAACAGTGAAAAGCTGAGTGCCTGGCTCGCTGGCATCATTTCAAGCTGGTTCATGATCAGCTCTCCCTTGGGATCTGTCAGCTGGTAGTTCCAGGGAACGATCGGATCCTTGTAAAGCGGCATATACCGGTTCCAACCGTAGAAGATAAACTTGTTGTTCTTCTGATAAGGAATGAGCTGATTGATTCTTAGCGAATGGATCGCCGAAAGCAGTACAAAATTGTTTGGTGAATTACCCGCAGCGTCGGTAGCGAACATCGGCTTCGGATAAACGTCGATCGGAGTGGTGTTGAATACTTCGCGGAAACTTTCTCCGTTAGGCAGCGGGTCGAAATTCGGATTGTTGGCCTTCGGTTCACTGTAATCCCTGACAAAATCCCCGGGCTTAGCGCCTCCCACGGTATTGATATGCGGGTTGGTGTAGGCACCGCCGCCCCAATAATCCATCAAATGCATGTCAGGATGATTTTTCCGCACAACCTTTGAGAACCAGATCAACCGCTGGATGACTTCTTTCGGATAATGCTGACTCCAGAATTCAAAGTCGTAGGCATATATCCCGAAACCAGGCACGCCTGCCAGCGCTTCCACTTGTTCCTTTGAAAGCTGGGCGAACCACTTTTCATCTTTATCGCCAAAATAGTTGGGCGTAGCGGTGTAATGCAGCTTCTCGGGAGCAAACTCTTTCTCCGTACCAGCCAGGTACCCGATGCCGCGGTTATAGTAATTGGTTGAGGGAACATAGTTGTTCAGCCGGTATTGCGCTACCAGCTTCCCGCGAATGGGCTGGAACTCCGGAAACCGGGTGTCGAAATCGACATTGGTAGTGCGTGACGGAGAAAACCAGTCGGGAATATCGATCCGGGTTAGCCCTGTTCCTTTTGGGACATCAGCGCGGCCTGACAGCCAGATATTTTGCTGCCGTACGGTGCGGTTTCTGGCCGCATTCCACCAGTCGTTGTAAGGTGCGTCGATCCACCGGGCTGTAACCGAATAGAGGTATCCGGGTTTTACCTCGATTCCGTTTTCCAGGCCATTGACGACAATACCGTCGATCATGACCACTTTCGTGCGGCTGTCGTTGTAGTTAGCGAAATCGCGCAGATAAAGCTTGCCGTCTTTTCTAACCGGCCTGACATCGAGCCAATTGTCCTTGCTCCCTTGCCGGATCCAGTCGCTTACTTCGGGAATCTCTTTGCTTAGGGCTCCATTGAAGTTGAATGCAGCACTGGTCTGGCACCCCGCCTGGCCGAGGCTGCTTACCTTGATCTGTGCTTCGCCGTCCGAAACTGTTACATCCTGGAGCGTAAGCCAGGTGCCATAGCGATGTGCCACCGCCTGGAAGGTTTGTATTTTGCCGTTTTGTGTAATGCTGACGTCATATGGGGACAGACCGCCTGCATTAGCTGCCAACTCAAACTGCATCTCACGGCCGATCTGCCGGTAGCGCCTGATGACCAGATCACAGGCATTGGATGCAGAGTCAAGGGTCCGAGCTACCGGAAACCCTGCTGTGACTTCGGAATATACTTTGTGGCTCGAAGACCCGAAACGGTTCCAGGCCCAGAGGCCGGAACCGATCAGAAATGCGAAAACGCCACCAATCCAGATAAGCGATGTTTTAGACAAACCTTTCTTTTTATGTGCCACAATGAGATTGTTACCACCAACGATAGAACACGCCGATCGATCCGTTTACGGACGATATACCTTTATCGATATAGTCATATTTGTATGCAGTGCCGTCGTACTTAACGCGTACGTCGACGCCGAATGATCCGTCCTTCTTGAAAAAGAACTTGGATCCGGCACCGATACCATATTTGAGCCTTACTTTTTGGTCCTGAGAGCTAAGGCTGCCGTAGTAAACGGTGTAGTCCAGTATGCTGGCTCCTCCGCTGATCTGCACATAGGGCTGTACCTGCGATGTTTTAGGCAAAAAATGATAGTTGGCAAAAAGCTCAACCGGATATTGTGAGATCGTCCGCGTCTGCACTGCCGAGATGGTACCCTGATCGCCTTCGTATAATCCCCTGGGAATACGCTTTTCGAAGTAAGTCGATCCGATTTCACCTCCTACGGACAGCGGAGAGTTTCTCAGGATCCACTCAATGGACAATGAAAAATTCTGGAATGACGACTTATCGATGTAATTATCCTTGAAAGAGCCCATTGGAACGGCACCCATAAAGCGCGCGGTTGCAAGGTAATGGGTATAGCGTTCAAAAGGAGAGGCAATGGTATACAGCTTCGGTTTTTCCTGAGCGTAAGCGGGTAGTACACCGGCAAGAAAAAGGGCAACAATGATGATTCGTTTCATTTTACTTGATTTTAAGATAATCAGACTGTCCAAAAACAGAGTCCGCCATTTTGTCGATGAGGTTTTGGTCGCCGATCGCTGCTCCGCGGATCTGGGCATCCCAGATCACATTGAATGTTTTACCGGAAGGAGTCGTCTGGGGATTTTTGAAATCCAGCATTGAAATCAGCCAGGAGCTTTCACTGGTCTCAACATAATTGTAATAGTTCGGATAGCCATACCCGTAACCGCCGCCCCAGTAGCCTCCGTAGTATTGTGAAACCACGTTCAGGTAAGTATTGGTAATCCACGTCACGTTAATCCCCACATCCGGCTTTTCCTTCGGGCCGACATATTTATAACCAAGATTCTGCATGTTGGTTACGATACGTTGCAGTATGGCGCGGTCGATATCGTCGAGGGATGTGCCGGTGCGATTGTTTTCTACGATCAGTACCGAATCCACGATGCTGAATGTTTTATACTGACTGAAATTGGCGGATTTATCGTGGTTAGTGATATATACCAGCGATTCTTCGTTAGAAAGGTCACTAATGGGATCTTTGGAACAGGACATCAAACCCAGGCCGGCTATCAGTAGGAACAAAGAAGCTTTTTTGAACATTTGAGTAATATTTTAAAATTTGTTAAATAAACGAAAATTGAAATTGAACATTTTAAAAGTTGACGAGTTTAAAGTCTGTGAGTCGGCCAGGTCGGAATGTAAACGGCGACACCACGCACTGTAAGCTTTGGCCCTCTGTGACTTTGTACTCATAACCTCCGTATTGGGACGGCATCAGTTAGTGATTGGTTGGAAATCCTTTTTTGGTCACTTTCCCGGGAGAGTATGGAAGCAGCAAAAATGTCTCTTTAATAATGGAAGGACGTTTAGGTAATCTTCGGGCGAATCAACATAAATTTGCAGCTGTTTAATCTAATAACATGGAAACAAAAGAAGAGATTTTAAGAATCATAGATGTACTCAACGACACCTACGAAAGTGAAGAAGCATGGTACGGTCCGTCGGTTGTGGAGGCTCTCCGGGATGTAACTCCTAAAATGGCCGAGGTCAGGTTGAGCAATAATACCCATTCCATTGCTGAAATCGTATACCATATGACGACGTGGCGGATTTTTGCGGTCCGTAAGTTGCAGGGAGATGCCGAATTTGATATCAAGACAGAAGATAAAGACTGGAAGAAATTTCCGGTTGTGGATGAATTTGAATGGGAGGCCATTCAGATGGAGTTGAGCCTTTCGCAGGAAGAACTGATCTCGGAGCTGGAAAAAATCGCCGATGACAGTTTCCTGGAAGAATTCGTTCCGGGACGGGATTATTCCTACTATACTTTGATTCACGGTGTGGTACAGCACGATGTGTATCACGCCGGGCAGATCGGACTCATTAAAAAAGCAGTGAAAGGAATGCGCCTCGAAGAAGACGACGATTATGGCACGTTTGGAGAACGTTCAGACTACGACAATTCGGCGGATTATTATTGATGCTTGCATTAAATTCTGTAAAATTGATTAATTGCATATTGTTTATAATATAAATTTTATATTTTGCATAATAATAGAACGTAGTATGTTGAGAAATGCCAACGTTCTAATGGTGTGGATATAGACAAAAAGGCTGTCCGTTATTTCGGTCAGCCTTTTTTTAAGCAAAAAATCTGTGCAACATTTGGCACCTCAAACCGCTTGACACTCTATGAAAATACTAGTCGTAGAAGACGAACCGAAACTAGCGGGCTTTCTGAAAAGGGGCCTGGAAGAACAATCTTGGGAAGTAGAACTGGCTTACGACGGACAGGTCGGTAAGAAAATGGCATCCAACTACCGTTTTGATGTGATCATTCTGGATGTAAACCTGCCGTTGCTGAACGGGTATGATCTGGCTAAGCAGCTGCGGGGCGACGGGTTGACGACCCCGATCCTCTTTCTGACAGCGCTCGGTACCATCGATGACAAACTGGACGGTTTTGAAGCCGGTGGAGATGACTATCTGGTCAAACCCTTTGAATTCCGCGAGCTCATTGCAAGAATTAAGGTGCTGTCCCAGCGGAACAGCGCGCGTGAGCAATCGAGTCAGGTGCTCAGCCTGGCCGACCTTGAACTGAACCTGGACGAGAAGGTGGCGCGGAGGGGCGGCAATCGCATCGACCTGACTGCCAAAGAATTTGCATTGCTCGAATACCTGATGCGTAACCGGGGACGTGTGGTTTCGCGTGTAGACATTGCTGAACAGGTATGGGATATCCGGTTCGATACGGGGACGAACGTGATCGACGTATACATCAACTTCCTTCGTAAAAAAGTGGATAAGGATTATCCGACCAAGCTTATTCATACCGTGGTGGGCATGGGTTATATTTTCAAGGAAGAATGAATATCAAATCGCGCCTGACGCTGCTCTTTACCATGTTGGTAGGATCCATTATGGCGCTGTTTTGTCTTTCCATTTACTTTTTTTACGACCAATACCGGGAGAAACAGTTCTATTCTTTCCTGAATGAACGCGGACAGACGGTTGCTCAGCTGGTAGAAGCCAGTAACGGCATCAGCAAAGCCGACATCGAGAAGATCGAAAAGGAGAACAAAACGATTCTGCTGGATGAGGAAATCACCATTTACGACGGTTCCGATTCAATCATATTTATCAGCGGAAAGGAGGATTTTCAGCTATCCAGGTCGCTTTTGACCGAAGCCCGGGGCGGGAAAGAGATCCATACAAAATTCCACAAGAAGGAGGTTATCATCATCCGGCATATCTTGCAGGACCACCGTAAACCTTGGGTCGTGGCAGTGGTTGCCAATGACTACCTGGGGATGAACCAGCTGAATAGGCTGCGGGAGATCCTGCTCATCGGCTGGCTTTTATCGCTGGTCCTGGTGGCAGTTGCGGGATGGCAGTTTTCCAATGACGCCATTAAACCGGTGTCCGACATTATCGATCAGGTTAATAATATCTCAGCAAATAACCTGCACGAAAAGGTGCGGGTAGGCCGGGAGAAAGATGAGCTTGCATTACTGGCCGAAACTTTCAACCAGATGCTGACGCGCCTTCAGATCGCATTCGTCGCTCAGAAAAATTTCGTGTCGCACGCATCGCATGAGCTGCGCACACCGCTGGCGCTGATCATGAGCGAGGCGGAGCTTGGCCTGATGAAAGAAAGGACGGCCCAGGAATACCAGGACGCATTGAAAGGGATCTGGTCGGAAGCTAAGGAGATGAACGAGCTCGTGAACCGCTTGCTCGAACTCGCCCGGACCGAGGAAAAGGCATTTAAGGTAACATTTTCGAAGATCAGGGTCGACGAGGTATTGTGGCAGGCCAAGGCTTCCATTCAGCAGAAAAACCCCGGCTACGAAGTGCGCATCCACTATGACAAGATTCCGGATAGCGAGGAGCAATTGAAACGCTTCGGTGACGAAAGCCTGCTTCGGACTGCATTCCTGAACCTAATGGACAATGCATGCAAGTATTCGCCCGACAAGGCATGCAACGTCTTCCTGGAAATCAAAAATAAAATGATCATCATCTACTTCCGCGACATGGGTATCGGCATCGCGCAGGAAGAGCTACCCTACATTTTCGATACTTTTTACAGGAGTGCGTCGACCATCAGCAAGGCCGGCTACGGCATCGGTCTGGCATTGACGAAGCGGATCATCAACATGCAGGGAGCCACCATCGAAGTGGAGTCCACGCTGGGGGCCGGAACGACATTTATTCTCAAATTCCCCCCTTTTTAATTTGTTTTTAATATAGCGTTAATGCCACTTTAACAACGCTAAATCTCCTTTGTAATGTAAATCGAACATCCTGATTTACACGGGACAACAGACATTTTCCATTGCTATCGACAAGGATTGCGAGCAAGTAGGCGCCAGGCTTTTGGCCGGATTCGTACCGGGCATTGACCAGCCTTCTGCCCGCTGTTCAGGAAATCAAAATAAACTGTATTGAGTTAAATTGAGTTAGGTGAGTAGTAAGAAAAGACTGGCCTCCGGATTTTCCGGAGGCCAATTTTTTACAAGCTCTCGCCAGGTAACCTGAACCTGTGTTCGTCCTTTTCCTCGACGCGTGTGGCAGGCAATGCCTCGGGATGTTCGCTGACGATAAACTCGATCAGTTTCTCGCGCACCAGACACCGCAGATCAAACGTTTCGCTGGAATTACGCGCCGACATCAGGGCCCGGACTACCATCAGCTGCCCTTGCGTATCAGTCACCTGTAAGGCCCAGGAACGGCCGTCCCAAAGCGGGGTTCCTTCCAGTATTTCCTTTAATTTTTCGCGAAGCCTGGGCACTGGCGTATGGTAATTGAGGTAGAAGAATGCAGCACCCGTCAATGCGCTTTCATTCCTGGTCCAGTTCTGGAAAGGTGTTTCGATAAAATAGGTAATGGGCAAAACAATGCGCCGCAGATCCCAGATATTGACTACGACATAAGTAAGGTTAATCTCCTCGATCCGCCCCCATTCACCTTCCACGATAACCACGTCATCGATCTTGATAGGTTGTGTAAAAGCGATCTGAATTCCGGCCATGAGGTTGGCCAGGGACTTTTGTGCAGCAAAACCGATGATCACACTGGCAATCCCCGCAGAAGTGAGGATACCTACACCGTACTGGCGGACGCTGTCGAAACTCAGCAACAGAATGGAGACCCCGATCAGGACCACCATGATCACAACAATGCGTTTTACAAATTTGATCTTTGTAAACAACCGGCGTGCCTGGTTATTGTCGGGGGAATTGAAATCCAGCTTGTCGATCAGGATCTTCTCAATGATGATCACGATCCGGGCCATGAGCCAGGTGGTTATCCCTATCAGGACAGTCTTGCTCAGTGCAAATACCCAGTCGTATTGGGGATTAGAATAGGAATAGGTTTTGGCGGCTGCCGTCATGAGCACGATCGGCACAAAGAAGTACAGTACGCTGGTGAGGTTCTCGCGAATGGCGCGCACGGCCCGCCATTCCTTTCTCGAAGCAGTAACTTTGATGACGCTGATAATTACAATGCTGATGACCAGGCCTATAACGCCCATCAGCAACAACAGCAACCAGGGGGAATTTCTATAATTGATCAGTTCGGTTAATTCCATTCATTATTCAGATATCGTTGAGCCGGGCTACGATCATGCCCGTATGTTTGGGTACAGAGGCCACATATTCGGCCAGCGGCACGTTGGACATTACCACTTTTTTGCCCGTCAGGGATGCGTGAATGAGGTAGGCGCGGCTGCCCACCTTGGAGATAATGCCCATATGATTGACGTCCAGGCCATCAACCGACGACGTGAAAGCCACAATGTCGCCGTCGTGCAGCATAGGCTCAGCTTTCTGGATACTGGCCTTGGGAATGTAGCTTCGCTCCCTGGAGTTGATCACTGCCTCTTGTTGTTTCAGCTTTTCATATACTTCACTTTCTGCCAGCGCGGTGTAGAGATTGGCGTGTGTCGTCATAAAGTTGATTTCTTTCGTATAAGGCACCCCGCCCACTTTGGCAGTAATGTCTTCCAGCCGACCCCGTTTCTGATTTTCATACATCCAGTCCAGAATGTAATGCAGCCGGGAAGGGTAGCCGTCAATAATGCCTTCGCGATACCTGAGTTTGGTCAGTTCCGTTTTGTACTCGTCAAAAGTTGCTCCTTCGGTTTTGGCAACCGCCAGCGCGATGACGCTTTCGACGAGCGTCGTGCAATCCAATCCGTCGAACTTGCACACCAGGCGCTCGGAAGGATTACCTTCCAGCGTGCCCGCCACGTAAGGTGTTCCGAGGAAAGACTCGCTGATCCTCAAAACCTGTGTACCCATGTCCGGACTGGCTGGCAATTCCATTTTCTGCACGAATGTCTTTTGCAGGCCGGACTGCGCAAAAGATGCGACGGAAGCCAGCAACAAAATGGATAGCGCTACAATTCTGATCATACTAAAAGTGTCTTTTTTTACAGGGTACGTTTGTCGCAAAATAATTGCCACGCTAAATATGTGACAAATTCGCGATAATGTAAAAATAATGATCAAAAGCCCTTTTTGCAATTTCAGGCGTGCCGCTCGGCAACCGGTTCTTCGACTTCTGGCTGCCGTTCGGCCAGATGACGGACCGGAAAAAAGAATGCCGTGGCGTGATGGAAGAATTGCCAGGACAAGTTACCAAGCAGACTTCGGACCTCTCTCATAGGCGCATTCCGCGATTTCAATGCAAATGCAATGGAAAGCCCGAAGCTGACGAGCACGTTCATAATCCCGATGCAGGTGATGCCGATGACGGAATTCAGCCACAGTTCGGAAGAAACGTGGTTTTCCAGGCTTGAAACGGCTAGTCCGAAATTCCCCGAGGCAAATGTGACGTGCCGGATGTCCAGCGGGAGGCCCAGTGTGAAGCCGATCGCACTGGTGGACCCGAGGAAAACGCCCAAAGCAAAATTACCTGCCAGGCCGCCGAAGTTCCGCTCAAAATACCCCGCGATCCGGTTGAGTCGTTTTTGGCCGAAAAGGCGGATCAGCCGCGGGTGCCTCTGAATGCGCAGGGAGTACTTGTTATAGATCCATTTGTTTTCATAATAACCCGATACGAGCCCGGAAATCATCAGGTAGCAGCCAGCCAGTGCCGCGTGCGGCAAGGCAAGACTCTGCCACACATTGAGCTCGGCAATCATTTTGATCGCCTTGGCCGGATCGGCGATGTGGTATTCGTAGATGCGGTAGTAAACCCAGTCGAGGCCGTATGCAACGGGAAATGCAATGCTCGCGTTGCCGATCAGTGAGATGAACTGGCTTCGGATCAGCCTGATCAGAAGATGGGTTGTCGATTCCAGCCAGTTCGGGTTTTCACCATTGTTGCTCAGATTGGCGGCAATGGTGGAAGCCGTCATGGCCGGTTGCTTGGTAGCAATGATAAAACCAAGCACGTGGATCAGCATGAACCCGAATGCGTAGTTCAGGCTGTAAAAAAAGGCCTCCCAGAAAATGGGCAGATGCTGAAAATACAGCCTGGTTTTGTTGGCACACAAGAAAGCAACGATGATCCCTCCGCCGAGTGCCTTTCCGAAAAGCTTCCAATAGGCCGGCCTATCCGAGGCAATGTAGTGCTCGCCGGTTTTTGATGTGTTTTCGATTACCTTGAACGTGAGCAACTGAAGGTTCATCGAAAAGTGCTTCTGCAAGCTGTAACGCGTATTTTCCGCATAAACAAACGCTTTCAGCATCTGTACGATGATGATCCATCGTTTGTCACTCTCACGGGTTTGAAGCAATTCCAGCAACTGCGCAAGCCGTTTCAGGTATTGCTCGATCTGCCTGACCAGGTAGGTTAGCTGCAGGCTGATCCCAAACAGGTCCTTATGCTTGTAGATGTAACTGATCTGGCTTTTGCATTGGCTGATCATCACCAGGATATGCTTGTAGTCGCTTTCTTGGTCCGTGAAGGCGTAATTTCCATGGTTCAGGGTTTTCTCAACAAAGAGCATGACTTCCCGGTTCAGCCCCAGAAAGGGGGAATCCAGATCGTCGACCCGCGGTATTTTGGATACTACTTCCGGGTCAACACCCAGCGTGGCGGCACGTTGGGCGAGAATCATGACCGAGTTTAAGACCTCCTTTTTAATGTAGTTTTCAATTGCAGGATCCGTTTTTTCAAAAAGATCCTGAAGAAAAGCCACCCATTCGTCGTCCGGCACAGCCTGCACCCATTGGTAATCCTTTTTGTAGGAAAACAACCTGTCAAAATGTGTACGAAGTTCATCCGGTTCTTCAACGGGGGGAAGAAATTTGAAACTGAGCCGTGCAGATGCATCCGAGAAAAAGCCCTTGTTGGCTCCGATCTCCGATTCGGTAAGCAGGGAAACAAACTTGGTCGAGCCAAGAATGGAAATAATCTGCTCCGAAAGCAGCATTTTCTCCCGCTGGTCGGGAATCAGTCCCGCTAATGCATTGCGGAACGGTTCGCTTTTATCCCTCCGGGCTTTCCATCTCGCGCGGACGATCCCGACAAACGTTCCCGCGTAGTTGATTCGTTCAAGGGGTAAAGTGCTATCCATATCCTCCAATTAAAGTCTGTCATTCAAAGGAATAGATACTTCCCATGACGTTTCGACCGTCTTTTTTTCAAACTCACAGATAGTAAATTTAAATATTATCGGTAAAGTATGTTACTGATCTTTCATTATGTTATACACTATCCTGGAAAATTAAAACCCGGTTGCGAGCACTTACCGGTCATTTGGATACAATTTCGAATACCACGACGCTGGCAGGCGGCAACTGTACATTAACGCCCGTCGAGGTGATATCCGCAGCCCGCAGCTGTACCTGGGGCACTTCTACCGGGAAAACGGGTTTTAATTTGTATAATCCCGTATTACCCAGTTTCAGCGTCCCAGTCCATGCGTCCTGTGGGATTTTGACAGTCGTTTCTACCGTGCGGGAAAGGTGGAAGTTGTAAACGAAGAGCAGTTTTTGCTTGTCGGTATAACGCAGGTAGCTGTATATGACTGTCTTGTCGTAGTTATAGGATTGCCCATCTACATTCACATATTGCAGGTCGTAGAATGCACCCGCGTAAACGGCTTCCTGCTGCATTACAAACTGATTGAGATGGCTATAATACGTGCGGAGCTCCCGCTGCTCTGTACTCAGCAATGCCTTGTCGAATTTTCCGCCATTAACCCATTGCCTGAATTCCGGAACGCTCCAGTAATCGAAAATGGTCGTGCGGCCGTCTTCCCCCTGGAAGCCCTCTTGCTGCGTAGGGTCGACGCCCAGCTCCTGACCGAAATAGAGCATCATCGGGCCGGTGTGCAGGGTGGCGCTAAGGACCATTGCGGGCAAGGCTGTCCACGGATTGCCCGCAAAGTAGCGGGATGCAATGCGTTGCTCATCATGGTTTTCCAGGAACCGGAGCATGTGTTCGCTGAAGTCACCGGACTCCTGCTGCCAGATCCGCGTAATTTCTTCAACCGTTCCATGGCCTTCTATCAGTTTTCGCAACGAGTTGTACAATCCTACTTTGTCATATAGATAGTCGAATTTACCCTTGAAAATGTAATTCCGGTATTCGCCAGGGTTATAGATCTCTGCTATGAAAATGATCTTTGGGTTCGCTTTTTTGACCTCCGGGATCACCCAGCCCCAGAATTCAACAGGCACCATTTCCGCCATATCGCAGCGAAAACCGTCGACGCCTTTTTCCGTCCAGTACACCAGAATATCACGCATTTTGAGCCAGGTCGAGGGAATCGGATCGAAATGCCCTACGCGGCCGCCCAGGTAATCCACACCGTAGTTGAGCTTGATGGTCTCGTACCAGTCATACTGACTCGGCTGGGCCTGGAACACGTCATTGCCGGTCGCTTTGGCCGGTCGTTCGTGGTAGGGGGAGGTGACAGGAAGCGGCGGCGTGTGTCCTTCGGGAACGACGAAATCGTGATTGGGAATGTAGTAAAAGTTGTTTGCGGGACTGAAAGCCATGTTATTGTCGTCATCTTCCCCGAAATCCCTGACTGCTGCCGGGCGTGTGTCCGAATGGTACTGCCTCGCGACATGGTTTGGAATAAAATCGATGATGACTTTCAGCTGGTGCGCGTGGGTACGCTGCACGAGGTTCTCAAATTCCTGCATCCGGTCGGACACATGCACGGCGAGGTCGGGATCCACATCGTAATAATCTTTCACCGCATATGGAGACCCGGCAATGCCTTTTACGATCAGCGGATGATCGGGTTGAATGCCAAATTGAGTATAATCCGTCAGCGTGGCATGTTCCAATATACCGGTATACCAGAGGTGCGTAACGCCGAAATCCTTCAACGCTCCTAGGGCTGTATCGTCGATGTCGTTGAATTTGCCGCAACCGTTTTCGGCCAGGGTACCATATAGTTTGTTGGTTGCATTCTGGTTGCCAAACAGGCGGGTAAATATTTGGTAGATAACGAATTTATCCTGATTGGCGACGGACATTGTTCTGAGGTTTTGAATGTTTTTTTAGAAAATACTGCGATGAAACGCCAGGCAGCAAGGCCGTGATTTGGCCCATTTCGCAGCAAATTGCTATTTTTTACTATTTTGCAAGATATTAAATTTGAAATGATATGCCCTCAATACAAGCCTGCCTTTTTGATCTCGACGGAGTAATTGTCGATACCGCCCAATTCCATTACATCGCCTGGCGCGAGATGGCCCAGGATCTGGGTTTCGATCTGTCGAGGGAAGAAAATGAAAGACTGAAAGGGATCAGCAGAATGGAATCCCTGGAAATTGTACTTTCGATTGGCGGGGTAGAACTGTCGGAAGAGGAGAAGGTGAAAAGGGCGACCGTGAAGAATGCACGCTACCTGGAACTGTGTATGCAGATGACCCCGGACGATGCCCTGCCCGGCGTGCGCGATTTCCTGGACGAGTTGAAAGCACATTCGGTCCGGACGGGACTGGGGTCTGCCAGCAAGAATGCAACGGTCATTCTGGAAAGGATTGACATGCTCCATTATTTCGATACGATCGTAGATGGCAACCGCATCACCAAAGGTAAACCCGATCCGCAGGTTTTCCTGATGGGCGCAGCTGATCTCGCGACGGACCCCGGGCATTGCGTTGTTTTTGAAGATGCCGTCGCGGGAGTACAATCTGCAAAAGCGGCGGGAATGCTGGCTGTGGGAATAGGTGAAAAATCGGTGCTGAATGAAGCTGATATCGTTATTCCAGGTTTCAGCGAATTTGGCCTGCGCGAGCTGGAAGCCGCCGCATCGGGTCTTGGTGAATAAGATCAATTGCTATTTTGAACACATGCATGCATCCTGATGACCGGGATGTACAAACGATATTTAATAATGAAAAACTACATCACGCACGACGAATGGTGTATCGTCGAAAATGGTTTCCACCCCGAGCACAATGAAATTACCGAGAGCCTGATGAGCCTGGGTAATGGCCGGATGGGTCAGAGAGGTAATTTTGAGGAAGGATATTCGGGTAAAACGCTGCTGGGTAACTATGTGGCCGGGGTATATTTTCCGGATAAGACGCGTGTGGGCTGGTGGAAAAATGGCTATCCTGATTATTTCGCCAAGGTCCTCAATGCCTGCAACTGGACGGGGATCGAAATCCGGATAGGAGCTGAAATTCTTGATCTCGGGACGTGCAAGATCGAAGAGTTCAAGCGGGTGCTGAATATGAAGGAAGGGGTGCTCGAACGCATCGCAACCGTGGTGTTATCGGGTGGGAGGAAGCTGCGCATTCATTCCAAACGCTTTTGCAGCATGACCGACGATGAGTCCGGCGCGATCAGTTACAGCATGATCCCGCTCAACTTTACCGACTATTTTACCATCACACCTTATCTCGACGGCAATATCCGCAACCGCGACTCGAATTATGACGAGTCGTTCTGGAACGAAATTTCGCGTGAGGCGGGAGGGCATGAGGGCTATCTGGTACTGGAAACAAAAAGTAACCCGTATCAGGTGGAGATTTTCCAGGTGGCGACCGGGATGAAATTTGACATTAAACTCGATGGGCAGATCGTAGACTTGCCCGTTGAGGAGCATTCCGCGGAAAAGTATGTTTCGGGGACTATGCAGATGGAGGTCCGAGAAGGGGCGGAGCTGATTGTATATAAATATGCTGTGAACCTGTCGTCTGCAAACTATGAGGTGGGCGAGCTCGTCGCGCAGGCAAAAACTTACCTGCAACGCATTGCCAACAAGGGTTTTGACAGTATGTATGCCGAGC
>CBFGMV010000056.1:0-52509 GCA_965649915.1 uncultured Dyadobacter sp.
CATCCCTCCACATCGCCTCAAACACCTCTTTCTAGCCCTGCTGCTAGCAGTCAGCCACTTCTCCCTGGCACAGCAGCCCGACACGGTGTTCCTGGAAAAGCTACTCCGAAGCCGTTCGGATCTTTTCGGCGGTATCCTCAAACATCCTCAAAAGAACCAGGTGCAGATCTTGTACACGCAGATCGACCGGGACAAGGATAATGTGCCTCATTTCAAAAGTTTCAGCTATAATCTGGATGATCTCCATTATTTCTTTCCGGCCAGTACCGTCAAGTTGCCGACGGTGATCTTTGCTTTGGAAAAATTAAACGAGCTCGGGATTCCAGGTTTAAGTAAATCCAGCGCGATGATAACCGGTGCTGATTTTACGAAGCAAACTGCCGTAGATAGGGATAGTTCCTCGTCAAACGGTCTTCCTTCGTTGGAACATTACATCAAGAAGATCCTGCTGGTGAGTGATAACGATGCCTACAACCGGCTATATGAATGGATCGGGAGGGCAGAGATCAACCGCAGACTAGCGGACCACGGCCTGACAACCAGCCGCATTCTCAACCGCTACGCCGTGAAAGACACCGAGGCGACTTCCAGGCATACCAATCCCATCCGGTTTTACGACGGAACGACATTGCTGTATTCGCAGCCAGGACGGTTTGATCCCAAAGACTATCCTTTGAAGCTGACCAATACTTCGATGGGACGGGCATATATGGACAGTTCCGACAAGCTCGTGGCCAGACCGTTTAATATGGAAAACAGGAACGCATTCAGCCTAACCGATCAGCAGAAGGTGATGAAGAAGTTGTTTTTTCCGGAGACGTTTCCCCCATCCGCGCGGTTTCGTCTGAAACCGGATGATTACAGACTGATTTACACTTACCTGAGCAAAATGCCGACGGAAAGCGATCGTCCACATTATCACCGGACGGATTACTGGCCGTTATATGCAAAGTTTCTTTTTTACGGAGCCGACAAGGAGAGTGATCCGCAACCGAATGTCAGGATTTTTAATAAGTACGGCGACTCTTACGGGTTCATTATAGACAATGCTTATTTCGTAGATTTTGAGAACAAAGTCGAATTTCTCCTAAGCGCCGTTGTCCAGTCGAATGAGGACGGGGTCTATAACGACGATCGTTATGAATACAAGGAAGTTTGCTACCCGTTTATGAAAAATCTGGGGCAGGTGATCTACCGATATGAGTTGAGCCGAACGAAGAAACACCTGCCCGACCTGTCCGCATTTCGGATGGAATACTGATTTGCGGCAATCGCATACGGATTGTCGGGATATGTCGATAATTTCCGCCAAATACGAACACCTGATCAGATAAAGCACCACGTCTGATTCAGACTTGCGATCGATCAATAAATGATTCAACGCCGTTGGTTAACGGACACTGGGTGTAACGTAAATGCTTGTTCCGTTAACGTGTACTATTGTAGTAGTTTCTACAATACTATATTATTAACGGAATCACATTATGAAAAAAATGATCCGCCGAATCACTGCGTTGGTCGCAGTGATCGGCATGGCGTGCAATGCGTGTACTGATCACGGACCGGAAAATCCGGTTGTGCAGATCCAGACCGGAGAGTTAATGGTCGAGAACTCCAATCAATACAGGTTCAATGTTAGTTTACAAGGGCTGGACGAGAATGCTGTACAGGAGTTTGGAGTTGTTTACAGTATCATGTACTACGAAGCCGTAAAGGCTTATCAGGAAGTTCCCACGACCGACTGGCCGAGAATTGTTTTTTCAGCTAAACCATCGCAGGCCAATCATACGCATTTGGCGGCAGCTCCTGCCAATGGTTATTTCAAGATGTTCTATCGTGCGTATGCTATTCTCAAAAATACGTCCGTATTGTATGGAAGTGTGCGGGAATATAAGGAAGATAAATCGGGACGGACGGTGCTGGAATCCGTGGGAACTCCGGATTTGACGAAGCCTTATGACTGTGGCCTGATACTGCTGGACCAGGGAAGCAAAATGATTAAGGAGTACGGCGTGGTCTATTCTTATGGTGTAAACGGTAACAAGCCTGCAAATTCGCTTCCCACAATCGCTGACAAGGCGACCTCATTTAACTACGAAAAAGTAAAAATTCCGGTAGGTGGGTCGGGAATGGGTTTCAGACTGGATAAAATCCCGGAAAGTAGCATCAGCGAAATATATCTAAGGAGTTATGTGAAATACACCGACGATACCATTGAATATGGGCGTTATGTGGGTCATGCCAAAAAATAAATCCTGATAAGACGTTACCAAACGTAATAACTGAAATCCTTCGAAGGGTGGCTCCGCAAGCGTTCCTTTGAAGGATTTTGGCTTTTGCAATGTCTTGCATTGTGCTGCCGGATATCAAGGGAATGCCCTTGCTGCTCACCTGTAATGGGCATCGTGTGAGGCCCGGTTTCTTCCTTCATGAGGAATGGAATAACCGATGAATAATTGATCGAACGCCGTTTGATTATCGCTACCATGTAGTGTGCTGGAATGCCCGTCCAACCAATTTATTATTGCGGGTAAATAACGTAAACACAATCACTTAATCGAAATCAAACCATGAAACAGTTATCTATCCGAATCGGCGGACTCCTCGCGTTTGTCTTGCTTTTTTGTTTTTCCTGTACGGATCATGAGCCTGGCAGGCAGCCGAGAGTCATCACAGGGGAGGCCATTGCAACACCAACTGCACCTGCTGTCAGTTTCAAAGTCATTGTCGAGGCTGGCGATTTTCCGATCGTGGAATATGGAGTTGTATATAGCCTCAAAGAGAATGCGAACGATAATGATTTTCATACAACACCTACGGTTGCGGATACCAAAGCAATATTTCCATTACCCGCATCAAATGGGCAGCATATTAAGGTAGAGCAAGTTGCACCATTTGTTGAAATGTACTACCGGGCTTATGCGGTTGTTCAAGGTGGGGCTGTTATTTATGGTGATGTGATGGTGATTGACAAGGATGGTCCGTCGCAGGACAATGGGGCCAAGGTTTCCACACTCGATATACTGTCGTCTAATGCCGACGGGACTCTTAATTTTAGGTTGAATCTGGCCTCTTCCGGTCAGACAATCAGCGAATTTGGAATTGTTTTTTCAAGCAGGGCTACTCCACAGCAACCCATCAATCAGAACCCAACGGTGGAAAACGGAACCAAGATTGTTTTTCCGATGCCAGCAATGGATGGAGTTCACACGAAAGCCGGCTTAAATGTGAACCAAAACCCAATCCAGGAAATGTTTTACCGCGCATACGCCATTTTAGGAAACGGGATAGTGATATATGGCGATGCGCTGAAGGTGACTGCTGACTAGTTGAAACATTTAGGAACGTTCCCATTTTTCAAATCGCCTCAACTCCAAAAACGACCCATACTGCCAATCCGTATTAACGATAATAGCACCGACAACAAACACGTGCTTTCCGGTGAACGCAGTTTGAGGGATGAGGCGATCGATAAGCTTGCCGGATTGTTCGAAAATGACTTCGGTCGCTTCCTTGATCGGGTGGGCGGCATTCAGAATCCGGTCTTTTTCCTGATGCAAAAAAGATTGCAAAGTATGTTGCTGATAATCATCCTCGGGTTTTTCTCCGGGGATGATTTCGTTTTTTAGCAGGCGGCTTAGTGCAAGTATCGCTGCCCCGCAGCAACTGGAAGTTTCGTGCTGACCTACGCGAAGGATTTTACCGAGTTCTCCTTCGGCACTTACACCGATGTGCGGGGCGTAGAATATCAATGCAGCGCCATCCTCCGGAACGTGGTGCGCGAATGCGCTCATGCCCGTAAGGCCCGTAAACGGGTAGCCGTTCAAACCGCCGAGGTTAAACGGCCCCAGCATTTGTCGCCCGGTTTCGGGATATTCGATCGCATTGACGTCGTCGGAGCAGATAGAATGCGCCAACAGAATTTTGTCGGGCGTGAGCTCGTAAGGTGCTAGTTTTTGATAGATGTTCAACACAAAGTCATTCGACGGGACGGCATTGGGAAAGTACTTCCGGACTTGTTCGAGCATGATGATTACATTAAGATATGATTGATGGGCGTAATAGGAGCAGGGACGTTGCTTTCATCCAGCATTTCACGAAGATCAATCTCGATGGTGCGGCAAATCGCCGTCATCGGAATGTCGTTGATGGCATTTTCGAACGGGTTTTCGCTCGTGTCGCCCACCACCTCCATGGTGTTGAAAACCCAGGCGATCAGCATGTAGCTCGGTATCGCCAGCCAGATCAGGTTTTCGCCCAGCTTGGCAAACTCATTGATCAGCCCGAATGGGAGCACGAGTATGAAAAGCCACACAAAAACCTTGCTGAAATAAGCATACTGTCTCGGAAACGGAAAGTTCTTGATCCGCTCGGCTGCACCTTGCTGGTTGTAGAACTCCTGCACGACATTCATCATGTGAAAATGCGGCATCTCGTTGACCTGCCCCTGTTGGAACAGCAGATCGAGTTGCGCTGCCTGGGCCTTCATGATATGGGTTGCCGGGTTCTTTTTGGAAAGAAAATAGGCAGCCTCTTCTTCCGTGACGAGTTGCCGCAGCAGGTTCGCGAGGGACGCATCCTCGGTGCTATGATGTGTTCTGACCACCGAATGGGCCGTGGTATCGGTATCATTCCACACGCTTTTTGCACGCAGCTGAATACGGACTGCATTCACGTATGCGATATGCCTGTGCATGAGTTGCGACTTGATCGCCTGGTCCGCATGAACGCCTGTACTCACCTGGGCGCCCCAGGTACGGCTTGCATTGACGAACGCACCCCAGATGCGCCGCGCTTCCCAAAGCCTTTCATAGGATGAGTTGTTTTTAAAACCCACATAGAAAGCAACCGCGGTACCGATCAGCCCAATCGGAACAAAGGAAATCCCGATCGCGACGCCCAGCCATCGACTGAGGATACACAGGGAAGTTGCATAAAGGAAGCAAAACAGAATGGCCTTCCAGGCAAAGGATAATATGATCCTGAGTTTGATTTCACGGGCGGTATACATCGGGCAAGGGCTTAATGATGCCGCGAAGATTTACATTGGCATCCTAAACTTTACCCGAACTTGGGCGAAACAGCAAATATCGTTGATCAAACTGCTAAATGCACCCCTGGATTTTCACATCTGTTCTTCAAACCATTTCTTAAAAACAGGTACCCGCTCTTTTGAAATCAGGATTTGGTTCGGCGATGCAGGCGACGTCCTGACCAGCAGCCGGCCGTTAAAGTAAAGCTCGATTTCTGTAATGCATTGCCGGGAAATGATAAACTGCCGGTTGGCGCGGAAAAAACTGCAAGTGTCGAGCTGATTTTCGAGCTCTTCCAAGGTTTTATCCAGCACGAAATTCCGGTCGTCGTGCAGGGTCGTGACAACCACACTGTTGCGGATCGTGAGCCATGCGAAGTCCGAATCTTTCAGCGGAATGAGTTTGTCACGGTAAGGGACGAGGAAGCTTCGCCGCGGATTTTTGCGGTTCAGGATCTCCGTGTGCATAAGCTCTTCCAGGTACTTTACTTTGCTGATCGCATTCTCCTGGTTGAGCTGGTAGTATTTGTCAAGGCTGAATTTCAAGGCCTCGGGCCGGATCGGTTTCAGGAGGTAATCGATGCTATTGAGTTTGAATGCCCGCAATGCGTACTCGTCGTGGGCGGTTGTAAAGATGACCGGGCATCCAATGGAAATCTGCTCAAAGACCTGAAAGCAGGTGCCGTCACCAAGCTGGACATCGAGGAAGATCAGGTCGGGAACAGGATTGCTGCTGAGCCACCCGATCGCGCTTTCGACGCTCTCGATCACACCCAGAATGTAAGTTTTCGGATCGGCTTTCTGGATTAATTGGGTCAGGTACTGCCCGGCGGGCTGTTCATCTTCTATGATCAGGATTCTTGTCATGGAGCTTCAATCAAGGGTACTTTTACGGTGAATTGTTGTTCGTCTTCCGTGAGCGACGGTTTCTGGCCGGTCTGGATCCGGTACCGCTTGTCGAGGTTCTGCAACCCGATGCCGGTACTGGGCGCGTTGAGCTTTTTATTAACTGTGTTCATGACGACCACCTGTTTGTCAGGTTCGTTAAGCCGGATCTGGATCAGCAAAACCTGGCTGGACGTGATCACATTATGTTTGATCGCGTTTTCTATCAGCAACTGCAACGACAGCGGAATAATGTACCACTCCCTGCTGGTGTCGGTACCTACGAATTCAAATGCCATTTTCTCACCGAACCGGGCCTTGTGGAGGTCCAGATAAGCGCGTGCGGCAGCAAGCTCGTCGTTGAGCAGGATCAGGTTTTGGTTTTGGACTTTGAGATTATACCGCAGAATATCGGACAAATCGAGTACGATGCGCTGGGCTAGATCGGGGTTCGTAATGATCGAGATATTGAGAATATTGAGGGCATTGAAAAGGAAATGGGGGTTCAGCTGGTTGCGGAGCGCTTCGAGTTGTGCTTTGAGCTGCTCACGTTTGAGCTGCTCGTTTTCCATGCCGATCTTGTGATTTTCCTGGGTGGTCAGCATGAAATTCCGGAAACCGAGTATGGCCACCAGCAACAGTATATGGTACAGATAATAAACTACGCGGAAAATGAATATATCCGAATTGTCGTTGTCGAGCGCAATTTTAAGCTGAAAGAGGATTTCGTTGATCCCCAGAAAAAGAATGATAAGCAGCATGCCCTGTATCCACGGATTCTGGCGGTTGAACCAGCTTGGGATCTGATACGTGTGTTGCAGGCAGATGTATACAAATATCCACGCAAATTCAAAGCTGATGATGAACTGGATACAGATATCCAGCACACCCATCCCGATTTCGGAAGGGCTGAACAGCGATGGCCACACGAATATCAGCCTGGGAATGGTTGCGAACAGGCTCAAAATGAAACAGAGACGCCAACCTAATGACATCCCGTTCCTGTAATTCAGATCAGCAGTCATGCCGGGCTCGTCAGTAATTCGGAGTTATGGCGGGATGATGGAACAGTTGTGAAATGTTTTTTCTGGATCAGATCAGCCACCGAGCGCATGAGTGCTTCCTCCGCTTCGGTCCATTCCCTGGGGTTCAGGGCATCCTCGATCGCGATATATCCGATCCAGTTGCCGCCGACATGAATCGGCACCGCCAGGAGCGATTGTATGTCGCGGCGGGTAAACAACTGTTGTTCCAATGTAGGCAACAGGTTGTTCAGTTCAGCCACGGTACGGCCGGCTTCGAAAAGCGGAGCCCATCTTTTCAGGTAAGGGATTTCGGCAGGATCCTCTGTGCGCGCCTGTTTCAGGGTAACACCGGGGGCAACAGCCTCTGTTTGCCGGGTAATGAACGGCTCTCCATGCCGCGCACTTTTGAGGCAAAGATAGGCGCGGCTCAGGTCCATTACTTCTATCAGGAGGTGGAAGACTTCCGAGATCGCCTGATTGGCCTTTTTTTGTCCGGATAACAGCTCGTTACAGCGTGCAAGCACCTTTTTATAAAGGTTATCATGGTTCTGAATGTGCTGATCGAGCTTCTGTTTGGCATTGTCTTCCCATTTCGAGAGGGTGTTCTCCAAAGCGGGGATCCAGCCGAGTTTGTTCGAGCAATTGATATAGTAGTTGGTTTCCGTTACAGCCAGCACACGCTCTGCGGTCACCGGACAGTGCCCCTCCGTCATGACGAGGCATGGAAGCTGGCTGCCCAGTACATTGGCAAGGTCGGTGATCTTACCGTCGGGAAGGATACAATTGGAGATCAGCAGATCGTACTTGGCTTCGTGAAATGCTTTAATAGCGGATTGCTTGGAATTAGCCTGCTTGATTCGAAACTGGTAGCCGGCATAACTCAGAGAGTCTTCCAGCAACCCCAGCCATTCGTTTCGGATCGCAACGACCAGGAGGTTCAAAGGTTTCATAGAAGAGAATCTTTTAAGTTGTGAAAGGTAGCTTCAATGGGTACTTGAAATGAAAGGAATAGCAAAATCATCACAGACTGGTTATGCCATGGTACTTCAAAGGTGTACTGCCGGTTAGTGACAGTGCTGTCCGAAATGTGCGTAAAAAGAATCGGCGTGCCTGTGGCTTAGAATGTTGATTAGTGCGGGATAAGCGGGTTCGGCTGCAATAATACTGATTTAAGTAGAAATTTTACTACCGGTTAAGTGCAAAATAGTATAAAAAAAGTAATTAAGGTGACCTTCCCGATTTTTCGCTTCCCGTATGGTCGGAACTAAATTTATATAACTAGTTCTACGTCAGCATGTACGAATAAAAAAATTGCGTTTCTGGTGATTTCAGGTACCGTAAATTCTGCTTCAATCCCCTGCAAGAAAATTTGATGTCGTTTTTTTCAGCTTGACAGCATGAGCGAACGGTTTGACTTCGGGATAGAAAGAGTTCACCTCGGTTTTTTTCAGTTTCGGTCAGTATTTGAAAGTCCTAAGTAGCGGATGTGGAGATATTTGAAACACAATAGCACGGCAAGCGGTGCCTTTTTGAATCTAAACCAAACCTTTCACCTGATAAGCAGAAGAAAAATGAATCAGAATAAGGCAATTTCCAGACGTTATTTCTACCAGATCATGAACGGAATGAATGAGCAGACTGCTCAGGAAATTCTGTCCCAGGACTTTATTTTCACCCTGCCCACACATCCGGAGCCTTTCCACGGCCCCGAAGGCTTCATGGGACTGGTACATATGCTGCACGGGGCATTCCCGGATTTTTACATCAATCCGCAGGAAATGGTCGCCGGCGGCGACTGGGTGATCACCCGTTGGAGAGGTGGCGGCACGCATACCGGCGGCCCGCTGCTGACGATCAAAGGCAATGTGGAAGCAACAGGCAAATTCTTTGAGATCGACGGTATGACCTGGCATACGATCAAGGACGGGAAGATCGTCGAGTCTATCGGCCACGAGGACACGCTTGGTTTGATGCTTCAACTCGGTGTATTACCTTCCGATGCCGCCGTTGCCGTGCCCGATTTCGAGCTCCATAATCAGTTGGCGTCGCGGTATTTCGACGAGATCATGAGCCAGGGCAAGCTGGATGTCGTGGAGGAGATCCTCGACCCCGATTTTAAATTTATCATTCCTACACAACCTGAGCCGATCGCCGGTTACCCAGCATTCAAAGGTTTTGTGTCCTACCTCCGCAATGCATTTCCCGACATTAAATTCAATGTAATGAGGCAGACGGCGGAAGGCGACAAGGTAGCCAGCCGATGGAATATCGAGGGAACGCACCAGGGCGAGTTCCTGGGAGCAGCTCCGACAGGCAACCATATCAAGGATTATGGTATTGATATTTTCACCATCAAAAATGGCAAAATCGCTTCCGTGCATGTTAACGAAAATGATTTTGGCCTGATGCAGCAACTAGGTGCAATCCCTTCCTGAATCCCATGACACAGACAGAAGATAACAAAGCCATAGTTCGCCGGTATTGGTTTGAACTATGGAATGAAAAGAGGGGTGAACTACTCGACGAAATCGCGGTGGAAGATGTCACATTCCACTTTCCTCCCGGGCAGGCGCATCAGCCGCCTACCCTGCGCAAGTGGTTCGAAACAGCCCTCCTCGCTTTCCCCGACGTGCATTTCACGCTGCACGACGAGCTGGCAGACGGCGACAAGGTCGTAAGCCGGTGGTCTTACGTAGCTACCAACACAGGTACTTTTCTGGGACGGGATACAACCGGTCTTCAGGTATATGATCAGGGCATCGATATTTTTCGGATCAAGGACAGCAAGATCGTCGAAATGTGGGTCGCCCAGGATAGTCTTGGATTACTTCAGCAACTCAAAGTGCTCTAACAGTCGTCCGGTATGGAAACAAAAAGCGCAGTTCAATTTCTGGTCGCGAACGGGAGCTTTCCCATCGAACCGGTTAGAGTCGAAGGTTTTGATGCCGACAATGGCGTGCTGGTCATCGACACGCCCGGGCTTTCCAGAAAAGAGCTGCGTTTCAGCCAGCGGGACCGGGATACTGTCATCAGGACGAACACAGGTAAAGAAATCGCGGTCGTGGCCGATGTCAATGCATTCGACCTCGATCCGACAGCACTGCTTGTGGATTTTTACCGGGCGTGGCAGGACAACAACCTGGCCGACGTGCTGGACTTCCTGGCGCAGGATGTGATCTGGGAAGTAGCGGGTCCAACCGACCTGATGCCCTGGGCCGGATGCTGGAAAGGACATACAGGAGTTTCTAAATATTTTGTTTTACTCAACGAAGGTCTGGCATTTGATAAGCTGGAACCAACCCGGTACATCGCACAAGGCAACACTGTTGCCGTTGTGCTCCACGGGAGCGGGGAGTCCCGGTACGGTGTTCCGTACAGCGGGGGAGTAGTACACTGGGTGACAGTCAGAAATGGCAAGATCGATCGGTTACAGTACTACCGCGACACATTTCCGCTGGTGGAAGCGATCTTCGGCGGACGGCCGTTTACCGTGCGGTCCGTAGACGGTGATCCGCATTATCACGTGATCCAGCCCGTCGCAGCGGAAAGAACGACAGACAGTATTGTGTTCGATCCGGATGTTTTCGAAACACCACCGCAGACGGTCAGGACGGTGAAGGCCATGTACGCCGCGTTGCAGGGACTGAATGTGCCCGAGGTAAGAAAAGTCTTCGCACCCGACGTGGTTTGGGACATTTTTGGGCCTCCCGATCTGCTTTCCTGGGCGGGGGAACGCATAGGCCCGGACGCCGCGGCCGAATCGGCCAGCCAAATCCTGGAAACCATGCATTTCGATCATTTCAAACCGACACGTATGATCTACCAGGGCCATGTCGCCGCCGTCGTGATAGACGAGGCCGGCACATCGCTCGCGACCGGTCTGCCATTCAAGACCAGCGTGGTACATGTCGTGGAAACCAACGAGGAAGGCCAGGTTACCCTATTTAAAAATTACATCAACACCGCCTGGATCGTAGAGGCATTTCTGAATGGAAGGCCATTTGTAGTTAAGTAAGGCTGTCTGCTGTCGGCAGTCGGCTTTCGGCAGTCGGCGTTCTTTTCTGGATTATTCCTTGCCAAATTATTGGCTGATGGCCGATGGCCTACGGCCGAAGTCTTTTTTCAACCCTTAAATAATTTTCAACTATGTCATTTACAGCAGAACAGAACAATGCAATTTGTATTGAGTTTTTCGAAGCGGCTTGGAACACCGGTGTCGTACGGGAAGACTTGTTATCAGCCGACGCGATCGACCACTCGCAGGTGGGCGGCAAGACGGTTTCTGAGCCTGGCTCGGCCAGTTTCAAGGGCATTATCGGGATGTTCCGCGGAGCAATGCCGGATGTGCAGCTGACAATCGAAGACCAGATCTTTGTGCAAGACAAAGTGGTCCACAGATGGAGACTCAACGGCACCGATACCGGTGGCGTAATGGGAATGCCGCCATCAGGCAAGCCAATCACGATGACAGGCACTACGACGGTACGCCTCAACGACGGCAAGATAGCCGAACGCTGGGCCAATGTCGATGAATTGGGTTTGCTGCAACAATTGGGCGTAGTGCCGCCACCTCCCGGACATTGATCCGAAAGTCTTAAATCCTCCTCCTTCTCAGTTTATCCTCTTTTTAGATTTTTCTGAAACACTGAAATCTTATGTCAAAGAAAATACTCGCCGTATTGTCGGAATACGGTTACTGGGGCATTGAGCTCGTTGGTCCGCTCGAAAAGCTCGAAGAGGCGGGATACACCGTCGAATTCGTGACACCGAATGGCAAGAAAGCCGAAGCATTGCCTCCCAGCTATGATACTACTTACATAGATCCGCCGCTGGGTGTATGCGTGACGACTCCGTTGGCCGCCGAAAAAGTGAAAGCATTCGAAGCTACAAACCGCCTCGAACAGCGTCAAAGCCTAAAAGACCTCATCCCGGAACGTCCCTATTTTTCAGCTCCTGATTTTCTCCGGACTTTTGAAAAGTACTACGCAGACCTCAAAATCGCGCAGGAAAAGCTGACTGAGGAATATGCGGCAGTGTTCCTGGTGGGCGGCAGCGGACCGATCATCGATTTGGTGAACAACCAGAGAGTACACGATCTGGTACTTGGTTTTTACAACAAACAAATGCCTGTGGCAGGAATCTGTTATGGCGTAGCCCCATTGGTTTTCGCCAGGGACTTCAACGAGCGTCGTTCCATTATCCGCGGCAAGCACGTTACCGGCCATTGTATCGAATACGATTACCACGACGGTACCGGTTTCCTGCATACCGACCTCAACATGGGGCCTCCGCCATACGTGCTGGAATATATCCTGTCCGACGCCGTGGGCCCGGAAGGACAATACCACGGTAACTTCGGAAAAGAAACGTCGGTGATCGTGGACTATCCATTCATTACGGCACGCTCGCTGCAATGCTCGTTCGAATTTGGAGAACAGTTTGTCAATGTGCTCGATAAAGGTCTCAAACGTTATGGCTGGTAAGACCGGAAATCAAAAGATCATCGAGCAGTTCCTCGCGGACGGCATGGAATACATGTTCGGCAACCCGGGTACGGTAGAGCAGGGTTTCCTGGACGCCGTGGCCGAGTACCCCGAGATGAAATACGTGCTTACGTTGCAGGAAACCATCGCGGTGATGATGGCCGACGGTTACGCCCGCGCCACTCAAAAGCCTACCCTGGTGCAGCTGCACAGTTCGCCCGGGATAGGGAATGCGGTCGGAGCCGTGTATCAGGCGAAAAGGGGACACGCCCCGCTGGTGGTTATTGGTTCGGACGCCGGTGTGCAGTACATGAATATGGATGCACAAATGGCCAACGACCTCGTAGGGATGATGGCACCGGTTACGAAGTTCTCGACGATGGCAACTTCCTCGAAATCGCTGCTGCGGACATTACGCAAGGCTGTCAAGATCGCTTCTACGCCGCCTATGGGCCCTGTGTACGTGTGCCTGCCGATGGATGTGCTGGATGAGATCAACGACGAGCCCGTCTTTCCTTCCTGCATACCCTCCACTCGCGTATCGCCCGCAGCCAGCCTGATCCGTCAATCGGCGGAAATGCTGGTGGCGGCAGAAAAACCGATGATTTTCGTGGGTGATGGCGTTGCTTATTCCGGTGCCATTGCCGAGCTGACCCGTGTGGCCGAACTGTTGGGCGCAGAGGTTTACGGCGTGGAGTTCGGCGACGTGGTCATGGATACGACACACCCGCTTTACCAGGGCGCGACGGGCCATATGTTCGGATCGTACAGTCACCCGATCACGACGAAAGGAGATGTCAATCTGATCGTAGGTACTTACATGGTGCCCGAAGTTTTTCCCGACCTCGGCGACATTTACGCCCCGGGGGCCCGGGTGATCCATTATGATCTGAATGCATATGAAATTGCTAAAAACCACCGGGTTGACCTTGGGGTGGTAAGTGATCCCAAACTCTCACTGGCAGAGTTGGCGGAGACGATCGAAGCCATCATGACGCCCGGACAAAGTGCTGCGGCCAAGGCACGTATAGAGGAGATCGGTAGCCTGAAACAGGAGCGGATCAATCAAGAAAAAGAACTGGATGACGCGCAGCAGGGCAAGGTGCCGCTGCATATGGCGCAGTTCGCACGGGTGCTGGCCGAAAAGCTGAATCTGGACGAAACGGTTATCTTCGATGAGGCCCTGACCAGCTCACCGGCAGTGAGCCGCTACATTCCTCCCACCAGGGCCGGAAGCTATTTTGTTACCCGCGGAGGTTCACTCGGCGTCGGATTTCCGGGGGCGATCGGCGCTAAGCTGGCGCAGCCGGGCAAGACGGTAATCGGGTTTTCCGGCGACGGCGGCTCCATGTATACGATCCAGACGCTCTGGTCGGCAGTACGCCACCAGACAGGAGCGAAGTTTGTCGTATGCAACAATGGTTCCTACAAACTTTTACAGCTCAACATCGATCAGTACTGGAAAGAAAGGGAGATCGGTAAGCATGACTATCCGCTTCCATTCGACCTGTCCTATCCCGCGATCCGTTTCGACCTCCTGGCGCAATCCATGGGCGTGGAGGCGGTAAGAGTGGAAACCGAAGAGGAGATCGGTCCGGCGATCGAGCGAATGCTGGCCGACGATAAACCCTTCCTGATCGATCTGGTACTGGAAGGAGATCACCGGTCTGAGTGGGTAAAAATCAATTGTTCACATTAGCTGACTATCTAAACCCTTACTCTTGAGATGCTGAACAATCAGATATACGATTTCATCATTGTCGGGGCCGGAGCTGCCGGCAGCGTGCTGGCCAATCGCCTCAGCGCTGATTCCAGACGCAAGGTGCTGCTGATCGAAGCGGGTAGTCCCGACAGTGAACCCGCCATCCGGGACCCGGCCGGTTTTGTGAGCCTCTGGGGATCAAACCTCGACTGGAAGCTTGAAACGACCCGGCAGGCAGGCCTGGGCGGACGCCAGATCGTGATTAATCAGGGGAAAGTTCTGGGTGGCAGCACGTCGCTGAATGCGATGATGTATGTCCGCGGCAATCCCGGTAATTTCGATGAATGGGAAGCCAAAGGTGCCACCGGATGGGGTTACAAGGATGTTTTGCCTTATTTCAAAAAATCGGAGAACTTTGAAAGCGGTCCTTCGGAATTCCACGAAACCGGCGGTGAACTGAGCATCCGGGATTGTCCGGATGAGGTAATGCGCTCGGAACACTTCCTGATTGGCGCCACCGAACTCGGCTATGACGGGCCGCATTGGGACTACAATGGCGAACGCCAGCAGAACGGTGCCGGTTTGCTGCAATTCCATATCAGCAAAGCCGACCAGCGGGACAGCGGAGCGTCTGCATTCCTCGACCCGGTAGCCAGTCGCGACAACCTGACGATCATCACCGATGCGCCGGTTTTGCGGATACTGATCGAGAATGACAACGCATTCGGCGTCGAATTTCGGCATGAAGGACAAATCTGGCATGCCCTGGCATCCCACGAGGTGATCGTGTCGGCAGGCGCATTGGCTTCACCGAAGCTGCTGCTGCTTTCCGGGATCGGTCCGGCGGAAGCGCTGCTGGCCCACGACATACCCGTGGTGGCCGATTTGCCGGGTGTAGGTAAAAATTTGCAGGATCATTTGCAGCTGCCTATGATCTTCCGTTCCAGGATACCGATGCCCCAAACGACATTACTGACGGGCAATGCGCTTTTCGTGAACACTAAAAACGACGGTAGCCTGGTCGATCTTCAGATCAATTTTACACCCAGTTTACCACAACCATTGGCGCCTGTGCTGCCCGATCTCGGAGGCCCGGTGTGCATCTTCCTACCGATACTGGTTCAGCCGGAAAGCCGCGGAGAAGTGACGTTACGGTCGAAAAACCCGGCGGACGCCCCTGTTGTCAATCCTAAATACCTGGACAGCGAAGCCGATATGGCCGTTTTGTCCAAAGCGGTTGAACTCGTCCGCGACCTTGCTAACACGCCCAAGTTCCTGGAACTGAATGGAGGTGAGATGGTGCCGGGACCGGGAGCTGATATACCGGCATTCATAAAAAGTCAAAGTACAACGATCTGGCACCCTGCCGGGACTTGCCGGATCGGGCAGGATGAGGATGCCGTGGTGGATCCCCGTCTTCGCGTACGAGGCATCGCGAACCTGCGCGTGGCCGACGCCTCCGTCATGCCGACGGTAACCAGCGGCAACACGGTGGCAGCCTGCTTCATGATCGGCGAAAAAGCGGCCGATATGATCCTGGAAGACAATCCATAGGACCCAAAAGCAAGCTGCGACCCGATTATTTTTATTTCAAACCTTAACAGACATGACAATGCTAACCCAGGAAGCCATAGTTGAATTAGCCAAAGACTGGTACAAAAAGCTGGACGTCCACGTCCCGATGGTAGAAGTGTTGCCGCTGCTGGCGGATGCGGAACTGGAAATGGTTTTTCCGGAAGTGACGATCTACGGACACGCCGGATTCGAAGGCTGGTTCCAGCGTGTCATCCGCATTTTCTTTGATGAAATACATACTGTCAAGATTGTCGAACCGGAAATCGAGGGCGACAAGGCTACGGTGAAAGTGGTGGTGCAATGGGAAGCCAGCGTTTGGAATGCGCCGGAGCCGTTCAGCAAACGTATTAAATGCGATGCATTCCAAACGTGGGAAGTAAAGCTGAACGACGCTGGTAAGGCAATCATTACTAAATATATAGTCGATGGCCTCGAATACCACGAAGGCTCGGCGACGCTGTAAACCATTCTCTCATTCTTTAACAGAAACCAATCCATGAAGAACGTGCCGGATACCAAACTGGGCAGGATGTACAAGGAACATATCCAGTTTATCCTCGATAAAAACATCGATGCGCTGCTAGACCAGTACACCGATGATGCCACGCTGATCAGCAGTTTTTCGAAATCGCCGGTCGTATACAAAGGCCGCGAGCAGGTGAATGAGCACATGCAGGGTATTCTGGGCATCGATGGCCTTGAAACAGAAATCGTGTTCTGGGCAGAAACGGAGAACCCCGAAACCCTCATGATCACCGAGCAGATCACGATGACAGCCGGCGGACAAAAAAGCGAAATGCGCTTTGCCGACAGCTGGGTGCTCGAAAATGGCAGAATCGCCATTCATTTCGCTGGCATGGTCCAGCATCCCGACGGATCATTGGCTTAAACCTAAACTATACATCAACGCCTAAACCCTGTTACCATGAAACTTGCAGGAAAAAAGATCGGGGTCCTGTTCGAAGCTGACTACTTCGAGAATGAGATCTTCTACTACAAATTCCGTTTTCCGGAGGAGGGAGCCGACCTCCATTTCCTGACTAGGCTGTGGGGCCAGGAAAAACTGACCTTCCTTGGGCACGAGTACCGGGCTCCCATGGATTGCTGGGAGACATTCGAGGGAATGAGCGATGAAGAACTCCGCACCTACGATGCGATCATCGTCCCGTCGGGTATGGTTTCGGACCGCCTGCGCTACACTGAGGATGTCGAGAAAATCCCACCGGCAACAGCTTTTCTGAAAAGGGTTTTTGCAGAACCCGGCATTGTTAAGGGTATTATCTGCCATGGTTTGTGGCTCACCGCGCCCGCCACGGAACTGGTGCGGGGAAGAAGACTGGTGTGCCACAACAACCTCATCGGCGACGCGAAGGCGTACGGCGCGATCTACGTCAATGAAGATGTAGTAGTGGATGGCGACCTGATCACCGGAAGATCGGGAGGGCATGCGCACCTGTTTGCCAGGCAGATCATCGAGACGCTCTCATCCAGATAACCCATACAACTATGAACACGACATTTTTTCACCTGGCGCTAACCGTTAAAAACCTTGCCCGGTTCGAATCGTTTTACGCGACTCATTTTGGTTTCAAGCGGGCCAGGACAATCAGCCTGGGCGACGATGCCGAGCTGGTTTTCCTGAAAAATGAAGAGAATTTTTACTTCGAGATCTTCCCGCCCGAGGAGGAGCGGCCCTGCCCGATGTCGGAAGCTGACGGTCCGCATTATCCTGGCCTGCGTCACATCGCGTTTTCGGTGGAAGACGTGGATGCCAAGGTTGCAGCCATGGGCGACGATGCCGTGATCACATTGGGTCCCCTGCATTTCGACGACGTGATCGAAGGCTGGAAGACGGTCTGGCTCAAAGATCCCGAAGGCAATATCATCGAGATCACCCAAGGCTACCGCGATCAGGAGCCGGCAGTTGCCTGAGCGCTGCCATCACCTGAGCGTAAGAGGGAGACGATAGACGCGATTGCATAATGCCCTTGAACAGCGCCGGAAGCCGGTAAACCCTTTTTCTAAAAAGCATTTTTTAAACACCTTAATGTTAAAAGCATGAATATTAATTTCACCTTTTCTGATACCATCGCGGGGTATATCACAGGGTATAATCCGCAGGAACGGTGGTTTACCCTGGAAACCTCGGACAAGAGGCCTTTCAAACTCCGGCTGATCGCCTCCACTTATGCGCGCAGCGTGCAGAACCTCACCGAGGGCTGGCAGGATCCGGGCGATATCACCGCCTTTCTGGCTACCAATGGGCAGTACGTTTTTGCGTACGGTACGTTCTATCCCAATGCAGGCGCCGACGAACCCGCATTTGAGGCGCAGCAACTGATCTTTCCGGGCAAGGAACCTAAGGTTTATCGCCACGAGGAACAGAACTGGTGGATTACGCAAATCAGTTCTATCGCATCGAGCTACCTAAAATGGCAGTTCGATTATCCCAAAGAAGATATCAACTATAAGAATTACCGGACGATGCTCCACCTCGGTGGCGCAAAAAAAGGGGACTATTTGCAGGAGACAGATACCATTTCCCGCATGGTTTATGGTTTTGCGTCAGCTTACCTGCTGACCGGAAAGGACGAATTCCTTGAAGGTGCGGAGCTCGGTACCGAATACCTTCGTGACCATATGCGTTTCTTCGATCAGGATGACGACCTCGTGTACTGGTATCACGGCTTGAAGGTGGAAGGCCAGAAGGAAACCAAGTTGCTGACCTCAGAATTCGGCGATGACCTGGATGCACTGCCCATGTACGAGCAGATATACGCATTGGCAGGACCTACACAAACCTACCGCATTACGGGCGATCCACGGATCCGTTTCGATATTGACAAGACGATCGACCTGTTTGAGAAGTATTTCAAAGACCACAACGGAGTGGGTTACTATTCGCACCTGCACCCTATTACGCTCGACGCCCATGAAGAGTCGCTCGCGCATAACAAAGCCCGCAAAAACTGGAACTCGGTGGGTGACCACGCTCCGGCTTACCTGATCAATCTGTACCTGGCGACAGGTGAGAAAAAGCATGCCGATTTTCTGGAATATACTTTTGACACCATCACCAAATACTTCCCCGATTACGACAACAGTCCGTTCGTACAAGAGAAATTCTTTGAGGACTGGAGTAAAGATCAGTCCTGGGGATGGCAGCAAAACAGGGCGGTCGTTGGCCATAACCTGAAAATAGCGTGGAACCTCATGCGCCAGCATTCGATCACACCGAAAGAAGACTATCTCGAATTCGCGAAAAAGATTGCCGCATTGATGCCGGCAGCGGGTTCCGACCAGCAAAGGGGCGGATGGTATGACGTGGTGGAGCGCGAGCTCAAAACCGGCGACCGCCATCAGTTTGTATGGCACGACCGCAAGGCATGGTGGCAGCAGGAACAGGCAATCCTCGCGTACCTGATCCTTTACGGGATCCTGGGCGACAAAGAGTATGAAAAACAGGCGCGAGAAGCGGCCGCATTTTACAATGCATTCTTCCTCGATAACGACGATGGTGGGGTGTATTTCAATGTCCTGGGCAATGGAATGCCGTACCTGCTGGGGACCGAGCGCTTTAAAGGAAGCCATTCCATGAGCGCATACCATAGTACTGAACTTTGCTACCTGTCGGCGGTTTACATCAACCTGCTGATCACCAAGCAATCAACCTACTTCTATTTCAAACCGTACCCGAACAGCTGGCCGGACAACATCCTCCGCGTTTCGCCGGACATCCTGCCCGCCGGAAGCATTTACATCAGCGAGGTATTCGTCAACGACCAGCCCTATACCGACTTCGATGCGCAGGGATTGACCGTGAAGCTGCCTCAGACAGACGAACGCATCCGTGTAAAAGTACAGATCAGCCCTGTGGTGTAATCCGGTCACATTAATAACCTTTTCAGATGAAAGTTACAATTACGGAACAGGAGGGCATCTCGGTTGTCGAGGTGGCAGGCGATATCGATAGCAAGACGGCGCCGGAGTTTGAAAAAAGCGCACGACAGGCCACCGATCAGAGCCAGCTTGTGGCGATCGACCTCACTGCGGTTGGATTCATGTCCAGCGCCGGACTCCGGGTGCTGCTGATGGTGTACCGGAACATCAAAGGGCAGAATGGGAAGGTGGTGCTGGTAGGGGTTTCGGAAGATATCCAGGATGTCATGTCGACCACCGGATTTATCAATTTCTTCACGATCGTGGGCCAGGTAGGCGAGGCAATTGTCATCCTAAAACAAAACTGACGCATGGCAACAGATATCCGGATAGACTATTACCCCACTCACGAACACCAGGGCATCAAGTTCCGCCGCGGGCATGTGCTGCCCTTCGGCGCGACGATGGTACCCAACGGGATCAATTTCAGCATCTATTCCAGCGAGGCGATCGATTGTACGCTGGTGTTGTTTGAAAGGGGAGAAGCCCAGCCATTTGCCGAGATACGGTTTCCCGAGGAGTTCAGGACAGGAAATGTGTATTCCATGATCGTCTTCGATCTTGATTATGAGCGGCTGGAATACGGTTACCGCATGGACGGCCCGTTCAAACCCGAAGAAGGACATCGTTTCGACAAGAGCATCATCCTGAGCGACCCCTATGCCAAGGCGATCGGAGGCCGGGATAGCTGGCTGGCCGAGCCCAAATGGGACAATGTGTATCCCTATCGTTCGCGTCTCGTTTTCGAGGACTTCGACTGGGAGAACGACCATCCGCTGGAGACTCCGATCGAGGACCTGGTGATCTACGAAATGCACGTGCGGGGTTTCACGCAACATCCTTCTTCGAATGTCAAAAACCCGGGTACGTTTGCCGCGATCCGCAGCAAAGTGGCCTACCTGAAAGAATTGGGAGTGAACTGCGTCGAGCTGATGCCCATCTACGAATTCGATGAATGGGAGAACAGCCGGGAGAACCCCGTAACAGGCGGACTCATCGTCAATTTCTGGGGATATAGCACGGTCAATTTCTTCTCACCGAAAGCTGGCTATGCTGCAACCGGTAAGTTTGGAATGCAGGTGGACGAGCTGAAAACGCTGATCAAAGAACTGCACAAAAACGGTATCGAAGTAATGCTGGATGTGGTGTTCAATCACACAGCAGAAGGCGATCACCGGGGGCATACGATCTCGTTCCGCGGGATAGACAATAAGACTTATTACATGCTGACGCCGGAAGGTTACTACTTCAATTTCTCGGGAACGGGAAACACACTGAACTGTAACAATCCTGTCGTGCGGAACATGGTACTGGATTGCCTGCGCTACTGGGCGGCCGATTACCATATCGACGGCTTCCGTTTCGACCTCGCGGCCATTCTGGGCCGTGATCAGAACGGTGCGCCATTGAGCAATCCGCCTTTGCTGGAATCCCTCGCATATGATCCCATCCTTGCCAAATGCAAGCTGGTGGCCGAGGCCTGGGATGCGGGCGGCCTTTATCAGGTGGGCTCCTTTCCGGCATACGGCCGCTGGGCAGAATGGAACGGCAAGTACCGCGATTCGGTGCGGAAGTTTCTGAAAGGCGACGAAGGACTGGTGGGCGAGATCGCCCAATGCATTCAGGGGTGGCCGGATCTGTACCACTATCGCGGCCCGACCGCGAGCATTAATTTTATTGCCTGTCACGATGGTTTTACACTCTATGACCTTTTCGCCTACAATGAAAAGCATAACGAAGCGAATGGAGAACATAACAATGATGGCGGTAATGATAATCATTCATGGAACTGCGGGGTGGAAGGTGAAACAGATGATCCGTTCATTAACCAGCTTCGTCACAAGCAGATCAAGAATGCGCTGACCATTCTGATGGTAAGCCAGGGCGTTCCGATGATCCTTTCAGGGGACGAAATGGGTGTGACAAAGTCGGGTAACAACAATACCTACTGTCATGACAACGAGCTGAACTGGATCGACTGGAACCTGCTGGATAAGAACGCGGACATCTACCATTTTGCAAGCAATATCACGCGTTTCCGCCGCGCACACCCGGTTTTGAGAAGCCGTACGCATTTTCAGCACCGCGATTACGTGGGCAGCGGTTATCCGGACATCAGCTTCCATGGCACGCAGGCATGGCAACCCGACTTTGCAAGTTCCAGCCGGTGTCTGGCATTTATGCTCGATGGCGCTCATGCAAAAAGCGGCACCATTGCAGACGACACTGTGTATGTGGCGATGAACTCCTACTGGGATGCATTGTACTACGAATTGCCGGCGCTTCCCGCGGGCAGGAGCTGGCATCTGTCCGTGAATACCGATATGCCGTCAGGAGAGGATATCTACCCGATCGGTAAGGAGCCGAAACTGGACGACCAGGGACGCTTCCTTGTGGGGGGAAGGGCCACGGTCATATTAATAGGCAAGTAAGGAAGAGGTTAGAGATATTGGGGTGTTGGGCGTAGTCTCCGACTACGTCCGAGCGTAAACTGGTCTCTGACCAGTGACGTTTCTAAAAGCCGGTCGGAGACCGGCCAACACTCGGACGTAGTCGCAGACTACGCCCAACCATCTACCCCTCAAAAAGCAAACCATTCATTTTAAAAACATTACAATCATGGCATTTCAAATAGAATCAGCAGTAGCAGACAAGGTAGCGCGCCTGACCCTGCACGGGGAATTGGATTCCCTGTCGGCCCGTGTGTTTCAGACCGAAGTCGAGAAAATCTCCAATCAGGGCATCGACGCATTGGTGCTTGACATGGAGGATCTTAACTTTATGTCGTCCGCCGGGTTGCGGGTACTTATCTATTCCAAGCAGAAAATCGGCCCGAAACTGGCCATTTACATTGTCAAACCACAGGAGCTGATCGTAGACACGCTTGAAAAGACAGGCTTGCAGCACAGCGTCACCATTGTTGATCAATACCCAGTATAACATCCAGCATGATGGAAACAAAAAGTTTTCCCGGAGTTGTCGATTCACTGGACCCGCTCCGGGAATACGTCAGTGCGCTTGCTGTACAGGCCGGACTCGGTAAAAAGCCGACGTATAGCCTGATCCTGGCCGTGGACGAAATTGCGACCAACATCATCCTGTATGGCTATGAGCGTGCAGGGATCGTGGCGGATTTTACAGTACTCGGTGAGATTACCGACAGCGAACTGATCGTCATCCTGGAAGATGTGGCCAAACCCTTCGATCCGCTTTCGAGGAAATTGCCTGACGCGGAATACCTGGCAACCGACCTGGAAGACAGGGAAATCGGTGGGTTAGGCATTTTTCTTACTGTGAATGGGGTAGATGAATTTTCCTACGAGTATGCCGGTGAAAAGAACCGCAACAAGTTTGTCATGAAGATAACCGGTAGCTGAAAAGCATGGCCCCGTCCATTAACCTTTCCAACCCATTTCCAGGATTAAGAAGTTACGAGTACGAAGACAGTACGCTGTTTTTCGGCAGGGACCTGCATATCCGGGAGTTGAAAAACAAACTCCTGGAAGGCAGGTTTCTGGCATTGATCGGCTCGTCCGGCAGCGGCAAGTCATCACTCATTAAAGCCGGGCTGATCCCTTCTCTGGAAGCGGCCGGCAGCGGGCAGCCCGATTGGAACGTTGTACTTTTCAAGCCGGGTGCGCATCCGGTAAGGAACCTCCTGGCCGCATTTAAAATGCAGTTACGGAAGAAGTTCGGAACGGGTGTCGCAGCTGGGCTGAACGAGGATGAAATGACGGCTGAGGGAATGCGTGCCACCATCATGGAGCTGCTCCCTGCATTGGGGGGAGGGAGGCTGTTGTTGGTGATCGACCAGTTTGAGGAGATATTCCGGTATGACCTGGCCCGCCACACATTGACCGAGGCGCGCACCGAAACAGCGCTTTTTATAGCGCTGATCCTGGAACTTATCCAGGGACGGGAAAGCGATTGTTATGCAGCGATCACCATGCGTTCCGATTATCTCGACAATTGCACGGAATTCAAAGGGCTCACAGAAGCGATCAATACCGGCTATTACCTGCTTCCGAAAATGACAACGGAAGAGATCAGGGAAGTAATTGTCAAACCCATTGAAGTAACGGGCGGCGTCATTGCACCCGAGCTAACAGCCTTGCTTTTACAGGAAATCAGCACAAGTCCTGACGCTCTGCCCATTTTGCAGCATGCTTTGCTCCGTACCTGGGACAAATGGATGACTGCGCCCTCCGATCCTGCGCTGATCACCATCTCGGACTATGAGGCCATCGGTACGATGAAAAATGCCATTACCATTCATGCCGAGGAGATATTTAACCAAAAGCTGGATGACCGCCGGAAATTGGCGGCGGAAAAGCTCTTCAAAGCGCTGGTCGTTTCCGGCCCGAGCGACACGCCGGAGCTCCATCCCATTGCGCTCAGTGAAATTGTCAGGATCACCGGGGTCGCAGACTACCAGCTCATCGACGTCATACAGGCATTCAGAGCAAAAGGTGTTTCTTTTCTCAGCCCTAATCCGGGAGTAACGCTCACACCGGACTCCATTATTGATCTCACGGTAGAGCGCATTATGGTGCTTTGGGTGCGTCTGGGTCGATGGATCGGGGAAGAAATGAGATCTGCGAAACTATATAAGCAGCTTAGCGCGAATGCACTGATGTACCAGGACGGCAAGGCGGGTTTGTGGGTGAACCCGGAATTGCAGCTGGGTTTGAAATGGCAAAAGGACAATCAGCCGAACAGAGAATGGGCCAGACGTTACGACCCGTATTTCGAAAGGGCCATCAATTACCTCGATTACAGCCGGAAGCAACACGAATCGGAGCTGAAAAACGAGGAGGAAAGACAGAAAAGAGTATTGCGCCAAAGCAGGGTTTTCGCGATGCTGGGAGTAGGCGTGGGCATGGTCGCTACCGTGGCGGTATTATACCTGACCTATCTTCAGGCCGAAACGCGCCAGGCGTTGCGGGAATCCGATGTGAAAGGACAGACCGCGCAGGCCGAGAAAAAGCGTGCCGAGGAACAGTCCCAAAAAGCATTGGTACAAAGCCGGATCGCGCAGCAGCAGCAGGAGATCGCCGAACAGCAACGCGAGCTCACCCGGTTGCAAAAAGAAAATGCCGAGCGGCAGGAGGAAAAAGCCAGAGCAAGCGAAAGAGCTGCCCGCATTGCACAGAACGTGGCCGTAGAGCAGCAACAACGTGCCAGGAGGAGCGAATTGGCTGCACGCGAGGCGGAGCAACGGGCTGAGCTGGGCAGGCAGGCCATCCAAAAAGAAAAGTTACGCGGCGACACATTACTGGGCGTCGCTGAGCAGGCGCGTAAAAAGGCGGACGCTGCAACGCAACAGGAAAAACAACTCAGATTAATCGCCATAGCACGGTCGATCGCCATTCAATCGTTCCAGATGCCGGACAGCAGGGACGACCTTGCGGCGTTGCTCGCATTACAGGCCTACAAGTTCAATGATAAGGATTCACCGGATATTTTCAATGCATTAGCCAAAGCAGCTGATGCCAAAACGGTGCTTCGGCGACACAGCGATGCAGTTCGCACGCTGGACATCAACCCGGGACACACCAGGCTGGCATCGGGAAGCGACGATGGCACGCTCAAAATCTGGAATATTAACGATCTGACACAGCGACCTCAGAGCTTCGAGCTGCCCAGGGGTACGAGGCAGGATATCCGCTCGGCGTTATTTACAAACGACGGGGTGAGTGTCCTGGCCGGTTCGGACCAGGGCGCGATCTTCCAATGGCGCTACCAGATCGGTAATGCATTGCCCGAAACCATCCGCGCGCACAAGGCCCCCATTCACACGCTTGCCTACGCCGGCAAGGGGCTGATATCGGTTAGTGCCGACGGGGTGATCCGGACCTGGAAGATCACCGAACGTTCACTGGATTCCCTGGAACATATCCGTTCTGGACTGCCGATCCTTTCCGCGAAAGCCAGTCCGGATAACAAAGTACTCATGTGCGGTTCCACCAACGGCCGGTTACTGGCCTTCGATCTTGATAACCTCAAAAAAGCGCCTGTCATCTATACCTTTGCCGAACTTGGGACTCAGGTAGGGGCTCTGGCATTCAGTCCCGACGGTAAGCGGCTGATTACAAGCAATAATTTCGGCTCACTGCACGCATGGAACCTCGTTCATAATGCGATCAGCGGGAGGGGATATGCCATTACCGGGCGCCATACTTCCACGGTCAACAGCATTATCTTCTCTCCCAACGGAAAACAGATGGCCAGCGCGAGCTTCGACGGATCTGTGCATTTGTGGAATTATAAGGACATTCTTTTACAACAACAGCCCATTGTCATACATGACTACGACAACTGGGTAATGGGACTGTGCTTTACCGCCGACAGCAACCGGCTGATCTCCTGCGGCGCGGACAAATCGGTTCGTGTCTGGGACATTAATCCCGACCAGCTGTATGCCAGGATCATCCAGAATGTAAAACGGAATTTCACAACCGATGAATGGAACACCTACATCGGCAAGGACGTGAGCTATCAGAAAATAATACCATAGGCAGTTATCCGGCTAGTATGAAAAGATACGTGTACATATTGTTGTTTTCGGTTGCCTGCCTTCCTCAGCGCCTTTGTGCACAGGATTGCGGGGCGTTCAAGATCGGGGAGGCACAGAAGCGGTATGGAAACGGTAATTTTACGGACGTCTTCACTTTGCTCAACCCTTGTATCGAAAACGGCTTTTCCAATAATGAAAAGGCGGTGGCCTACAAGCTCATAGCGCAGACTTACCTCGCCATGGACTCGCTCGAAAGCGGTACCAGGGCGATCAGGGAAATGCTCTTGCTGAACCCGTCGTATGAGGCAGAGGGAGACCTGTCGGTTTCTACCAAATTTGCCCGCATTGTAAACCTCCTCAAAAATGCCACCGACCGCGTTATTCAGGTAAGTTCGGTGTCCAAAAAACTGGAAGACATCAACAAAGCTCCGGCGACCGTACTGGTGCTGACCGGCGAAGAGATCGCGCAGCGGGGCTACATCGATCTGGAAGCGCTTTTCAATGACCTCCCCGGTTTTGATGTTTCCCGTACTTATGGTTCTACTTATTCCAACATTTACCAGCGCGGCTACCGGTCCGGCAACACCGACCGGACGCTCTTTATGGTAAACGGCATCGAGGAGAATGACTTCTGGGGCAATTTTGTCTATTGGAACCGGCAGTTTCCGGTCACCAATGTAAGCCGGATCGAAATCGTGTATGGCCCGGCGTCGACCATGTACGGGGCTAATGCATTTCTCGGCGTTGTGAATGTCATTACCAAGCAACCCTACGAGGTGATCAAAAACAACAGGAATTTCGGTCTGCGTGCCGATATGGGCTATGGCAGCTACCAAACCCGGTACGCCGATCTTACCACCGCCGCGCGGATGAAGAACGTGCTGTTTTCGCTCACCGGTCGCGCCTACTATTCCAAAGAACAGGACCTGTCCAAATACCAGGAATACGATTTTGACCCGGCCGACTACGATGCGATCGATTACAGTAAACTGATGAGTTATTCCGGAGCCGCTGCCGCCAGTTTTGTAAACAATAACCAGATCGGGAATGGCAATGCCCTGTACAACGTCGTAAAAGATGCCGGCGGGACGGTTACTGCCGCTAATCTGACCGATCAGGGCGCTGCCAAGGCACGTGAGCTGGACAAAGGGGCTTTGAAGGGCAATCTCAACGGCAGCCCCATCGGCTACTCCAACCGTTTGGAACAATATTATATCAAAGGAAGCCTGAAAGTAAGCGACTTTACGCTGGGTTTCCAGAACTGGCAGAGCGTGCAGGGTTCCATTACCTACGCGAACGACAATATCCGTGCAGGGGCCGATAACGGGAACATCTGGCAGCCAAGGCAGTCGTTGTACTACGCCATTTATGAAAAGGAAATCATCCAGGACAAGCTGGCCATAATCAACACCGCCCAGTTCCGTACCACGCAGATCAACGACCAGTCCCGGATCGTTACTGTTCGTAATTATTCCAATAAAGCGCTGACAGGCAGTGACCTGATCAAAAGCAGGGCGCCTTTCTGGCGGACCCAGTTCTACTACCAGGAGTCCCAGCAGTTTCGGGATGAACTCAAAATTCTCTACACACCATCCACAAGACTGGACATCGTAGGAGGTCTCGAAGTTCGTAACAGCCTGATCCAGGGGGACTATAAAAAGATCACCATCGACTCGACGCTCGTTGACGATTACTATGTAAGCGCGACCGAGAACGGAAGGAGTGATTTCGACAATGTACCCGGCGGCAACCTGTTCGAGCATTACAACATCGGTGCGTATGCGCAGGGCACTTATGTCGCCAGTGAGGCATTGCGTTTTACACTGGGTGGCCGCTTCGACCATAATCGCATTCGTACTACCGGTGGATACGGCAACCAGTTCAATCCGCGGGTAGCGATCGTGTACGCGCCGGGGAAGTTTGTCGTGAAGGCCATTTATGCGCAGGCATTCCAGGACGCTTCCAGCCGGGACCGTTATTCCACTTCGGCCCCCACACGCCTGGTAGCTAATCCCGGTTTGAAACCGGAGCAGGTGAATAATTACGAACTGTCGTTCAATTTCTCACCCGTGAAAGGAGCGCGGCTGGACGTGAGCGGGTACTACGCGATCTACAAAGGCATTATCGAGGAAATAGCGGTGCCCTACAATAACACCACCACTTTGCAGAAGAACAACACGGGCAAATCGTACGTAGGTGGTGTGCAGGCCGTGCTGGATTACAAAATTACCCGGACACTGAGCATTTGGAGCAATTATACATTTACCAACGCCAAAAAGGATTCTATCGCCGGTACCATTACTTCCGACGTGGTGACGAATAAAAAGCTCATTGTCGGAGACATTGCGCGTCACCATTTCAATGTTGGGCTGAACGGGGTTTTTCTGAAAAATGAGAAGCTCAATGTAAACCTCCGGTTCAATTATGTGGGGAGCAGGCGGGTCGGACCCGGAACTTCGGTGCCGCAGAATCCCCAACCGGGCGGTGTTTTTCCATCCTACAAACTGGTGAATGCGGCCATCACCTACAAAATCAACAATGCATTCCAATTACAGGCAATCCTCAATAACATCCTGAACGAACAGTATTCCGATCCCGGCATCCGCAGCGCGAATGGGGCCGATCAGGCTTACCGTACGCCGCAAAAAGGCTTCAACGCCATGTTACGCTTAATGATTAACCTATGATCCCCATGGTAAACCCGATAATAATGAAAAACTCCTACGATGACAGAGTGATACGGTACGAGACCGTGACGAATTTTAGTGACGAAATGTTCGATGAACTGGTCAAACTCGTTGAGCCGAAGGACGGGCAACGTATTCTTGACTGCGGTGCAGGATATGGTCCTGTTACCCAGGCGCTGATTAGCCGGCATCCCACGCTGGATGTGGCATATTACCTGCTCGAATACAGCGCCATCCAGCTGGACCGCGCACGGGCGGAGGTAGGCCAGCTGCTGCAATTGCTTGGAGAAACGCATTTCACCGACTTCCGGCAAAACTCGGCCGCAGCCATGGATTATCCTGATAACCATTTCGATACGATCGTTACAAAGATGGTATTGCACGAACTCCCGCCGTCGGATCAGGTCAGGATGATCAATGAGATTTACCGGATACTGAAACCGGGAGGCACATTCCTGCTCTGGCAGACGATCCTGGACGACAGTACCGTGCAGTTCTACCGCAACATGTTCAGGAAAAAGGATCGGCTGGCGGGCTACGAATCGCTGGTCGCCAACCGGAATTTCATTACCCAGGAGGCCTTCTTTTACCTGCTGGAAAATGCCCGTTTCGAGAACTTCCGGCTTGCGAGGGCGTTTACCTACAATTTCAACAGCAAGTATCGGCTCTATTCGGAATTACAGGGAGACTGGGCCAAGCTGCGTGAATTGAACGCCTACCTGATCGACCTCATCGGCGACCAGGAGAATGGCTTTTCGGAAAAGACCGGGTTCACTTTTGAAGACGATAATGTCAGCCTTTTTTTCAAACAAGGCGTTTATCTCGCCAGGAAACCATTGAGCAACGACTGATATGCTAACGAGACAGTCCGTTTACGCCGCATTACACGTAAAAGCAGACGAGGAAAAACCCGTGCTGCTGATGCTCTGCTATTCCTTTTTCAGCGGCGTGTCGATTTACGTGTTCTACATTGTGGCCAATGCGCTGTTTCTTGTCAATTATGCCAAATCGATGCTGCCGGTTGCCTACATCGGCGGAGGGCTGCTGCTTTTTCTGATCGGTAAGATCAACGTAGGATTGCAGCGGCATTTCGATTTTTCCCGCTTATGCATCGCATTGATCGTCTTTCAGTTCATTTCCGTGGGGCTCATGCTTTTCGCTTATGAAATCACCGAATGGAAGGGCGTTGCATTGACGATGTTTATCTGGAACCGGATTTCGGTTTATGTCAACAATGTCACATTCTGGAATTCTTCGGCCAAGATTTTCAACCTCGAACAGGCGAAGCGTATTTTCAGCCTCATTGCGACCGGCGACGTGGTTGCATCCATTGCCAGCTACCTGGTGGTGAATGTGCTACTGGGCTTTAAGGCCATGGAAACGGAAGAGCTGCTGTACCTCAGTATGGCCTCGCTTCTGATTTCGCTGGGTTTTATGGTAGCCATTATCCGTAATTATCGGGAACAACTGGCCGTTCGCCAACACAGGGACGCCGACCTTGCAGGGGAGGATAGCCAGGAAGAGGGACGTTATTTTAAAAACAACTACCATCAGCTCGTGCTGTTGCTGGGTATGCTGCCGGTTCTGGGCGTCTACTTTGGTGAATTCATTTTTTCGGTGGAAGTGAAGCGCCAGTTTCCCATGAAAGAGCAGCTCACGCTTTTTCTGGGGCAATTTTTCCTGGTTTCTTCGATTATCGAATTGCTGGTAAAAGTTTTTTTCTACCGTTTCGCGATCCGCACTTTCGGCCTGGTGTCCGGAATTATCATTCTACCGGTAGCGCTCATCCTGGTGCTCGGGCTGGCCATTCTATTTATTTCGTTGAAATACTCCGTGTTTTTTTACATACTCCTGAGCCGTTTTCTCTGTATTTCAGTTAAAAAATCTTTCAGTGACACATCCTTTCAGATCTTGTACCAGCCATTGGAAAGAGGAGAAAGTCAGGAACTTCAGAATCGGGTCGAGATCTACGCGAAACCCGCGGGCTACATCCTCGCAGGGGTGATCCTGCTTGCGCTCATGTATGCAGGCCTGGGTGAACCACTCGAAATCATGATCGTATTTGTGGCGATCCTGATCGGCTGGACCTACGCATCGTTCCGGATGCAGGCAGAATACCAGACGACGTTGGGTAACCTGTTTACCAATCTCGGAAATGTGTTCACGACAATCCTGCCCACCAAGCCGACGGCAGGAGCACCGGAGGCAAACGATAAACCTCTGAAACCGCTCTCATTTGACGAGATCGTTGCCAAAGCAGGCAGTGATCTTCCCACAGAACGTTTGGAAGCCATCGACATGCTGGGGCAGTCGAAGCGGTTCCTCGCATTCAGGTACCTGATCCCGTTTCTGCAGGGAAAGGATGCGGCCCAGAAGAATGCCGCGCTGCGTGCGTCGGGAATGAATGGAAACCCGGAGCTTTGGCCCTATCTCTTTGAAAACCTGAGTCAGCCGGATTACCAAACTGCTGCGGCCGAAGCGATCCGGAATATAGGCGAACGTGTCCTGCCTGCATTGAATGACCATTTTGATAAGTCGGGCGGCAGGGAAGACGTTCAGATCGCCATTGTCGGATTAGTAATGCAAATGGAAGGTGACGAGTCGCTCCGGATGTTGAGACAGAAACTCAATCATCCGGACCTGGCAGTGAGACACCAGGTTTTCAGGGCGCTGGCCGCGCGCGGATACGGCGCCCGGTTGAACGAAAGACCGGCCATTGTCCAGGAAGCGGTACTGCAAATCCGGTTCATGACCTGGCTTCTGGCCTCGCAACGCGATTTGTCCCGAAGTCATAAGCTCTACAATTCGCAGCTTGCCGACGAGCTAACGGAAGAGTACCGGGCAGCAATGGCCGGGCTGATCAATATGCTCACGATCCTGATCCAGGATAAGCGTTTATACTACATTCAGGGCACCATGCAGGCGAAGAGCGAGAACAGCCGCAGCTACCTGCTCGAAATACTGAACATGGCAATTCCTGCCGAGCATAAAAAACAGGTTATTCCGCTTTTTGAAGACATTTCAGGATCGGATAAACTCGAAAGACTGCACCATGCTTTTCCGCAGGAGCGGCTTTCCGTGGAAGACCGGTTGCACGATGTGATTAATAAGGATTTTGCGAGGCTTGGCTTTAAGACGAAAATGCTGGCGATCAGTGCTCTGGAAGACTATCCTTCGGAAGCAACCACATTCATTCTGCTCGCGAATGCAACTTCACCGGTCGAGGCTCTCGCCGAAGCTGCATTGCGAACGCTCTATCACCTTGATCGCGATAGTTTCAGTGCGCTTTACCGTACGATGCAATGGAGCGAGGACGATTTCCATTGTGGGGTGTGTGAGCAGGTCGAAAGCTCGGAAAAGGCAGTTGAACTACTCAAAACGGCTGACGCATGAGATATTTACGATATATATGGTTATCTGCTCTATGCTTCGCATACCATGTGCAGGCGCAGCGTCTGGTCGATAATACGCGCCTGGCTGCGTCCGGTCTGCGGCTGTATTCCGCCCGCGATTATAAGGCGCACAGTCAGAATTTCGCAGTGACCGCCAACTCCCAGGGCGTATTGTATTTTGGCAATTTTGCGGGCGTACTGGAATACGACGGAGTTTTTTGGAAAACCATTCCTACCGCGAAAATCAGTAAGGTGTCGGCATTGCACGCGGACCGTTCCGATCGTATCCTGGTAGGAGGAAAGGACGAGTTTGGTTATCTGGCCAAAGACAGGACAGGCAAACTCGTGTTCAGGTCCATTAGTCGCCAGATTTCAGGGTTCGGCGCGATCAATACGATCCTGGAAACCACCGAGGGTATCTACTTTGTGGCAAGCCGGCAGATTTTTCTCTGGAACGGAAAGCGGCTCCGGAAATGGGACTCTCCCCGGCCCATTACAGCAGCTTTCAATGTGCACGGCAATGTATATCTTTTCAGGCAGGGGGCCGGACTTTGCACCTTCAACGAGGGTATTTTTAGTCCGATTTTTCCTGCTGATGGGCCACAGGGGCTTCCCGATGTGACCTCCTTGTTCCCGGTAGGAGAAGAAATGATCGTGTTGACGGGCAGCAAAGGTATTTTCCGGCTGGAAGGCAGCCGGCTGACACGGTTTTCCGAGGAGGCCAATCGCATTGTGGCCAACAAGGAACTTTATGGGGCCCGGATACTGGCCGACGGTACCATGGCCCTGATGGTGGAGGATGGCCAGATCGTGTTTGTGTATCCGCAGAGCGGCACGGTAGCCCGCGTGATCAGTGAAAATTACCGGCTGACGGACGAGCGTGTCAACGCCTGGATCCAGGACAAAGCAGGGAACATATGGCTGGCTATGAACAACGGGATTGCGCAACTCGACATCGCCTCGCCGATCACCGAATATGACGAGGATAATAACCTGCGCGGCCAGATCAACGATGTGATCCGGTTTGACGGGCGCATTTACTGCGGGACGAGCAATGGACTGTACGTACTGGATGGAGAGATCTTTAATCCGGTCAGGGCTGTGCGGCTGGCGGTATGGTCGATGACCGTTCTTAACGGGGCGCTTTACGTGGCTACCAGCAAAGGGGTTTTCCAGGTCGACAAGTCGGTTTCGCAGCTATCATCGGAATTTGCATTGGCGGTATGTGCTTCCGGAGTGAAGCCGGATGTCCTGTATGCCGGACTGGAAAACGGTTTGGAGATCCTGGACCTGCGCTCCCGGCATATCCGGCGCGTGAAGGGGATCACCGGGCAAATAGAGCGGATCATCGAGGATGCCCAGGGGAATGCCTGGCTCGAAACGCCGGCGGCAGGTGTCATCAGGCTCGCTGCCGACGGCATTACGGTGAAGCGCTACACGCAGGCGCATGGCCTGCCGACGCCTTTGCTCAACCACATTGTTCAAACCGGCGACGGGATACTTACCAGTAATCCGGATGGAATTTTCCGGTACAATGCCGCTACCGACCGTTTTGAGCCCTATAAGAACCTGGCGGGTAACGATACCGCCTCGGTATGGAGAGGTGAACTCGTGGCCGACGCGGCGGGTAACATCTGGACCACCAACGGCGATTCGAGGTTCATTACCTGGTTTGAAAAAGCTGGCGAGGGAAAGTTCCGGCAGGTGATCAAGCCCTTCCTGCCGCTTTCGGACCGGGATATCAATGTGATCTACCCGGACGCCGGTCAGGTGATGTGGTTTGGTGGAAGCGACGGACTGATACGCTATGACCTCAAACTGCGTAAGGACGATGCCCGGGCTTTTCCTGCATTTATCCGCCGGGTCGCCGCGAAGGGTGATACGGTATTGGCCGATGGTTTCATCGGTTCGGCGAATGCGGATAGCGTCGCGGCCGGCGATCCGGTGAGGCTTGCATACCAGTTCAACGACATGAGCTTCGAGTTTTCGGCGGCAAGTATGCTCCCTCAGGACAATCTGGAATACCAGGTCTATCTCGAAAATTTTGACAAGACGTGGAGCTCGTGGTCGCCCAAGAATCAGAAAGAATACACGAACATTCCGCCGGGAGATTACCGTTTCCGGGTAAGGGCCAGGAACATTTACTACAACCAAAGCTCCGAAGCCTCATTCGCATTTACCGTGATCCCGCCACTATACCAGCGCTGGTGGGCCTATTTACTGTATGCATTGCTGATTCCGGCGGGTATCTTTTTTCTGAACAAACAACGGAGGAGTTTTTTGCTGAAAAGAACCCGGAACCTGGAAAACCTCATCCACGAACGAACCGAGGAAGTAGTGAGCCAGAAGGAAGAGCTGGAACAGCAGTCGGAACAACTGGCGGCCACGAACGACCAGCTCGAACGGATCGATGATTTTGTGAAGGCTATTAACAGCGAAGTCAATACCCGGAAACTGTTTCAGCTCGTGCTCGAACGGCTGTGTCTTTTCCAGAACGTCGACAGCGCTTCCGCTTTGATCCACAACCGTGCAACAGGGAACTATCAGTTTATCGCCATTACGGGCGGGATCGACATCGACGAGCTGGAAGGGGTTACGATGAGCTATGACCAGGCCGAGCAGCGGTATATGGAAAACGGGACGGAGATTTTTGAAGATATATTTCTTAAAAACAATTTCCGCTACGAAAACCTGAACAGCACCATTAATGATGCCTATTCGCCAAAGTCACTGATCACCATTATTATACGGGTAGAGGGCGAAGCCAAGAGCTTTATCACGCTGGAAAATACGGACCATGAGAACGCATTTGTCGAGCGGGATTTTATCATGGTACGCAACCTTAAAGAGCATTTGATTGCGGCCTATATCAAGACGGATATTCTTGAAAATCTGGAAAATACGCTGACGAACCTTAAATCGGCCCAGGAGGAACTGATCCGTCAGGAACGGCTGGCATCGGTGGGTAGCCTCACCAAAGGCATTGTCGACCGCATTCTGAACCCGCTCAATTATATCAACAACTTCTCGCAGTCGTCGGGCAAGCTGCTGACGGAGATCACCGAAGTGACGGACAAGCATACCGAAACACTTAGCGAAGACGAAAGGGACGACCTGGAAAGCGGACTGGATATGCTGCGTAAAAACCTCGAAAAGATCTATGAGCATGGCAACAGTACCACGCGGATCGTGAAAGATATGCAGAAGCTGCTGAAAGGGAAGTCGACGGAATTTTTCACCACGGAGCTCAACCCGTTCCTGGAATCGAAAGCGCGGTCCGCTTTACAGGAGATACTGAATGAATACAAGGGAAGCAATGTGGATATGACGTTTTCGCTCAATCCGGCCGGGGTGAAAGTGAGCCTGCTGCCATTCGAGTTTGCCCAGGTATTAACCAACCTGATCAGCAATGCCTGCTACGCATTGATAGAAAAGGCCAGGACCGACCCGACCTTCGAACCCCGGCTGAATGTAAGCAGCTGGCTGCTGGAAGGGGGCGTTTGTATACGTATCAGGGATAATGGAAAGGGAATACCACCCAAAGAAGTTGAGCAGCTCTTCAATCCTTTTTTTACTACCAAACCCACATCCAAGGGAACCGGACTGGGCCTTTATATGAGCAAAGATATCATTGAATACCATAAAGGGCGGATCAGCATGCACTCGAAAGAAGGCGAGTTTACCGAAGTGGAAATCGTCCTCCCTGTCGTAACCGAATCTGCTAAAATCGCTATATAACCTTAAACAGCCGTGCATATGGGGCCAGAAACTACCGATAAGGACATTGAAGTCTACCAGCAGAAGATCATCGAACTCAACCGGCTTGCGGAGATTGGCCAGCTGAGTGCAGGGATTCTGCATGAGATCAAAAACCCTGTCAGCTTTGTCAACAACTTCTCGCGCCTCTCGCAGGGCCTGATCGATGAAATGAAGGAGATCGTAGAGAAAGAGCTGGGAGAGCTGAATGAGGATGATATAGCCGACGAAAAGGAACTGCTCGATACACTTGCTCAGAACCTGTTGAAAATCAATGAAAATGGCAAGCGGATCGAGCGGATCATCCAGGGAATGCTTTCGCAAAGTCGCGCCGATGGTATCGTCATGGAGCCCGTGGAACTCAACCTGCTGCTCGAAGAATACAGCAAACTTGCCTATCAGAGCGTGCGGGCGGAGGACAAGGAGTTTAATGTAACACTGGCCTATCACCTGGACCCGGCTGTGGGCGAAGTATCCATTGCAAAAGGCGAATTCGGCAGGGTAGTCGTAAACCTGGTCAATAATGCCTGCTATGCGGTAAACGAGCGGCGAAAGCGGGGCGACCTGGCCTACGAACCGGTGATCGAAGTAACCACGCATCGGGAAGCGAATGAGGTGGAAATACGGATCAGCGACAATGGAATAGGGATACCGGAAGATATCGTTTCCAAACTTTTCCTGCCTTTTTTTACTACCAAGCCGCAAGGCAAAGGCACGGGACTGGGCCTCTCGCTTACCTATTCCAGCATTGTGGAGACGCACAAAGGGCAGATCGGCGTCACTTCTGTTCCCGGCGAACGCACGGAGTTCCGGATCGTGATCCCGGCTTAGGCTTTTATCAAAGAATTTGAAAAATCATTCAATCATATCATAATGGCAATCAAGATTTTAAGCGTGGACGATGAGCAGGACATGGAAATGCTCATTTCCCAGTTATTCAGAAAACAGATCAGGGATAAAAAGTACGAGTTCGTTTTTGCGAACAACGGTACCGAGGCGTTGGCTAAACTGGAGGAAGCTGAGGATATAGCGCTTATCCTTTCGGATATCAATATGCCGGGCATGGATGGGCTGACTTTCTTGTCTAAGATCAATGAGAAGCAAAACCCGCTGCTGAAAGCGATCATGGTGTCGGCTTACGGGGATATGGACAACATCCGTACGGCTATGAACCGCGGTGCATTCGATTTTGTGACGAAGCCCGTGAACTTCGAGGATCTGGAAATTACGATCAGTAAAACGGTCGAACACATTGAAATGCTGGCCAATCTGGAAAAAGGCAGGCAACAGCTCATCGCGATCCAGAACGACCTCAGCGTGGCGAAGGAGATCCAAAGTTCAATGCTGCCCAAGACGGTTCCGGCAAACATTGCGAAAGCCGGGGTAGATCTCCATGCATTCATTCACCCCGCCAAAGTAGTAGGTGGTGATTTGTATGATTATTTTATGATGGATTCCGAGCGGCTGTTCTTCATGATCGGCGATGTTTCCGACAAGGGCATCCCGGCCGCGCTGTTCATGGCTATTTGTAAAGCTATTTTCAAAAGTCAGTTCTCCAACCGGAATGACGACACGATCTGCGATAAAGTGAAGATCATCAACGAATTTTTGAGCGAGGATAACACCTCATTTATGTTCGTTACCGCCTTTGTGTGTATCCTGAATGTCAAAACCGGGGTGGTGGAGTATGTAGATGCCGGACATGAGCCGCCGCTCGTTATCAGGGCCAACGGGGATGTGGAGCTGATTAAAAAGCAAGGCGGTATGGCACTGTGCTTCGACAGTACATTCGTGTATGAATCGCACAGTTTCCAGTTAAACCCGGGTGACAAATTTGTACTTTATACAGACGGTGTGACCGATGCGAACAACCTCACCGGTGCGCGTTACGGGCTGAACTATCTGATCGACTTTTTCAAAACCGGGGACGGATCTACCAAAGTTGCCGCTAAGGAAATGAATGAAGCGACCCTGGCGAGCCTGATCGATTTCATAGGTGCCGCCAATCAGTTTGACGACATCACCATGCTGTCGATGCGGTACTTGCCCGGTGAGGTATGATTAGCGGTTGACGGCGTTAAATTTTTATGTCATGCGAACCTGCCCAGGCGGCAATATCCTGTTTGCTCAATGCGGTGGCCATGAGGTCGGGGAACTGATCGGGCGAACAGGCGAAAACGGGTATGCCCAGGCTGGCGAAGAAGGCTGCATTCTGATGGTCGTAAAAAGGCGCTCCTTCGTTGTTCAGGGCCAGCAAGGTGATAACCTGGACGCCGGAGTCGGCCAGCTGAGCTGCTTTTTTTCGCATTTCCACCTCGTTACCTCCCTCGTAGAGGTCACTGATGAGCACGAGCACGGTGTCGAGGGGTCGGGTAACCAACTGCTGGCAATAAGTCAGCGCCTTATGAATGTCGGTTCCGCCGCCGAGCTGTACACCGAACAGCAGGTCTACCGGGTCGGTCAGTTCCTCGGTAAGATCCGCGACGGCGGTGTCGAAAACGACCATTTTGGTGCGTACCGCGGGCATCGATGCCATTACCGAACCGAAAATACCTGAGTAAATGACGGACGTACCCATCGAGCCGCTCTGATCGATGCACAGGATCACGTCCTTCAATGCCCTGCGCTTTTTGCCATAGCCGATCCTCGTCTCCGGGATAATGGTCTGATAATCGGGCTGGTAATGTTTGAGATTTTTGCGAATGGTTTCGGGCCAGTTGATCTCGTTATGCTTGGGTCGCGCATTGCGTGCAGCACGGTTGAGGCTGCCGGTAATGGCCTGCTGGGTCGGGCCGGAAAGTTTTTGTATCAGTTGGTCCACTACCTTACGTATCACTTCACGGGCGGTGGATTTGGTTTTTTCGGGAATGAGTTTACCCAGCGTCATCAGATTCGCTACCAGCTGGATATCCGGCACAATGGTTTCCAACATTTCCGGCTCGGTAAGCATGGACGTGAGTTTGAGGCGTTTCAATGCATCCTGCTGCATGACCTTTACGACCGACGTCGGGAAATACTCACGGATGTCGCCCAGCCAGCGTGATACATTGGGCGAGGAAGCGCCCAGGCCGCCTTTGCGTTCGGAGTTATAGAGTGCCTCCAATGTACGGTCGATACCCGCCTCTTCTTTGGTGAGCGTATATTCCAGCTCGTCCTGCGTTTCCTTGCCCAGTACGAGACGCCATCTTTTTACGGCATTGTTTTCCATTCGGTTCTACTTTAAAAGCCCATCAGCATTTGCAGCATCGGCAGCACCTTTGCCGCCCTTTCGTGATCTATATCCAGTTTCTGAGCGACGGAAACTCCGGCTTTGCCCTGTTTAGCACGCCCGGCGATCTTGTTTTTTTCTACATTACTGAAAGTGGCGAAGGTGCGTCGCAGCAATGGCACTACTTGCAGGAACATGTCGTCTTCCAGCGATTGCAGCCATTCATTTACCACATTCCAGATCACATCATCCAGTATCAGCACCGTGGCGGCATCTTTCAGAAAACCTTCCAGCCAGTTGGCGGAAGCGGACGGCTCGTTGTTGACTGATAATGCTCTGGAGAATGCATTAAATGTCGCTTCCATATCCAATACCCGGCTGTCGTACAGCGCCTTACAGCAGTAGCCTTGTATCAGCGGCGCACTCCGGTCGGACTTGAAAACCAGGTACATCGTCTCGGTCCAGGCTTCCCTCAGCGCCGGATTTTCGAGCATTTGCACCGATCGGTTAACTTCACGGATCTTATCGGTCATGACAGTGGCCTGGTCGTCGTCGATTCCTGTGCAGCCAGCCGGTAGGCCGGCCGTGATCCGGTAGAAAATGGTGGTCATGATCAATTCGATCGTGTCCCGGTCCGTCTTCCTGACGTTGCCGTACCGGCTTACCTGCGCGAGGGGACTGAAGGCGTCCATCAGCATGGAAATGTCGGAAGTGCTGGCGGCCAGTTCGTCCATTTTACGCATTGCGGCGGCGAGGGCCGACTGTAAATCCGCAGGGATCGCGCTTTGAACCAGTGGCGTAATCTCGTCCAGCCTTGTGCATTGGCGTGCTTTGCTTTCCAGGTACTTCCCCGCGGCCTCTTCGATCGTATTCCCCCAGGGAGCTTTTTCAAGCAGGTTGATCGTCAGCTCAGGATACCAGCGCAGCGTCCATTCTTCCTTGAATGTCCCTTTGCCGGTTGTGATCTCGATTGTGCCCCAGTCGACGTTCAATAGCTGTAACCTGTGCAGAAGAATGCTTTTTTGCAAATCGTTTTCTTCCCGGAGGTCTAGTTTCAGCAACTTTTCCTCCGGCTGTATTTTCATTCTGAATTTTTTCGCCAACTGATCCAGGTTCCGTTGCAGGGGTACCTGCGGCGTCCCGTCCGGTATCTGGCCGAAGGCCTTCCCGACGATCAGCTCGCGGTAGATGAGCTTCATGAATACAGCGTCACCCATGCACATCACCGCAACGGTCGCTTCATTGAATTCTTTCAGGCCCGGCCTCGAGAGCTGGCGCAGTCCGGCCAAAGCGCCTGCAAGCCGCACGGCCTCGATGATGTGTGCCGAGGAAATATCCATGCGGTTTTCGCGGAAAACCCGGGCCGTATGGGTAAGCCAAAGCGTGCCCTGGTCGTCGGGATGGAGCCAGTGGTGCCGGTACCAGCCGGGCGATTCCACACCGGCGCCATAACCGCTTTCAAAAGACATCCGGTCGTTGGTCCAGGGGATCCAGGTCGTTTCTACTTTGCTTTTCGGCAGATTTTTAAGGAGCGCGTCGTCTTCCTTTTGCTTGGGAAGTGTGGTCAATGCGGGTACATGCCACGCACCGCATACGACCGCAATGCGCTCGAAGCGCTCCTTTTGTGCGACGCGGATGGCCTTCCGCATGAATGCCTCGCGTAGCTCCTCGCGGTGGTCCGGGCGGGGTGGAAGGGCCTGTCGAAGCGCAGTCATGCTTTCCGCAACGGCTTCAAATACTTCGCCGGGTTGTTGGGCTATTTCAAAACGGTGCTCCCACCATTCCTCAGGATCGTCGAAGCCCGCGATTTCTGCGAGGTAGGAGATTGGATTTCTGCGGATCGTTTCGTCGGGATGTACGGATAGGTCTTTTTCGGGTGCCTTCTGCGCCCCGATCGCAAAACTGTGCGCAAGCGGCATGTCTATAAAACGTACCGGCACGCCGTTATTCAGGGCGTACAGGATCGCGTTCCATTCGGGACTGTGAATGGTAAATGGGTAGAATACAGCTTGTTGTGGATTGTCGGGGACGTAGGCCAGCAAGGCCACCGGTGGTTGCATGTCGGTATGCATGGTCCACGACAGCATGGCTTCACCTTCCGGCGGTCCTTCTATCAGCACAATGTCGGGCCGGATTGTTTCCAGCGCATTCAGGACGTGGCGGGACGAGCCCGGACCATGGTGCCTGATCCCTAAAAGGTGAACGGACATGTAATTTTATTAGCAAAAGGGGTTGATGAACAGACGGGATAGCTCAGATGATCTCTCTGCATGCCCGGTAAATATCTTTCCAACCGTCGCGCTGTTTCAGTACCGTTTCCATATATTCCTGGAAAACAATCTTGTCCTGCACGGGATCTTTGATAACCGCCCCGATGAGACCACTCGCGAGGTCGTCCGCTTTCAGGCTCGCGTCTCCGAAATGATATGCCAGCGATAAGCCGCTGTTCATCACCGAAATGGCCTCAGCGGTGCTCAGCGTACCGGAGGGCGATTTGAGCTTGGTTTTACCATCGGCAGAAACACCATTGCGCAGCTCACGGAATATCGTCACGATCCGGCTGATCTCTTCCAGAATGGGTTTTTCAATGGGGAGGTCGATGGCCTGACTGAAACTGGCGACCCGCTGCTGCACTATTTCCACTTCTTCTTCCATTGTTTCCGGCACGGGGAGGATCACTGTGTTGAAGCGCCGCTTTAATGCGCTGGAAAGGTCATTGACACCCTTATCGCGGTTGTTGGCCGTCGCGATGATGTTGAAGCCGCGCACCGCCATCACCTTGGTATTGAGCTCCGGGATCGGCAGCATTTTTTCGGAGAGGATGGTGATCAGGCTGTCCTGCACGTCGGAGCCAATGCGCGTAAGCTCTTCCACCCGCACGATCTTTCCTTCTTTCATCCCTCTCATCACCGGAGTTTCCACAATAGCCTCCGGAACCGGGCCAGCGGATAACAATTGTGCGTAATTCCATCCATATCGCACCGAATCTTCACCAGTACCTGCCGTTCCCTGAATCACCAGACCGGAATCGCCTGAGACGGCAGCGCTGATATGTTCGGAAACCCACGATTTGGCCGTTCCGGGCAAACCGTAGAGCAGCAATGCACGATCTGTGGTGAGCGTCGCCACAGCGATTTCCATCAGGCGGCGATTGCCGATGTACTTGGGTTCGACGATGAATCCATTGGCAAGCGTTCCGCCCATCAGGTAGGTCACCACGGCGTGAGGGGAAAGGAGCCAGTTTTCGGGACGGGTGTGCCTGTCCTGCTTCTTTATTTCTTCAATTTCTTGGGCAAACTGTGTCTCGGCAGCTTGTCTCAACATGTTTTGTGACATATTAGGCTATGTTTTTTCTTAGTTCCAGCAACCGCATCATTTCGGATGCCTGATTCTTGAAGTATCTCAATTGGTAATCCTGCCGGGGATCTTCGGCATATTTTTTCAAAACCGGCATGATCTGTGCAGGTAAATGCAATGCAAGCCGCTGGTAAACCGGTTGTGTGATATGGTACGGGAATTTTGAAAGATGATCGAGCAATTGCTCGGCCAGCCTGGCAGGTAACACGGCATAAGTGTCGTCGAGCAGGTAGGAAAACAGGTTCTGCGCATTGCCATTCAGGAACTGAAGGTAAAAAGGCAGCCGCTCGTTGGGCTCCAATGCATCGAGCAATCGCATATCCCGCGCGTCCCCGCGATGGAGCAGCGCCAGTGCCCAGGCTTTGTTCCGGAATTCGGCAGCGGAAGTGGTCAGGAAGGGGAGTAATGCATTCGCGGCCGGGTGTTGAAGGAACAGGGAGATCAGTTCCTGGTCGCTTACACCGAGCCGGGTCGCAACGATCGCCGGATCCATGAAAGACAACAACTGGCCTGCTACGAAAACGTGGTCCTGCACGCCCTTTTCCTTGCTTACCTTTTCAATACCGGTCTTGAAAACATTTTCCTCGGGCATTACATTGTCCGCAATCGCTAGTACCTTCTTCTTTGTAACAAGTAAATGTCGCTCCTCCCGGACCTGCACCATGCGCAACAGCCATTCGAGGTAAAGCCGATTGAGGGCCGAACCTTGTATTTTCCGAAGCATGCCGGTGGCTGTTTCCTTTACTTTCTGACTCTTATCGGTGAGTAGCTTTTGCAAAAACGGCTCGTCGGAAAGGGAGGACCTATCTTGCAGCAACAGCAGGAACGCCAGCCGGTTCCCTGCATTTTCTTCACTCAGAGTGCTTTCCAGAAGTGTGACGGCGGCTTTGGGATCTGTGCTGCGAAGGCTTGCAAGGAATGTTTTCCGTCGCTCGACGTCGCCCGTTTCCCAGACGTTTTCCTCGCCGTCGTCAGCCATAGCGAGCGGCTTCCATTTCGGGTTCAGATTACACAGCCATTGGCCCGTTATCCCGCAGATAGCCAGCAGTCTTTGCTTATCCTTTTTGGCTTCCAGCGCTTTGTCGAGGACGGTTGGTATGAGTTGCGGCGATATCACTTCATTCTTTTGGGTTATTTTAAATGCCAGAAACCCGAACAGCACCTCATTCTGATCTGCAAGTGCCGTCTGCGTCAGTGCTGCAAGCGGCCCCATGATCACCGGACGTGTCTCCGGCGGGCATTCCACCGGATGCGCGTCAATAGTAAGCGGCTTAGCCCCGGCTTCTTCGTAGAGGATCGAGGTGAAAGCCATTTTAAGAAAACGGTCTTCCTTGCTCGTCGGCATCGCAGCGATCTTCGGATAGATAGCCGGAGCGTCCGTGGGAAGCTCGGGTACGTATCTGTCGGTGCCGAGCAGGGCTGCTTTCAGTATCTCTGCGTTCATGATTTGATAAAAATGGCTTGGTCGGAGGTCCAGATATAATGCAGTTCGAACCTGCCCTGCTCATAGACCCCGAAGGCCGAGAACAGTCGCCCGCCTGAGAATGCCAGCATGTTCCAGCAATCTCCTTCCGGGTTGGCCAGGGGTACGCTTTGCCCGAGGCGGTCGGTCATGTACCATTGTTCGCCGAATAGTACATTGCGGATTCCCTCGATCATAAACGGGATCTGCTCCATGAAGGTGTTCTGCGACAGAGTTGCAGTGATGTCGGCGTAAACATCCGTCAGCGAGTCTGGCAGGTGTATTTTTGCCAGTGGAGCCGCAGGAGGTTGTTGTGACCGGATCAGCGCTCTCATCGGTACCGAAGCCGGATAATACACGATGTCGGCCTCAATTTGCATTCCGGGGAAAAGCAGCGTCTGGTATGGCTGGTTTCCGGCATAGAAGTTCAGGAGCAATGCATACCGGCTGGTTTTAGAGCCGTACAGCCATATTTTTTCGGTGGTAATGTTGCTTTCTTCCGAGGTTGTGAGCGACAGAACGATCCAATGGTCGGTAACGGGCTCGCTTTGCAAAACCTCTTCCCTGGGGATAGTCCAGCCAATGATTGTAGCGAGATCACGGACAACTGCGGGTGGTAATGTCTCCCGGTTGAGATAACCTTCTGTAATCATATACAGACCCGACAGCCGTTTGAGCAATGGTTGTTGCCAGCCATCACGGAAGAAATTGAGCTGATTGATCTGCCTGAGTTGATTGGCCAGTCCGCCTGCCTGTGCGTCGACCATCCTGGCTGTAATGTTGCTTTGAAACTGATAAGCTTGCTGGGGCACATGCATGATGCCCGTGCGGATGATATCACTGAGCCAGGCCCTTAGTTCCTCAATGCCGCCATTGACCTTCTTTTCCCGGGACTCGGCGCGTTTCGTTCGTGCCGCCTCATCAACGGGTTTCTCCTCCTTTGGCTCCCGTGCTGCGTCACGGATCTGTCGCTTTTCGAGCCAATCGGCAACATGCGCGGGTGGTTCCGTAGGAGTTTCAAAGGATCCAGGATCTTCGGCATAGAGCAGGAACAGGCCCAAACCGTGCTTGCAAGGAAATTTCCGGCTCGGACAACTGCATTTAAATGCAATGTTGGTCAGGTCGATGATCGTTTGATAAGGCATTTTACCGCTGCCCTGGCAATCTCCCCACAAGGCTTTGGCACTGGCACCGGTTGTAATCCATTTGGAGCGGCTCGCCAGTTGCCTGCCCGCTTTCGCCGAAGCATCGTCAGGTGCGAGTTGAAGAATTTGTTCCCGGCTGTACTGCATTCAAGGGTAATTGGTCTGATCGGAAACGTCAAAAATAGGGATTAAGGTTTACAAATCGGAAGTAAATGTTTAACCGACGCGAAGGTGCTGCCGTGAGGCTAGTACAAACCGGCGATCGGTTGGTAGCGCATCAATGCGAGCCGGTAATTTTCACGGTAACGCCTTTCCAGCTCAACCCAGCATAGCGAATCCACGACCAGCTTGGGGAGGCTGGCCCTGGGGATGTAATGCTCTTCCGAGAACGTACGGACAAAGGCGTTGAGGAGTTGGGTGAGCTCTGTAATGGCTTCTTCGTCAGTTTGTTCGCTGCGGGAAAGCAGTTTGAGCTCACGAGGCTCGTTGCCTGATGAAACTTCCTGCATATAGCGCCCGAAACCTGTCAGGTCACTGGTTACGACCGGTGTGCCGTGCATCACGGTTTCCATCGGCGCATAGCCCCAGGGTTCATAGAGTGAAGGAAAAATGCCCATATGACAGCCTCTTACAAATTCAAGGTAATCCAGGGAGAAAAGGGAGGTGGCCCGTTCGATAAAATCCGGATGGTAGATGACTTTGACCCGGTCGTCTTCGCTGTTGTTTAATCCGGCTTCCCTGCAAAACTCCGTAATGCCGTCCGCTTCGTGCAAATGGTGTGTCGTAACAGGGGGCAAGCCGTCCCGCTTGAACTGTGCTATTGCCTGTCGCCAGGTAATCTGCAACTCATCATCGATCAGCCCGTTGAGGTCCGGCACCTGGGGAGCGCCCGACCCGGTGACGTGCGAGTACATGCGCGGCCCCAGCCTGGAACCGATCATTTTGCAGATCTGGTGAAGGTTTTGAAAACGCTGGCGCGCTTCGAGTACATCGGGCTTGATACTATGGAATGGCTGTTTGGAAATAATGAATAATACGACGGTAATATCCGAGTTGATCCGCGCCAGCTCCTTGTTCAAACGCGCCATGGCTTCCAGGGTGATGTCGAAGCCCTTGTTACGGTATTCGTACCGGCCGGAAGTGAAAAAGTAGAGCGTCTTGTCTGATCTCAAATGGTAACTTGGTGAGAACAATGCCCTTACAAATGCGTCGATCTTCGACCGGTTCTGCAAATGCAGTTCAAACACCTCATGACCAACGCCTGGTTTCTGATGGATCCCATTTCGTATAATGCTGTCCGGTGCCCGGTTGAAATAGGTCTCGCACTCACGTGCAATTGCGTCGCTGCAGGTAACGAGCACATGTGCGTGCCGGGCTGCTGCCCGTTCAATCGACACCCTGCCTTCGATTCCGTATTGCCGCGCTTTTTCCTGCCATTGATAGCCGGTGAAATGCTGATGGTACCGCGCCTCGTTGGGAGCCAGGTACCGGCCGAGCAATGTTCCGTGGCTGGTGTAGAGCGTCGCGAGCCTGGTTTTTTCAAATGCGAGGTCCGGTAGGCTGGCGGCCGACATCCAATCGTGGTAATGTGCAACAACATCCCGTTGCACCGGGATCGATTCAATAAACCGCGTCAGAAAAAGCCGGGTAACTTCCCCGAAAGCAATCACCTCGTCGGTCAGGGCGTCGGGTGCGACGGTTGAAATACCATGTCGGTGCCACGCTCTTGCTTTGATATCGTTCAGTTCGTCTGCCGAAAAAGCCGGTTTGATCAGCAGTACTTTGGGACGGGCGTCTTCGAGTAGCCAGAACCCATAGTGAATTTCATGGCCCAGGCTCCGTATGTAGTCGATCGTTCGTGAAAAGGGGCATTCGGGTAAGTCGCGGATCGGCTTGAAATCCAGTTTGGCCTGGTCCGCATTGTAAGGCCCTATGAGGATGTAATTGTCTTCATAGGTGTCCACCATCGTTGGAACTTTGGATTTAATGTACGTAAAAATCCCGCCGATCTGATTACAGACCTCCCAGGCGATTTCAAACAAAAAAGTATCCGGTTTCAAGACGAAGGTTTGGAAGAAAAGGTTTTATAACGTCAAGCCTGCGGGTGTGCTCCTGTAATGCAGGATATTTCAATTAAAAATAAGCACGAAAACAAGCCAGGGGAGGATAGATTGTATTAGGCGGAAAAAACGGGAAGTGAAACCGACAAAAGCGGCAGTGAGCACTTTGTAACCGCTGAGCGGGCGGAAAAGGAAAAACCACTATATTAGGTCTTCCTAAACCTAATTTTACTGATGAATCAAGTTAAATTCCCCTCGCTCCGTCTGGACTCGATCGATGTGTTCCGGGCTATTACCATGTTCCTCATGATTTTTGTGAACGACCTCTGGTCGCTCGAAGACGTTCCCGACTGGCTCAAACACAGTAAGGCGGCTGAGGATGCCATGGGGCTGTCGGATGTCGTTTTTCCGGGCTTCCTGTTTATCGTCGGGCTGTCCATTCCCTTTGCGATCGCCAGCAGGCGGCAGAAGGGAGATAGCGACGGGACGATTCTCCGGCACATTGCCGAAAGGACATTCGCATTGCTGCTGATGGGTATTTTCATCGTAAACTATGAAAACATTGCTGGTTCGGCGATGGTGGTCAGCAAATATGTATGGGAGATCGGGATGGTAATCGCATTTTTCCTTATCTGGAATGTGTACCCGGCCAATCCAAAAAAGAGCGGCTTGTATACTGCGATGAAAGTGGCCGGCTACCTGCTGCTGGCGGTACTCGCCTGGGTGTACAAGGGAGGCGATCCGGAGAACCCTTCGTGGATGGAAACGCATTGGTACGGTATTCTGGGATTGATCGGCTGGTCTTACCTGCTCGGGGCGGTTACGTTCCTGTTCACCCGGGAGCGATTGGCCTGGGTGATTGCCGGGTGGTTATTTTTTGCTCTCTTCAACCTGGCCGATTTTGCCGGTATGCTGGCATTTCTGGAACCTGTTCAAAAATATGTCTGGATTGTAGGTAGCGGTTCAATGCCCGCATTTGTCATGGCCGGTGTGACAGGTTCGGCGATTTACAGGAGTTATGCCAAGGAGAATGCGGCTGGAAGCAGGTTCCTTTGGGTGTTACTGGCACTCGGGGCCGTGAGTTTACTTTATGGTTTTGGTACAAGGCCATTCTGGGGAATTTCCAAGATCAGGGCTACACCGGCCTGGGTTGGCATTTGTTCGGGCATCAGCTTCATCGCGTTCGCATTCTTTTTCTGGCTGGTTGATCTGAAAAAGCAAAAGGATTGGGCTAATGTGCTGAGGCCCGCCGGTACCGCCACTTTAACCTGCTATCTTATTCCTTATATATGGTACGCGGTGATCACGCTGCTCGGCATCAGCCTGCCTTTGTTTCTTCGAACCGGAGTGATAGGACTGATCAAGTCGCTCTGTTTCTCCTTACTGGTCATTCTGCTGACGGGACTGATCAACCGGGTCGGAATAAAACTTAAGATTTAGGGATAGGTGGTAAATTCGCGCGTCCTCGTCTTTATAGAAGTAACGAATCAACATTAATTGTAAAGGAATGAATTCAAGAAGAACATTCGTCAAAAAGGGCATCGCCGGTCTGGTAGCCGGAAGTATGATAGCATTGCCTGAAAACAGCCAGGCTGGAAAGGCCGAGGCCAAAAAAGAAGATACTTTCAAACTTGGCATGGCCGGTTACAGCTTTGTGCATTTCAAACTGGACGAAGCCCTTGAAATGATGAAGAAAACAGATGTTCATTATCTATGCATCAAGGATTTCCATTTGCCTTACAAGAGTACTGCCGAGGAGATTACCGCATTCCACCAGAAACTGAAAGACGCCGGCGTTACGGGTTACGCCGTGGGCCCGATTTACACCAAAAACCACCAGGAGATCGATAATGCATTTGATTATGCCAAACGGGTAGGGGTGGATCTGATCGTGGGGATACCGAACCACGACGATCTGAAATATGTGGAGCAAAAGGTGAAGGAGTATAACATCCGTTATGCGATCCACAATCACGGGCCGGAAGACAAACTCTATCCGAATGCCGCCTCGGTGTACAACCTGGTGAAGGACCTCGATCCGCGCGTGGGGCTTTGTTTCGACATGGGCCATAACCGCCGCGATAACCAGGACTCAGTCGCAGATCTGGGCAAGTATGCGAAGCGGATTTTCGACATTCACCTTAAAAACGTGACGGCAGCGACCAAAGAGGGGAAAACCTGTGAACTCGGAAGAGGAATTATTGATATTCCTGCATTTGTGAAGATGCTCAGGAAAGTGAAGTACCCGGGTTCATGCAGCCTTGAATATGAGAAAGATATGAAAGAACCACTGGCTGGTATAGCCGAGTCGGTAGGGTATTTCCGAGGCGTTTGCCAGGCGAGTTGATAAGGAAAAAACGTATTAAGTGCCGTAAAATCATATTTTTGCAGGATCAAGGTTGATTTTTTACCATAACGCCCAAAGAAATGCTCTCGAACGTCCCCTTTGATAAGTTGGCAGCGTATAAAAAGCTGAAAACCCATCACAAAACCATTTCACAAAAGCACTTAAAGACCCTATTCGAGGAAGACGCCGATCGTCATAAAAAATTCTCCATCCGCTTTGGGGATATATTACTGGACTACTCCAAAAACCGGATCAGCTCGCGTACGCGCTCGTACCTCGTGCAGCTTGCAGAAGAGGCCGGGCTGGCAGAGGCGATCGAGCAGATGTTTACAGGAGGGAAGATCAATGCGACGGAAGGCCGCGCTGTTTTACATACTGCCCTGCGCAATCGTTCCAACGAACCCGTTCTGGTGGACGGCAAGGATGTAATGCCCGATGTGAACGAAGTCCTTGCCAAAATGAAGGACTTCTCGACCCGCGTGCGGTCCGGCGCATGGAAGGGTTATACCGGAAAAGAAATTACCGACCTGGTCAACATCGGTATCGGTGGGAGTGACCTGGGACCGGTAATGGTGACCGAGGCATTGAAAGCTTACGGCAAAGCCGGGCTTAATGTACATTTCGTGTCGAATGTGGATGGAACCCACATTGCCGAAACCGTGAAATCGCTGAACCCCGAGACCACGCTGTTCATGATCGCGTCCAAAACCTTCACGACGCAGGAGACGATGGCTAATGCCCACAGCGCGAGAAGCTGGTTCCTGGAAAAAGCTTCGGACGAGGAATTTGTGAAAAAGCATTTCGTAGCGATTTCGACTAACCAGAAAGAAGTTGAAAAATTCGGGATCGACCCTGAAAACATGTTTGGGTTTTGGGATTGGGTAGGAGGCCGTTATTCACTCTGGTCAGCGATCGGATTGTCGATTGCCTGCTTCATCGGTTTCCAGAATTTCGAACAACTGCTTGCCGGTGCGCACGATATGGATAAGCATTTCAGGACGACCAAGCTGGAACGCAACATTCCGGTAATTCTGGCGCTGCTCGGAATCTGGTACAACGATTTCTTTGATGCGCAAACGCAGGCTATTCTGCCATATGATCAGTACATGCACCGCTTTGCGGCATACTTTCAGCAGGGAGATATGGAAAGCAACGGGAAGAGCACGGGTCGTGACGGACAGCCGGTTGGTTATCAGACTGGTCCGGTGATCTGGGGTGAGCCCGGCACCAATGGGCAGCACGCATTTTACCAACTCATCCACCAGGGTACGAAGCTAATCCCCTGCGACTTCATTGCACCGGCAGTGAGTCATAATCCGCTGGGCGATCACCACAAAATGCTGTTATCCAATTTCTTCGCGCAAACCGAAGCATTGATGAACGGTAAAACGGACGAAGAAGTAAGAGCTGAGTTAAAAGCAGCGGGTAAGAGCGATGCGGAGATCGAGGAGATCGCACCCTTCAAGGTTTTCTCCGGAAACCGTCCTACCAACTCGATCCTGGTGAAGAAAATAACACCCAAAGTTCTGGGTAGCCTGATCGCCATGTACGAGCACAAAATTTTCGTGCAAGGTATCATCTGGAATATTTACAGCTTCGATCAATGGGGTGTTGAGCTTGGAAAGCAGCTTGCCAACAAGATTTATCCCGAGTTGCAAAATGACTGGCCGGTGGCTAATCACGACAGCTCTACCAATGGATTAATCAATCAATACAAGCGCTGGAGATAATTTTTAAGCGCTAGTTTAATAAAAGCATATCCCAATACTACACCAACAGCATCTGCCACGGCATCCCACCAGTCAAAAGTGCGGTCGAATGGCAGAAGCTGTTGGTAAAATTCCAGCCCCAGGCCATAAGCCATCCCTAATCCTACCACTAACCGGCTTTTTTCAGGGTAAATGATCAGCGCGAGAATTGCCCATACCGTAAACAGGCCCGAGTGGACGATTTTATCAAAACCTAAGACGGGTGCAGCAGGCAGATCTTTCCCCGGCCAAGTGCACGCAACCAAGATCAGGAAACTCCACAGCCATATAAGCCACTGACGTTGAGCGATAAATCGAACGGAGGATTGTAATAAATCTGAGATCATTATTCGGATATTGTGTGCCGAAAGTTACGGCTCATTTTTTGAATTTCAGCTCCATAGCCCTTAAAAGTCCCATTTTAGCGCTTATTACGGCTCTGCGCGGCATATATTTTTATATTATTAAATATTGAGCGACTATTTAATGATATTTTTTATTAAGTTTAGTTTTTGTCTGATCACTAAACCACTTTCAATGAAAAGAATTTTTGCGACACTCTCACTACTATTTATTTTTTCTCAAAGCGAAGCGCAATCCGTGTATCATTTTGAGGAGGGGCTTGCGGTGGGACCTTGTCATCAATACGGGCGGGAGGCTTTGTACACCGACCAGCTCGCTTACCAACTTTACAAAGGTGTACTCAAACCACAAGAAGGTAGTGTCCTGCTGACCGACCCGAAGGCGGGGGAAGTGAAATGGAAGAAGGTTAAGGCTGATTCGACCCACCGCTTTCGCGGCGATGCATTCTCGAATGGATACGTTTATTTGACCTATCATTCGGCGAAGGAGCAAACCGCCCTGTTGACCATTACCGGTCAGGACATGATTTTCCTGAATGGAGTACCGCGCGGCGGGGACATGTACCGTTATGGCTGGATGCATTTACCTGTTCAATTGAAAAAGGGTAAGAATGAAATTTATGCGCGGGTGGCGCGGTTTGGCCGGTTTGGTGGTATCGCCGCGAATCTGACCTTTCCGGCAAAGCAGGTTTCTATCCTTACCGAAGACCTGACGATCGCGGACGTGGTGCCGGGCTTAAAAAACGACTCGCTCTGGACCGGTGTCGTTATTTCCAATTCCACAAAGAAGCCGCTGAGCGGGCTGGAAATGAAAACGGTCGTGGCTG
>CBFGMV010000057.1:0-52011 GCA_965649915.1 uncultured Dyadobacter sp.
GGTTTTTATCCACATCACCCATCAAATGTACACGTACTTCGGAGCTGTTGTTGCCGCCAAGCACGGGGCGGTCCTGGATCAATGCTACGGTGAGGCCCATTCGAGCGGCGGAAATGGCCGCGCAGGTTCCGGCAATGCCGCCACCTACTACCACCAGGTCGTAGCGACCGGCATCCTGTGGCTTATCGGTGAGGTTCAGTTGCTTTCTGCGGAATGCGGTCAGTGCTTCCAGCTCATTCGGTGGCGTGAATTTCAAATCGTCTGTAAACAGCAATGCATCGCAGCGGCCGTTGAAGCCGGTAAGGTCTTTCAATGCGAGTTTTGTATCGGTATTTTTAATGTCGACCACACCGCCGTCGTACCATTTCCAGGCATCGGAGCCGCTTTCGCCGAAAGTTTGGCCCACAGATTTCCCCTCCACCAGCACCTGAAACTTGCCCGGCCCTTTCGGGAACGGAGCCCAGTCTTTGGTGCGTACCCACATATGGTACTTACCGGTTTTTGGGAATTTTACGGTAGTAGCAGCATCCTTCACCGGGCGCCCCATTCCGTGGGCCATAATATAGGAAGAGTTCATGACCACAAAAGACTGCTGATCAATCACCCATCCGCCCTTGTCCTCGAAAGATTCTGTTTCGATCAGGAGATGGTTCTGAGCCATGGCAGGGACGGTGAGGAGTGCCACGACCAGGATGGCGCTGGCCCATATGGCTATGCCCCGGGCGATGGTGCTTCGGGCTATTGTGCGCCAGGCGTCTATGTCCCTGGCGATCGCGGCCCGGGCGCCTATGTCGCTTAGGATCGTGCCTCTGGCGATCGTGCCCTGGGTATCTGTGTCCCTGTCGATCGTGTATCTGGCGTCTGGAGCCCAGGCGATCGTGCCCCTGGCGATCGTACCCCAGGCGTCTGTAGCCCAGGCGTCTGTAGCCCAGGCGTCTGTAGCCCAAGGCTTAAGCCTTGGGTTGGGGTTGGGGTTGGGGGTGATGTTCATTGTTTTTGCAGGATTTTTTGAATTAGTAGAGTTTGTTCTTCATTGGCATTGGGCAGGCTGGTTTGCAGGTTTGCTGCCAGGGATTTTGATATTTGAATGGGGCCGGTATTCAGTTTTTTTAGAATGGCTATTTGCATGGCATAGCCTGTTTTCTGGTACGTTTCCCAAAGCCAGTTCTGCCGTTGCTCTGTTTTTAAAAAGTCATTTCCCACATGCTGTAAGGCATATTTGGCGATGAACCCGTTCTTTCCGGCGATGATCGCTTCAATATCTTTTTCAAAAGGTCTTTTAACAACGCCGCTTGCATTCATGACCTTCGCCATGGCCCAATACTGGTAATGGTGATTTTTGCTTTCCAGAAACCGGTGCAGCAATGCGTCGTTCGAATAAGTTTCGATGACTTTCCGCATTTCGGGTACTGCCTTTCCGTAGGCGATGTGCCAGAGGGTGTAACAGGTGTAAACCGCGCCGTCGATCACCTGGTTTTTAATGGTTTTTAAAGTCGCACCCGCTTTCGCATCGACAGAATCGGTCAGATTATCGGTGCCTTTGGAGATCAGATCTTCCATTTTCAGGTCCGCGAAAATGGAGTTCGTTTGGACAAGAATATCCTGTAATTTTTGGTAATCCTCCTCCCTGAACTCGTCATGGTCGACCTTGGTAAGTACCTTTCCTTCGGGCAGGTCATAGCGTTCATAGTTGCCCAGCAGGTCCCAATAGAAATTGATATACACCGGTTTGCATTCATTGGTGTAGCAAACCGGTGTGAAAATGTTCCTGAAAAAGTACTGCGGCTGGCCTTTGTCGTCGAGCGCGAGTTTAAGGGTGTAGGTTAATGTGTCATTTTCGGTAACCGTGAACTCCCTGACCCGCTCCTTTTGCCTGTCGGGAAAGGGAGCGGATGTAAGCATTGCCAGGAAGAAAAGCACTTGGGCGATCAGCATCATTTCAATAACCTATTTCCAATCAGGATTCTGTTCCAGCTTCGGGTTGGCATTGATTTCGTCGAGCGGGATCGGGAAATATTTGTTTTTCGCGGTCACGTTGCGCGTCGGGTACACGTCATTGACGGCCTTCGGAATCACCGTCAGGAACTTGCCTGTGCGGGTGAGGTCATACCAGCGGTCGCCCTCCGCGAAAAATTCCCAGGCACGCTCCTGCAAAACAGCTTCGATGAATGCGTCCTTCGCGAGACCGGTTTTGAGGTCCGGTAAACCAGCCCGTTTCCGGACCGGGTTGATGAAATCATACGCGGCAGCAGTGGCACCATTCAGTCGGGCCTCAGCCTCTGCTGCGATCAGATACATGTCCGGCAGGCGGAAAATGGGGATATTAGGGATCAGGCCGACGGTGGATACGGGGTCCTGGTATTTTTTGATGAGGACACCCTTGGTCGTAATGGGTGTAATGCTTTTCTGCGGCACGATGGCACCAGCCTTATTTACGTAGTTGGTGTCCAGCAACGTGCGTCGTTTGTCAGCAGGATCGAACGATTTGAAAAATGCTTCATAGGCGAACATCGAGCCGAAAGAGGTGCGGGCAAATTCGGGCCCGGCGCTTCCCGGAGGGCCGCAAAGGCCGGTCAGCTGGTGACCAAGGCCGGGCGACACGGGATCGGCTTCGAATGCCCACATATTTTCTACCCTTGCGGCATCCTCCTTGTCGTATTTGTAAACATCCCGGACGTCGGCCATGAGGGAATATTTGCCCGAGTTGATTACTTCCTTGGCCTTTTCCAATGCTTTGGCCCAGTCTTCATTGTACAACGCAGCTTTGGCATATAATGCACTCACCACTTCTTTGGCAACACGGCCTTTGTCCACTGTCGGGTAGGAAGTGAGCCCGGCAGCCAGCGCCTGATCCAGATCGGCGTAAATCTGCTTGTACACGTCCGCTTTGGAGCTTTTAGCGGTCAATGCCTCTGCTTCCGTGTAACTGGGCGTGATTTTAATGGGAATGTCCCCAAAGTTTTTACTTAAAAACCAGTGATAAAATGCCCGCAGAAAATAGGCCTCTCCGATGATCTGCTTCTTGCGCGCGTCGTCCATATTGGCATCCGGCACTTTGGCAATCACCCAGTTGGCTTTTTCAATACCATTGTAACACGAAGCCCAGATCTGCTGCGGCGATTCGTTCGTCCGCGCATTGCTTTTCTGCGTCGTATAGTTGACGTCATAGGTAAAGAGTGTCAGCGTGTTGCGGCCCACCACGCCGCGTGGGTAAGTCTGGTCGTCACTGAAATCTGCGATCAACGTCAGTGCCGGACCTCCTCCCAGGCCGCCCAGCGCGCCGTATGCCGAGATGAGCCCTTTTTCCGCATCGGCAGCGGTTTTATAGAAGGCCTCGGTATAGATGGACGAGTAAATTGTTTCGTCGAGCTGGCAGGATGGTGCGATCAGCGCCGTTCCGGCCATGCCCAGGTATGTGGTTATCTTCAGTAGTTTTTTCATATCAGTTTGAACTCAAGGTCTGCAAAGAGGATTTAGGGCGATTAGAATGTGACCTGGATGCCTCCCAGGAATGATCTGGACTGGGGATAGACGAAGTTGTCCACGCCGATGACCGTGTTCGAGCCTGCGTAAGTGTTTACTTCGGGGTCATAGCCACTGTAATTTGTGATCGTAAACAGATTGTTCGCGCTCACGTACAGCCGGATGCCCTGCACGCCCTTGAATCGAGGTACAGTGTATCCCAATGTCAGGTTTTTGCAGCGCAGGTAAGAGCCATCTTCCACCACATAGTTGCTGATCGGCAGACGGCCTCCCTGGAATCCGCTCACATACTGGTTGTTCGGGTTGATGGGCGACCAGCGGTTTGCCACTCCCGCGAGGAGGTTACGCTGTCCCAGCGGGTTTTCGAAAGAAAGACGGCTGGCATTGTAAATGTCATTACCCTGTGAACCGGAAATGAAAGCTCCCAGGTCGAAGCCTTTGAACGACAGGTTAGTTGAAAAGCCGTAGATGAATTTCGGGTTGGGGTTACCGACGATCATCTGGTCGGCGGAGGTGATCTGTCCGTCGCCCGTCACATCTTTCACCTTATGGCCCCCGAGGCGTCCGTCATATCCGGGGAGGATGGTTTCGCCGGTCTGATTTACACCGTCGAACACATAACTCTTGAACACCCCCAGCGGCTGTCCGATTTTGAGGATCGTGTAAGTGGTCATGAAGCGCTCATTGGTGACGCCGCCGTCCAGATCTAGCACCTTGTTGCGGTTGATGGTCGCATTCGCCGAAACATCCCATTTCAGTTTACCGTCGAGGATGCGTGCATTCACCGCCAGTTCGAGGCCCTTGTTCTGCAATGCGGCAAAGTTCCCATTAATGCTGCCGTAGCCTGAACTGAGCGGTAATGTCTTTACATACAGCAGGTCATCGGTTTTTTTCTGATACACATCCGCAATGATGCTGATCCGGTTGTTCAGCAGGCTGATATCCACACCCAGGTTGGTTTGCTTAGACCGCTCCCAGCGCAGGTCAGGATTGGCAATGCCGGTTGGATCGATGCCCGTTACATAGCTATGGTTGATCATGTAGCTGTTACCGGAAGCGACTGTCGCCAGCGACTGATAGGGGTCAATTCCCCCTGCATTACCCGTAATTCCATAGCTTCCGCGCAGTTTGAAGTCGGACAGCCACGTGATATCTTTCATAAATGGCTCTTCGATCAGGCGATAGGCAGCCGATACGGCGGGGAAGAGACCGTATTTGTGATTCGCGCCGAACTTGCTCGAACCGTCGACGCGTGCTGTTACGTCGATGAAGAACCTGTCTTTGAACCCGTAGTTTACACGTGCCATATACGAGTCGAGGCGCTGGCTGCTCCGGCCGCTGCTAATCGTGCGGGTCAATGCAAGTTGCATCGCCTCGTTTCTGGTAGCGTCGTTGGGGAAACCGGAGGCGCTCATGGTGTTGCTATTGCCTTGTTCAAGCTGGGTACCAAATACGGCAGTGGCTTTGAACGAATGGATTTTGGCGAATGAGGTGCTGTAAGTCAGGATGCTTTCGTGCAGCAATGCCAGATAGTTGGAATTGGCTTTGGTACCTGAGCCGGAGTTATCGTTCAGGTCACTTTTGTTGACGATCGAGCGGGGTGAATAGCCGTCAAACAGTTCTCCTTTCTGATCAAGGTTAAATGAGGCACGGTAGGTGAGGCCTTTGAAAAGATTGAACTCTCCGTACAAGTTAGCCAGGGTGCGTTTGATGGCGCGTTTGTTTAGCACAGCCGAGAAGTTCAGCGGGTTCACTACCTCACGGTACTGTCCGCCCGCCTGCTCACCGAACGGGAAAATACTGCCGTCGGCACGATAGGGCTGCAAGGTGGGAGGTGCGCCAATAGCCGCCCCTAGTACAGATGAAAGTACCGCACCGCCGTCGCCGATATTGGTACCGCCCGTCTGGATGCCGTTCGCAATGGAATAACTGCCGAGAATGCTGGTACCGACCTTCACATTTTTGCTGATGCGATGGTCGAGGTTAAGGCGGTAGGAATAACGCTGAAACTGAGAACCGATCAGGGTGCCGTCCTGATCGAAATAGTTAAGCGACATCGCCACCTGTGTTTTTTCATTGCCTCCATTGATCGAAAGCTGGTGATTCTGGATCGGTGCTTTGCGGAAGATCAGTTTTTGCCAGTTGACGCCCTCGCCGAGGGATGCGGGATCGGGGTAGTAGTTGTTTTTAAATACTTCATTTTCAACCTGAGCGAATTCGGATGCATTCAGTACATCCAGCAACTTGTTTACTTTCTGGGTGCCATAATAGCCGTCGTACGTGACACGTGTAGAGCCGTTTTTACCTCTTTTGGTCGTGATCAGAATGACACCATTGGCGGCGCGGGCACCGTAAATGGCTGATGCCGAGGCGTCTTTTAACACTTCAACCGATTCGATGTCGTTTGGATTGATGGTCGAAAGCGGGCTTACATCCGTAATGCCGCCCCCGTTGGAAACCTGGATCCCATCGATTACATACAGCGGTTCGGACGATCCGTTAATGGAGTTGGTTCCCCTGATCCTGACACTGATGTTACCACCCGGAGACCCGGAGTTCTGGTTGATCTGCACCCCCGCAACACGTGCCTGAAGGCCCTGAGCGATGTTCGCCACGGGAGTTTGCACCAGATCGGCCGCTTTGACGGAGGCGATGGAGCCTGTTGTTTCAACTTTTCGTTGTGTTCCATATCCCACTACTACCACTTCTTCAAGCGCTTTGGTGTCTGTTTTCAATGAAACATCTACCGTAGAGCGGTTAGCGACAGCCACTTCCTCTTTCAGGTATCCGAGAAATGAGAACACGAGCGTTGCATTGCCCGACACCTGAATGACATATGCGCCTTCGGCATCGGTAAGTGTTCCCTGCTGTGTGCCCTGTACCGTTACGCTCACCCCCGGGATCATTTCGCCTTTTTCGTCGGTTACTTTGCCTTTTACAGTAGCATTTTGAGCAAGTAACGACTGTGTAATGCCCAGGCAGAGCAAACTGAGCAGGAACAAGTCACGTATTTTTTTCTTCATGTAGGTAAAAATTAGGGTTTGATCAAAAGGGTGAAATTGAAATAGTACAATTTGTTTTGACTTTTCAGCTGCTAGCCTTGCTTATCCGGTACCCCCGATTTGCACGCTGAAATGGAGTTTCTACCTAAATATAGCTGCATGTGGAGACCAGAACCATGCGGTTTTAAGCCTGAAAAATCCCGGATTTAAACAAAAAGTATCGGTAACGTTTGCGGAGACGTTGCCGATATATGGTTTTAAAGATGTTTTATTGGAAAATTCTATATTTTTGTAAAGCAACGAGTCAGCTGTCGCAGGATTGGTGCTAAGAGACCTATTTATTTAAATAATACAATCATTATGATTCAATGCGTGAAGTGTGCACAGGTGGATGGCATCATGAAAGCCGGGTATGTCCGCGGCAAGCAACGCTATCTGTGCAAGTGGTGTAACTATTACTTTACGCATACGGAAAAAGATGATTCGGTGGAGTCGCTGGTGAAGCGGAGGAGGCACCAGACCACCATTATCGACATCGCCAAATCGCTGGGCGTGTCGAATTCGACGGTTTCGAGAGCCCTGCACGGGCATGCGGACATTAGCCCGGAGACGCGCCAGGCGGTACTCGATAAAGCGGCACAACTTGATTACCAACCCAACCAACTGGCCTACAACCTGGTTAAAAGCAGGACGAATACCATTGGTATGATCGTCCCGGAGTTTCATAATCCATTCTTTCCCAATGTGATCATCGGAGCGCATGAGGTGCTGACCGAGGCGGGTTACAACCTGACGATCATGCAGAGCAATGAATCGTACCAGGTGGAGATTTCCAATGCGCGTGCCATGCTTGCTAACCGGATCGATGGCCTGCTGATCTCCCTTACCCAGGAGACTAATAACTTCGATCACCTCAGCCTTTTCGCCAAGCGGGGCATTCCGCTGATCCAGTTCAACCGGGTGTGCGACCAGATCGATGTGCCTAAGGTGGTCGTGAACGACTTCGAGGCATCCTTTCAGGCGGTTGAGCACCTGATTCTCAATGGATACGAGCGGATTGCGCATTTGGGCGGGCCGCTGACTTTGCAGGTTAGCCAGGAGCGTTTACGAGGATACCTTGCGGCGTTGGAGAAGTACGGCAAACCGGTGGAGAGCCACATGATCATTCAGGGCATGCTTACGCAGCAGAAGGCCCATATTTACGGTCAATACCTGCTCGACCTCACCGACCGCCCCGACGCGATCTTCGCGGTAAACGATTCTTCGGCGATCGAGATCATGCTTATGGCCAGGGAAAAAGGAATCTCGATCCCCGACGAGCTCGGCGTCGTGGGGTTCAGCGATAATGCGGAATCGGCTTACATCGGTCCCGGGCTCACGACCGTCCGTCAGCCCACCTTGCAGATCGGCCGTACGACAGCTGAATGGGTCCTGCAACTCGTGGACGCCGACGAGGTTATTGTGAACGAGAAGCGGGTTTTGAACACGGAATTGATTGTAAGGGGTTCGTCGACGCGATGCAGCCGCTAGCTTTTGGATAAGTACTTAAAAACAAAAAGTGCGGCCCCAGAGAAGACGCACTTTATTAACTACAGAATATAATTATGATTGCCTTTGCGGGAGCGTTTAGCTAAACACTTCCCTGAATAATTTGAGGCTTTTTGGCACAGCAATGCTGGGATCTTCCTTTCCTTCCATTTCCAGTGATATATAGCCTTTGAAATTAGCTTTTCTTAAGATAGCCGCGATCCGCCGGTAATCCAGATCGAGATCATAATAATGCCCGCCGCCGTAGTAAGTTTTGGCTTGTACGATCGTTGCGTAGGGTGCCAGACGTTCGAACTGCGGGTAGGGATCTCCTACGAAATTGCCCGTGTCCACGTTCATGCCCATTGCCGGAGAAGAAGCCAGCGGCTTATAAATTTCCAGCAGATAGTCGATGTTCGACGATAGCCCCCAGTGATTTTCGATCGCCAGCACGACACCCGCTTTTTCGGCTGCCACCAGGCATTCTCCCATGGAGTCAATGCACCACTTAATTGCATCCTGATCGGTGTAACCCTGTACAGGCGGCTCTTTACCATCCTTATAGTAGTTGGCGTCGCGTTTAACTGTGCGCCAGCTGCCGGTATTCATTCTGATGGCCGGGATCCCCATTTGGGTCGCAAGGTTAATACATTTTATGGTATGTTCAACGTCCTTTTTACGATCTTCCGGTTTCGGCTGTACAAAGCTCTGATGGATAGAAAGTAACGGCAGGGACAATCCATTGTCGAATGCGAGCCTTTTCAGTTTGTTCATATAAGGCACCGTCTCATTCTCCATCTGGCGGTGCAGGATTTCCACGCCGTCAAAACCGAGCCTGGCCGCATCCTCGATCACTTTGTCCACCGGGTACTTTTGTTCCTGGAAATGCCAGTAGGAGTAGGTTGAAACCGCCAGTGGTATCCGGCGGGCCATGGGTGCCGAATCGGGGGTTTTAGCCTGTGCTACGTGGCCCGTCATGGCAGCTGCACCGCCAAGTGCAATGGTTTTAAGCCAATCCCGGCGCGACGCCTTGTCCTGATCGTTGTACTCCATCATCTGTTTTAGGATAATTGGATTATTATTTTGACAATTTTAAGGATTTTGTTTGAAAACGCTAGCACTTGTAGTATCAATTTCTACCTAATAGACAGGATATACGCTCTTTTTCCTGGTGCCGCATTGCTTGCCGGACTGTCGGTCTCGCTTACATTTCAATGCGCTTGGCCATTTCTATACCCGCCACTTCGACAATGCGGATGTAGCAACTTACTACTTAATTGTGCCAAACGGCAATGTACGAGCGGCCGGGACCAGTACGAATCCGGGAGCCCTGCCAAGTAGAGAACCTTGCGCGGCGTGCTTCTAGTCAAAAATTAAAACGAAACTACTTTATGAAATTCATCAAACTGACGGTCCTGACATTGCTGGGATTGAACAACTGGAATGCCGTTTCCGCCCAGGAGTCTCCCGACTACAAGGCGCGGCGGGGCCAGATTATGTATAACATCGAAGGTATTTTCTATGAATCGTCCACCGGGCTTTTCCTGGAAACCAATGGGAAAAATGAAAAGCCGCATTCCTATCTCTGGCCGCTTTGTGCATTGCTTCAGGCGGCTACGGAAGCTGAATCGGTAAGTCCGGGGAAACAATATATGAAGCCGGTGCTCGGGGCGATCCGGCAGTACTACAATACGGAGGCACCTGCGCCGGGTTACCAGGCATATGTGACCAGCGAGCAAAAGGATTCGAGGTTTTACGATGACAACCAATGGATTGCGATCGCTTGCCTGGATGCGTATAACCGCACCGGGGAAAAGGATTATCTCACGGTCGCCGAAGAGATCTATAAGTTTATGATGACGGGCTATGACACCCAGGCAGGCGGTGGACTTTACTGGAAGGAGGACGAAAAGAATACCAAAAACACCTGTTCAAATGGCCCTGGAATACTCGTAGCATTGCAGCTTTATAAGGTCAAAAAGGACCAGGAGTACCTCAATACCGCTGTGCGGCTCTACGACTGGACGAGAAAGCAACTGCGGTCGCCGGATGGTGTTTATTACGATGCGATCAAGATACCATCCCTTCAAATCGACTCGGCGAAGTATAGCTACAATACGGGTACTATGCTGCAGTCGGCTGTGTTGTTGTATGAAATGACGGGCAAGCAGGAATATCTGGATGAAGCTAAAACGCTGGCCGAAGCTTCCAAAAGGCATTTTTACCGTAATAATAAACTACCGGACAATTACTGGTTCAACGTAGTGCTGTTACGTGGCTTCGAAGAACTTTATAAAATTGATCCGAAGGCTGGAGATTTCCAGATCTTCGTCGCCGATGCGGAGCGTATCTGGAAAGACGAGCGGGACACCAAAGGCCTGCTGGGCAGGAAGCCGGTCAAAACGCTTATCGACCAGGGCGCAATGCTGGAAATGTATGCGAGGTTGGAAAGGCTGACGAAACAGTAACAAAACGAAAAAGGCGCTGCCAGGTTCAACCGACAGCGCCTTTTACATCATACTTCGAGTTTATTCTGAATCCTTGTACAGCCCGAATTCGCTGATGGCGATGCTCACAGGTGATTTAGTGATCCTGAGGCGAACTTTCTGGGTTGTTACCGGCACGTCGAGCTTGGCTAGCTTCTTGGCTCCGACGCTTGTTCCTTTATATACTTCTTTCCAGTCATTCCCGATCCAGGCGTCAACTGCAAACTCTTCGATACGCTGACCAAGCTTAATGTATTCCTGAAGACTGATGATGTCGAACACCAGCGGTTGGGTCGTCTCGATGGTTACCTCCGGTGTTTTGAAATCATCGTCAGTAGCCCAGTAAGTGTCTGCCTTACCGTCCAGCAGGTTTTTGGCGCTGTAAACGGAATTATATCCGCGAACATTGACGGCTCGGGAAGATGCCCGCGAAACAAGATTATTCGAAAATGTATTTTTCACATGATCGCCGAACGATTTGAGCGCCGCAACGTCGTCGTTATGCAATTGCCCGCGTGTATCGGGTGCAAGGCCAAGGTCAAGCGCTGCACCGCGCCCCACGCTTTTCAGGTACAGGTCGAAAAGTTTTTCGGGCGTTTTGGGCTTTTCTGTTGCATGGTAGAACCAGCCTTTGCGAAGGGGAACGTCACATTCGGCAGGGATCCAGAATTTTCCGCCACGGGTACCGCCCGGATTTTCCGTTGCATTAGCCTGGCCCGGCACGGCTACATTTTGTCCTTCGGAAGGTTTTGGCGTCAGGGTGGCCCATGAAGTAGGGTTTACGCTACCATCCTCGTTACCAGCCCAGCGGACATCCCAGCCAATATCGCTGAAAATATTGGCATTGGGTTGCAGTTTGCGGGTGTAGTTGGTCCAGGTCGAATCCCATTGATAATACGTTGTGTTATCGATGGAGCGCTTCTCGCGGGCACCGCCGTAGTAGCCGTCGCCACCATTGGCGCCATCGTGCCACGACATGAACAGGTCGCCATAGTTGGAGTAAAGCTCCCGCAACTGCTCGCGGTAAATCTTAATGTATTCCGGTGTGCCATATTTGGCATTGTTACGGTCCCAGGGAGAGCAGTAAACGCCGAATTTCAGCCCGTGTTTGCGGGCGGCATCTGCGACTTCCTTAACCAGGTCGCCTTTCCCTTCGCGGAAGGGGCTTTTGGTAATGTTGTAGTCAGTGGTTTTGGTAGGCCAGAGGCAGAACCCGTCATGGTGTTTGGCGACGAGTACGATCCCGCGCAATCCACCTGCTTTGGCTGCCTGTACAATCTGATCCGCATTGAAATCCGTGGGGTTGAATGTCTTTGGATCAGCGTCTCCGTAGCCCCACTCCTTGTTTTCGAAAGTAGTTGGGGTGAAATGCATGATGCCGTAGACCTCTGTTTCGTGCCAGGCGATCTGCCGTGGTGCAGGCAAAGCACCGTAGGGTTTGGGTGGTGTTTGGGCAAAAGCGATCGATGCCGTCAGGCAGAGGAGACCAGATAATTGTTTGATCATTGGAAAAAGGGGTTTCTGAACTAATGCAAATGCATCAGTTTAAGTATTGCAGTTTGTAGGTAATGTTATTTTGCCCGCGAGCTTTGTTGAAGGCTTTTGAGCACGTTTGGCTTTTAGAAGTGTACTGATTTCAGTTAGCATCGAACCGCTAATGGTAGTGTTTACGAATGCCGCATCCTGTTTGTCCAGTAATCTAATGTCAGTTTTCATTTGAAGTATTGCTTAAACAGTGAAAAGGACTCTTTACTATCAATAAACATTCTGCGCCCGCCTAGAATTTTCGCTCCTATCGCTTTCTGGTAATATGTAATTAAGCTCGTTTTTGATTCAAAAACAACTATTCCGTCAAATCCTTTTTCAAAAGCGAGCCTACATGCATAAGCGATCAGATTTCCGGCCACCCCGAGATACTCCTTCGTTCTGCCTTTGTTAAATTTCGCATTTTCAATCAAATGCATGAACACATGGTCTTCGTTAAAACTGACGCTGATCAAACCGTGTATCCTCTTCGGATCTCCTCTGATAACCAGCTTGTAGACGCACTTGCCGACGTGAGACACCTCACCATGCCAGTCAAAGAGCCAGTCGGTTTTTGTGAATGGGCGGCGAGAGATCTTTTCAACAAGAACCACTTCGGTTTCAAATATTCTTCCGGTGAGCGCATGCTCAATGGAGTTGGTTAGTTTGTCGATTTCGATATCCAACATGCGTATAGCGTTTATTTTCTACAAAATATGACACTATACGCATACGTTGGTCATGAAATGAGCAACAGGCTGGTTTAATTAATCACAAACAAATAAGCCGGTTGAGACCCAATTTCCGCGACGAGCTTCGCAGGCAATTCAAAGGCTCCGTTTTTCACTTTCAGAACTTTCTTGCTGCCGGCCAAGGTAATTTTCGCTTTGGCAGGAATCTCAAAACCTTCCGGTTTCAGGCTTACAGGCAACTTTTCGCCTGCTTCGGCCAGGTAAAACGCATAGGTGGTATTTCCCTTTTTGGTATAAGCCCATTTACCCTGCCGATAAGGCGCCAACGGCTTTGTTTCATAAATACCTACCCCGTTCACATTCATCCATTTGCCCATTTCTTCGAGTCGCTGGTAAGCTTCCTCATGCCATTCGCCGTCGGGGCCGGGTGCCACGTTGAGGAGCAAATTGCCGCCTTTGGCCACGATGTCGACGAGGGTATGCACGAGCTTTTGCGTCGATTTGAAATTCTCTTTCGGGATGTACGACCACGAGTCCCCCATTGTCATGCAGGATTCCCAGGGAATGGACATATAATGGTCGGGGATCGATTGTTCCGGTGTGACATAGTTTTCAAACTCGCCGGTCACGGTACGGTCCACGACCAGTAGGCCGGGCTGATGCGAACGCGCCATTTTAGCAATGCGGGCCATATCGATATCCTGGTCGTACGGAATCGTCTTTTGCCAGCTGATCGTCGTGTCGATCGAGCTGAACGGCCTTACCCAGCCGCCATCAAGCCAGAGAATGTCCACGGAGCCGTAGTCCGACATCAGTTCTTCGATCTGGTTGTAAGTGAAGTCTTTAAATTTATTCCAAAGCTCCGGGCGCTTTTTGGGATCATAGGAGACGTTCCGGTCCTTCGGCGGGAAGTATGGCCACCAGTAGGAATCGGTATGCCAGTCGGGCTTGGAGAAATAGGTACCCGTCATAAAGCCCCGGTTGCGGAATGCGGCCAGTACTTCCTTGGTCACATTGGCCTTTGGGTTGCTCTTGAACGGTGTGTTGGTAATTTTATAATCGGTATACTTGGAGTCGAACATGGAAAACCCGTCGTGGTGTTTTGTTGTAAAAACCACATATTTCATTCCCGCATTCTTGGCCGCAGCTGCCCAGCGTTCCGGGTTGAATCTGACCGGGTTGAATGTTTTGGAAATGTCCTCATAAGCTTTTTTGTACTCATACCAGTCGTGCGAGTGAGGCCCGCGGCGTTCACACCAACCTTCGTCTTCGGGGCAGAGCGACCAGGATTCCACGATGCCCCATTGGCTATACGTACCCCAATGCATGAGCAACCCGAATTTGACATCCTGCCATTTGCTTAATTTCTGTTGCACGAGCGGATCTGTGGGCGCTACATATTTGGAGTGGTTTTGCTCCGAATGCTGCTGTGCATACGAACCGGAGGCAAAAAGAAGCCCGGTCAGCAGCAGAGCTGTCGATTTCAAATTCATGTTGGTTAAGAGATAATTATAAATTAGTATTTCCTTATTGCATTGGCTCAGGCGAAATGGCTTTTGGAGGGAATCACCCTGCCTTTACCGTCGCCTGTTGTAATGGTGTAAGCAAAACCGGGTTGTACGGCATAAGCACCTACTTCCCCTTGCTTATTGACCGCCAGAAAACCTACCTGAAAGGTTTTGGCACGTTCAGGATCACGTTTTACGATACGTTCAATCGCTTTTTTGCACGCCTCTTCAGGAGATGAACCCCCGCGCATGAATTCCACCACCAGGTGCGTCCCGCATACGCGGATCACTTCCTCTCCCTGACCGGAAGAGGTAGCCGCGCCAATCTCGTTGTCCACAAATAATCCCCCGCCAATGATAGGGGAGTCACCCACGCGGCCGCGCATTTTGAAGCCCATTCCGCTCGTGGTACACATGCCCGACAGATCGCCGTTGGCATCCAGTGCGAGGGTACCCATCGTGTCGTGGTTGAAAGAACCATCGTCCAGTCGTGCCGGAGCAAATGGTCCGTGGCCTTTCTCCGGTTTTGACTGCTGATGCTCAATATTGATAACCGGCTTGTATTCAGCCTTTTTAAGCCATTTCTTGTATTCTTTGGCCGCATCGGGCGAAAGTTTTCCGGATTCCAGTTTGAAACCGTTGGCCAATGCAAACTGTTGTGCGCCTTCCCCCACCAGAAATACGTGAGGCGTGGTTTCCATGATCTTCCGCGCTACGGATATCGGATGTTTGATCCGTTCCAGAAACGCCACGGATCCGCAGTTGGAACGCTCGTCCATAATGCATGCGTCGAGCGTCACGTGTCCGTCGCGATCGGGGTTTCCGCCCAGTCCGACGCAGCAATTAATGTCGTTTTCAATGGCTATGGCTGCTTGCTCCACCGCATCGATCGCCTTTCCGCCTTTTTCCAGCACAGGCCAGGCGGCAGCGTTGGAGATCTGGCCGCTGTCCCAGGTAGAAATCACAACGGGCTTGCTGGCAACGGGCGCCTTGGCGAACAACTGGTTCACCCGTGTGAAGGGCAAAGCGAACGCTGAGAGGCGGAGGAAGGATCGGCGATTGGTGTTCATAGGTGTCTCGGCATGTTTGTTATGTGGCTGGAAGGAAATAAGGGTTTTGTAAAATTTTGAAAATACTCAGGAGAGTTATTTAAAATTTTTTCAAATATACATCTCCCGGAATTTGTGATCAATGAAAATATGAAATTTCATCATGCCGGTTGTCAGAAACGCCTTATTTTGAAACAATTGTATTCCCGTTTCGAAAAGGCACGGGTGGCTTACGGCAATTCACGCTCGCTAATTTTTTCGGGCCGACAACCGGGAATTCTGATTAAATGGCCAACTTTGGCTACTGTTATTGCATGAACGAACAACATACACAATGAGTAACTCTCCAAAGGCATGTGTGGATGTGGCTATCAACGCCTATGGCAAGCCTTACCAAACGGCCATCACATTGTTGACGCTGATGAAGCATTCGCAGCAATGGATCAATAAAATTTATTTTGTTGAAGAAGCCAAACAGCCTGAGCCTCCTAATTTTAAATTCATATTTGACCATTTTGGCGACAAAATCGTCTACTACAAGCCCAATGTGTGGCTTTGGACCAATAACGTAAAATTCAATTTCCTTTTGAAGTTCAGGCGGTATCGTCATGCGGTCCGCTATCAATATGCCTGGGAGAAATCGAATCAGAAATACCTGCTGGTCATTCATAACGACGTGTATTTCAAAGGCGATCTCGTGGGCGAATATGTGAAGGGGATCGGTTCCGCATCGGGGATCGGGCGCATCGGGCAATGCTGGGTTTGTCCGGCCATGGAAGCGGGATTATGCGGTCCGGAAAAATATACCGAGTACAAGCCGGGCTACGAGGAGTTGATGAAACTGGCGGCCGCCTACCCGCAGGCACGCACCGCCGAGTATGGGCGCGTGGTGGACCAGGCTGCACCGTGGCCGTTGCCCGAATGCAGGCTGAATGAATATGTGGCGATGATCGATCTGGAAAAGACGCGGAAAGACACCAGCCCAGAGGGAAATGGAGCCGCATTCGGTGCCTACGACCGGCTGGATGTGGGTGTAAAATGGTTTGCCGACATGAACAATGCCGGTCATAGTTTCAAGCATTTCGATTACGATCCATTTGCTACCCACAGCTGGATCAGCCTTCAGAATGCGGGACATAACGCGATGTTCGACAAGGACCTTTATCAATACGAAGAATCCGTAGCATTGCAATGCCTGAAAGACGAATTTGATCTTCACCCCTGAAGCAGGTACCGGCGGCATGGTATTGGAAATCGAACATCTTAGTCAGCATTACGGGAACAGGGAAATCCTATCGATCCCCTCTTTCCGGATCGATCGGGGTATTTACTGGATCCAGGGCGAGAATGGTGCCGGTAAGTCGACGTTTTTCCGGACTATGGCAGGCATGCTGCCTTTTAAAGGAACGGTTAGGCTTGACGGAAGGTACGATCTGAAGAAAAATCCCGTCGATTACCGGCTAAGACTGAACCTCGGGGAAGCCGAGCCACTCTACCCCTCATTTCTCACCCCCGCCGATCTGATCGCATTCGTGGCCGAAGCACAGCGCGCATCGAAAGCGCAATGCGATGCTTTGACGGAGGCATTCGGAATCAATTATCTACAGAACCCTTTTGGCAGCTGTTCCAGCGGGATGGTTAAAAAAGTATCGCTCCTGCTTGCATTCCTCGGCGAGCCGTCGCTGATTATTCTGGATGAGCCGCTGATCACCATTGACCAGGAAGCACGGGATGTGCTGTTCAGCCTGATCCGGGACTACCACCAAAAAGGGGCCACATTTCTGCTTTCGTCTCACCAGCTTTTTGAGCAAGAAGGTCTGCATGTCACGCAAAGCTTCCGCCTCAAAGACAAAACGCTTGTTGACGCCGGCCTGCCATGAAAATGCTCCTGCTTTCGACGGTATCGGCATTTTTCAGACAGCGAGCAGGGATGTTCTTTGTTTTGATGGGTATCCTGTTTGGTTTTCTGAGCGCCGTCGAGCACCATGCATTCGCCGTTTTTTTTCTTACCGGAAAGTATGGGATGGCCTACCTTTTTGCAATATGGCTGGGTTACTCGCTGCTATGCTGCCAGTTTCTGATCCATACCTGGAAGCTGCCGGAGTACACCTTTGTATTTCATGCGAGGGTATGGCCTACTGCAACGCGTTGGAAGCGGTTTATTTTGCAAGGTTTGGCCTTTCTGCAGCCTGTGTTGTATTACGGATTATACCTGCTGATCATCGCGGTTCAGGACAACCTTACCCAGCGCATATGGGCCATCATTCCTTTTTATGTGTCGCTGGCGCTTTTGCTGGCTGCGGCTGCGGAATGGCGGATCAAAAAACCTGTGCTTTATGTGCCTGTCAAAGGGCGGCAATTCCTTCAATGGCCATTTGCACGTCCGGTTTCATGGCTGTTCTGGTCGTTGGAATGGTTGTTCCGGGAGCGGGGCGTCACGTTGATCGCCGGTAAGCTGGGAGCGATGCTGATTGCAGCCGGGACCATCCTTTACTATGGAACGGGGGAGTACGATATCCGGATGCCGGCAGTGGGCCTCTCTCTGGCTTATCTACTGAACCTGGGATTGTCATATGAACTGTTTTACTGGGAATCCGCTGTCTGGCTTTGGGGAAGAACGCTGCCCATACCCGTTCTCTCACGTTGGGGCAGGATATTGGCTATACATGCCATCCTGATTTTGCCGGAAACTCTCGTTGCGGTCCGAAACGGCGCTTTGAGTTTTGGCGAAGTCATGCAGCTCTATCTCCTGGGATTGGCAGCCCTGACCATTTCGCATTTGTATTTTTATAAAAGGGGAGGATTGCCGGAGAATGCGGTCCAGACGCTGCTCTTCGGCTTTGTAGGGCTCACCTTATTGATTCTTTACAAAATTCCCCTGTTTCTCATCGCAGGGTGCATTCTTCTGATTTCCCTGTACGTGCATCCGAAATGGTCCGGGATCTGAGGCAGGTGCTACCAGCTCCGGATCCCGGACGGGTGCCTATTTGGGTGGCATCGATGGCCGGACCTCTACCTTGCTGGGTAATGTTCTTGCCGGCATCCTGATGAGGTCGGAAACGATCTGGCCGATATCCTCGGGTTGGATTTTCCAGGCATCTTTTTCCGACGGTGCGTGGTTGTTGAATTCCGTAGCCACGGATCCCGGCATAATGGTGGTGACTTTGATGCCCGCATTTCGAACGTCCATCATCATGGCCTGACTGAATCCTACCAATCCAAATTTGCTTGCATTGTAGGCCGTTCCGGCAGGGAAAAAGTTGGTTCCGGCGAGACTGGAAATCGTGATGAAATATCCTTTGGAAGCTGTCAGCGCTGCCAGTGAGGCTTTGGCGCTGAAGAACACACCGGTAAGATTAATGTCAATGGTTTCCTGCCACAGCTCGGCGCTCAACTCCTGAATGGGCGCGAAATGACCCACACCTGCGTTCGCTATGAGATAGTCCAGACGCCCCCATTGTGCGAGCACGGTCTCTACCGCTTTTTCCTGCGAGGCCAGGTTTCTGACGTCGGATGCGATGCCCAGTGCGTAGCCTTCGCGGATGCTATTTAATGCGGTGGCCGTCTCGTCGGCATTTTTTTGCGAGCGACTGGTGATTGCGACGCGGATTCCATCTTTGATGAGCGACTCAGCGACGCCGTATCCGATCCCTTTGGAACCTCCCGTAATCAGTGCTGTTCTAACTGTTTCTGCCATTACCTGATGTTTTTAGTACAAAAAATACATTTCAGGGTTAACAGCGTCACAGGTCAGAAGGTTTGGAAAAATTGGTTCCTGAATCTAAAATCTGCATATCCCTGGTATTTTTCTGAACGGCGATGGCACCGAAAATGCCCAGAAGGTAAGCGAATGCGTAAAAGCCTTTTTCGCTCGGGAGGAGCGTTGCATTCCATAAGCCTACTACCAAAAGAACGATAGCCAGGATCGTCGAAAACCAGCTGATCCCATAGTAAATGGCCGTAACGGGAATGCCTTCAAGCCGGTCGCGGACACTCTTCTGGACCGAGACCGCAGCGAAGAGGCCGTACATGAGAACCGTAAAATAATATCCTTTTTCACTCAACAACATCTCGGACCTCCACAGACCGATGATAAACCCGGCCATACCGGTGCCTAGCGCGATCCAGGAGGCTGCAATGAAGGCTCCTGACGTTTTCTGAGTATTCATAGTGTTCATGCTTAGTGTTGGTTTAATGGTGGAGAAGGTTTTTGCCTGAATATTACATCATTTTGCGATAAAGTACCATACTTTGTTTATTTGCCGGTCTCTGCCCAATATCCTATTTTTGCCGGCGGTATACATTTTGACAGATTCTAATCCTATTTATGAAGTTAGTAGCAAATAAAGTTGCATTGGTAACAGGGGCCTCACGGGGTATCGGACGTTCGATCGCGTTGCGTCTGGCCCAGGAAGGTGCTGATGTCGCATTTACATATTTGTCCAGTGTCGAAAAAGGAGAAGCATTGGCCAGAGAGCTGGAAGCCTTTGGAGTGAAAGCGAAGGGGTACCGCTCCGACGCATCCAATTTTGAGGCTGCGGACCAACTCGTTACCGATGTCGTGGCTGACTTCGGAAAACTGGATATCCTCATCAATAATGCCGGTGTAACGCGCGACGGCCTGCTGATGCGCATGAGTGAGGAGCAATGGGACACGGTGATCAATATTAACCTGAAATCGGTTTTCAACCTGACCAAAGCCGCTACCAAATCGATGATCCGGGCAAAAAGCGGGTCTATCATCAACATTACTTCGGTAGTAGGAATCCGTGGTAATGCGGGCCAATCCAATTACGCTGCTTCAAAGGCCGGTATCATCGGTTTCACCAAGTCGATCGCATTGGAATTGGGTTCCAGAAACATCCGTTCGAATGCAGTTGCTCCCGGTTTTATAGAAACAGAAATGACCGACGCTGTGGATGCCAAAGCGGTGGACGACTGGAAGCAATCCATACCGATGAAACGGGGCGGACAGCCTGAGGAAGTTGCCGACGCCTGCGTGTTCCTTGCCTCGGATATGTCGCGTTACATTACCGGCCAGGTGATCCAGGTGGACGGTGGTATGTTAACATAGAGTCTTTCTTCGTTAGTAAATAGCTGGCGGTTTCGTTGTATATTGTAACGTCGCCAGCTATTGAATCCCAACACATGCGGTCCGAGCTTATATTCCAAACCCCTTCCTGGTTCATTATTTTCTGCCTGCTCGCAGGGACTGCATACGCCTTTTTGCTTTACCGGCCCGAGGCACCCTGGGGAAAGAAACTGAATTATCTGCTGGCCGCTATCCGCGGAATAACCGTTGCCGTTATTTGCTTTTTGCTGCTCAACCCGCTAGTGCGCAGGACCGAAACGTCGGTCGATAAGGCCAAGGTCGTTTTTGCGATCGATAATTCGGAATCGGTGGGTAAATACGGGCAGGGTTTAATGGGCTCGGTTAAAACGGCGGTTGCAGACCTCACCGCATCGGGTTTTGAAGTGAGCATTGAGACTTTGGGGGATGCCAAAAGCGTCAATCCGGACTCTATCCGTTTTGACGGGAATAAAACCGATCTTAGCGGAATGCTTCAAAACGTGAGCAGCAACTACGAGGGACGCAACCTCACCGACGTTATCCTGTTATCCGACGGGATCGTCAATCAGGGCATTTCGCCGGCCTATAATCGATATCCTTACAAAGTAAACACACTTGCAGTCGGCGATTCGGTTCCCGATCTCGATATCCGCGTCAAAGATGTGGTCAATAACCGCATTGCCTACCTGGGGAATGAATTTCCGGTCAGAGCAGAAATCGTCGCCAACGGACTTGCCGGAAAGACCACTACCGTAAGCCTGAAACAGAACGGACGTGTGATACAAAGTCAGCAGGTGGTGATCGACCGCCCTGATTTTTTCAAGGCTTTTGATTTCAAAACATCGTCCGCGCAGAAAGGAGTGCAGCATTACACCATCGAGCTGGGTGCGATTTCCGGGGAAACTTCGGGAAGAAATAATCGTAAGGATGTGTATATCGACATCATCGACGGCCGGCAAAAGATATTACTGATGGCCCTGGCGCCACATCCGGACATCAAGAGTATCCGGAGTATGATCGAGGCCAACGACAACTATGAACTCGACATCAATATCCTGTCGATCAATAACACACCGCCCGTCTCAACCAAGCCTTATGATTTGGTTATTTTGCACCAGGTGCCTAATGTGCTGGGTTTGGGCAATGCGCAGGTCAGGAAATTGATCGAGGCAAAGCTTCCGCTATTCTTTATTCTGGGAAATCAGTCGGCGGTGCCGCTGGCAAGTTCGCTGAACAAATCGCTGTTTATCAATGCGGCCGCTAATAATCAGACAGACAAGGTAACTGCCCGCTTTAACTCTTCATTTCAGCAGCTGAACTTTGATGCTGAGAGTTTGAAACTGTTGGAACGACTTCCTCCATTATCGGTTCCATTCGGCGAATACAACCTTTCATCCGGAACAGAGACGATTTTGTACCAGAAAGTGGGGACGCTGAATACGACCAAGCCTTTACTCGTTCTTAACACGAGCGGCGAGCAAAAGATAGCGGTGCTGGCAGGCGAGGGGTTGTGGCAGTGGCGGCAGGAGGAATTTGCGCAAACCAGCAAGCAGGAAGTGGTCGATAACCTGTTCCAGAAATTGGTGCAGGTGCTGTCGGTGAAAGAGGACCGGCGGAAGTTCAGGGTTTACCCCGTCAGAAACGAGTTTGATGCGGGAGAGCCGGTGATTTTTCAGACGGAGATCTATAATGACATTTATGAGCCGATTTTCGGGCAGGAGGTGAAGCTGGACCTGGTCGACGAAAAAGGCAAAACCAGACAGTTTACCTATACCCATTCCCAGGAATCGCCCCGGTTCAATGTAAGCGGACTCACTGACGGCGTCTACCGTTTAGCGGCTACGACGACATTGAAAGGACGCCAGGAGAAAGCAACGGGCCAATTTGTGATCCGTAATGCCGATCTTGAACTGAACAATACCACTGCCGATTTTGGCATGTTGCGCGATCTGGCGCATCGATCCGGAGGGACGTTTATTACACCATCATCGCTCAATAATTTTATTCAAAAACTTAAAAGTGACCGCCCTGCAGACCGGTTGGACAGTGCCGAGGAGATGGTAGAGCTGATCTACCTGAAATGGCTGTTTTTCTTGCTTGTTTTATTGCTGGGAGCCGAATGGGGACTAAGAAAATACCACGGTGGTTACTAGTATCAGGCCTTCGGGCAAACGAATGCGTTTCTTTTTTTTACTGCTTTGCTTCTTACTCCCGGCCGTCTCATCCACGCTTAGCGCGCAGGACACGCCACCGTTGCGCGATACGCTTACGCATGATTCCATTCCGCAGGCGAGGCCGAATTATGCTTTGTTACGCGGCATTTTTGCGGCACAGTCGGGGTTATACCTGGGCACTTTGTATGGTTTGAGTAAATCGTGGTATAAAAACAGCCTCACCCGCTTTACCGTCCAGGACGATACCCACGAGTGGTTACAAATGGACAAAATGGGGCACCTTTACACATCCTACCAGATAGCCCGGCATACGGCAGCGCTTTACAAAATGACAGGTATTTCAAAACGTCAGATGCTGGTGTACGGGGCGATTTCCGGGGTTATTTTTCAAACGCCGATAGAGATCCTGGACGGATTCTCCCCCGACTATGGCTTTTCGCCCGGTGATATGGTGGCCAATGCAATGGGTTCGGCACTTTACCTGGGACAAATCGCGTTATGGGACGAGGTACGGATACAGCCGAAATTCTCTTTCCACTATACGCCGCTTTCCAAAGTAAGGCCGGAGCTGCTGGGTAGCAACCGCTATGAAAGCTGGCTGAAAGATTACAACGGTCAAACCTACTGGTTTTCAGCGAGCCCCAGATCATTTTTTAAAGGCTCGAAATGGCCTGCATGGTTAAGTCTTTCCGTAGGCTACGGGATCCAGGACATGGTGTCGGCTGAGAAAGTTACAAGCATTGAAAGAGGGTACAGGCCTTATCGTCAGTATTATCTGTCGGTGGACATTGATCTGACGAAGATCAAGACGAAGAACAAATTTGTCAGGACGCTAGGCTTTTTGGCCAACTCACTTAAAATACCGGCACCCGCATTGCAGTTCAGCAGGAAAGGCGTCGATTTTAAGCCTTTTTATTTTTAAAACAGATAGTAACCACCAGGCAGGGCCGGGTAAGTGGCTTTGCCGGATTTGAATCGGAATATGAACATTGGAGACAGAGTAAGATTGGTACACGGCCGGGAGGAAGGCATTATTTATGCGTTCCTTTCCGGCAATGTAGTTGAAATAGAGATCGAGGACGGATTTCGCATCCCGGTCCTGAAAAATGAAATCGTGACGATTTCTCCTGTGGAATCACAGCGGATGGTCAAGGCGGAAGAACCGAAAGCGGTGGCGGCCCGGGGGGATGTGATCGTACCGCGCAATGCGCCATTTGCGGAAAAGGGCATTTACCTGGCATTCATAGCAGTAAACGACCGCGCTTTGACCGTTCACGTCATCAACAATACCGACTGGATATTGCCATTTACAGCCGTGGCGACTTCCGAATCGGTGAGTACCGGACTGGCTGCTGGCGTGCTGCAACCGCGCACGGCGCAAAAGCTGACCGAAGTACTGATGAAGGATTTCGAATCATGGCCGGTGTTTGACGTTCATGCATTGTATTTCCGCGAAGGCAATCACCAGTTACCGGCAGCATTGAACAAGCGCATTCGTTGCCGTGCACAGTCGTTCTACAAAAACAAAGGAAAAGTGCCGGTACTGGCGAAAGACGGCTTTGTGTATCAGCTGGATGAGGAAAGTCTGAAACGGGAAGCGCCGGGAATTTCGGAAGATGTTGCTGGTGAGATCAAAGCAAGTATGCTCGGACAGTCGGCTCCGGAGCAGAAGAGTCTTCCTAAACCGGATCAGGTGGTTGATCTGCACATTGAAAAGCTGGTCAACAACCATAAAAGCCTTTCGAACGATGCGATCCTGAAAAAGCAGCTGGACGTTTTCGAGAGTAATCTGGAATCGGCTATTGCCAATGGGATGGACGAAATTACGTTTATACATGGCGCTGGCAGCGGCGCTCTGAAAAATGAGCTGCACCGCAGGCTGGGGAAGAACCAGCATGTGCAATTTTTTAAAGATGCATTAAAAGAGAAATTCGGATACGGTGCAACCCTCGTCAAAATCAAGTAATATTTATCTCAGGCCCGGTTATTTTCTGACCGTTCTGCTGGTGGCAGGAAGCTTATGGCAGTGCCGCCCTAAAAATACCTCCCCTAAGGCGCCCATGGAAGAATACAAATATTCGGAAAAGGAGATCCAGCAAGAAAAGCACTTGTCGGTGCTGAATGTACCTGTAGAAATTCCGGTATCGGAGATTGAGAATCAGATCAATGCTAAAATAAAGGGCCTGATCTACGAAGACAACAGCTACGAGGATGAAAACAACGATAATCTGAAAGCAAAGGTTTGGAAGATAAGTCCTATCCGCGTTGTGGCGATCGATTCGTCGTTTCTGCTTGAAGTTCCATTGAAAATCTGGGTAAGTGCGGGCTATAAGATCAGCCCGCTGGGTGTGACGATGTCGGGATACAAGGACACCGAATTTTCGATCCGTATCCGGTTGATCTCCAAAATCGGCATTACCCCGCAGTGGCAGTTGAAATCGGAAACCTATGTGGATAGCTACGACTGGATCAGCGACCCAAGCATTAAGGTGGCGGGGATCAATATTCCGATCAAGGCGATGGTTAGCCGGTTGCTGAACAAGAACTTCGATAAGATCACGCAGGCCATAGACGAGCAGGTCGCGGTTAATCCGGAACTTAAAAAGAACGCGGAACTGGCCTGGAACGTGGCGAGGCAGCCGGTGATGCTGGCGAAGGAATATGATACCTGGCTGGTCATTGTCCCCACCGGTGTTGTTATGACGCCTCTGCTGGCAAAAAATAACATCCTTCGTGCCGTGATCGGCATCAAAGGGTATACGCAAACTATCACATCTGCCGTCAAACCGCAGATAGTAGCCACACAAAAACTGCCGGATCTGCAACTTGTGGATAAGGTTCAGGAGGATTTCAAAATAGGATTAATCAGTGTGGTGTCCTACGAAGAAGCGGCCAGGCTTGCGACCGCTAAATTTGCAGGAGAAAAATTCTCTTTCCTCAATGGAAAATACAGCGTCGAGGTCGCATCTGTCGAGATGTATGGCCAGAACGACAGACTGGTTATTAAAGCGGGTTTGAAAGGAGGCATTAATGGTGATATCTACCTGAAAGGCACTCCTTACTATGATCCTGCGACGCAACAATTGTCACTGAAGGGGCTTGACTATGACCTGGATACGAAAAATTCGATCATCAGAACGGCCGGATGGCTCTTGCAAGGGCAGTTCAGCCGGATGATGGAAAAGCGAATGGTTTTTCCGGTTGGAGAACAGATTTCGGAAGCCAAAAAGACCGTGCAGAAAGCATTATCTAATTATAAAGTCACCGAGGGTGTCGTTGTAAAAGGAATACTTTCCGATATTGTGCCTGATAAGGTTTATCTTACTCCGAAACATCTTTATTCTGTTGTATTTGCAACTGGAAAAGTGAATTTGAAAGTCGGTGGACTCAAAGGAATCTGATATAAAATTTGTACAATAATCAGCGGAAGTGCCATAATTTTTTACTTTTTATGGTATATTGACTGCTGATCGAAAGAAAGTATTTCTTAGCTTTGTGGTCAGAGGAAAGGTCTAAGCTGTCCTGCCGCTGCGGTTTTTTAACCGGGGAGGAAAGTCCGGGCAGCATAGAGTGCCGTACTTCCTAACGGGAAGGCAGCGGATTGGCGACGGTCCGTTGACAGCAAGTGCCACAGAGAAGATACCGCCCTGGCATATTTTTTGTATGCCACGGTAAGGGTGAAAAGGTGGAGTAAGAGCCCACCGGTTTCCTGGCGACAGGGAATGCATGGTAAACCTTACGGGCTGAAAGATCAAATAGGTGTTGGTTAATGGGGCTGCTCGTCCCTGCTCTTCGGGGCGCCGGCACGGGTAGATCGTTAGAGGTTCCGGGTGACCGGAATCCTGGATAAATGGCAGGAGCGGATATCGGGGCAACCTGATTGAAGTTACAGAATCCGGCTTACAGGCTTGGCTTTTTTTCTGATTTTTGAATTTATGTATAATGCTATATTGAATTGAATCACATAACGCGTGTTTCCCATGAAGAAAAAGAATCTTTACGTTGCTTTACTTTGTTCTACCCTCCTGAGTTACAATACGCACGCCCAAAATCGTACGTATGAAGGACCTAATAAGATGAATACTTGGTCGATCACAGGCTACGGAGGTATTACAAAATTCTTCGGAGATTTGACCCAGTACAATGGCTTCAAACGTGGAGACCGGGAGGATTTAACAGGTGGATGGGGGCTTTCAGTTAACAAGCAGCTTTCGCCGATTTTTGGCATTCAGTTAACCGGTGTTAACGGTCGTCTGCAAGGTGCCAAAGACAATCACTACAGCTCCTTGTCGGGAGAAACTTACAGCGCTACTTTTAACAGCCCGTCTTTCGTTCAGCTAACCTTGGACGGAACTATGAATGTGAGCCGTTTGCTGCTAGGTTACAACAAGCTGCGCCGCTGGAAAGTGGATGCACACCTTGGAGGTGGTATTATCTACTACCACACTGACATCGACTGGTCGAATGTGCGTACCAATGAAGTTGGAAGCTTTTCAACTAACACTGACGCCAGTTCCAAAACTGCCGGTAAATGGGAGCGCAACGGATCCACTTACACACGCGAATGGGTAGTTCCAACCGGTCTGACAGTACATTATGAACTATCGCCCCGCTTCGACCTTGGCATCGACTATACGCACAACTTTGTAAATACAGAGAAGATTGATGCGACTGTCGGTGATCTGAGCGACTACAAGAGCCAGCAAGGTATCTGGACGTTTGCGAAAGGTGATTCCAGAAATGATGCCTACGGAATGGTTTCTCTCGCATTGACCTACAAACTGGGCAAAAACGCAGTGAGAGCAAAAGATGGCAAATACGATGCAGCGGCTGGTCGTTATCACTTGCGCTGGGCTAATCCTAAGCAGCTGATCCCGGTTCCTTACAACCCGACAATGAACGATGCGGACTCTATCGCAAAAGCTAATATGCCTAAGCCGGTTGACCCACGTCTTTATACTGACTCTGATGGAGACGGCGTAGCCGACCTGTTCGATAAAGAAGCAAACACGCCTGCTGGTAGCGTAGTTTCCGGTGGTGGTGTAGCAATGGATCTCGATAAGATCATCCGCGATGCGATCAAGAATAACCTGCCGAAAGACGAATGCGAGGCGCTGTTCAGCAACGTTGAGTTCGATACTGACAAGGCAATTATTCGCAATGCTTCGAAAGAAACGCTTAGCAAAGTAGTTGAACTGCTCAACATGCGTACCAACTGCCGGATCGTTCTGGTTGGTCATACGGATGCCCGTGCTTCCGACTCGTACAACGTAGCTCTGTCACGCCGCCGTGTGGATGCAGCGAAACGATTCCTGGTTCGTGCCGGATTGACAGATCCTAGCCGCATTATCGCAGAGTATTACGGTGAATACCGCCCGATTGCTGAGAACACTACAGTCGAAGGTCTTCAGTCCAACCGTCGCGTTGAGATTAAGATTTTGCCAAATAACACAATCCGCTCTACTTACCCGGCTGGTTTCCGCCGCTAGTAACAGTGCTGATATACGAAAAGGGAGACGAGAAATTGTCTCCCTTTTTTATTGGCTCCGTTTCAGAAAATGGGAAACTTTGCCTACATTTGCACCCTGTTTAATTACGGGACGAGTTCCCAACCATAACAAATTCAAAAATGGCAGTTAAAATCAGGTTAGCGCGTCGCGGACGCAAAAAGAAAGCGATCTATGATATCGTAGTCGCAGATGCCAGAGCACCACGTGATGGTCGCTTCATCGAAAAATTGGGTCTTTATAACCCAGGTACAAATCCTGCTTCCATCGTATTGGAATCAGATAAAGCAGTTGATTGGCTTCTGAAAGGAGCTCAGCCTACTGACACAGCCCGTTCAATTTTGCAACACGAAGGTGTTTTGCTTCGCAAGCACTTGCAGGTAGGTGTTTTGAAAGGTGCAATCACTCAGGAAGTGGCGGACGCACGTTTTGAAGACTGGAAAGGTTCGAAAACAGATCGTAAAGCGACAGCGGCAGATTCATTGGCCCAGCAGAAAGATGCTGATAAAAAGGCTAAGCTGGATGCTGAACGTAAGATCAGTGAAGCACGTGCTGAGGCAATCGCTAAGAAAAATACTCCTCCCGCGGAAGAAGAAGCAGCAGTTAGCGAAGAGGTTGTCGACGAGGCAGCGGACGCAACAGCTCCGGAAGCCGATGCTCCCGCAGAAGAGTCAGCAGAATAATTTGATGTTACATACATGCTCTATGGGTCTGTCGGTGTTCCGCACAGACTCATATTGTTTTATATCCAACCTAATTTTTTAATCCGGCAAATGACACAGGATAATTGTTATTTATTGGGCTATATCGTTCGGACTCACGGAACCGCCGGAAATGTGGTTGTATTTCTGGATGTGGATTACCCGGAAGAGTACGAAGATCTGGAATCAGTTTACGTAGAAGTAAAAGGGGAGCTGGTACCCTTCTTCATTGAAGACTTCAATTTGCAGAAACAGAATAATGCCATCGTCAGCTTTGAGGACATTGGCACCATTGAAAAGGCGCAGACCCTGGTGGGAAGTTCGCTTTACCTGGCACTGGATGAATTGGAGGAACTGGCCGATGATGAATTCTATTACCATGAAATCAAAGGTTTCCAGGTAGTGGACGAAACAAGAGGGGAATTGGGCACAGTAAGGGAGGTATATTCACTGAATGGTCAGGACCTGATCGCCATGGATTACCGCGGTACCGAGGTGCTGATACCTACCGCTGCCGATATCGTGCTCCGTGCTGATAAGAGTAATAAATCGTTGCTCGTTAACCTTCCGGAGGGCTTGCTGGAGGTTTACCTGGATAGCTCATCAGAAAATATCCCTGACGATGCGGATTGATATTTTGACTTGTGTTCCCAATCTGCTGGATAGCTTTTTCGCACATTCTATCCTCAAAAGGGCACAACAGGGAAATCACGTGGAAGTCGTGGTTCATGACATCCGTGATTATTCAACGAACAAGCACCGCACGATCGACGACTATGCTTTCGGTGGCGGAGCCGGTATGGTATTACAGATCGAACCGATCGCACGGTGTATACGCGCATTGCAAAGTGAACGAAATTATGATGAGGTAATCTATCTGACACCGGATGGGGAACTGATGAAACAGAGCATGGTAAACCAATTGTCCCTGAAAGGAAATCTGATCATGCTTTGCGGCCATTACAAAGGCGTGGACCAGCGCGTTCGCGATATGTTCGTCACAAAAGAGGTGAGCATAGGAGACTATGTGCTCTCGGGGGGAGAACTTGCGGCAGCGGTGCTTGCAGACGCTATTATAAGGCTTATCCCAGGTGTGTTGAACGATGAAACTTCCGCATTGACCGATTCATTTCAGGATAATCTCCTCGCGCCGCCGGTGTATTCGCGTCCGGCCGATTTTGAAGGCCACCAGGTTCCCGAAATACTCATGTCAGGGCATGAAGCGAAGATCGAGGAATGGCGTTACGAGCAATCGCTCCAAAGAACTAAAGAAAGAAGGCCGGACCTCCTAAACTGAGAGCGCCGGCCTTCATTACAGGGTTGGGGCCCCTTAAAAATCAAAATTGCAGTTGATCCACTCGCTGTCGAAGTTGGTCCCATACTTGCGGTAAAAATTAACCGCCGAGGTGTTCCAGTCCAATACCTGCCACATCATCCCTGTGCAGCCAGTTTGCTTGGCTGCAGCCACGGTCGCATCAAAGAGGATTTTTCCGATGCCGTTGCCCCGCATCTCCTCCGTAACGATAATGTCTTCCATATATAGCCTTTTGCCCTTCCAGGTGGAATATCGAAAATAGTAGAGGCACAGTCCGATAATTTTTGAATCCACTTCGGCGACAAAGAAATCGAACAGCTTGTCGTGGTAATCCCGGGTCATTTTGTCAACATTGTTGGTAACCTGGTTCAGAGCCCTTTCATAGATCGCAAGCTCTTTAACCAATTCAAAAATCGCGGGTATGTCCTCTGCCGTTCCCTGCCTGGTCGAGATATTCATGATAACAGTTTATTAATGGAAAGTTTAAGAATCGAGAATATACTATTTCCTACTGAGAGTTTACATAGTTTTCCCACTTTTCTACGATCGCCTGAAAGCCTTCCGGCAAATCTGTCTCGAACTGTACCCATTCACGCGTGGTAGGATGCACGAAACCCAAAGATTTGGCGTGCAGTGCTTGTCCTGAAATGAGACTGAACCCATGTTCGACCATGGCTTTATAACTACCGCTGGAAACGCCTCTGAGGATCTTGTCACCACCATACATAGGATCGTTGAAGATCGGATGTCCGATGTGTTTCATGTGTGCGCGTATCTGGTGTGTCCGGCCGGTTTCGAGGTTACACTTTATCAGTGATACATACCGCAGCGGTTTGATTACCTCGTAATGGGTAACCGCGTGTTTCCCCTGGCTTCCGTCCACATATACGTCCATGACGCGCCTGTCGCGTGCGCTGCGGCCCACGTGGCCGGTAATTGTTCCTTTTTCAACTTTGGGCTCGCCCCATATCAGGGCATGGTAAGTCCGTTCAATGGAGTGATCGGCGAACTGGGATGCGAGAAATGTCATGGCGAACTCGGTTTTAGCGATCACCAGCAGGCCTGATGTATCCTTGTCGATCCGGTGGACAAGGCCGGGGCGTCCTTCACCATTTCTTCCGGTAGGAAGCTGCTGGAAATGATAAACGAGTGCATTGATCAAGGTGCCTGTCCAATTTCCGTATGCAGGATGTACCACCATTCCGGCCGGCTTGTTGACGATCAGCAATACATCGTCTTCATACAGGATATTCAACGGAATGTTTTCCGGAACTATATCCGTATCGCGCGGAGGCTCGGGCAGGGAAAGCGTGATAACGTCGAGCGGCTTGACCTTATAACTGGCCTTGGTAGCCAGCCCATTTACCTTTACGGCCTCCGCTTCGATCCCGTTTTGTATTTTTGTCCTGGAAGCGTTTGCAACATGAAGATTCAGGAATTTGTCTAACCTCATCTGACTTTGGCCTTTGTCGGCAACGATGCGGTAATGTTCAAACAAATCGTCCTCTTCCGAGGTAATTTCAATGGGATCTTCCGACATTATTTTTTGATTTACTATCAACAAAATTATTAAAATAAGTGGATTTACTAAGTCCGCCGCTGCCAACCCCGTTGCAGCGCATATCCAATGCGGAGATCGAGCAGGCTGGTGTGCGTGTGTTTGTAAAGCGCGACGACCTGATACATCCGACGGTATCCGGCAATAAGTGGAGGAAATTGAAGTATAACTTGTTGCACGCCCAAAGTATCGGTAAGGAAGCGATCCTGACCTTTGGCGGTGCCTATTCCAATCACCTGTATGCGACTGCTGCTGCCGGAAATGCATTGGGTTTGCGGACGATCGGCATCGTGCGAGGGCAGGAGCTTGAGGGAAATGAAAGCAGGACGCTGCAATTTTGTCAAAAAGAAGGCATGCGATTGCATTTCATATCCAGAACAGAGTACCGGCTGCGTCATACTAGGTCATACAATGCTGCGCTTCTGGAACAATTCAACGACCCATACCTTATTCCCGAAGGCGGCACCACAGTGCTTGCGCTCAAAGGCGTAATGGAAATGGTTGACGAGGTGGAAGCACAACTGGGTGCATTGCCGGATTGCTTCGCTACTGCTGCGGGCACCGGTGGGACTGCCGCCGGCATTCTCTCGGCCGGTAGCGATGTGCTGGCATTTTCTGCCTTGAAAGGCGGTGATTTCCTCGTGAACGATATCGAAAGCCTGCTCTCTGATTCGGGCCGGCGTGGCGAGTTGCGTTTGTTTACCGATTACCATTTTGGAGGTTATGCCAAATGGAATGATGAATTGCTGGCCTTCATCAGCAGTTTCCGGGCGGCCTTTGGTATACAACTGGAGCAGGTTTACACTGCCAAGATGTTCTACGGTCTTTTCGACCTGATCCGGAAGGAATATTTCAAACCAGGTACGACCATTGTGGCGGTGCATACGGGTGGCCTGCAAGGGTTGGTCACGACCTGACCACCTCGATCTCCTCTTCACTATTGGCCGGTTTGGAAGCGATAAAATCCTTGATCAGATCCCGGTCACCCGCTATCCAGAGCACATCCTGGTTTTCAATCACCATCGATGAATCGGGATTGAGAATGCGCTCTCCGTTTCTTTCCAGACCTACAATCATTCCCAGCGTTTTCTCCCGGATCTGGCTGTCGCGGATCGTTTTACCACGGATATTGTATTGCGTTTTGACTTCGACACGTTCCAGCACGATATGGTCTTCGTGCGCCATATACACGTCCCCATTCGCGCTTACTTCGATATGGCTCCTGAAAACATCGAGCTGGTCGTCCGTTCCGATTACCTCGATACGGTCGCAGGGATAAAGCACTTCCGTGGGCCTTGGCAGGTGAATAGTTTTGCTTCCGCGCTCGATCAGCACGACATTGATTCCAAAGTTTTCCCGGATTTTAAGCTCTTGCAAGGTCTTGCCGATCATATTGGAATCCGCACTCACTTCCAGAAATGCGAAATGTGCATCCCACGGAAGCAGGATTTTTTTGGATTTTCCGCTTCCTTCGAGTTGTCGGGCATTGAGATTTTGCAGGAACCGGTCCTCTATCTTGTGATAAAACCTTTGAAGCATCTGGTAGAAAATGGCAAAGCCCAATATCATAATGCCTCCTGCGACTATGAAAGCGATCTGCGTCGAGAAAAATGAAACCAGTAAAAACGCCATTAGCAAAATCGCGATCAGAACACGCGACAATTCCAGCAGCAGTAATGGGCCCCGACTGTATTTCCGGCTCAGCCAAATGGCCGAATAAGCTTTACGGTTGCCGCGTTTAAAGACAAGTGCCCAAAGAAATGGTGAAACAAAAAGGAAAGTAATGCCAAAAAGCACCGAGTTCGTAATGAACGTCTCGGGAATGCGTTCGTGCAGCTGTTCGGCTAATTGCCGGGACGACGCGAGAATAATGCCTACCACCACAACCGAATTCAGGATGACTGTCTGAGCATAGGATTTCAGTATCTGGTTCCATTGGGTGGTGTGCGCGATGGTTTCGGTACTGGTGCTATACCGGTTCAGGTACAGTCGCCATCTCTCTGGTAAGCGCCGGTCAAGCCATTCGTAGAGCGGTTCCGAGGCTTTCATCATATAGGGCGTTGCAAATGTGGTGATCACCGAAACACCAACGGCTATGGGGTACAGGAAGCCGCTCGTCACTTTCAGGGACAAGCCCAGGTTGGCGATGATGAATGAAAATTCCCCGATCTGCGACAGGCTCATCCCCGATTGGAGTGATTTCTTCAAAGGCTGGCCGGAAATGACAGCACCGAGGGTAACGAAAGTGGTTTTACCGACGATGACAATGAGCACCAGAATGGCGGTCGGAACAGCATATTCCAGCAATAGCCCGGGGTTGATCAGCATTCCCACGGAGATAAAGAAGACAGCGCCAAACAGGTCTTTCACCGGTTTGAGCAGGTGTTCTATCTTCTCGGCATGCGTTGTTTCGGCCAGGATAGAACCCATAATGAAGGCGCCTAATGCCGCCGAAAACCCGGCTTGGGTCACTAGGAACACCATTCCGAAGCATAATGCGACGGAAGTGATGAGCACACTTTCATCATTCATCAGGTGCCGGTACCGGCGCAGCAGGGTAGGGAATACGAATATACCGCCCAGGAACCAGAGTGTAAGGAAGAAGAACAGTTTCAGACTCGACTGGATAAGTTCATAACCGGCAAACTGCTGGCTCAGGGATAATGTCGAAAGCAATACCATCAGCAAAACCGCCGTCAGGTCCTCGATCACGAGTATACCCATTACCACCCGAGTGAATTTCTGTGTCTTCAGGCCGAGTTCGTCAAATGCACGGAAAATGATCGTGGTGGACGATATGGCGATGATACCGCCGAGAAAAAGACTGTCGGTTTTACTCCATCCCAGTAGCTGGCCTGTCATGAAGCCGGTTACCAGCATCATAAATACTTCAAAAAGGCCGGTAATGGCCGCGGTGTTACCCACCTTGACCAGCTTTTTGAAGCTGAATTCAAGACCCAGGTTGAAGAGCAGGAATATGACACCGATCTCCGCCCATATTTCAATGGTCTTGATGTCGGTAATGGTAGGAAACAGATGGAAATTAGGACCTACGAGCAATCCGGCCAATATGTAACCCAGCACGATAGGTTGCTTCAATTTCTTGAAGATTACGGTAATGATACCGGCCATCGTGAGTATTAAAGAAAGGTCAACAATTAGTTGCGGAACGTGGGTCATGAAGGTTTAGCGTTGATGGAAAATTTTGCTTGAATCAATAAAATACAAAAAGCCCTTGACGAATCAAAGGCTTTCTGTGCATTACCAAATAAAAAACTTTAACCTACGCTGCCTTCCAGGCTGATTTCCAGTAGTTTTTGTGCTTCTACTGCGAATTCCATCGGAAGTTGGTTTAATACTTCTTTAGCATAGCCGTTGACGATCAACGCAACCGCCTGCTCTGTCGGAATGCCGCGCTGGTTGCAGTAGAAGAGAATGTCTTCTCCGATTTTTGAAGTTGTAGCTTCGTGTTCTACGGTGGCCGAAGGATTATTTACTTCAATGTAGGGGAACGTATGCGCTCCGCATTTATCGCCGAGCAACAGGGAGTCGCATTGCGAGAAGTTACGGGCTTTTTCCGCCTTCTTGAAAACCTGAACCAATCCGCGATAGGAGTTCTGGCTTTTGCCTGCCGAAATCCCTTTTGAAACGATGCGGCTTTTGGTGTTCTTACCGATGTGGATCATTTTTGTCCCGGTATCGGCCTGCTGCATATTGTTGGTAACTGCCACGGAGTAGAATTCGCCGATCGAGTTGTCGCCTTTCAGGATCACGGACGGGTATTTCCAGGTGATCGCTGAACCGGTTTCCACCTGTGTCCACGAAATCTTGGAATTAGGTCCATCGCATAACCCCCTTTTGGTTACAAAGTTATAGATACCACCCTTGCCGTCTTTATCTCCCGGATACCAGTTTTGGACGGTCGAGTATTTTACATTCGCATTGTCGTGAGCGAAAATTTCGACTACCGCGGCGTGGAGCTGATTTTCGTCACGCATGGGCGCTGTACATCCTTCGAGGTAGCTCACGTGGCTGTCATCGTCGCCGATGATCAGCGTGCGCTCAAACTGTCCTGTTCCGGCCGCATTGATGCGGAAATAGGTCGAAAGCTCCATCGGGCAACGAACGCCTTTGGGGATGTAAACGAACGATCCGTCGGAAAAAACGGCTGAGTTCAATGCGGCGTAGTAGTTGTCCTTGGGCGGAACAACCGATCCCAGATACTTCTTAACCAGCTCCGGATGTTCGCGGATAGCCTCGCTGATCGAACAGAAAATGATGCCCTTTTCTTTCAGTGTGTCCTTGAAAGTCGTGAACACCGATTCGGAGTCCATGACGGCGTCGACCGCGATGCCCGAAATCCTTTTTTGTTCGTTCAATGAGATTCCGAGCCTTTCGAAAGTGTTGCGCAGCTCCGGATCGATGTCGTCGATGCTTTCTACCGCTTTCTTTTTCTTAGGCGCCGAGTAGTATTTGATAGCCTGGAAGTTGACGGGCGGATAATGTACATTAGGCCAGGTCGGTTCCTCCATGGTCAGCCATAAATGGTATGCTTTCAACCTCCATTCCAGCATCCATTCAGGTTCATTTTTTTTGGCTGAGATAAACCTGACGATATCGTCATTCAACCCCGGAGGGGCTTCATCTGCCTCAATATCAGTTACAAAGCCATATTTGTATTCCGAACTGGTGATTTCCTCCAACAATTCTTCTTCTTTGCTCATAGTCGTAATAATAACACACTGTGCTTGGTAACTATCCTAACACAGAGACGTGGGATTGAGTTTAATCAGAGGGTCAAAAATACGGAAAATTGTGGAGAATACGGAATCGGGGAAGCGAAATAGGGCATTCCGTATCGAATCCCCGGGAAGCTCCTGAACAGGCAGGGCGCTTTCCGGGGAATACTTGCCGGCTGGTTTAGAGATAGGTGCCGTCAGAGAGATAATTCTTGACATAATCGTCGATACCGTCTTCCAGGCTGCTGAACGGGCGCGTATATCCGATGGACCGCAGCTTGCTCATATTGGCCTGGGTAAAGTACTGGTATTTATCACGGATGTCTTCCGGTGTATCTATATACGAGATGTCGGCTTCCTTACCCATCGCGTGGAAGGTGTTGGTAACCAAATCCTTGAAGGTCCTCGCCCTGCCGCTCCCCAGGTTATATATGCCCGAATTCTTGCGGTGATGCATGAAGAAAATGCAGACGTCGATCAGATCTTTCACATAAATAAAATCACGCATCTGCTCGCCGTCCCTGAACTCGGGGTTGTGCGAACGGAAGAGTTTCATTTTGTCGGTTTTCTTGATCTGATTATAAGCGTGGAATATGACCGAAGCCATGCGGCCCTTGTGGTATTCGTTGGGACCGTAAACATTGAAGAATTTCAGGCCTGCCCAAAAAAACGGTTTCTTTTCCTGTGCCAGTGCCCATTTGTCGAACTCGTTTTTGGAATCTCCGTAAGGGTTGAGCGGTTTGAGCTGTGAGAGCGTCGCTTCATTGTCGTCGTACCCGTGCTCGCCCAGCCCGTAAGTAGCCGCGGAAGATGCGTATACGAGGGGAATCTGGTAGGCGATACATTTTTCCCAGATACCCTTGGAGTAATTTACATTCAGTTCATCAAAAACTTCCTTGTCAAACTCGGTGGTGTCGGTACGTGCGCCGATGTGGAATATGAATTCAACGTCGCGGTGGTGCTGATCCAGCCATTCGAAAAGTGCATTCCTTTCTACTTTTTCCCCGATGATCTTCCCTTCAAGATTTTCAGCTTTCTCAATTTTGGAAAAATCATCTACTGCAATAATGTTTTTGAAGCCGTCTTGATTGAGGCGGCTGATAAGCCCACTGGCAATAAAGCCGGCTGCACCTGTTACGATAATCATGGGAGATTATATGTTTAACTGTAAAAAGAATGCCAGATAAGAGTCTCGGAGCGTACCGATCTACTCTTGGAATTTAAATGTAGAATTGGATTTTTTTGAGTTATCCGCTTGTTGTGAAGCAAAACTACGGATACAAGGTGTAATTTTGCACCAGATTTATCAAGCGGGAGAAAGTTTTATGATTTACGTAACGAGAAAGGAGCATTTTAATGCGGCACACCGGCTTTACAACCCGGCGTGGTCAGATGAGAAAAACCAGGAAGTGTTCGGCCCCTGCGCCAATAACAACTGGCATGGGCATAATTTTGAGCTGATCGTTACGGTAAAAGGCAAGCCGGACCCGGATACCGGCTTTGTGATCGACCTGAAAGTACTGGGTGATATCATGAAGCAGCAGGTCGTGGATAAAGTGGATCACAAAAACCTCAACCTTGATGTAGACTTCATGCAGGGCAAAATGGCTTCCTGCGAGATTTTCGTCATGGAGATCTGGAATATCCTGGACCCGGCCATTGCGCAGGCAGCGCCAAATGCGAAACTGCATTATATCAAGCTGATCGAAACGCCTAAAAACTTCGTGGAGTACTACGGCGAGTAACGAATGCGTATCTGAATAATCCTCAAACCGACTGCCGAAGCTGATGAAATACTACCTTATCGCCGGAGAGCGCTCGGGAGACCTGCATGGCTCAAACCTGATCAAGGGAATCAGGGAGAATGATTCCGATGCACAGTTCAGAGGCTGGGGGGGCGACATGATGGAGGCGGAAGGCATGCAGCTCGTCACGCATTACAAGGACACCGCATTCATGGGGTTCCTAGAGGTGATCATGAACCTGCGTACGATCAGCGGGTTTCTTAAAAAGTGCAAAGCGGATATACTCGCTTATCAGCCGGACGCATTGATCCTGATCGATTACCCGGGTTTCAATCTTCGCATTGCTTCCTTTGCGAAGCCGAAGGGGCTGAAGGTGTTCTACTACATTTCGCCCAAAGTCTGGGCCTGGAATCAAAAGCGTGCCTGGAAGATCAAGGCTAATGTGGATCACATGTTCGTGATCTTTCCGTTTGAAGTCGATTTCTACAAAAAGTACGATTACCAGGTCGATTATGTCGGTAATCCGCTCATGGACGCGATCAATGCGTTTACACCGGATCCCCATTTCAGGGAAAAGCATAACCTGGACGATCGGCCCGTTATCGCATTGCTTCCTGGCAGCAGGAAGCAGGAGCTGATCGGAATGTTGAATGTAATGCTGACTGCCCGTCGTCATTTTCCGGAATATCAGTTTGTCATCGCCGGAGTTAAGAACCTGCCAGCTGCATTGTATCAGCAATACCTTGCCGGAGATCAGGCCCGGATTGTGTATGAGAGCACCTATGATCTGTTATCGGTTGCAACCGCTGCACTGGTTACGTCCGGAACCGCAACCCTGGAGACTGCATTGTTCAAGGTGCCGGAAGTGGTGTGTTACCGTACGAGTTCATTTTCCTACGTAGTAGCCAAGCGTCTGATCCGCGTTCCGTTTATTTCACTGGTCAATCTGATTCTCCAAAAAGAGGCGGTCAGGGAATTGATCCAGCACGAGTTGAATGAGGAACAACTCGTTGAAGAGCTGAGGCGCATTCTGCCGGGGGGATCGGGATATCTTCAAAAAAAAGAGGATTACGAACAACTGGCAAATCTTGTAGGTGGGCCGGGCGCTTCTGTTCGGACCGGACGATTAATAGCGAAATATATCTGATGAACTAGGTCGTTAAAGGCGAATTCAAATTGTGATTTGCATATATGTAGTTGTCTACGTAATTTTGAACTAAAATTAATTGACCATTACGATGAACATTTTTAACGAAGTAGGTGCCCTGGCTATTTCCACGCGTTTGCAGCGGTTGAGCGACCAGTTCCGGAAAGACGGTGTGCTGATTTACCAGCATCATGGGATCTCATTTGAGCCCAAATGGTTTCCGGTTATCTACGCATTGCACATGAAATCGGCATTGGGCATTATGGAATTGTCTGAAGAGATTGGCTATGCGCATCCTTCGACGATCACGTTATTGAAAGAGCTTGAAAAAGAAGGACTTGTCGAATCATTCAAGGATGAGCGGGATGAGCGGAAGCGAATGGTTCGACTGACAGCCCAGGCAGAGGTGCTGGTGGCCCGTATGAAGCCGGTGTGGGAAAAGATCCGGAAAACAGCAGAACAAATTACCGATAACGCCAATAATCTCTTGCAGGCAATGGACGAGACAGAATATCAGTTGAATAAGGAAGGTTTTTTTGACCGCTATAAAAGATTGGATCAGGAAGAGACCAGTTCGGCGGTCCGTATTGTCGACTATGAGCCGCAACACGCTCAGGCATTCTACGACCTCAACTACGCATGGATAGCAGACGCATACGAGGTGGAGCCGGAAGATGAGAAAACGCTTTCAAACCCCGAGGCATATTATCTCAAAGATGGTGGCGCGATCCTGATCGCGCTTTTCGAAGAGGAGCCCGTAGGTACCTGCGCATTGAAGCGCAATGGTGATGTGGTTGAAATGAGCAAGATGACCGTGTCGAAAGCCATGCGCGGGAAGAAGATCGGCGACCTGTTGGGCAATGCCGTGCTCGATAAGGCGCGGGAATTAGGCGCGAAAAAGGTGATTTTGTATTCCAATCGCAAGGGCTCGGCCGCGGGTATTAACCTTTACAAGAAGCTGGGTTTTGTGGAAGTGCCGCTCACCGGGCACAATTTCAAAAGGGCGGACATTAAAATGGAACTGGAACTATCCTGATCAGTTGAAGATCTTTTCCAATTTGATTTTTAGGTCAGGGAAAATGGTTGATGTCAGGGTTTCGGTGGCCGGTTTCAGGCCGATGTACTTCCCTTTATCGTTGAGCACGTAAACAAACACGGTGTTTTCCGCGGGTTCAACAAGCCAGTATTCCCTGACACCACATTCTTCATACAGGTCAAATTTGTGATCCATTTCCTTCTTCGAATTCCCAGGAGAAAGGATTTCAACGATTAGGTCAGGTGCGCCCAGACAGCCGCGCTCATCCAGTTTGGACTCGTCACAAATAATGCACAGATCCGGCTGAACCACCGTATATATCTTTTGGTCGGTGATATTTTGATCTTTTATAGGCAATCGAACATCAAACGGAGCATAGAACACCTGGCAGTAGTGATTCCTGAAATAGCTACCGATTTCCAAAAACAGTTCTCCTGAAATTTTCTGATGCCGTGTACTCGGGGCGGGCGACATTTTGAAAATTTTCCCTTTGATCAATTCCAGGCGCTGCTCAAAACGCCAAAGCAGGTAATCGGCGTAGGTATAGGTGCCGTTCAGGTCTAATTCGTTGATGTCAGTGACGATTGCAGACATAGTATGTTGTTTTGAGTAAAACTATCCAATTCCTTTTCAAAACCAAAAACCGATGATCAGGTCTTCCGTTTCTTCTTTCGTGCGGAAGGGAAGAGCACATTGTTGAGAATGAGGCGGTAGCCCGGTGAGTTGGGGTACAGGTTCAAATCGGTAGGCATGCGCCGCCCGCCCCCGCCGCGTCCCTCGGGATCGTGGCCGCCGTAAAATGTCCATTGCCCCCGCCCGAGTTCGCCGTAAATGTATCGATCGGACGTGCTGCTGGTTCCCATGACAAGTGAGCTCGGTTTGACGGTGTATTTGGAGAATGCGGTAGTCTGGCCAAAAAATTCACGGATCAGATGTTCGTGGTTTTGCACAAGCATGGCCGGAATGACGTCCCACTTGGCCGAAAAGTCAAAAAGAGAGAAATAGGCGTCGTTTTCGCCCCATCCGCGATACCGGCCGGCCGCCGAATTGATATCCGAGAAATTCATTCCCTCATATTCATCCAGCTGCAACTTAAAGTTGTGGAATGCGAAAGTCTTGTCGAAATCCAGTTTCGATTGTGCATCCGGATCGATGCCGTCGCCGTCGAGATTGTCCACAATGTCGACACCCTCGGCGGCAAGCGCAATGTCGAACGTTTCTGCCCCGGAACACATGGCAAACAGGAAGCCGCCACCCGCGCAGAACTCTTTGATGGCTTTGGCGACGGCCAGCTTCATTTTGGACACTTTGGAATAGCCATACCGGTTGGCAATCGCTTCCTGGGCTTTGATGTCGGCCTCGCTGGTGCGGCGCAGGTTTTTGCCAAACTGACCGGTGAAATCTTCGTGATGCAAATGCAGCCAGTCGTATTTGGGCAGGTCGCCGCGCAGGATTTCCTCGTCATAGATCACCTCGAAAGGGATTTCCGCGTATTTGAGGACCAGGAGCACGGCATCGGTATTCTCAAACTCGGCCGGACTGATCTTGATCGGGGAGTAGACGGCGATTTTGGCGGCCTTGAACAACTTCACCACATCCATATTCACATTGGGATTGCTGATCTGGCTCACCATTTGTGCGCTGGCGGCCTCCGATAATACCTCATAGGAAATCGCGCGCAGTTTGCATTCGTTTTCGATGGATTTGCTGTACTGCACCTTGAAGCTCCCGCCCCGGTAGTTGAGCAGCCAATCGACCTCTATATCGCCTTTCAGCAAAATGTAAGCGAGACCGTAAGCCTTTAAATGGTTGGTTTGAGTCTGATCCATGGGGATCAGGATCTGGTTCGCGATACATATCCGCGCCAAGAGGACCAATGCAAGCAGTAGACTCTTTCTGTACATAGGAAGAAACGTTTGAGGTCCGAAGCTTTACGGTAGGGGGAGGCTAATCAAATTTAATCAATAATCGTCACATCAGGTAGTTGGTAATGAGGTTTTTGCAGGAAGTTTCCCGCTTTTTGTCAGACAAACAGATTTATTGAGGAAAAAAGCGCTTTGCTGGCTATTTTTGGAATATACGTCTTAACAACTCAACCGATGACCGAAAACGAGATCCTTGGATACGCACTCAACCAGTTTGCCGGAATCAATGCAGAAGCCTTCGAGCTTTCCGTTCCGCACTGGCAGCGGCGGACCTATGGCAAAGGGGAATTTTATAATGAGTATAAAAATGTCTGCAAACATATGGGTTTCATCCTCGACGGCGTTTTTCGGACCTACTATATCGACGACGAAACCGCCGAGGAGAAGAATGTCTTTTTCTTTTCTAAAAATCAGGTAGTGGTAGCCTATAAAAGCTTCGTCACCCAAACACCTTGCAACTACTATACCGAATCGATGGTGAATTCGACCATTCTGTACATTCACATCAACCACCTCAACCAGCTTTACCGGCAATCACACGAGTGGGAGCGTTTCGGAAGGATGGTCGCTGAAACCGCATTCAACCTGGCAATGACCCGCGCCGAAGAGGTGATGTTCCGGACGCCCGAGCAGCGCTACCTAGAACTGATCCAGAACCACCCGGATATTTTCAACAATGTTCCGCTTTACCACATCGCCTCCTACCTGGGTATTCAGGCACCGTCGCTGAGCCGGATCCGAAAAAGAATGGCAGGAAAATGACGATCTTAACCGAGGTTAAGATTAACGTCGGTCTAACAGTGCAACTTTGTCGTGTTCAAAGATTTAAACGAAACAGAAATCAACTTTTAACCGATAGAAATCATGAAAACTGTTAACACCAAAACCGTCGTATTTATCACAGGTGCATTTGTAACCCATAATGGATGGAATGAATGGAAAACTTACTTCGAAAACAAAGGATACACTACCTATAACCCTGCCTGGCCGTTCAAAGATGCTCCTGCTGCCGAGCTGAGAGACAGACAGCCCAACGATACGGACCTTGCCGCCCTGACACTGAGCGAATTGGTCGACCACTATGCCAACTTCGTCAAAGCGCTTCCTGAAAAGCCCATTATCATCGGTCACTCGCTGGGCGGGCTGATCACCCAAATCCTCGTTAACCGCGACCTGGCAGCTGCCGGTGTTGCTATTCACCCGGTGCCACCACAAGGCGTAATCCCTTACGAATTTTCATTCCTGAGAGCAGGTTATAAAGTACTGGGACTGTTCAGTTCGGTGAAAAAAACTTACCTGATGTCTTTGTCCGACTGGCAGTATGCATTCACTAACGGCATGACGCTGGAAGAGCAGAAAAAAACCTGGGCCGAAAATGTGGTCCCCGAATCCAAAACAGTAGGACGTGGCGGATTGACCTCTGCCGCCGCAGTAGATTTCAAAAAGGCACATGCACCATTGCTGATCACTTCCGGCGAAAAGGACAACATCATTCCCGCTTCCATGAACCTGCGCAATTTCAAGGCATATAAAAACAATGGTTCGGTACTGGATTACAAAGAGTTCCCTGGTCGTAACCACTATGTATTAGGTCAGCCCACCTGGACAGAAGATGCCGACTACATTCTTGACTGGTTGAACAAACAATAATTTAGGCCAAATCCCGACAGACTTCCCGGACAGGATTGCTGGAAACAGCGTCTCGCCCGGGAAGCCGCTTTTCATGAGAATCGTATCGTATGCCTGAACGGTGTGAGGCCCGTCAGGAAAACGGTAGGTGCTTCCATAATGGGTAATGCGCCGCGTAATGCGATGTTTCTATGCAATGAGAGGCCAGGCCCGAAAGTAATGGTGTCGTCACCGGATCGGTAGGTGCCCATTCCTTCTTTCAAAAGCCATGCATCCTTCGTATTCTCGATTTTGGTGACGCCTGTGAGGGTACCGCCGGGACGGAAGATCAGTTCCAAAGCGGCCGGAACCCGCTCGGTACCATTCGTCGTTACTTCGATCTCCATGCCATCCGCTGTTTCCCTGATCGCCACTTTTGTTTCCAGGATCTGGACTTCGCTCTGCGGGCGAAAATTGCGCGGCATCTTTTCCCAATCGCCATCAGGAGCAATGGATTCTTTGGGATATGGCTGAAAATAGGGGCCGTCCAGCTTTTGGGTAAGCTCCCATCCATTACCATTCTGACTGATTTTTTCTGACTGAAACTGACCTTTCCCGAAAAATGAGGAGGCAAACCGCAGGCCTTGCAAAACTGCATTGCCTTTCATGAATGTAAACCACACCGGGTTATTGGCGATCAGCGTCGAATCCCGGCGGCCCCTGCGGATGCGCACGAGACCGGAATTAGGGAATGTCCTGACATAGTCGACCGGTAAGGCCTTTTCAGCCGGCAGTTCCACCCATAGCGATGGATCTGTGAGGAAGTAATCGAGGAATGCGCCGGTTTTGGGCCCCGCCGTCTGCTCGATCAGCCTGCACATGGCCGCATATTCACCGTTCTGATCTTTGATTGCCAGGTAGCGGTAAGGGTAGTAGTAATTTTCCATGGTGCCTACAATGGCTTTATCCTGCCGCCCCGACGCGTCGGTGACGACCTCGCCGTTCGGATGCACATAGAACATTGTCATGTTGAGGTTCTTACGAACATTTTCAAAGATCTCCGGTTTTTTTAGTCCTTTGGTGATTGTAATGAGCAGCCGGTCGGTGAGGGAGGAATAAATGAATGTGCTTTTCTCGTTATACTGGCCATCCCGGTCCATATCGATATGTTCGCCCAGCCATTGTTCAGCGCGTGCGACGTACTTAGGGTTGGGCCAAAGTTCGTTCAGCTTCGTCAATGCAGCCGAAACTACCCAGCGGTGGTTGGGGGTATGGATACCTCCCACGCTAAGCGCGTCGCCTGCCCGCAGAAGGAATGTTTTCAGGTTGACGAGCATTTTGTCAACGCCATCCGTGCCCGATTTTTGAAGCAGAACATAGGCCATTGTCAGCCGTTTTACCAGAAAGCCGGTATCGGGCGTAGAATGGAAATTGGTGGAAAGCAGGTCGATGGTTCCATCCGAATGCTGGGTTTTGACCAGGTATAATGCAGCGAGATTGATATCTGCCAAGAGTGCTGTCGACCGATAGAACTTCGACGACGGCGAAGAGATGCCGCAGGCACCCCATTGGATCAATGCGGCAGTGCTGTGCGGATTGAGAAGATCGAAAGTGTCTTTCAGTCCCCCTAATGCCGGATCGCCGGATTCCTTTACCTGATAGTTACGCAACGATTCGATGGTCTTGTCATTTTGTGTTACCAGGGCCAACAGCCATGCCGGCATCACATCTGCGTGAGCGCGTGTGAGCGTGATTCCGGTCGCCGGAATAGCCGGTAATGCGCAGAAAGCCAAAGCACTGTTTTTGACAAATTGTCTTCTGTCCATGAAGGTAGGTTTAGTAGTTCAGGGAAAAGGGTTGAAACGGAAAAGATTACTGAAATGGCCAGCTTATTTATTCATGAATCCATCATTCGGAAAAGTGGCGTACGTGCTCTGCAATTAGTAATTCCAAAGTTAAATTTTCGGTATCTTTAATAATTAAATATCGTTACGATTGCAACGGTTACAAATAAGTGATTGTCCGGTATCCGATGACGGATCATTTCTGTTAATTTCGTCTGATTTTCGGACGATCCGTTGGAAATCGTTTTACTGAAAGCCGTTTACTGAATGAAAACAACTGTACTGCGTAATTTAAGTCTGGGTTATTTGCTTCTGCCAAACCTCATTTTCGCGGTTAGCTGGTTCAGAATGCCCATTTCAATACTCTTGGCTGCGGGGCTTGTTTTCATGTATGCCATTAGCTATCAGCGGGAAAAAGCACTTAAAACCGACCTGGCGACACGGCACATGATCGAAATTGCATTCATTTCGCTGGCAATCATCGCATTCTCCGGCATCGGCGGATTTTGTTTCCAGGCGTTCGATTACTGGGGACATAATTCGAAATACTACACGCTTTTTAATCATTCCTGGCCGGTAGTTTTCAAGGAAAACGGGCGTTTCGCATGTCATTACTTCGGGTTCTTCCTGGTGCCTGCGCTCATCTCGAAAGGTTTGGGGAGTCTATCCGGGATCGCTTTGTATCTGTGGGCTTCGATAGGGCTTTTTATCGGCATCGCCTGGATTTTCATTTTTACCAACAAAAGCTATTTATCACTGGTTTTCTTCCTCTCGCTCGGTGGTATCGGCCACGTGACGAAGGTGTTGTTCCTTCAGGTCGTCGGCCTTAACTACCATGTGCCGCCGTTTTTTACAGAGATCTGGCCGGTGTTGTACCAGGCGCAATGGGCCCCAAACCAGCTGATCCCCATTATCATCGTCTCCTGTGTGCTGTTCAATGACTATGTGTATATCAAAAAGCCGGAGAAAAGCTTCCTGGCGGTCATTTCTATATTCATCTGGGGCATTTTCCCGTCGATCGTCTTTGTGATCATTTTCTCGGTGCTGATCGTGCTGCGGTACTACCGCGAGCCTCAGTATTTTCTCAAACCCAGACCGATGCTCGACCTTTTTCTTCCGGGGCTGCTCTTTATACCGACTTTCTTTTATTTCCTTCAAGGTAAAAATTCGGTCCTTTCCGGTTTTATCTGGCAGTTCAATCCGTTGAATGAGATCGCATTCCATTACTTCTTCGGTGTGGTGATCGACCTGGCGGTGTTGTATGGGATCGTGGTGATCCTGAATCTCCACAAAAGTCATTACGCGAACATTATTCACAGCCTTTTTATCCTTCTGATCGCGATTTCGCTGTTCAGGATGGGTAAATGGAACGACTGGTTTCTGCGCGGCAGCACACCGGTACTCACGCTGCTATCACTCTTTATCCTGCACCGGTTTTCGGAGTGGGCGAAAGAAACGCCTCATTGGTATAAAATGCGCACGGCCTACCCGATTCTCGTTTTTCTGTTTATGGGGTTGATCGTGCCCGTGTCACACATTCGGCGCGCATTGCAGGAGAATGTCGTTACGCAATCGTTGTTTCCCGACAAAGTGAAGTTCACACCTTACCCGTACAATCAGTACGAAGACTTTTATCAAATGGGTAAAGTAATCTATTCCCAGCAGGAAGCCAATCAATTCTGCGGGCAGGAGGGGTCTTTTTATGAAGTCTATCTGGCCCGGTAATCAGCCTGTTATCGATCTTTTGAAAGCAGGTCGGGTCCGGTTTTTCGAAACCTGCTCATAAGCGTAGGCAATGCGCAGGAGTTCGGGTTCGTGGAAAGCTTTGCCCAGGAAAGATATGCCCAGGGGTAACCCGCTCAGCATGCCCATCGGCATCGTAATGGAAGGAAACCCGGACAAAGCGGCAGGCCCATAAGAACCGTAGCCGGTCCAGAAATCGCCGTTCACCAAATCAATACACCACGATGGGCCTGTCGAGGGGCCGCACAACGCATCGAGCCTGTGTTTGTCGAATAATTCATTCAGCGAATCCGCCACGCCTCTGATCTTTTCAAGTGCCTCCTTGTATTCTTTGTTATCGAGATCACCTTTCGCCTGCGACGATTCGAAGAGCTCCTGGCCAAAATAAGGCATTACCTTCTCTTTATTGGCCTTGTTGAATGCAATAAGGCCTTCCAGCGACTTGATTTTTGCGTTCGAGGCGGACAAATAGCGGTTAACATCGTCTTTGAACTCATACTGCAATACCAGGGACTCAGCACCCGGCAGTTGCTGCGTTTTCATATATTCGATTTCGACTATCTCGGCGCCCGCCGCCCGCATTTGTTCCAATGCCCTGGCTAACAGCGAGTCTATTCCCTCGTGCCTTTTCAGCATTGTTTTTTCGACCCCGATCCGTTTGCCTTTCAAGCCATCGGAATCGAGGAACCTCGTGTAGTCTGCGGGAAACAACTGCGCTGCCTGGTGATACGGCGGATCTGCCGGGTCCTGGCCCGCGATTGCGCCGAGCAATGCGGCAGCGTCCGCAACCGTCCGTCCGAATGGCCCGGCGGTGTCCTGGGTTTTGGAAATAGGGATAATGCCGGTGCGGCTCACCAGCCCGACGGTGGGTTTAATACCGACCACGCCGTTCATCGAGGCAGGGCATGCAATGGAGCCGTTGGTTTCGGTGCCCACAGCTACGGCACAAAGGTTAGCAGCCACAGCCACCGCCGATCCGGAGCTCGATCCGCACGGCGACCGGTCTAGTACATACGGATTCCTGGTTTGGCCTCCCCGGCTGCTCCACCCGCTCGACGATCTGGACGATCGGAAGTTGGCCCATTCGCTCAGATTTGTTTTTCCAAGGATAACCGCGCCTGCCTCCCTGAGCTTCGCGACCATAAATGCGTCATTTCTCGCGATGTGGTCCTGCAATGCCAGTGAACCGGCGGTGGTCTTCATTTTGTCGGCGGTGTTGATATTATCTTTCAAAAGCACCGGAATGCCATGCATGGCCCCGCGGACCTTACCTTTTTTGCGTTCCGAATCCATCGCTGCTGCGATCCGGAGCGCATCAGGATTTGTCTCAATCACTGAATTCAGTTTTGGGCCTGCCTGGTCTGTTTTCGCAATCTGGTCGAGATAGTAGCGTGTCAGCGCCACAGAAGTTAACCGGCCGCTTTGCATGAGTTTCTGCATTTGGGCCACCGTCATTTCAGGGAAATCCGTCGGTGCGGATGGCGGCGTGTTCCCTTGCCCGAACCGGGTGAATGCGAAAGCAACTGATGGGAATCCGGCGACGGCTGCAAGCTGGATAAAGTTTCGTCTTTTCATCAGAGCGAACGGCGGGTTTGGTTTACCTGCAATATAGAAACTCTCCCGGCTGTTTCATGAGCGGGGCGGGTCGTCATTCATTTTTTTCCAAATCCACATCAGCAAAAGAAACGGGGACATGATAAGGGTTGTAAGAATAGTGGCCAACCCGAGAATTCCGGCAAAAATAATTCTCAGAAATGCCGCAAGAAAATTGTTCATGAATATAGAGGGGATTCGTATTGTAAAATAAGTTTTACCATCGGTCACAAATCGTGGAAAATGTTTCTGATTTGTGTAGAACCGTCGCTACCAAATTTTATCTTTTTGTAGGTAAATATCTAAAAATCATCAAATTATATCCAAAAATAAGAATATTTTTCTTTCAATGGCACGGTTATTTTTTTAACTTTGATTATTAATTAAATGAGTAAATAATTGCATTATTATGAACTTCTTATCGAACGTAGTGCAGTATTCCGGGAAGTTATTTTTTGCAAGTATTTTGTTTATCGCAATGATTATTTCGACTGTCGTTTCCCTCCCTTTTATAGGAGCAGGTATGATTAAGGATGCAATAAATGCACATCAACATCATCAGGGTCAGGCTGAGGAAAATGACCTGATAGACGAGTATAGCGAGTATTAGCATATACAACTACCGGAAGCAAAAAAGGTGCGGGCAGGAAGTCCGCACCTTTTTGTCTGTTAGCGCTAACCGCATCCTTATTGCAATACGCCTGCCTGCGGTTTCATTTAATTGGAGTAATTTGCGGACCGATTATCTGCCGAATTGCTCATGACATCTTTTTTTAAAATAGTCCAATCCTTCTCTTTCCTATTTTTAATAACCGGCCTGGCAGGTAATGCGCAGGAAAAGCGGTACAGCTTTGAAAAAGGACTGATGGGTTCTCCTTTCAAACTGGTTTTCTACGCCTCGGGTGACTCGCTTGCGGGGGTTGCCGCTGAAAATGCGTTCAAAAGAGTGGAGGAACTGAACGAGATCATGAGCGATTATCGTGATGGAAGTGAGATCAATAGGCTTTCCGCACAATCCGGCAGCGGCACATGGGTGCAGGTAACCAAAGATCTTTTCGACATTCTTGCCATTTCACAGGACATCAGTGCCAAAACAAACGGTGCATTCGACGCAACGCTCGGCCCGCTGGTCCAGATGTGGCGGCATGCGACACGCAAGGGGATTTTTCCTCCCGAAGAGGAGATCCGGGACGCGAAAGCCAGAACTGGTTATCAAAAATTGAAGCTGGACCACAAAATGCAGCGCGTGTTACTCACCCAGAAAGGTATGCGGCTGGACATCGGCGGCTTGGGCAAAGGTTATGCGGCGGCGCAGGCTATTAACGAGCTCAAAAAGTTGGGTATTACATCGGCGATGATGGACGCAGGCGGAAAGATCGTCCTGACCAACCCGCCACCGGGTTCAAAAGGCTGGAATATCAATGTATCCAACGGCAGCGATTCACTCAAAGCCATGCAGCTTTCAAATGTCGCTCTCGCAACCTCGGGTCCGACCTACCGCTACATGGAGCACAATGGCGTCCGGTATTCACACATTGTGGATCCGAAAACAGGGATCGGATTGCTGTTTCATGTCAGGACGACTGTCATCTCTCCCGATGGCACCGTGGCGGATGCACTCGCAACGGCGTTCAGCGTGGCGGGGATTGCTCAAAGCAAGAAATACCTCAGACGCTTCAAGGGCAGCAAGGTGTGGCTCGTTGAGAAGCAGGGCGAAAAGGTGGTGGACTGGAATATGCTCGAATAGGGGGCGCTGGTCTGGTTTGTTTTTTGCTGGGTAAGCCTAAAAACGACCAGATGCACCATGGAAACTATTGTTAAACTTTTCGGAAGGCGAAAACCAGACCGTCCTTCAGATGTCACTCCGGGCAGTTGTGATTTTTATCATCACGCTGATCCTCCTCCGCATTGCCGGAAGGCGCTCTTTTGGCATGAAATCCCCGTTCGATAATATCATCGTCATTTTGCTTGGAGCTATTTTAAGCAGAGCTGTGGTAGGGGCTTCTGAATTCATGCCGACGATCGGTGCGGCAACCGTTATTGCCGTGCTGCACCGCCTGGGAGCCTGGCTGGGCGCTTTGAACCTCCGGTTTGGTATCCTGATCAAAGGCCAGAAGATCGTTCTTTTCAGGGACGGGCAACCGGATAGGGATAATATGAGGCGGGCACTGGTCAGTGAATCCGATCTTTATTCAAGCCTTCGCAACAACATGCATACGGAAAGTTTTGACGGCATCGAGCGTGCATATATGGAAAATAACGGACAGATCAGCTTTGTGAAAAAGGACGACAAATAGGACGAATCTGATAAATAATAGTTTCAAACGTACATTTTAAATGATTGTTTAAATTTATTATTTAAAACGTTTGTCATTTCAATTTCAATTGCCCAATTTTGAACTGTTGATTCAACAAGCAGATCATTGACAAGAAACCTAACACACCAGACCAGTGAAGTGCGTTACAGAAAAGAGCGAAGATAAGATAAGGGAAGCGGCGAAACGGGTTTTTCTGAAGAAAGGGTTTGACGGCACCACATCGCGTGACATTGCGAAAGAGGCCGATATGAATATTGCGCTCACGAACTACTATTTCAGAAGTAAGGAGAAGCTGTTTCTGGAAATTTTCAAAGATGTTCTGGAAGAGTATTTCCAGAATATGCTCACCATCCTGAACAAGGATATCGATATAAAAGCCAAGATTTCGGAGATCATCGATAATGACTTCGAAATGATGAAAAAGGAACCGGACCTGGTGATCTTTATCATGAACGAAATGCATAAGGCACCCCAGCGGCTCTTCCCGGACATGTCCGTTTTTCGCCAGGTCAGGGAGACCTACCTGAAAAAGCAACTGGAAGAGGGAGCGGCGAATGGCACATTGCGACCGATGCAGCTGGAAAACATCCTTCCATTAATCAAATGCGGGGTCGAGTTCATTTTCATGGGCAAAGAAATTCACAAGGAACTGTTCATGATGCACGACGAGGAATTTGCAAAATATGCAGAAGACCAAAAAGAACACATTAAGGCAA
>CBFGMV010000058.1:0-51304 GCA_965649915.1 uncultured Dyadobacter sp.
CCTACCGGCTGAGTGAAGGCACGCAGGTGCTGCTGAATTCCAATTCCAGACTTTTGATACCCCGTTTTGGCTTTCTGGGCAGCGAAAGGGAGGTTTTTCTGGACGGTGAAGCGGAGTTCCGGGTCACTCACACCCGAAATAACGACCGCTTCGTGGTCAGAATGGGAGACCATTACCGGATCGAGGTCCTGGGGACCGAATTCGTCGCATTCTCGCGGGAACGCGGAAAAAGAGTATTCCTCAAAGAAGGGAAAGTCAAACTCGGGCTGCCGGAAGGCAAGCAGGTCTACATGAAGCCCGGGAATCTTTTTGTGTCCGGTCAAAACGGCTCCTACAAAATGACGGAACCCGCCGACACCCGCCCATACACGGCCTGGAAAGAGCAAGCCTTCTATTTCAATAACACATTACTGTCGGACGTAGCCCAGCAGATCGGCGAACAGTTCGATGTGCAGGTACGTATACCCGATACGTTACTGGCGCAGCGCAGGATCGCCGGTATCTACAAAGCCGAGCAAGCGGACGATCTGCTTCAGATCCTTTCCGAACTGATGCAGATAGAGATCATCCAGAAAGAGGACCACATCGAACTGTCTATTCCTAAACCTTAATCATATGTCCAATCAATTACTTACCAAATCAGGACTGGTGCTGATCGCGCTACTGATGGGCCGGGGAGCAATTGCACAAAATGTCGCATTTGTGCAACCTTCGCGGCTGCATCCGGAACGTCAGAACGGCCCTGAGACCCAGAAGCTGAAAGAAGCCCTCCTCGAACTCGGCAAAAAGTACCAGGTCAACATCGTCTTCGAAGAATCGACCGTCCAGGGGATTTCGATCGCCGTTTCACCGGAAACAGCCAATGCTAAACTGGAAAAAAGGCTGGAATCATTACTGAACCCCAATAACCTGGAATTCAGAAAATCGAAAAAGGGTACCTACCTGATTATTAAGAAGCAGGTCAGGAAAACAGCCTACGAACAGCCGCAGACCACAGAGGCGACAAAGGAAGAGCCCATGCCCGGCACACCAGCGCCGGCAGAGGCGCGGGTCCCCGCAACCGATTCACAGATCGCCGCCATTTCGGTGAAAGGGCGGGTGTTCGACGCCAAAGGTGATGGTCTGCCGGGTGTCAGCATTGTCGTGAAAGGCACCAACCGGGGCGTCACCACCGACGCTTCCGGCGACTACCAGGTAACGGTCGACGACGCAAGCTCTGCATTGATTTTCAGCTTCGTAGGCTTCGCAAGCCAGGAGGTAACCGTCGGAAACCGCACCACCCTCGATATCGTGATGACGGAAAACGTCAATGCATTGGAGGAACTGGTAGTGGTAGGTTACGGTGAGCAATCGCGTAAGGACCTGGTAGGATCGGTAGGTGTGCTGAGCAGAAAAAACTTTGGCGATGTGGGTGTAAGTAACACCTCCCAGCTCCTGCAAGGCAAAATCGCCGGCGTGCAGGTGGTCAACAACAGCGGCGTGCCCGGTGCCGGCGCACAGATCGTCGTGCGCGGGACCGGGTCCTTCACGAGCGCCGCCCCCCTATACGTGATCGATGGGATCCAGAGCGACGCAACGATGTTCAACTCACTGAGCCCCTACGATATCGAGTACATCAGCGTGCTGAAAGACGCCTCTTCGGTCGCCATTTACGGTGCCCAGGGCGCCAACGGCGTGGTGGTGGTGACGACCCGCCTGCCTAAAACAGGTAAGCCCCGGGTAACCTATAATGGCTACGTAGGCATTTCGAGGCCCTGGAAACAGTTTGACATGCTTAATGCGCAGCAATATACCGATCTGGTGAAGGAATGGTATACCAATTACGGCCAGCCCCTCCCACCCCGCCTCGCAACACCCGAGGCCAACATCACCCGCACCGACTGGCAAAAGGAAATGTTCCGCACCGCTAAAATGAGCGAACATCACATCAACATCGGCGGCGGCACCGAGCATGTTACGTACAGTTTTTCAACTGGTTATACCAAACAGGAAAGCCAGGTGGTGGACCTCAATTTCACCCGGGCCAACTTCCGGTTTAACCTGGAAGAGTTTATCGGCAAGCGCATCAAACTCGGTCAACAGCTCAATATCCGCTATCAGGTATCGGATGGCAACACGGCCAACATCCTGAACGGCCTGCGCATGCCGCCCTACATTTCAGTATATGACCCTACCAACCTGCTCGGCGGCTACGGCATTGCCACCAGCGCGAAGGATGGTAACGACTCCCAAAATCCGCTGATTATTCCTAACCTTTACGACACCAAGAACCGCAACCTGAACAATTACCTGCAACTCTACGGCGAACTTGATATCATCGAAGGCCTGCGGTTCCGCACGCAATTCGGAGGTACTTACAATTTTAATCAAAACTACTCCTACAACCCCACCTATGCCGGCAATCAGCTCGTTACGCAAAGCCAGATTTCGGAGGGTTACGGCTACAACCTGAGCTACATTCTTGAAAATTATTTTACCTACAACAAACAATTTAAAAACCACGGATTGACCCTCACAGCTGGAAATTCTTACCGGGACGGCTATTTATCGAGATCGGTGAACCTGGTGGGTAGCAATTTCGCCAACACCGAAATCCACCAGATCGGCGTAGCAAAAACGGTGAATTTCAGCTCGGGAGCGGCCAATTCCAATTCGCGGTTCATCTCCTACTTCGCCCGTGTGAATTATAATTTCAAAGAAAAATACATTCTGACACTGACTGGCCGCCGCGACGCTACCTCTCTTTTCAGCAAGGACAACCGCGTGGGCTACTTCCCGTCGGCAGGTTTGGGATGGCGGATTTCGGACGAAGCATTCATGAAAAACATCCCGTTCATTTCCGACCTGAAACTGCGGACCAGCTGGGGTAAGACGGGAAATTCCAACATTGCCGGCTTCTCCTACCAGTCGACCGTGTGGACCGGCTCCGGCAACAGCGTCGTGTATCCGCTCGGACCTAATGAAACCCTCGTGAACGGTGCAACGGTGACTGTACCATCGACGCCCAATCTCAAATGGGAAGAAACTTCTACCATCGACGTCGGCCTGGACGCGACATTCTTTCATAACCATTTCAGTGTGAGCGCGGGATACTACAACCGTAAGAACAAAGACCTGCTGGTGGAAGTCCCGGTGGCATTATCAACCGGCTATGGAGGGGTGAGCGGCGCATCGGCCAGCCAGCTGATCAATGCAGCATCGGCATTCAACAAAGGGTTTGAACTGACATTGGGCTACAACGGAACCAGCAAAGACCTGCGTTACAGCATTAATGTAAACGGCGCCTACAATAAAAATCAGGTGACGTCATTGGGCACTCAGGGGGCCGTGCCGATCATTGCCGGGGCATTCTACTCCGTTCCGGCCATGTCACGCACCGAAGTGGGCAACCCGATCGGGGCCTTTTATGGATACAAATACGACCACGTGGCGATCGACAATGCGGATATTGAAAAATACAATGCGCTGGCACGTCAGAAGACGGGCGATCCGAACGCCGTATACCAGGCGGGTTTGCTTCCCGGCGACCGTATTTTCCAGGATGTCGACGGCGACGGGCAGGTTACTCTCACAGACCAGACCTTCCTCGGCAGTCCCATTCCCAAACTCACTTATGGTGTGGACGTCAACCTGAACTACAAGAATTTCGACTTCATGGCCACCTTGCAGGGCGTGGCGGGCATCGATATTATCAATGGAACCAAGTACTACCTGGAAGGCGTGGCTCTGCCGTTTAACACCAAAACCACCGTGCTGAACCGCTGGCAGAAGCCCGGCGACATCACCGACATAGCCCGCGCCGGACAGAACTATGGTACTGCCGCCAACCTCCGCAACTCGTCATGGTATGTCGAAAACGGGGCCTATGCACGTGTACGCAACGTGACGCTCGGCTACACGATCCCCGGCGCGAAAATCAAACCATCGACGGGCAACATCATTTCCAGTCTCCGGGTCTATCTCACCGCGCAAAACCTGTTCACATTCACCAACTATTCGGGCTACGACCCCGAGGTGACGGGCAGCGGCAGCTTCATTTTCGGAAGAGGCATCGATACCGGCCAGGTACCGCAGCCGAGAACATTCATCCTCGGCTTGCAACTCGGGTTCTAGACAAAATTTTAAAGCTTCTCTAAACAGAAAGACATGAAAAGGATAAAGCTATTTCTGTGTACAGCAATGCTTCTGACGGCTTGCAGCGACAGCCTGCTCGACGTCAGGAATGAGAATACCTACACCGATGAGACCTATTTCAAAACCAAAGCACAGTTCAATGCGGCCATCATCGCTACCTACACGGTGTTCAGCCACATGGGAATGATGTCGCGTGAATGGTACTTTATTTTCGACCTGCTGGCCAATGAAGCCGAGCGTTCGAGCGCGCTGGTCGGAACCGAGCTACAACTGACGGATTACAGTTTTACAAACAATAATGAAGATATCGTAGGCTTGTGGTCGTCGCTGTACCGAATGGTTTTCCGGGCTAACCTGGCATTGAAAGTCATGGAAACCTGGCAGCCTGCCGATGCCGCCGAGGAAACTTTGAAAAAACAATACATAGCCGAAGCGCACTGGCTGCGTGGTTTCGCCTATTTCAACCTGGTCACCAACTGGGGCCGTGTGCCCTTGAAAATGACTTATGACGACTCTAAAACGAATTCCAGTCCCCGGGCTTCCGTGGAGGAGATTTGGAAAGTAGTCGAAAACGAGTTCAGCCTCGCCATTCCCGATCTGCCGGTGGAATATACTGCCGACCAGAAAGGAAGGGCCACCAAAGGTGCAGCGATCGGCTTCCTGGGACGGACCTATTTGTTTCAGAAAAAATACGACCAGGCCATTACCGAGCTCACCAAACTCACCGCCGCACCATTTACCTACGCCCTGGACCCCAGCTACGACCATTTGTTTGGAGAAGACAACATCAATACGCCTGAGGTGCTTTTCGCTGTCAACCATGTTTACACCACTTCCAACACCCAATACTATATGTTTGGAGGCTGGGAAGGAGAAGACGGCAAGACCTTCCACACCGGCCGCGCGCAGGAATACGGTTTCAATGACTGGGAGAACGTAACTATTTCCAATGCGCTCGTGGCAGCACACAAATACAACGACCCGGCAACAGGCACCGCCGGCTACCTCGATCCCCGGGCCGCGCTAACCTTCTACGGCAGCAAAGCCAACGGAGGCGATACCGAATACTGCGACCATTGCGCAGCAGGCGCCATTCCTTTCCCTTTTGATTTTTACAGCAACCGGTACCGCAAGTACGAGCCCTATGAATTTCAGAAATACACAGAGGCCCCGATGAGTGGTATCAACACGCACGTCATGCGCTATGCCGATATCCTGCTCATGCTCGCCGAAGGCCACATTGAAAAAGCGTCTCCCGACGTAGCAAAGGGCATTTCGTACATCAATCAGGTGCGGAATCGCCCTAGTGTGATGGCAAAAAACTACCCATCGTCACTGGGCCAGTCCGACGCGCGCACCGCATTGCGACGCGAGCGCCGGATCGAGCTGGCGGGTGAGCAGTCGCGCTGGTTCGATCTGATCCGCTGGGGTATCGCCAAAGAGACCCTCAACACCGAACACCCTGCCGGCCCCGGCCAGGAACCGTTCCTGGATAAGCATGTACTGCTCCCGGTTCCGATCGCAGAAAGAAACTCCAATCAGGCTTTGGCTGCGGACATCGCTAACGACTGGAACTAACCGGTGATGACGGCATTCAACATCGGTTTGATGGCGGCATGCTCCTGTTTCCTGGCATGCCTGCCATCTTTTAGCCAAACGCGGGTGGTACCGGAAACAGCGGATGGCAGGTACTCCATTGCATTAAATGGACAAGTCCTGCGTATAGATCCTGCGAAAGGGGGCAGGATCACGTCCCTGCGCATGGATGGCGAGGACTTTCTGACCGATAGCACCATCAACGACTTCAACTGGGGTTCGACATTCTGGCTGAGCCCTCAGAGCGACTGGAACTGGCCTCCTTCTCCGGAAATTGACAACAAGCCGTACCAGGCAAAAATCACGGATAACGCGGTCGTGATGACGAGCTTGCAAGATCCGAAAACAGGATTGGTAGTGGTGAAGGAAATTTCAGGCAATGCTGATGATCAATCGTTTGTCGTGAAGTACACGGTCATGAACCGGTCGGACAGCGACCAGCGGGTGGCGCCCTGGGAAGTGACCCGCGTGCGCACCGGCGGAACTGCCTTTTTTCCGGCGGGGAAAAACCAGGCCCGGGGCGGCTTGCTGCCATCCACATCAGTCAGCAATGGTATTTTTCGGTATGTATATCAAAAAGAGAAATTACCTGTCAAAGGTGACCGGCAGATTTACGCCGACGGCGAAGAGGGATGGCTGGCCCAATTGAATGGTGGCAGAATCCTGATCAAAAAGTTTCCCAACATTACGCCGGAGCAAACCGCTCCCAAAGAGGGGGAAGTAGAGCTTTTTGCCAGCGAATTAACCGCCGGCAATCCCGGCTATGTTGAGATCGAACATCAGGGTGCCTACCAAACGCTCCAACCCGGAGCCGCATTCAGTTGGACCACTACCTGGTTTCTCAGAACACTGCCGGCCGACGTCGACCCGTCGCCAGGCAGCCGCACCCTGGTCGACTATGTTCGGAAAGTAGTAAAATGACCAGTTCGGTTACTTTATCAGACATTCGCGGCAATGCGCCCGATGATCCCTAACCCTTATTCGAGAAGTTGAACTTCACCTTTTTATGATTGGAATTGACAAATTTCAAAAACCGCTTTTCAAGAAAAAATCCGTCCTGATCCCTGCCGTCGCCGCCTTCCTGGGAATGGTCGCCTACCAGACCCGCGAACCCGACGACCGCTCATGGAGCATTTACAAGGCTGATGCGGAAAGTACCAGTTGCTCCCGGCTCGATCAGATTAACGTTTCGAATGTGAGTCAGTTGCAGCCAGCCTGGACGCATTCTTTCCAGGACATGCAAGCCGGCAGCCGCGGGGGCAGCAGCGAATGCAATCCGATCATCATCGATGGCGTGATGTATGCCACTTCGGCCAAGCACTGGGCTTATGCCATCGATGCGGAAACCGGGAAACAACGCTGGGCCTTCGACCCGTTTGAAGGTGCCGAAGGCGGCGGAGTGAGCCGTGGTGTTACCTATTGGGAAGACGGTGCTGATAAACGCATCCTCTTCACGGGAGGCGACATCCTTTTCGCGCTGGATGCCCGCACCGGCAAACCCATTCAATCGTTTGGAAAAAACGGAAAGGTCAGCATGAACGTCGGCCTGCGCGACGATCCCGAAACCATTTCGGTAATCCCCACCTCGCCAGGCATTGTATTCAAAGATCTGCTCATCATGGGCGCCGAGGTGTCGGAGCTTTATGGCGCTCAGCCAGGCTACATCCGCGCGTACAATTGCAGAACGGGGAAACTGGAATGGACATTTCACACCATTCCGCTACCGGGAGAGCCCGGCTATGAAAGTTGGCCGAAAGACGCCTACAAATACGCAGGGGGCGTCAACGACTGGGCCGGAATGAGCCTCGATACGAAGCGGGGCATCGTTTTCCTTGCACTGGGATCGCCCTCCTATGATTTTTATGGCGCCGATCGCAAAGGCGACAACCTCTACGGCAACAGCGTGGTGGCCCTCAATGCCGCCACAGGAAAGTACATCTGGCATTATCAGCTGGTGCATCACGACCTTTGGGACTACGACCTACCGGCACCTCCCAACCTGGTTACTGTCAAACGGGATGGAAGAGACATCGACGCTGTGGCACAGGTGACCAAGCATGGGTTTGTGTTCGTGTTTAACCGTGAAACCGGCGAACCGCTTTTCCCCGTCGAAGAACGCAAAGTACCTGCTTCCAATATCCCGGGCGAATATGCATCTCCTACCCAACCATTTCCGCTGAAACCCAAACCATTTGCCCGCCAATGGATGACCGAAGCCGACCTCACCCATTACACCGATGCCGGACATGATTCCATCGTGAAAAAGTTCCGGTCGATGCGGTACGAAGGGCTCTTCACCCCACCCGACCTGAAAGGCACGCTGATGCTGCCCGGCAGCCGTGGTGGTGCAGAATGGGGCGGAGCGGCCTATGATCCCGGCACAACCGTACTTTTTGTAAAATCCAACGACTCCCCCGAGATCCAGTCGATGAAGAAAGTAGATACGGAGCAGGAAGCCAAAGACCAGACGGTGTACGACCAGGGCAAAACAGTATACATGACCTATTGCGTCGCCTGCCACGGCAAAGACAAGAATGGCGACGAGCCCACATATCCTTCGCTGATCGGGCTTCGAAGCCGTATGACACGTGAAGCCGCGCTCGACAAAATCAAGAAAGGCGGCGGCAAAATGCCTGCATTCGCAAGCGTGATCAAAGGGAAGGAAAAGGGCATGATAGCGTTTCTCTACGACCGCCCACAGAATTCCAGCAAGGTCACCAAGCTGGAAACCGGTCAGACTCAGAAAGGGGCCGACAAATACCTGAACCTGACAGCCTATGGCCACTTCCGCGACCCGAACGGCAATCCGGCACTTAAAGCTCCCTGGGGAACCCTCAATGCAATCAACCTCAGCACCGGCGACTATGAATGGCAGATCCCGCTGGGCAATGACGAAAAGAGACAGGAAAAAGGCGGCCCGGAAACCGGTCAGGAGGGCTCCGCAGGTCCCATTGTAACGGCGGGCGGCCTGGTGTTCATCAGCGGGACCCAGGACCGGAAATTGCGGGCATTTGATAAAAAGACGGGTAAACTGCTTTGGCAAACCGAACTGCCGGGCATCGCCAACGCAACGGCGTCAACCTATATGAGCGGTGGAAAGCAATATGTTGCGCTTTCCGTCGGCGGCACCAGGGATAATCCTTCCGGATCCATCATGGCGTTCAGGCTGCCGTAATGTAAAACGGCTATTTGAAGAAGCCCTGTTGCCCGCCATGCGCTGGTCACAGGGCTTCTTCATTGCATGCTGTCTCTTACTATTATGATGAAACGGCCTCCCCGTTTCTCTCCGGCAAAAACACGGACCGGTCCCGTAAAAAAGCGGCAATCCAGATGAGCGCCATGGGCAACGCCGCGTTTAATGCTGCACCGTGCGAGAGTTCTGTGGCAAGCGCACCGGCGAAATAGCAGATCAGCAGAATAAAACCGATTTTCATTGTTTTAGGATAAATGAACAACGCCGTAAAGCCGATCTCCATTAATCCCAATGGTATCAGGTAGTCCGCCACCCCGACTTTTGTGAGTGTTTCGATGATCTCCGGGTTTCCTGCCAGTTTCATAACGCCGCTGAGCACAACCAGCAACGATGCGATTGCCGTAAAAGCAATTGCAGCAATTCTTTTGGGTTTCATATAAGTTTTGATTTTTTGACAAAACTACCTACCTTTACTATACATATTATAGTAATATACAAAAGGTTAGCAATAACCTTTTTGATAGTAGATCAAACCAATGGCATTTACACATCATCACGGCCCCCGCCCTTCACCCAGCCAATGCAACAGCAAGCTAAATGCTGCGGGAGATGCCCTTTATGTAATCGGAGGAAAATGGAGATTGCGGATTATCCTTGCGCTGGCAGAAGGCCACAAGCGGTTCAACGACATTCAGCGGGCTATCAGCGGCATATCGGCCAGAGTCTTGTCTAATGAATTGAAAGAACTGGAAATCAATGGATTTATCACGCGGAATGTCTACACCGACTTTCCTGTCGTGATCGAATATGCGCTCACTACCTATGCCGACACGCTTTCGCCGGTCCTCGAATCGCTGATCCACTGGGGTGAAATGCACCGCCAAAAGATCAGGAGCGAAGGTCATGGTGTGGCGGTGAACGCTACTGCTCTGGCAACGACACTGTAAGGTGCCACATGTCGCCCGAATTGGTCACCTTTTCGGTGCCCCATTGTCCCGGGCCGCCGTCTGCGCGGAGAAAAACGTTGAAAACCAGCGTAGTGACCTGAGCTCCTTTGACCAGCAGGCTTCCACAGGCAGCACCGTCGTCACAATTACCGGTAATGGGGGTTTTGGAATGCAGAATTTTGGTTTTAGAATCAATCTGCATCTGTTCACTGCCCGAAAGCTTCACGAGGGTCAAAGCAGGCGTTTGCAGTTCCAGTTCGGTCGCAAAGCCGAGGCGCTTATTCCCGAAATTGGTAGTCGCTCCCAGGCCAATAAAGGACAAAACAGGATCGGTGACGGGGCGGCTGAATTGTAGCCTCAGCTTGCCGTAGTAATAGCGGCTTGTATCGGACCTGGATGCATTGGAAGCCATCAACGGCTTGGCCGACAAAAAGATCTGGATACCTGCATTCATGTACAGATTGATCCCCCTCCCGGCTGGCCCCCGCGGATGGGCGGTAAAAATAGCCCGCGCAGTATCGGCGTAGTAATAATTGTTATTGACCACCGGAACGCTACGCACCTGGCTGCTGCTTGCGCCGGACGCTGCGCCGAAAGTCAATCCCGTGACGTGCTGAGGCACACTGATGTAAGTTTGATCATCAAAACTGACTGTCAGGGACAGTGGCGACCGCAATTCCTGGAAATAAATCCCGTCATCGGTACTGCCGTTTTTGTTGCTAAAGAATTTCAACGTCTGCGGAATGGACGTCGGCCCTTTCGGAACAGGCATTTCACGGCTGTTATTCACGCCATCCTGAACCAATTCGAGGGTAGCCTGAGCATTTGCTGACCCACCAAAGCCGGCTATCAGCATAAAAAACAGAACCGCGCTGAGCGATCCGAATGAAGGTTTTAGCATGTGTAAAAAGTTAAAAATCGTTGAGTTAGCTATGTGCAATATAACCGTAAACAGGAACGGTGCATGTTTACCAGCAGGCTTTATCATCAACTTTACCAAATAGTCCTGATTAATCCTATGATATTACCATATACCTATCCTACTGCATTAAATTACGAATTAAGTATTTGGTTATTAAGTAAATGTAATGACAGGGTTAATTTTCACCATCCCGCTTACCAACCGGCGGCGTTAACTTATTAAACTGTTCTTCACCTGGCCCGTCTTCGGCCCGACCCGCGCAGAAACCCCAAAGCGTTTCGCTCACCATCCGCACATCAACGCCTGGTCAGGCAAAATTTAATACAAGCCGCGCAATCCAAAGGATCTTGACGAACGTATCTGGCTTAGTCTAACTACATAACTCAACCAAGATCTTATGAAATTACTCGACTTATGCCGGAGACCGGTTGCGTCCGCACTGGCTTTCATCCTTGCATGCTCGCTCATCGCCTGTGAAGACCACCGGGTGCCGCCGACCGTGCAATCCCTGCCCGACCGGATTTTCTACGCGCTATCCGACAACAACCAGCTGCACGAGATTAATATCCGGAACACAAATGCACCGTTACGCTCATTTGCCGTGACAGGTCTCGAACAAGGCGATATGCTTAAAGGGATCGATTTCCGTCCCGCAACCGGGCAATTGTACGCGATCGGCTCGATGAACAACCTTTATCAGGTCAATATCAAAGCCGGTGACCAGGAAGGGAAGGCGACCCGCATTGGCTCAGCACCCATCGCCGCCACCCTGAGCGGCCATGTCGGCTTTGACTTCAACCCGACCGTCGACCGTATACGCGTGGTAACAACCTCGGCTCAAAATCTGCGCCTGCATCCGGAAACCGGTGCCATTGTGCCAGGTGACTCGCCCCTGAACGGCCATGCAAACCCTACGATTGGTGCCGTGGCCTATACCAACAGCCGCGCGGGCGTTACAGCCGCTCCTGCGGGCGCAGGCACGACACTTTATGACATCGACGCATCTACCGACATGCTATACATACAAAATCCGCCTAACCCCGGAGGCCTGGTACCCGTCGGTCCGCTGGGGCTGAACATCCAGGAAGTAGGCGGTTTCGATATTTCCCCGGACGTGAACCCCTCCGATGTTTACCCGATTGCTTCGGTAAAATTCGGCGACAAATGGGAGCTGGATTTTGTCGATCTGGCTACCGGAAAACTCCAAAAACTGGGCGATTTCCCGGCCAATGTGAATGTAATAGGTATCGCCATTCCATCAATGCCCGTCGCCTACGCATTGACGGAAAGCGGCATGCTGAAAATTTTCAATCCTGAAAGTGGTATGGAGTACGGTACTAAAACAATCCCTGCTATTCCCGGTGTAACGTTGCAAGGCATCGACATTCGTCCGGCCAACGGTAGGCTGTATGCGCTGGGCGATAACAGCAAAATCTACGGCATCGACCTCGGGTCGGGCGCCGCTACCGAACTGGTAAGCCTCAAACTGGCCGACAACAGCCCATTAATGCTGACTGGAACCTATTTCGGTGTAGATTTCAATCCGGCTGCCGACCGTCTGCGCGTCGTGAGCGACAATGGGCAAAACCTGCGCATTAATGTGACCGACGGTGTTACGACCGTGGATCAACCGCTTAAAATCGGTGCAGCGGGCCCAACGCCATTCATTACGGCCGTTGCCTACACCAACAGTTATCCGGGCACAACCGCCACTACGCTGTTCGACATTGATAGTCAATCGAACACATTATACATTCAAACACCGCCCAACAACGGCGTGCAAACCGACCCGAAAGGGCTTGGAATAGACGTGAACCCGGGAATCGGTTTCGACATCGGCAATATTTCCGGCAAAGGCTACGCTATTTTCACCGTGGGGCCAAACACCGGCTTCTACACACTGGACCTTGCCACCGGAGTCGCTACGCAAAAATTCCCGTACAACGGGCCGGTAAGAGGCCTGGCTCTCGGATTTGGGTTATAGTATTTTTTAAAAATGAAAACAAGAGCCGTCCGTTCGTCCCGGGCGGCTCTTTTCTGTATTGGTCTATACGCTACCGCGGCTCGGTGATCACTTCCTGGACGTAGATGTTTGCGAGGATGAATTTTCCATTGGTATAAGTAATGGTATCCGACGGTCTCGACGGGTTCAGTACGTTAATTCTCGCGAATTTCGCTGCGAACTTACCATACATCTCATTCTTTTCCGGATCGTAAGATAAAATCTCAAGGTAGTTCCAAGGGCCTTTAAGAAGCCTGTAAGACGCCATTGCTTCGTCATCTCCCGGGTAAGACATCAAGGCAAAAGAGGCATGGATCGTGTCATGCGGGCATCCGACACCGACAAAGTATTGAATCAAACTATCCGTGAGCGTATAAATTCCAGGAACGCCGGGAGTGTAATCCAGATACATGATCTCATATCTTTCGTCTTCTACTTTTCTAACCAGACCCATTGTAACCATGTGATCGTCACACAAATCCGTCCTCGTGACGGCCCCCATTTCAACCGTAATTCCGGATTTAAACGGCACGCCGTTAACCTCCCCACTGATAACCTGGTGTACCATCCTTGGTTTGATAGGCCGTGGCTTCTCGCAGGACAACAGACTCCATAAGATCAGTATTGATATGTAGCTGTACTTTTTCATGACTTCAATGTGGCAATTTCCGTATCTCTGCCATTAAATGGCCTGATTATCGGATTTGAGTTGTGGTATTTTGAAAAATGTAAATAAACGCCACCCGGTCGAGCCCAGGGACGACTGTTATTTGTATAGGTATACTATCGCGGCACGGTGATCACTTCCTGGACGTAGATGTTTGCGAGGATGAATTTGCCATTGGTATAAGTAATGGTATCCACCGCCCCAGCAGTATTTTGTACGTTGTTGATCCTTACAAACTTCGCCCCAAATTCACCCTGGATTTCGTTCTTTATTCGATCATAGTATAGGACTTTAAAGTAATTCCACGGGCCTTCGAGCAGTCGGTACACATCCGACGGAGTATCATCTCCGGGGTCACTCACAAAGTATGAGCCGGCGCCGATTGAATCCAATGTGCAAGCCGCATTTTCACGATGCCTAACCGCACTGTCGGTCAGAATATAATCCCCGGATCTCACATGAAAATAGTTCATGTGCACAACCTGGCATTCCGTTTCATCAATTTTTCTGACCAAGCTGATCCCTATCACGTCCTGATCGCACATATCCTGTTTAATGGATGCACCCCATTGCACCGTCATCCCGGTTTTAAAAGGGACACCGTTTACTTCGCCGGTAATCACCTGATTCACCATCTGTGGTTTCATAGGGGGTTGCTTTTCACACGATAGCAGGCCTGAGAGCAACAGTATTGTCATATGACTGTATCGTTTCATGGCTTTACCGTGGGCTGGTATATCATCTTCCTCCGAATCACCCGGGTACCATCGCGAACGGCGAAAATGTACACGCCGGGCACCAGCCCCTTCCCCGTCAGATCAATTGAAATCACATTTCGCCCCACAAGACATTGAAAAAACTGTCCGCGCATATGTTCTCGCCCATTCAGGTCGACAATGCCGACTTCAACTTCCATTGCCTTTTCGGCATTAAAAACCAGTTCGACCTGATTCGACGCCGGATTGGGTCGCAGGACTGTCTCGCCTCTTTCTATTTGAAGTGAGTCATTCTCTTTTTGTCCCTTCCTGTATCCACCATTAGGATCGTCGTCCACCCAGATTTGCATCCAGTTCTCTACCGTCTGCCCATCGGAGGATGTGATTTTCAGTTTCAGGTAAAACTGATGATTGCCATTGTGATGCAGTCCTACATTGTGAAACTCTCCGGTTCCGTTTCCTGAATAGTTAATACCATCTGTGGACTCTTGCCATTGATATGTATAGGGTGGATTGCCGCACCGGGAGATTGCCTCATAGGTGTAGACCTGGTACTCGTATCCGCTGTATGGCCCGTAGACCCAGCCATTCAGAACATTCGGTTCCGCCCGAAATGCTTTGACGATCGCCGCCCTGTCGTTCATTACCTTCGCATTGTTGTGCGTCGCGTCGCCCATTACAAAACCTGCAATAGATTTGTTAGGATTAGAATAGTAGAAGATTTTGCTTCCAGGCGCATTTCCCTTTGCAACAAGAGTATTGAAAATTCCGAATACGTAGCCCTTCGAATACGGCAAGCCGAAATTATCGTCATTGTGGTTACACCCGAATAAATGGCTGAGTTCATGGGCTCCTATCACAGGAATGTTTGTACCACCCAATGAAACAACCGCAAAAGCACGTGCGTCTACCGGATGGAGATATGTTTTCGGATCGGGAACGCCGCCGAACGCATTGTTATATCCTGTCCAGGTAAACCACAGCACTAAATCCGCTTTGTACTGAGCGCGCAGAGCCTGGACATTTGCATTGTTTGAAAGATTGAATGCTTCGTCTGCTATTATTCCGGTAGTAGTTTGATAGGTAGTCTGCACAACTCCCGCCGACTCCGCCAACGCAGTCCCGATCACGCCACTGTTGATCACAGTCTGATTAAACACATCAATTGTATTAGATGCATGATTGGCCGCTGAAACCGGGCTCACATCGTTCGGATAAACAAAAAGCACCCGGATACCACTCGTACACGCTTCTATTTTTGCATTATCGCCGGGCATTCTTCCATGTTTGTCCGGATCGGATTCCGGCTGGATTTGAATTGCAGATCCGACGCCCGAGACGCAAAAGTCCTGTTGGCCGGCATCGTTCTCATGCGTTAGCAAAAGCTGGCCGTCGTCGCCCAGGTCGCAAATTTCGTAAGATCGTTCTGGCCCCTGGATCATTCCTCCTTTTACGCCTTTGCGTGAAGTGAGCAATACCGATAGCGGGCTTTCTCCTACCGTTCCGTAAACCTTATAATTCCGATCATCGGAATATTCGATGTTTTTGACGTGCACATCATAATGATCTCCACGGCCTGGAATTGTAATGGTCAAGCGGTTGTTCGTCAATGCTTCCGCGATGGGCAGCATGCGCACGATGATCGTTTCGCCAGGATACTGCCGGCTGTTGGTTAAACCGTCAAACAGCTTTTTTCCGTTTCCCGAGAGGCTTATGTAATCCGGTTTGCCCGGTAAAAGAAGGTCCTTAGGTCTTCCCTGCCCGTAGGCACACGTGAACGAAGCGCTTGTTATGGCAATGCATAACCAAACAGTAAAAGTGCGGATGGGCAATAAACGATCATCAATTCGTAGAAAATCCATAAGCATACCAAGTTTAGTTCCTGAAAAACTGAACGATAAGGTCCCATGGCAAGCCACGGCAGGAACGGAGTAGGTATGCGGCCGGAAGCATATCCGGCCGGATTGTCTGCGAATTAAATGGATATTTTTTTCAAATCATTTGTATTTCAGCACCGATGTTCAAACAGTACCAATGGGTTATCAAGCGCTACAATTGTGCTATTCACATCACTTTCTCCAGCAAAATCTTCGCAACGCTTTCGTGCAGCGGCGGATGTAAGCCACTCAGCAGCCACCAGTTGTGTATTTTCGCACCGGCGTCGACCAGTTTCCTTACGACAAGCAGGTGCTGTGGTCGTATGCCCTCGTGAGCAGTCGCCCACAATGTCTGATCCAGCACGGTTCCACCAAATTCGTTCCTGGCTTCCAACGGCGCTTTATGTGCCAGCAGGAGATCTACCATGTCAGGATAACCAAAATAACCTGCCCAATGCAGTGCTGTCCAGTCCCCCAAATCTCTCGATGAAGGGCTGACGGCTTTACCCAACAAAAAACGAACAGTCTCCACACGGTCCAGCATGGCAGCCCAAACAAATGCCAGCGCCAGGTGTGCATCCGGCGTCGGCTGAATTTTGAGCCAGGCAATATTCACGAGCGGCGCATCCGGCAGCAGCTTTCCGCCCTCTCCCAAATAACCGGCGAGCTGTTCCTGATGACCCATTGCAGCGGCTGTGACCACATTATCCACGCGCGCGCCTCGCCTGACAAGCACGCCGGCTACTTCCGGATAGTGAAAGTAAATTGCCGTCAGCAGAGGCGAGCCATTATCCTGCATTCCGTTGACCGCTGCACCATAATCCAGCAGCTTCTCGGCCAATTGCGATTGCAAGCCAGCCCTGGCGGGATGCGAGCTGGATACCAGCAGTTCCAGTGTAGTCCCCCATTTGCGTTCATAAACTTCCGCAAAAGCATCGGGTTCGGCGCCTGCCAATAGTAATGCGTCCGCGATTTCAACCGCATTAGGAGGAGTGAGCTGGCGATAGTTTTCGACCCCATTGGCCGCAATGTAATGCAGCAACGTTCCCTTGTGTCCACGTGACGAGCGCTCGTGAACAATGCCGGGGTAGGACTTCAACAGGGCGGTAATCGTTTCCAGATCTCCCCCGACAACCGCATCCACGGCGCGCTCAAACCGCGCAACTTGTGAATCAGCATTATGCAGGTCGCTGATGTGCCTCAGCAGCATGGACCAATCTTCGAAACCCAGTTCACGGGCCGTTATGGCCCGGGCATCGTCAATGCCGAAGTTGGTATCTGTATGATTAAGTTGCGTCAGTTTCCACGGTTCAGGGTGGTATTTTTGAATAAATTTGACATTGTCACTACGCACCGAACGGCAGGCTTCCAGCAATTTAGAAGCCTGCTGTTCGTAGTAGTTCTGGTCGGGATCTACAATCAGAGGAACTATATCCGTGGTATTCATAGGCTGATCTTTTAGGGGGGCTACACTTGGATCATTTACGCATTTAATATATACTTATTAAAGTAAATAATACATCGTATAATGCTCCACGTACGCCTATTTCTGTAATAGACCAACCGGTTCAGACTCTACCTGCGGATGAGCAACTTTTTCCTGACCACCTCAGCACCCCGTGGATCGACAATGGTCAAAACGTAACTTCCCGGGGCCAATTGCCCGGCGGGAAGAGTTAAACTGGCTTCCCGCGCTATCATTTCTTTCACTGCATTCCCTCTGACATCCGTGATCCGCACCGTCGCCCCCACCGTCACGTGGTCGACGCGGATAAAGTCGCTCGTCGGGTTGGGAAATACAACCGCTGTTGCATCATTCTGCCGTTTGATAACCCGGACCGACGAAAAATCCGAAGAACCGTCGGTATCGACCTGCCTGATCCGATAGTAACTGGTGCCGGACAACGGATTGGTATCCAGGAACTCGTAATGCGTCTCAGATTTGGTTGTACCCGCACCTTTCACACTGCCGAGCGTTTCGAAATGGCGTGCGTCGGCACTTCGTTCCACTTCGAAATGGTCATTGCCCGACTCATCCGCGGTGGACCAGGCGGCCAGTACCTTTTGCTCTTGTTCGCGGACATTGAAATCCTTGAAAGTAACCGGCAACGTTCCGCAATCCTCGGACGAAATAGACAAAATGTTACTGTCCATCCAGTTCAGGTGGGCAATCATCCAGGTTTTGAGGTATTGTACTTCTTTGGCATAGGTATTTCCCGGCAGCGCGTAATGCTCATTAAACATCACACCTACTTCCAGAATGTTCCATTTCGTAAAATTGCGCTGCATGGCATTCTGGGCAGTCAGTTCCGCCTGCTTCTGATCAATCAAATCCGACACGGACTGGTTGCTCCAGACGCCCTGCCGCAACTGCTGGTAACGGGCGATCAGTTTGTTTTTGAAATAACAGTCTGTGAGCAGCCGCGATGGCCAAAAAACCGTCAAAGGGGGGCGGCTGGCGCAATAGATATTGAACTGCCAGGCCCAGGTTCCCGTGGGCAGCACCGATTGCTCGTAGCACCATTGCTGATTACCCATAGACTTGTCAAAGTCCCAGGGAGCGCCCATCACGATTTCCCCACCTTCGTCGTCCCGGTTTTTGTAGAGGAAAGTACTGGCTCTCCAGTTGTCGGAATTTTTGGTGATTTCTTCCAGTAAAAGGTAATCGATCATCGCGTCCTCATCGAGCAAAGGCCGGTAGCCCGTCGCAGGGTCCTTGAAACCGGAACCGCTCAGCACCTGCTCAAACTGGTCGATCTTGCCCTTGATGTAATTAAATTGCAGGTCGCGGTTCGGGATATTGGTGTAATTGTGCAGCTTCGGATACTCTACGTGGAAGATCGGCTTCGGCTGTGCAGGTGCATCGTTGGGTGCGAATCCGGAAGTCCATTTCAGGTCCTCATCCTCTCCGATCTGCAAGAGATATCCTCCCGAAATTTTGAGCGGGTCCGTATCAGTTTCGGTTAATTTCTTGATATTAATGCGATTGCCGCCTCTCTTCACCTTTTCCATCAGGATGTACACGCCACGATAGGTCATTCCCCCGATTTCCTGCAGATATACCTCCACATAACGTGTGCGCGGCGAGTAGCGGCCGGTGCGGGTGTACATTTCATGCGCAAACACGTCGCGTATGAAGGACTTGTCACCATAGCAGGCATTCAGAACCCAATCCGACTCCGCGGGCATTCCCAAAAGGGAGGCATCCACACTGGACCCGTTGGGTGCATTCGTCAATTCGACGCTGTATGATTTTTTGTCCCAATAAATGGAGGTGTTTCCCCGGATCTCGATCCCGATATTCCCCTGGTATTGAAAACTATTGCTGCCCGAATTGATGTCGAAGCTGTGCATACCACCTCCATTGGCCGCAGTGATGCCAAATGTGGCCGGGATTTTGTCGTCATTCTGGATGACGCCGCCATTGGTATTGATCACCACAATGGGCAGATTGGAGGTAATGGAGGTTTGAGAAAATACCTGAAAACTGCTGATCAATGCCAGCATCAACGAAACCCAGCGGGCTGTGTAGAATAGTAACTTTTGAGCCATAAACGAAATTGACATTAACTTTTATAAAAATCGAATTTATTCGTAGAACTTTATTTACAGAATAAATATAAAAGTTAATCATCTCGTAATATAAATATTAGGGATTTTATTTATCAAAGGCGGCTTCCTATCACTACAATGCATGCTAAAACTATCCCATTAAGGCTCTAATGGCTCCCAAAAGCGAATATCTGTCCAATTATGTGTTATTAACTCTGTCGAATAAATTTCAATGAACAATTTATTCTCTGCGTCGTATTCTCCGTCTCTCCATTCCTCATCGTCGATGCGCCGGAAGCGCACCAGTGTTCCATTCCCGGGCAAGGTGTTCTGATCCATGATTGCTTTCTGTTGTTTAGCTCCGGGCGGATCAAAAACCTTGCCCGGCAATCCTTAACGGCTGTACATGTTGAAAGCCGTCAGGTGCTTCCTGAAAATCGCTTCGAACCGGTCGGCCTCCCGGTCCTGCTTCGCCCTGCGGCATTCCTGGACAATGCTTTGCAGTATAAAGAGATCTGCATTCACATCCCGGTTCCGCTCGCCGTCCTTCTCTTTCACCCACGAAAGATTCTCATCCGAACGCATGGCCATTGTCCGGGCCGAATCCAGCGCCTTCTGTTTCTCACCAACGTCAAACAAAGCCCCCACAAACCCCACCGATACCTGGTCGAAGGGAATCGTATCGTCCGGCATCACAGCCATGGCCTTATCGACCACTTTCCTGGCCTTGTCGATGCGGTTTTCAGCAATGAGCTGTTGCGCGAGACGCAGGAAGGACAATCGCGCTGTAAACACCGGGGCTCCGCGGTAAGTATCGTCATAATACACCTTCGGGTTGTTCGTTTCGCGCCACGACATTTTGGTCATCATGTTATTGTACATCACATCCGAATTGACATAACCGTCCGACGCGCCCGGCACACGCACAGGTAACAGCCGGTAGGCATAACCTTCAAGTTGGAGGTATTCCTGTAAACCGAGGTTGTGCGAAGCGCCCATGGTCGATGAAAAGTAAACCGGGCGCTTCCAGTTGTTACTCGCGATAATGTCGAGCATTACCAGATCCCCTTTTAGGAGATCCGTCTCCCCTATTTTCCAGCTCATGGAATCAGCCAGGTACGAAACCAGGTCACCCTTGACGATCTTCATATCCTTCACCTCCCGCGTATCGACCGGCAGAAACAATGTGGCTGAGGGTAGAATGGATGTCATATCACCGCTGGTCAGCGGCACCTGGATCGCCTTATTGTCCTGCCCGATCAGTTCGAGATATTCTTTCAGGTTAATGCCGCTTTTCACAGCTGGTATCTCGTAAAACGGCAGGTACTCGTTTTTGCCCAGCTGGTAGTGGTTGGAATCGAGTGATAGTGGCACCGCCTCGGATTGGTTGATCTTTCTTTTCAGTTGCTCGATATACCAGTCGGCCCCCAGGAATGTTTGCACGCACACGCGCACGTCCGTGCGGAACCCTTCCACTTCTTGCACATACCACAGCGGAAAAGTGTCATTGTCTCCACCGGTGAAGAGAATTGCATTGGGTGCACAGGAACTGAGCAGGTTGCGGGCAAAATCAACCGAGTGGTACCGGTTGGAACGGTCGTGACTGTCCCAGCCCCGGGCCACCATTACCACCGGAACCGAAAGGCTCAATGCGCCTGCAACACCGGCCCGCCAGGCAGGTCTCCGCACCACTTTTTGCAGTAAACCGGCCACTGCCATCACCCCGAATCCGATCCACATGCAAAAGATGTAAAAGGATCCCACGTAAATATAGTCCCGTTCGCGGGGCTCGCTCGGGGGAGAATTCAGGTAAAAAACCAACGCAACGCCGGTCAATGCAAAAAGCAGCCCCAGTACGAGCAGGTCTTTGCGGCGGCGATAGTACATGAACACGACACCGGCTATCCCCAGCAGGAAGGGCAACATGAGGAAGTTGTTGTGGCCCCGGTTGGAGGCAATACTTTTGGGATAGGAAGAAGCTGCATGCCAGGGAAGCAGCGTCCCCGCGCCCTCGTGATCACTTTCCCGGCCCGCGAAATTCCAAAGAAAATAGCGCCAGTACATATGCCCGAACTGGTGTGAAAACAGGTAGGTCAGATTGTGACGCAGGCTCGGCTTCTCCCCTTCAGCCAGGCCGGTCATCTGCTGGTACAGCCTCGGGTGCCCGGGTTGCGAGCTGTACATCCGCGGCAACAGCATGCTGCTGCCCGGTTCGTATTCATAAACAGGCTTATAATCGGTCAATACATACTTGCCATCCTTTTTAGTGTAAACGGGCGCCCCCCGCTTCTGGCTGACAGGCCGCGATACAAAGGATGGGCCGAAAAGCAAGGGCCGGCTCTCATATTGCTCCCGCTTCAGATAATAAACAAACCGCAATACGTCGCTGGGATTGTTTTCATTGATCGGCGTGTTGTAGCCTGATCGGACCAGTACCAATGCATAGGAAGCATAGCCTACCAGAATAAATGCAAGGGACAGCAGCCCGGTGTTGAGCAGGACCCTGTTGGTGCGATGCGAATACCGGATGCACCACACCAGCCCGCCGAGGAAGATCACGATAAAGAAGGCAATGCCCGTGTTGTAAGGAAGTCCGAGCGAGTTGACGAAGAATATCTCGAATTTACCCGCCAGTTCGGGGAGGCCGGGGATGATGCCCGCATTGATGACAGCCAGGATCAGCAGTCCACACAGCAATGCGACCGACGCGCCCCAGACACCTGGTTTGGGATACCTTTTGAAATAATAAACCAGTGAAAGTGCTGGAATCGTCACCAGATTGAGCAAGTGAACGCCGATCGATAGCCCTACCAGGTACGCGATCAGGATAAGCCACCGGTTTGCCGCGGCGGGATCTTCGATACGCTCCCATTTAAAAACCGCCCAGATCACGATGGCGGTGAAAAATGACGACAATCCATAAACCTCGGCTTCGACCGCCGAAAACCAGAACGAGTCGGACCAGGCATAGGAAAGAGCGCCCACGATGGCCGCCCCTGTCACAAGCCACGCATGGCTGCTGCCCTCTCCGTCCTCAGGCTCCCCAACCAGCTTCTGCGCAAGCAGAATGATGGTTTTGAACAGAAAAAATACGGTAAAGGCGCTGCTTAGCACGGAAACCAGGTTGACCCAATAGGCTACCCGGGTGACGTCTCCCAGCGCGAGCATCGAAAACAATCGTCCGATCAGCAGGAACAAAGGGGCACCGGGCGGGTGCGGTACCTGTAATTTAAAGGCGCAGGCGATAAATTCGCCGCAGTCCCAGAAGCTGGCCGTCTGCTCCATGGTGAGCACATAAGTGCCCAGCGCGATGGCGAAAACAGCCCAGGCTGCGACATCATTCCATTTCTTGAAAGATTTCATGATTGAAGGTGTTTTGAATAATACTTCAAAACTATCGAACGCATTCTGCTAAGGCTGGCCTGGGTATCTTAAAAAAAGTTAATGGAACGCACTGATCGTGAGGCTTTAACTTTCTTTAACAGAGCTTACTTTCCCCAAAGCCGGGCCTGCCGCTCAGGGATCTCCGATATTCCGGCCGATGCCCGCTCGGCAAGCATGTGCCTAAACAGTGATAAGGCGTGCAACTTTGTCGTACTTTTTCTCATCTGATGACTATTACTTAAACCTAACCCGGCCATGTTTAGAAATTACCTTAAAATTGCAGTCCGCAGCCTGCTGAAAAACAAGCTGTTTTCCTTCATCAATATCTTCGGCCTTGCCCTTGGTATGACATGCAGTCTGCTTATCGGGCTGTGGGTCAGGGACGAGACTTCGTTCAATCAATTCTATCCGGACCTGAACAATATCTATTTTGTGCGTTCGGGATATGAGGAGAATGGTCAGTCCGGAGTGGGCGATGTCACCCCGGGACCCTGGTCGGGGGCATTGGAGAAGAACGTTCCCGAAATTGAAGCTGTGACCAAAATCACTTACAACCGCGACTTGCTGGTGAAGGCCGGAGAAAAATCGATCAAGGAAAGCGGTATCTATGCCACCGAAAGCTTTTTCAAAATATTCGACACTCCATTCCTGGCAGGGTCACCCAAGACGGCGATCGATCAACCCACTTCCATCGCCATTTCTCGCAAACTGGCCGACAAATACTTCGGAACCACCCGTGCCGTGGGGAAATCGATCCGGCTCGACAATGCGAAGGATTTCATGGTGAGTGCCGTATTCGAAGACATACCCCAGAATTCGTCCATCCGGTTCGACTGGATCGCAAACTTCGCCGTGCAGGAACAGGACTGGATGAAATGGTGGGGAAATTCGAGTTTTAAGACGTACGCAATGCTGACGCCGGGTGCCGATCCTGTACATGCTGAGAAGACCATGCAGCAGGTCATCAAAAAGGCAGCCCCGCCTGCGCTAACCAGTTTTCCCGTCCTGCAAAAGATGTCGGACGTATACCTTTATTCGGAGTATACCGGCCTGAAACCGACAGGAGGCCGGATTGGATACGTCCGTATTTTCTCCATCGTAGCGGTTTTTATCTTGCTCATAGCCTGCGTCAACTTCATGAACCTTGCCACCGCGCGGTCGGTCAACCGTGCCCAGGAAGTTGGGGTGAGGAAAGTAGTCGGGGCCGAGAAGAAATACCTGGTCATGCAGTTTTTGGGAGAGTCGCTGATCGTCAGCCTGTCGGCGGCGGTCCTTGCCCTTCTTTTCACGTTCGCATTGCTGCCGGTTTTTAATGAAGTCGTGAAAAAGGATATCGCGCTAAACCCCGGCGACCCGGCACTTTGGGCAGCCCTCGTCGCGCTGGTGGTGGTAACGGGCGTCGTCGCAGGAAGCTATCCAGCCTTGTATCTCTCTGCATTACAGCCCGTTCGAATTCTAAAAGGGCGTCTTATGTTCACCAATAGCAGCCTTTTTCTACGCAAAGGGCTCGTGGTCTTTCAGTTCGGCATCTCGGTCTTCCTCATCATCGGAATGCTCGCGATCGGCGACCAGATGAACTACATTCAAACCAAACGGTTAGGCATCGACCGGGAAAACATCGTTTACATCCCATTGGAGGGTGATTTGTCAAACAAGCTGGAAGCATTTCGCCAGGAAGTCCTCTCCTCCCCTTCCATCGCATCTGCTACCACTTCCGGCTCCATCCCAACCGACATTGGCAGCAACTCGGGCGATCTCGACTGGCCGGGCCGGGACAAAAAGGTGGACAACACCGTCCAGGCCACCTTTGTAGGCTATGATTTCGCTAAAACCATGAACATCGGAATGGCCGATGGCAGGGATTTTTCAAAAGATTTTGCCGCCGATACGGCCAACTACATTATCAATGAGGCAACAGCACGTATGATGAAAATGAAGGATCCGGTGGGCAGGCAGGTTAAATTCTGGATGGGTACGGGAACGATCGTCGGGGTAATGAAAGACTTTCACATCGCCTCATTCCACACCAACATCAAACCCCTTATCCTGGTATGTTACAAAGGCCTTAATACCGAGTACCTGATGGTCAGGACCCGTCCAGGACAAACGCGGCAGGCCATTTCGCACCTGGAAACTCTAACAAAATCATTTAATCCCAACTACCCTTTCACCTATCATTTTTTGGATGAAGAGTTTGAAAGGATGTACCGCTCCGAACTGATCATCCATACGCTGATCCGCTTTTTCGGCACACTCGCCATTCTCATTTCCTGTCTGGGGCTGTTGGGCCTGGCCGCATTTACGGCCGAGCAGCGCACCAGGGAAATCGGGATTAGGAAGGTGTTGGGGGCTAATGTGGCTAGTGTAGTCGCACTGTTATCCAAAGATTTTGTGGTACTCGTGCTCATTGCCATTGTGATCGCGTCGCCCCTTGCCTGGTACGTCATGAACCTCTGGCTGGCCGATTTTGCCTATCATATCGACATGTCGTGGAGCATGCCCGCGATTGCCGGGTGCTTGGCCACGATCATCGCTCTGCTGACAGTAAGCTTCCAGAGCATCGGGGCGGCACTGGCAGATCCTGTCAAATCGCTAAAAGCGGAATAAAAAATGGGTGTTTCGGTCGGTACCGGCCGAAACACTTTTATCACTAAAACCGCAGGACGGCTTAAAAAAGCAGGTAGACGACGTAGAGCAGGGAGGTCCATAGTGCGGCTCCCGCGACAAGCGTGATCATTACGCCGCCCCAAACAGGCAGCTCAGCAGGTTTTGAAAGTTTGACTGACCTTTCCATTATCAAGAAACAATTAACACATACAACAGAGGATGGTGACTGCAAATGGTTCCATTACAATTTCCGTCATAAAGGTAATGGATCAAAACGAATTGTAAAGTAGCCTGAATTAAATGGACTAATCCTAAGATATCGACGAACAATAGTATCTATTCGACATTTTATTAGTATAAATTTATACAACTCCTCAAATTCAGTTAAATCCGGCCTTCCTCCTCTTGTAAATCTCTACTTTTTTAAACAATTCGAGGATATTGGTTACTTCCAGCTTCTCAAAAATCCGCGCTTTGTAGGTCGATACCGTACTTTCCTTGATATGCAGGTCAATGGCGATATCCTTTGTCCATTTGCCGGTCAGGAGCATATCCATGATCTCAAGCTCCCGGTTCGACAGGATTTCGAGCGGGCTCTCCTTGCTTTCTCTTTCCAGCAGGGTGGTGTTGACCAACTGGTCCTGGATGACGCTGCTGATGTAAGTGCCACCATTGAGAACGGAGGTAATGGCCTTTTCCAGCTCTTCATTGGAAGTGTCTTTGGGGAGATACCCGTTTGCGCCGGCCTTCACATAATGGATAGCGTACAACTCTTCATCCTGGGACGAAAAGATCAGTATCTTCACTTTGCTCTGGATGTCCCGGATCTTGCCGATCATATTGAACGCCTCGCCGCCGGGAATCTTGATATCGAGTATGACCAGGTCAAAAAACCTCGATTGAAGAAGTTTAAGTGTCTCGTTAAAGGTACCTGCTTCGATCACAGTGACCGAAGGTAAAAAATCCTCTATTAAAAGCTTCACACCCATCCGAACGATCGAATGGTCCTCTACCAGCAAAACTGTTTTCATTCAAATGCCTGTTACTTCAAATCAGTTTTAAAAGTAGTTTAATATAAATAAAATTTTGTGTAGAAAATTGACTACACCAAGTTATTTTGTAAAAATAATATGAACGGATGTTCCGGCGGGCAGATTGGGCTTCGCAAGCAGTCGGGCGCGTATCATCGAACTGATCTCTTTTACAATCAATAAGCCCATTCCGAAGTTCTGTTTCGCGTCTTCCGAGGCCGGAAGCTCCCTGGCATCACTGTTGATCCAGCTACTCACCGACGCGTCCATACCCGGCCCGGTATCATGCACGATCACATGTAATTCATCCCGAAAATCCTCGGAAGTGATGCTGATGACGCCCCCGCTGGTGGCTTTATTGGCATTGTCGATGAGGTTGTGTAGGATGATGCTCACCAGTTGGAGGTTATTCTTGATGATCACACCCGGCTTTACGCCATTGATAAACTCGTTCGCATTGACCTCCGCATCCTGCATGAAGATCGCAAATTTCTGATCCACAAGCTCGTTCACATCGAGGTAACTGAAATGCACCCCATCGTTCTTGTAACGGAACTCGGTATACTCCAGCAGGTTTTTCATGAAATGGTACAACCGGTAACTCGACTGGCTGATGGCCCGTACTGTGGGCAGGTCGGGGTGGTTGCGGGCAAGCCGGCCGGTGGTAGTCATCAGAAACCGGAGCGGGCTCTTAATATCGTGGGAAATACTGGCAATCAGGTGCTTTTGATGAATGTACTCCGTTTCCAGTTCCTTCCTTGAATCTTCCAGAAAGGTCAGGCTGGCGCTGAGCTCGCTGCTGCGCGCATCCAGGTCGCTGATCGTGTCATAAAAGGAGCTGAAAAAGTAGTAGTTGATCAGGACCAGAAACACAAAATTGTGAAAAAGCAGCACCATGATCGTAAAACTGCCGGCCCCGGCCGGTCCCCAGGGGATATTCATGCCTAGATGGTGTCCCAGCAGCGCATACAAGATGAAGGGTACTATCGCCACGAAGGAGTAGATAAGGCCCCACCGGTTGCCCAGGCCATAGAAGGCACAGATGCTGACGATCACGACATATTGCAGGGTAACGAGGTCGAAACCGTTCTGAAAAATGAACAGGTTCGTCCAGATAATACTCATAAAAATCAGCACAGCGGTGTGGATGGCCTTTCGCCATTGAAAACCCATTGTCAAAGCAGCATAGAAAACCATCGCCACTCCCAGCAGTACCGCTACACGGATGGCCTGCAAACGATAATTCTCCGCGATGTAAAAGATCAGCAGCAGTGCCGTGGTAAATATCCTGAGGTAAAGTGCATAGGATAATACTTTAATGCGGGCCCGATTGAGAATATTGAACTCCTCTCTAAGTTGCTTTCGAACAGGCCATTCCAGAATCGATCGGATCATTTATGCACGGTTTCAAATTCAGCTCCTACCGCCATGACTATACGAAATGATATGGAATTAGGACGGAGTGTATGTAGAAAGAGCCAAATCTACCTAAAAATTGCAACAGATATTGTAGAGATATTGCTACATTCCGAACAATAGGTGTCTACAATACGTTTTTATCGCCATTCCTAAATTTGTACACTCTCGCAAGTGAACTGGCCAGGCGCATGTAACCGTGGGAAAATTGAGATCCGAACGTATGAAGTACGTTATAAACGTTGAGTATTACCCGACACCTTCCGGCGCTGCTGAGAAGGTGTTTTTTATTGCTCCTGATGTTGGCCGGTTACCAACAATGTGCGGCGGCACGCGCTCGCTGATCAGGATTTGTGGAGGGATTGTACTGGTCCGGCAAACCCGGGCGTAGTGATGAAGTATAGAGGAACGTAGTATGCGTGTGTGTAGCGGTCTGGTGTGATAGTGCTATTTTCCTGACTTATCCTGCGCCTGCTTCTTCGACTTTTTCACTTCTCCCGGTGTGAACTCACCGTTGATCCATCTTACGAAATTTTTGGACTGAACCTGATAAACCTGGGCCGAAAGTGGTTTCAGATCCGACTTTTCAATTTCAAGAAGGTAATCAGCGAGCAATCGGTTGATTTCTTCCAGGTATTTACTTTGCGTTTTCATGTGGGGAATTTGTGTTTTTACAAATAAATAATTATTCTGATAATCAATCAAGTGCGTGATTTCTGATTATCATGCAAGTATAAACCATTCTGTTCTTCCGGTTTTGCATTTTGTGGTGAGGACGCTGATTTTGAGGGTGTAAACGACCCTAAATGGGGGGAGCAAAACGCTCTATCAAATCCCTTCAGTAGCCATTAAACTTTTACTACAACGCATTGTCCAAGCCTCGCTACCGCTCAAATAAACAATGTGTTATGGAGGTAAAAGCTAAACTTTTAGTTGTGGTTACACTGTTTTTGACAACCGGCCTGGCACCGGACCGCGAACAGTCTGCCGCTCACGTTTTTCCCTACCGTCAGGCCGGGCTCACCGAAAAACAGGCCGCCGCGCACCTCCTGAGCCGGTTCACCTTTGGCACGCATCCGGAGGAAACCGAGCAAGTGGTGCGGACAGGACTCGAAAACTGGTTCCGGGAACAGCTGGACGGAAACCTTCCCGACGATAGCCTCGCTAGCCTGCTCGCTCCCTACCCGGTGCTAATGCTCAGCAATGCGGAAATTGCTGCAAAATACCCCAGAACCGGACAGGTTATCAGAATGGCGGTGCGGGATGGCTTCATCAGCGAAGATTCCATCGCCTCCGCCGGAAAAAGAGAATACCGCGACGAGGTAGCTGCCTATATGAAAGAAAAGGGATATCACTCCCAGAAGGAGCTTCTCCGGCAGTTGATCAGCCAGAAGATACTCCGGGCTGCCTGTTCCCGCAATCAGCTCCGGGAGGTACTGACTGATTTTTGGTTCAACCATTTCAACGTGTCCGTTACCAAAAACCAGTGTGCACCGTTCATCCTGGCCTATGAACGTGACGTGATCCGGCCGCAAGTGACAGGAAAGTTTGGAGATATACTCCTTGCTACCGCCCAATCGCCAGCCATGCTGTACTATCTCGACAATTTCAGCAGCGCGTCTCCGCTGGACGAGCAATCAGGCACCATGGAACGGAAAGTCCATACCAACACCGCCGAAAAGGCGCGAAAGAACCGGGGTATCAACGAAAATTACGCACGGGAAATTATGGAATTGCATACCCTTGGCGTCGACGGCGGCTATACGCAGCAGGACGTCACCGAAGCTGCCCGCATCCTCACCGGCTGGACCGTCGCCCCCATGGACATATACGGCATCGGACAAAAAGCGGTTAGGCCCGGAAAGCAAAGTGCCGGCGCTGTCCGCAAGGGCGACTTTCTGTTCACACCTAACCGGCATGACAACAAAGAGAAAACGGTTTTAGGGCGAAAGTTCAGGGCTGGCGGAGGGTACGAGGAAGGTCTTACATTACTCGGCATATTGGCAGGTCACCCATCGACAGCCCGGTTCATTTGCAAAAAACTGGCCATACGGTTCGTGAGCGATGCTCCTCCCCAGGCCCTCGTCGACAAAATGGTTAAAACCTTTGAAACAACCGACGGCAACATTGCAGCGGTGCTCACGACCCTGGCTTACGCACCGGAGTTCTGGCAAAAAAGTATCCTCGGAGGCAAAACCAAGTCTCCCTTCGAACTCGCGATTAGTACGGTCCGGGGATTGAACGCAGCGATACGAGCGCCTTATGAGCTATACACCTGGATCAGCCGGATGGGGCAAAATATCTATCATTTTCAGGCGCCGACAGGCTTCCCCGACAATGCCCGCTATTGGATCAACACAGGGGCATTGCTCAACCGGATGAACTTCGGACTCGCTATCTCCGGCGACCGTATGCCCGGCATCCGGGTGGACCTAGCCCGTATCAATCAACAGCGGGAACCGGAGAGCGCCGCTGCGGCCATGCATACCTATGGGAGCCTGATCATGCCCGGGCGCGATCTGTCGCCTACTTTCGTAAGACTTGCGCCCCTGCTGAACGACCCCGATCTGCAAAGAAAAGTCGGAGAGGCGGCCATGCGAAAGGATACTTCCGCCACCGGAAGCCGGCCATCCCAAATGCGGCAACCCGCCAACAATATGCTGGCGCAGGTGGTAGGCATATTAATAGGCTCCCCCGAATTTCAACGCAGATAAATCCAAACCGACGGACCAATGATCACAAGAAGAGGGTTTTTAAAATCAGGTGGCATAACACTGTTCGGTGTCGGCCTGGGCGCAGTACCTGGTTTTCTGGCCAGGGCCGCGGCTGCGGGCTCCCACTCAACCGGATCCGCCAGAAAGAATGTGATGGTATGCATTTTCCAGCGTGGAGCGATGGACGGACTGATGGCCGTTTCGCCTTTCAGCGACCCGCATCTGAAAGCAGCGCGCCCTGGTCTCTTGATCTCACCTGCTCAGCACACCGGTGCAAAGCCGCTTATCGACCTGGATGGAAAGTTTGGCCTGCATCCTTCCTTTCAGCCACTGGAAGCTATTTTTCGCGAAAAACAGCTGGCAATCGTACACGGTATCGGGTCGCCCAACCAGACACGCTCTCATTTCGACGCCCAGGATTATATGGAATCGGGAACGCCTTTCCGCAAAGGAACATCCAGCGGCTGGTTGAACCGCGCTGCGGGGCTGCTGGAACGAGAATCGCCCTCCCCTTTTCAGGCCGTCAGCCTGACATCCGCTGTGCCCCGCTCGCTTTATGGCGACAACCCGTGCATTGCGATCAGCAACTTGCAGGATTTTGCGATCAGGACAAAGGGTGGTCCGGTGCCAACCAGCATAGCCGCCCTGTCTTTTGAAGAGTTGTACGACCAGACGTCCCAACACCTTCTGAAAGAAACAGGCAAGGAAAGTTTCGACGCAATGCAAATGCTCCAAGGTGCGCTTGCAGGCAAATATCAACCCGCACCTGGAGTCAATTACCCAAAGTCGGCGTTGGGGAACGCGCTGAAACAGATCGCGCAGCTCATCAAAATGGACATCGGGCTGGAAATAGCATTTGCAGAATCCGGCGGCTGGGACACGCATTTTAACCAGGGTACTCAAAACGGTGTTTTTGCCCGCAACGCCGCCGACCTGGCCAATTGCATTGCGGCATTCTGGACGGACTTGGAAGTATTTCGGGAAAGAGTCACCGTCATGACTATGACCGAATTTGGCCGTACCGTCAAACAAAACGGCACCGGCGGGACGGATCACGGCAGGGCATCCTGCAATTTCATTCTGGGTAGCGAGGTGAATGGAGGCATTGTTCACGGAAAAATCCCAGAATTGGCTATCGAGAACCTGGAAGATGACCGGGACCTACCGGTAACTACCGATTTCAGGGCTGTTTTCAGTGAAGTTGCCGGTGCAGCACTCGGCATTCATCATAACAAGCTGCTATTTCCTGAATGGAACGGGACAAAAATCGGGGTCATGAAAGGATGATGCGGCATCCCGGAAAACTTCAAACCGCACCTTGCCGCAACGAGTGACGGTTACCCATATACTTTTAAAAAAATACAAAAACAAACGAACGTGCCGGAAGGAATAGCCTACCCGCCATTCATGCCTTACAAACAGCGCATTGGATTCTTCGGTCACCTTTTACCCGGTCATCGGTGTGTGATCGTCCACTGACCACACACCGCTGACCGGGCTTTAAAACAATTGCTAATTTTTTTTTCGCAGATATATGTTGTTGCTGATCGATTCTAGTTTCACTTCGGGGCCGCCGCCGTTGAATTTACCTTCCAACAGGTAGCCTACGATCGGGTTTTTGTCTTTGTTTTTACCAAAATCAATATCCAGATCGGAATAAACTTCACCGGTAATGGTTTTCACGGCCACATTCGCACCCTTCGACTTCGGCCAGGTCATGTCAACAAATCCACTGATCGTCTTCGCGAACACAGTTGTAGTCGCGCCCTCGATATCGATATTTCCATTGATGGTTTCGAGCTTCAACTTAGCTTGCCGTGGCAGGTTGACCTCGTATTTGATCTCGCTGCACACGTAGTATCTGTTTTTACCATCGTCGGTGTTCCAGGTATGCTTGTCTCCGGGACAGTCTTCCCCTTTCCCCTTTTTCAGCAATTCCTTGTCAAAATCTGTTTTCAGGATCATCTCATCGCCTGTGCTGGAAGTGGTCACAATGAACGCGTCGTTCAGTTTGTTCTGATTGATCTTCACTTCCATATGCACCGATACCTCGTCCTTGTCCCAATACCGCACGCGGATACTATCGCCAAAACGGAGGTTGAGATTGACCGTTTTTCCGTTTTCGTAGGGGAGCTTCTTATCGATGATTTTCTGGGCAACTACCGGGTGCAATGCAAGGCTCAGGATAGCCAGTATCAATATATTTTTCATGGTAATAGATGCGATTAACGATGGCTACTTCTGCTTACGGATATAAATATTGCTGCTGATGGTGTTGAGCGACATCTCCACGCCGCCACCGTTGATCGACCCGTCGATATTGGCCATGCCGCCAACTTTCATCATACCATCCTTGCTGCTTTTCGTCCCCAGGTCGAAGTCTGAGTACATCTCGCCGTTGATGGACCGGAGCTTAAGGTTCGATTTGGCAGCGGCAGGCAAAGTAATGTCGATCTCTCCGCTGATCGAGGAAATGGCCGTCGGCTTGCCCTGCGCGAGTGTCGAGAATGTGGCGGTAACTTCGCCGCTGGTCGTATTCGCCACTACCGGGCCCGTGATATTGTTGAGCGAGATATTGGCATTGTTGGTTTTGATTTCCAGGTCGCCATCCATATTCGAGATTGTGAGTCCGGAACCTCCCTGCCAGTTGGTTTCATTAAAAAGCACAGCTACCTGCCGGGGCAGTTTAATCGTGTACTTCACCGACTTACGCGTCGCCTTCTCTATTTTCAGCCCCGATGCATCTGACGAGACCGACAGCCCTATACCTGAATTGTCGACGGCGGTATAGTACAACGGTTTCAGCCCCTTCGCACGCTCCGGCGGTGCCTCGAAGCCCGATGAGGCCTGAATGATCACGTCGTCGCTGTTATGGCCTTCGATTTTGACAACACTGGAGTTAAGTTCAAACACGACCTTTTTGTCTTTCGTATTCGCGAGTTTGGTCTTATACTCGTTGGTTTGCGCGTGCGCAATGCCCAGGCTCCACAGGAAGCCCGCGCTCATAAGCAGTACTTTTTTCATGGTTTAATTAAAATAAATGGTACTTGGAATATTGATTTATCTGATTTTCTTTATGCCCCCCAGGCCTGAAGGCCTGGGCTGTCGTTATGCGGTCTCCCCCACGCCCGAAGGCCTGGGCTTGCGTTACCTCCGCAGGCCTGAAGGCCTGGGTTGTTGATATGACGCGGTCGCGTCACACGTCCGCGCTCAGCCGGTTCACTCCCTCCGTCGCTTTCAAACGCACCACATCCAGCACTTTCAGGTCGCGCGCCAGTTGCTGAAACTGATCCACCGCCCTCTTCTCCCTGATTGCTACCAATGCTTCAATGAGCGATATCTGGATGTTCGGATCGGTCTGTATCGCGAGCGACCGGATCAATGCCTCCTTCACATCGGCTTCGTCGGCGAAGTGCGTCAACGCCTGGCAGGCTGCCAACCGGACATTCACATTGGGATCGAAATTGAGGGTATTGATCAAAAGCTGCGTAATGTCCCGATCCGCGGCGTCGATGGAATAGCTCTGGTTTACAGCCTGGATGCGTTCGCTGGCCGATGTGCTCGTCATTTGTTCGAATGCCAGCACTTTCTTCATTTCCCGCACTTCCTCCGCCTCTCTCATGGCAACTGCATTTCCGGATCTGTTCTGAAACAGCCAGCCAGCCCCGAATCCGATGATCAGCAATGCCAGTCCTGCCGCAATGCGGATGAGCCAATTGCCCAGGCGGCGCGCAGGCCCTGGCTGCGGCGGATCCAGTTTCAGCGCAAGCTCATGGCTGAAGGTGAGCGAAGGGAATTCTTTTTTTGCATTTAAAAAATAACCGAACTGGGCGGCATGACTCTGCAAATGCGGCGGAATATCTTCATTCTGAAAGTATTGTTTCAGTATGCGTTCCTCTTCCAGACTGGTGTCCCCGTCATAATATTTTTCCAGTAGCTTTTCAATATGTTCCATAGTTGTCTGCTTTTAGGTAATTCTCCCGCAGTTTTTGCCTGGCCCGCGAGAGGATTGTACGTATATTGGCATTGCTCAGCCCTGTCACTTCCTCGATTTCCTCCAATGTATACTCCTCCACATCCCGCAGGTGCAACACCAGCTTCTGCTGCTCCGGCAAATCACCGATCAGCCGGTGCATAAGTCCTGCGCTATCACTGTTCTCGACCTGCCTGTAAGGAGAAACATCTGCCGCCTGCATCGCCACCATATCTGTTTCGTGACTCGTTTTCTGTTTCTGATGGGATTTCAGCCTGTCGAGACAAAGATTTTTAGTCATCTGTACCGCCAGCGCCTCCACGCTCTGGTAACTTTCCAGCTGCTGCCGGTTGGTCCAGAGCCTCAGCAACACATCCTGAATGGCGTCCTCCGCCTCCTCGCGGTTGCGAAGAAACATCTGCGCCAGCCGGAACAGGCGCCCCTGGACGGGCAGAATGCGTTGGTTGAAGGCTTGTAAATCCATATTCATTAGCATAGACGACCGCGCACAGAAAACGTTACAAGGTTGGTGAAAAATTTTTATTTCCGTCCAGCCGCGGACAAAACTGTCCGCTTTCGGACAAGGTGCCCGGCTTAAAAGCCGGGCCTGTTGATCTCAGACGCATTTCGCTACACTGGCAAGACATTTGTTTTGCATTATTATAACTAATAACCCCTGCGGTATGAAAAGAACTTTTCTGGGAGAATTTGAGGAAATCGTCCTGCTGGTCGTCGCAGCGTGCACCCAGGAGGCATACGGTGTTACGATCTGGGAAAACGTGCAGCAATACACGGGACGCTCCATATCGCTCAGTGCCGTGCACGCCACGCTGTACAGGTTGGAGGAAAAAGGGTTCCTGACTTCCGAAATGGGCGGAGCCACTGCCGAACGGGGCGGCAGGCGAAAGCGATTTTTTAGCATTACCAACTATGGAAACCGCGCATTGCAGGAAATCCGGGAAATACGCCAGCAACTGTGGCAGGCCATTCCCGCGGATAAATTGCAACCCAAACTCAGCTTTTCATGAGCATTGGAACCCCCTCTCCGCAGCATCAACCGCCCCGCTGGGTCGACCGGTTGCTGACGACCTTTATTGCACCGCATTTCCTGGAAGACATTCTGGGCGATCTGCACGAGCTATACGCACTACAGACGCGGCACGGGAACGTCCGCAAGGCTCGCCTGCATTACCTGCTTGCCTCCCTGCGCTACATACAACCCTATTTTATGAAACGCAAACCCAGCGCCTATTCATCCACCTATATTTTGAGTCCTGCCATGATCAAAAACTATCTCAAAATCTCACTCCGAACGCTGGCCAAAAACAAGGCTTACAGCTTCATCAACATCTCCGGCCTGGCCATGGGAATGGCCGTCGCTGTCCTGATCGGCCTTTGGATTTACGACGAGTTGTCATTCGACAAGTCCTTTGAAAACCATGACCGCATTGCCCAGGTGTGGCAACACCAGTCGTTCAACGGGCAGATCGGCACGCAGACCTCGCTGCCGTTCCCCATCGGAGACGAGATCAGGCGCAACTACGGAGCGGACTTCAAGCACGTCGTCATGTCTACCTGGAACAACTGGCATATTTTGGCCCATGGCGACAAGAAATTCAACAAGAGCGGGTCATACATCGAACCCGAAGCGCCGGAAATGCTCAGCTTGCATATGCTGCGCGGCACCCGGAGCGGTTTGAAAGATCCATATTCCATTATGCTCTCGGAATCCATCGCCAAAGCCTTTTTTGGCGACGCCGATCCCCTCGACAAAACCATGAAGATCGACAACAACCTCCACGTGAAGGTCACAGGGGTTTATAAGGATTTCCCCAACAACACCACTTTTCGTGAAATGTTGTTCATGATGCCCTGGCAACTGATGATCATTGCCAATCCGTGGCTCAAAACCATGGAAGATCCGTGGCGGCCGAATGCCTATCAGACGTTCGTGCAGCTGATCGACAAAGCGGATATCGACCAGGCGTCGGCCCGCATTAAAGACATTAAGAAGAAAAACATCAACAAGGAGCAGCTGAAATATAAACCGGACGTCTTCCTGAATCCCATGAGCGATTGGCACCTCTACTCGGAATTCAAGGAAGGGCAACGTGTGGGCGGGCGTATCGAGTTTGTATGGCTTTTTGGAACGATAGGAGCTTTTGTGCTGCTGCTGGCTTGTATCAATTTTATGAATCTGAGTACCGCGCGGTCCGAAAAGCGGGCGAGGGAAGTGGGGATTCGCAAGGCCGTCGGATCGGTGCGTAACCAACTGATTACGCAGTTTTTCTCCGAGTCACTCTTAGTGACGGGCTTTGCATTTGTGGTGTCTATCGCGTTGGTGGCCACTTGCCTCCCATTTTTCAACGAAGTGGCCGATAAGAAGATCGCCATGCCCTGGTCCAGGCCCGAATTCTGGCTGGCCGGCATCGGTTTCAGCTTTGTCACGGCCATTATCGCTGGCAGCTATCCTGCATTGTATCTTTCTTCATTCCAACCGGTGAAAGTACTGAAAGGCACTTTTCGGGCAGGCCGCTTTGCTGCCGTACCGCGGAAAGTGCTGGTAGTGGTACAATTTGCGGTTTCCATCATCCTGATCATCGGAACGGCTGTCGTATTCCGGCAGATTCAGTTTGCCAAAGATCGCCCGGTGGGTTACAGCCGCAATGGGCTCATTTCCATTTTCACATCGACAGGGGAAATTCACAAGCATTTCGAAGCGGTGAGACAAGACCTGAAAAGCAATGGCGCCATTGCCGAAATGGCCGAGTCGGGCAGCCCTACCACCGAAACCTGGTCGTCCACCAGCGGTTTTGAATGGAAAGGCAAAGACCCGGAACAGTCCGTCGACTTTTCGTTCGACGAAGTTTCTTATGAGTATGGAAAAACTGTTGGCTGGCAATTCGTCCAGGGCCGCGATTTTTCGAGGGAGTTTGCGACGGATTCGGTTGCATTGGTCGTAAACGAAACGGCGGTGAAATTCATGGGCTTGCAAAATCCTGTCGACCAGCCGTTAACCTGGTTTAAAAAGCCTTACAAGATCGTCGGGGTGATCAGGGACATTGTAGTGAATTCTCCCTACGCACCCGCCAGGCCGCAATTTTTCTGCATTTCCGCCGGCCAGGGTAATGTGATCAATATCCGTCTCAATCCCGCGCTCGGCTCGTCCGCCTCCCTCGAAAAGATCAAGTCAGCGTTTGCAAAATATGATCCCGGGTCCCCTTTCGAATATGAATTTGTCGATGAAAGGTATGCCCGGCAATTTCTGGACGAAGTACGCATCGGTAAGCTTACCACTTTCTTCTCACTGCTGGCCGTGCTGATCAGCTGCCTTGGCCTGTTCGGGGTCGCATCGTTCATCGCCGAGCAGCGGACGAAGGAAATCGGTGTCCGCAAAATACTGGGCGCCACTATTTTCAGTGTGTGGGGTTTGCTATCGCGTGATTTCGTGTTGCTGGTCTGCATTGCATTCCTCATAGCAACGCCGGTTGCCTACTATTTCCTGGAAAACTGGCTTGCGAAATACGAGTACCGCACCACGATCACCTGGTGGATATTCATTCTGACGGGTGCAGGCACATTACTGATCACGCTGTTGACAGTCAGCTTCCAGGCGATCAGGGCAGCGACGATGAACCCGGTCCGCAGCCTGCGTTCGGAGTAATTCTCCGGCGCGCTGCATTAGTGCAGGAAGTGTCGCAATATATTCTCAAACCCTGAAAGTCATGCCTGATCACCATCCTCCCCGATGGGCAGATTATCTGCTCAAACAGTTCGTTAACCCGCGTTTCCTGGAAGATATTCAGGGAAACCTGGAAGAGGTTTTTAATCGGCAAGTAAACGAAAAAGGCATTGCATATGCACGCCGGAAATACGCTGTTGCGGCGATCCGGCATCTTACACCCTATTTTTTAAAGAAAACCAAAAATCCCTATCCGTCCGTATCCAACCTGAGTACCGATATGCTGCAAAACCATTTTGTCTCTGCCTGGCGCCATTTCATGAAAAACCGGCAGTTTACCCTGTTGAATGTCGTTGGCCTGTCCAGCGGACTGGTCTGTACGCTGCTTATTTACCTTTGGGTAACCGACGAGCTTCGGTTCGATAAGTTTCATGAAAAGGACGACCGCCTTTACCAGGTGATGATCCACGAAAAAGGCGGCAATGGACTGGTCACTTCGGAAGGCACCGGAGGCATTCTGAAAGACTTTTTGCTGAGGGACATGCCCGAAGTCGAAATGACGGTCAGTACCACGCCGCAATCGTGGTTCCAGAAGTTCAACCTCACGCACAACAACCGCACCATCAGCGCGGCCGGTAACTTTGCCAGCTCCGATTACTTTCAGGCATTCTCTTTCCCGCTCTTGCAGGGTAATGCCCGTTCGGTACTGACCGATAAAAATTCGGTGGCAATTTCCGAACAACTGGCGATCCGGCTTTTTGGCTCGCCCGAAAACGCCATGAACCAGACGCTCGAATGGAAATGGCAGGCATTTTCACGCAAATGTCAGGTGAGCGGCGTCTTCGCCGACATGCCCCGCAATTCTTCCGAGCAATCCGACTTTCTGATTCCGCTGAGCGCCTGGAACGACATACTGCCGCAAAGCGGTATGCCCAATACGGCCAGCGGCCCTTTCCACAACTTTGTGGTGCTCAGGCCCGGTGCCGATCTGCATTTGTTTGAAGAAAAACTTTCTGATTTTGCCAAAAAGCGCTTCAAAGACAAAAATTCGACGCTGTTTGTCAGAAAATACTCGGACGGCTACCTCTACGGTAAATATGAAAACGGTGTCCAGGCAGGCGGCAGGATCGAATATGTGAAGCTTTTCAGCGCCATTGCGGTTTTTATCCTGCTCATTGCCTGCATTAATTTCATGAACCTGTCCACAGCGAAGGCTTCGGTGCGAGTCAAAGAGGTTGGGGTCAAAAAAGCGCTGGGTGCCGGGAGGCTTACGTTGATTTACCAGTTTCTGGGCGAATCGTTGCTGATGAGTTTCGTGACGGTCTTGCTGGCGGTAATCATTGTCTTTCTGGCGTTACCCAGGTTCAACCTGCTCACCGGTAAGCACCTCGCCCTGCATTTGGAATGGCCCCTGCTCGCCACGTTGCTGGTGATCACCATGCTGACCGGCCTGCTGGCGGGCAGCTATCCGGCATTGTACCTTTCGCGGTTCAATCCGGCATTTACTTTAAAAGGGAAACTGCTTAGTTCAATCGGTGAATTGTGGGTCCGGAAAGGACTGGTAGTGTTCCAGTTCAGCGTTTCCGTCGCGTTTATCATCGCTGTGCTGGTGGTTTACCGGCAGATCGGCTATGTACAGAACAGGAACCCCGGGTACGACAAGGACAATGTGATCTATTTTGAAACGGAAGGTAAATCTGCCGAAAAAATGGAGACCTTCCTGTCGCAACTGAAATCGATGCCAGGCATCTTGAACGCGTCGAGCATCCAGCAAAAGATCATTCTCCCGGCCTTCCTGCCCGGAACCGGCGGCGGAGTACGCTGGGAAGGTAAAAATGCCGACGATCAGGTCCGTTTCTACCGGATGCCCGTTAACTACGACCTGATCGAAACAATGGGTATCGCAATGGCGACCGGACGCAGCTTTTCGCGTTCCTACGGTTCCGACGCCAACAGCATTGTCATCAACGAATCGGCAGCCAAAGCTATGGAAATGAAAGATCCGGTGGGCAAAATGATTACGATCGGCGGCAGGGAGCAGCGCATAGTAGGAGTCGCCAGGGACTTTCATTTCAATTCATTGCATGAAAAAATCAAGCCGTTCATTCTCTATTTGTCGCCCGCGGAAACGATGCTGGTCGTGGTGAAAATCGCCGTAGGGAAACAGACGGAGACGATCGCCCGGATGCAGGATTTTTACCGTGCTTTCAACCCCGGCTATTCGTTTGATTATCAATTTCTTGACCATGATTACCAGGTTCAGTATGCTTCCGAAAAACTGATGGGTGAACTTGCCCGGTATTTCGCCGCGCTGGCCATCATCATCTCCTGTCTCGGACTGTTCGGGCTGGCTGCATTTACGGCGGAGCGGCGCAGGAAAGAGATCGGTGTACGTAAAGTATTGGGAGCCAGCACAGCGAGCGTGGTCGCAATGCTGTCCAGGGAATTTCTTGCGCTCATCTTTGCGGCCATTTTGGTGGCATTTCCCATTTCGTGGTGGCTGATGCACCAGTGGCTTCAGGGCTTTGCTTACCACGCTTCCATCGGCCTGGGCATTTTTGCGGGTACTGCGGCATTGATGATCATCATCACCCTGGCGACCATTAGTTTCCAGTCTCTCAGAGCCGCATTGACAAATCCGACCAGGTCATTGAAATTGGAATAACCAATAGTATATTCAAAAACAAAAAAAACCGCGCTATGAACCGCAATGTCCTGTTGCTACCGTTTCTGTTGTCCGGCTGGTGTGCGTTGGCACAGACCGGGGTAACAGATTGCCTCCCGCAGCACAAGCAGGACAGTCTCGTGCATGCATATGCGCGCCGGGCGCAGCGGTTTGGGTGGGAAGACGCACGCTGGGACATGACTTTCGATTCGCTGCTCGCCATTTGCCCTTATATCTCCGAAGTTTACCAGGAAAAAGGTTTCCGGCAAATGGCGAAGGGAGATTTCGGAAAAGCCATTACTTATATGGACAAGGCCGTGGAAATCAACCCGAAGCGTTGGCTGGCGTACCGCGGCTACCTGCATTGCATGATCACCAAAAACCATAAGCAGGCCATTGCCGACCTGGAAGCTGCCGAACAACTTACACCCAATGCGTTCACGATGGACCATACCTTCTCATTTTTCCTGGCGTTGAGCCACATGGAGCTGGGTAACTATCCGCAGGCGGAAAAATACTTCCTCAAAGACATTGCTCAGCAAAAACGCGGGGAAGGGCATAATGACATTCATTTCAATACGTTATTTTATTTCGGTATTCTATATTATCTGATGAATGAGTTCAATCAGGCTGAAATGCGGCTGAACGAATGCTTGCAGCTCTATGAAATGCATCCCTTCGCTAATTACTACATGGGTATGACGATGAAAATCACCGGTAACAAACGGCAGGATCTCTATTTCGAAAAAGCTCGCCAGGCCTTACAGGACGATTATGCACTCAATGAACCCAATCTCCGCTTTGCCCGCTTTCCCCGGCTGGTAACGCAGGAAGACATCGAAAAACGATGATTACAACTTAGGCTCGATCCAGAGGGCAGTTAAGCATACCATCAGCAAGGCAAACCATCCCCAGGACGGCATTCGTTGTGACCGGGTTTTCTGCCCATCTGCACTATTCGCATTGTTTGAACGATTGGACGATCGGACAAAATCCTGCATTTGCGCCGCTTGCATCACCGACGACTTGTCCTCTGCAAATACCTCCGTGTGCAGCGAGTCACGCACGGGCAGCCAGCCGCTTGCCCGCGGCCGAAAGTAGGCCGTTGCCGATCGGTCGTTCAATGCCGAAACCGTCATGCCGATCGTATCGCTTCCAATTTGCACTGAGGCCGGCAGGCCATTGAAATTATTCCAATGCAATGCGACAGGCAGGTCTTTAAAAACAGGCGCGTCCCATGCGATCACCGGACCCGACGCCGGCCGGGTCCAGGCCAGTATCTCATTCCAAACTTTCCCATAGGCAATGCTGTCGCCGGACAATTGTAACGGGAACGTTTCATTCAAAAGGCTGACAGCGATCTTACCGGTCGTTTTCTCTACCAGAACCGGGAAATGCGACGCCTTCAACTGGAAATTTTGTACCTGAAAACGGAAGGGTAACGCATTCAGCCCCGGCGACAACGGCACAGATTCCTCATTGGAGATCTTCCTTGCCAAAAAACCCGTCCCCAATGCCTGGTTCACATTTCTCAGCTCATGACCCGGTTCGCTCAAACCCAGAAACAGTACACTTTTACCATCCGAAACCGCCTTCTTAATGATAGCATTGCCGGCTTTTGCCGGGGTAGTGACGATCAGGTCCGGGTCTTTTGCTCGATTGATATTCAGGCTGCTTTCTACGTTTCTGCTGAGTTCCACACTGTACAGAACCGAATGCCCGTTCCTGCCCAGCCAGGTAGCCAGGTTGCGCGTCTCAAAATCAGGACTTTCCAGCAAAAATCTGATGGTTAATTTTTCCTCCGGCCGTGTAAAAAACCGGAGCGTGTCGATTACCCGTCCATTCAAATGCAGGGTGACGGCGGTCCTCCCCTCGCTGAATGCCGGAAATGCCAGCCGGAAACGGTTAACGCCCGTGCCGAGCTCGGTGCTGTCCAGTATCTGGTCGCCGTAACGTACTTCCAGCATTTGTTTCCGAGATGATCCGATTTCTCCATCAATGCGTTGCAATTCTCCTTTCCGCAAGGTGCCTTTCCAATTTAGCGCCTGCACCTGATCCTGTTCGAAATAGGGTATCCATTGCAGATAAGGTACCGGAGTGGTCTGCCGGATTGCGGCGAAAACATTTTGATCAAATGCATTACCCAGCATTACCAATGTATCCAAACCAGTTGCTTCGATTTCACCTGCCGAAAGAACAGTGGCCTCTGAAAGGCTGTCTTTCAGGTGACGCGCCATACTTGCCGGAACGTCCGCAGCGAGGAGTAATCCCGTCCCGCCGGAACGCATTGTAATCAGATAAGGATCAACAATCCAAGCCATGATGCTCAATCCCAACAGTACATTTAAAGCCAGGCGCAAGCCAAACCGGCCGGAATACCGGTGCCGCGCATACAACAATCCGCATTGCACCACCAGCAGGACTATCACCAGCGCGACCAGCAACAAATTGAAAGGTTCAGTCCAGTTGAAATCGCTTCGGGGCATTTTATTGATTTAAAAAATATGTTTCCGTTATTTCAATGCTTTCCAGAATGCTGCCTCCAACTTCTTATTGCCCGACCAGGATGGTCTTTCGCGTATATCCGCATTCGTTTGCTTGTACAGATCTCGTTTCAAGGCAGCCATTTGTGGGGCCGTCAACGACCTCCCGCTGGCGACCTTCTGCAATGCGGCAATGGTATCCCAGTTCTGCAACCCGCCATTGAACGGCCCGCTGTCCGCCATCCTTTGCCCCAGCTCAAGAGCCAATGCTTTCATCCTGCCAGAATCCTCGCCGACCACCTTTTCTTTTTCCAGCAAACCCAACAGCGAACCAGCCAGCCGATCCATGCTTAGGTGATCATATTGTCTTTCCGAATCCCACCGGCCCGACAGTTCTTTGAGCTCTCCCGTCAAACGTTTTTCCTTCTCTTTGATCGGCGGCGGGTCGTAGCCGCTCTTTTTGACGTAAGTGCGTGCCTTTTGCTGCGCCGTTTTGAGGTATTCCAATGCCTTATGTTCAAACGGCAGCGCCTTTTCCGGCTCATAGGTCCTCAAATGCAGTTCCGATTGCCACATTTGCTCCAATGCCATTTTCAGAAGGCTCCGGGTAGATTGCTCGTAAAAAGTATTCGTTTCGGCATCGTCATGGGCATGGGTGTACTGCTCCATGAGCGCCGCCAGCGGGTCTTTTTCCCCGGCGGGCTCCTGGGCGTGCGTATGTGAGTGTCCGTGCTCGTCTGCATGCGCAGGCTCTCCTGAGCGCGCTTCCGCGCCTTCGCCCGTGCCGTCGGAATGATGCGTAAATGCGTCGATGATGTTTCCGTTGTCACCTGGCCCCGCCGGATTTTCAGCCCCGCCGATACTGGTTTCAAACTCCTCCCCCAGGTATTGACCGTACCGCAGCCGCAGCAACTTCTGGTCAAAGCCGATTTCATTGGAAGTTGCATTGAAGTCTTTCGGTTTGCGCTTTTTCCGCTGACTGATCAGCCTTTCGGTATCGATGATGATCTGCCGCTGGCTCCGGAAGTACTCGGGCATGATGTTCACGGCCATAGTCGCCAGCTCAGCCTCCTCGATTTTTGCAGTATCCTTATATACAATGAAATAGGTATCCGATTTACTAAAATTCGGTTCCGGTTCGCGATTATCTGCTGCTGCCCAATAGTAATAAAGCTCGTCGCCGGGCGTGAAGTTCAGGGCATTGAGGTCGATGGTTTTTTGAATTTTCGCTTCCTGGAAACCGGTCGGCCCAACAGGCATCCGTATTTCCCTAAACTTGACATTTTCACCCGAACCACGTGCCACGGTAGCCACGATGAAAGCCTGCCTGACCTTGAAATCGTCCGATATTCTGGCGGAAACAGTGATACTTTTTGGGTCTTTCAGGCGGTGATAGCGGTAGAGCTCTTTCGAGGCTGGTTCGATGCGCGGCGCAAGATCCGGCAGGGCTTCCAGTTTGTAAAAATCAGACTGATAGATCAGCGAATCTTTCCAATAACTCTTAATGGAATATAAACCGGAGCCGGAAATGTGATCCTTATGGACAAATGCACCGTTGGATTCGTGAAGGCGGACTTTCTCGCCCCGGCTGTTGATCATGTAAACCGACAGTCCCGCAGGATCGCTAAACCGCACGGCCCATTCAATGCCAGATCCCACTATCGCACTGATATTCAGATCTCCCGACCCTCTCCCTGCCAGTCCCGTATAAGTTGGCGGCATCACTTTCACATGAGCCGAATGATACCGGGGAGCGACTTCCCGTTCAGTTTTTGGCAAAATGGCTTGTTCCGAACGGCTACTTTCGGGCCTCTTGCTTTTGCCATTTAAAACCCACCATCCATGGTTGATTGCTGTCGCCAGCAACAGAATGCCGAGATACGCCCAAAGGCCACGGTACACCTCGCGGCGCGGGAAAGAAATTTCTTTGGCGGCGATCCGTTCGAGCTGCATTTGCTCCACTACATTCAAATCCTGCCTATCGAGGAGGTCAAGGCTGTACTCCGCGTCGGGATTATGCTGGTGGATAACCGAGATAGCGAAACCTTTCCTATCGGTAAAAACCTTGGTGACCAAGAGGCCTATCACCCAACCGACCGTCCCTACTAACTCTATTAACCATACACGGTTACCCAGGAAAGCACTGGTCACGAGGCGGAACGACACGCCCAGTAAACAAAACTTCAACACCGCCAGCCATTGCATATGCGTGGTCACCGATTTAACGAGCTTCCTTAAATCAGCCATGGTTTCCCGCCGGTTTCCGAAGCGCCAGCCAGCGCTCCACGATGATCAAACAAACCAGAAAGAGCAACAGCCACGGCCGCAGCGTTGCTTCGCTGTGGGCATTCGTCGCGGACACTTTTATAAATAATGCGTGAAGCTGGTCTTTGCTCCAAAACCTGCCATCGGCTTTTAACTTCAACCGGCTTACCATCAAATCGCCGAGCCATTCGGGTAACCTGCCGCTTTCTGCCAGTTCCGAACCGGTTATCCGCAGGCTGTCGCGCAGCTGGATCACATTCGGTGCAGCGTCCCAATGGGGGATGTTACCGGAAATCACGTACATCGTCTCCGGCGTCGGCTTAGCCACCGGCTGGTTCGTAAATTCGAAGTCATAGTGCTTTTTAGGTTTTTTTTCCCTTTCCAGCTCAAAACTAAATCCGTAAACTTCGGTGAGCGCATTCAGCGCGGCCGTTACTGTTTTCTGTTCGTCGGCGTCCCGGTAGTCGAGCAAAATACGGATAGGCCTCCTGGCTGCCGATAACGTTTTACTTAGATCAAAAGGCTTGTTATGGATTGAATCCGCCACGGGAAAGAGCTGGTAGTCACCCGGAACATATACCCTCGGGAAGCTTTCCGGCGACAAGTCATTTTTAAAATACAACTTAAAAATCCTTTCCTTATCGGCTGCTAATGCATTGATAGACTGCTGCAAATGCGCAAGTCCACGGCCGCTGGAAGGCAACTCGTTCAACGTACGCACCGGTTCGGGTGGAATGCCCGCCCAGTAAGCTTTTTCTCCCTTTTTTAGTGCCGTTTCCAGTTCAAAGCGGTAGGTTTCGATTACCAGGCGGTCGGGTTCGATCAAATGGACCACTTCTGGCTGCGCTTCTCCTTTTAACCATCCGATCACGGGCTTGCTCAATGTCAGCACTATTAATGCAACCAGCAAGCAGCGCAACAGCATCAGCCAAATCTCATTGAGGCGCAGACCGCGGTGTTGGAGCGTGGTTTGCTCCCCCAGCCACCGCATCGCGGCCCATTCGATGGTCTTTCCCCTTTTCTGATACCAGAAATGGATCAGGACAGGCATCGCCACTGCCAGCATTCCCCAAAGCATAAATGGCTGCAAGAACGTCATTATCCTTTTCTCCTGGTTAAAAATGATTTCAGCACCATGCCGATCGGCTCGCTCATACGTACCCGTACAAGGCGCACGTGAGGAATTTGCAATGCCGTTTTCAGATCGGCCAGGTGGGCCTGCATGGAGGTGCGGTATTGCGCCGCGACAGCATCGGCATCCAACTCGATCTCGCCGTCACTTTCAAGATCTTTGAAACGGTAAAAACCTTTCAGGTCAAAATCCATCTCCCGGTCGCCGAGAACCTGGAAGATTACGATTTCGCGATAGGGCCCGGCCAGCGAACGGATCCAGGAAAGCCATTCATCCCCGACCTGCAGCAAATCGCTCACCAATATGAGCTGCTCCTTCTTTTTAGACTGAAGTTCGGCCTTTTGCAACGAGGAGCCTTTCCACGGTCCTGCCGCAGAGGTCTTTTCCAAGCCTACCAATATCTTCTGAAATGCCTGTTTGGCCGACGAAGCCGAACCCGTGCCGCTAATCGTCTCCACCCGTCCGTCTTTCAGGCCGTACAAACTCATCTGGTCATTTTGAATGTAGCACAAATAGGCCAGTGAAGCCAACAATATTTGCGCGTATTGCAGCCTGCTGACGCCATTTTCCGCATAGTTCATAGAACCTGACAAGTCGAGCACAAACCGGATCTGCCGGTCACTTTCCGTCGATGACTCACGAACGAGGTGTTTGTCGGTCCTTGCGAAAAGCTTCCAGTCAATGCGTTTGGGATCGTCTCCCGGCTCATAGTGCCGATATTGTTCAAATTCGATGCCGATTCCCGACCGTGTACTGGAATGGATGCCCAGCATCAGCTCCTCACTGACCAGCTTGCCGGTCAGTTGCAGGTTTTTGAGCTTAATGAGGCTGGACGCCAGCAGGCCGGTTGTTTTTTGCATCTCAGGATATTAGTTTGTCCGTTCCGAATTACCGGTTGTTTTGTTGTTACATGCCTGACGACATTATCGGAGCGCGTTTCTCTTCCTATTTCCCTTGGAATCCACGCCGCAAGACATTGACTGATGCCAGATAATCGCGTCAGCGATGTAACAACGTGGCAAATGCGGCGTTGCGCCGGAGCGTTAGGGCAATACGTCCAGCAATTCCTGAATCGCATGATCGCTGGTGATGCCTTCTGCTTCTGCGCGAAAATTCATTGCGATACGATGCCGGAGCACGGGAAATGCCAACGTGCGAATGTCCTCGGGAACGACCGAAAACCGTCCACGCAAAACGGCACGCGCCTTGGCACACAACACAAGCGCCTGTCCCGCGCGCGGGCCCGCACCCCAGTCGCACCACTCTTTTACAAATTCCGAATGAGTATTTTCCGGTCTCGTGGAGCGCACCAACTGATTAATCTGAACAAGTAATTCATCGGCGATATGCACCTGCCGTGTCAGTTTCTGCAAATCGACCATATCCTGATCCGACAGTACCTGCCCTATTTCGGGCCTCGCGACACCGGTGGTGGTCCGCAGAACATCGAGCTCTTCGTCCTCGCTGGGGTAACGCAGTTTGATATATAATAAAAATCGGTCGAGCTGCGCCTCGGGGAGTGGATAGGTACCTGCCTGCTCGATCGGGTTTTGCGTAGCGATGATCAGGAACGGGTTGGGCAATCCATAATTCTCGCCGCCGTAAGTCACGCTTTTCTCCTGCATGGCTTCCAGCAGCGCCGCCTGTGTTTTGGGCGGCGTCCGGTTGATCTCGTCGGCCAGCACCACATTCGCAAATATCGGCCCCTGGTTAAACTTGAAGAACTTCTTACCGGTTTTATGATCCTCCTCCAATATCTCCGTGCCGACAATGTCGCCAGGCATCAGGTCGGGTGTGAACTGAATGCGCCGAAAGCTCATGTCCAACGCTTCCGACATCGTTTTGACCATCAGTGTTTTAGCCAATCCTGGAACACCTTCGAGAAGACAATGCCCCGATGCCAGCAATGCGATCAGAATTTCTTCGATTGCATCTTGCTGGCCTACGATTACCTTCGCTATTTCGGCTTTCAGTAATGGGAGTTTTGCTACTAGCGCCCGGTAATGGGATGTTGTCGTCGCGTTTTCCAAAATTTAATCATTATCGGTTACACTATCTTACTGCATTGGTCCGGAGGACCGCCCTGTTTATAGCATATTGAATCAAAACCCTTTTTTCGGCCTCCCACGGGGCTTCCGTCGCATATTTCAGGCGACTCCTCCGGAGTCTATTTGGCCGGGGCCGCTGTATTTCTACAAACAGGTAGCCACGCTGTGGGAATCCGTATTTCCTTCCTCATTTCCCTACCCTGTCAACGCATACACCACGATATTAACCCCAAACCGTGTATTGTCCACAGCCAGGAACCGCTTATTCCTGAAATCGTAGTCCCATTCACAACCGTAGTCTTTGTTGCTATACAAAACGCCGATTCTGCCGTTGATCGTGATGGCTTTAAGGTAATCGTGCACGAGGTCGTCGCCCCAGCCGTTCAGCTCGAAGGAGGTGGTCGGCGGGCCGTCATCGAATTTGAAAAAACTGTGATAGACAGGATGGTCGTTCGGAATTTTCTGCAATGCCTTCGGCCCGAATGTCCGGGCCATTTCCTGCTCAAAGGATTTGGCAAAAAGACCGTCGATGTCATGGTTGCAATCGTCGACGAACACAAAGCCGCCATTCCGGACATACCGTTTAAAATGGTCGCGTTCCTGGGCTGAAAACTCCACGAGCTTGTGCCCGCTCAGGTAGCAGAACGGGCTTTTAAAAATTTCATTACTGCTTAACTGAACTACTTTTTCCTTCTCGTCGACGGGTATTGTGGTGTACTCAACCAGCGAATGCAGCAAATTGGACGGCATTCGCTGATCGGTATCCCAGTTACCGGATGTGTATTGGATTCTGGTGAAGAAAAAAGGTTTCAATACTAAACTGCGTCAGACAACGATGAGAATGTGAACTCCCGGATTTTCATCGGCGGGATCAGGTAATTGCTATTGCTTTCGGTGCTCACCACGCGTTCGGGTTTCCCCAAGGTTTCGAGGTTGTTGAGCATGATCACCGGGCTTTCATTAAAACGGAAGTTCTTGATCGGATGTTTGATCACCCCGTTTTCAATGTAAAAAGTACCGTCCCGGGTGAGGCCTGTCAGCAGGAGCGTCTGCGGATCGACTTCTCGGATGTACCAGAGTTTCGTGACAAGAATGCCCCGCTGGGTGGATTTGATCAGCTCTTCCATGCTGGCTGTGCCGCCCGCCATGATCACGTTAGTCGGGAAAGGCACTGGTTTCATGTTGTTTTTCTGTGCCCAATACCGCGAATAGACCATGTTTTTGACTACGCCATTCTCGATCCACGCGGTTTTGTTCACTGCTTGTCCGTCACCAGCCCAGGGCGACGACGGCAGATCCGGATGCGTCGGGTCGGTGTAAATATGCACGCGCTCATCGACGATCTTTTCGTTCAGCTTGCTTTTGCCTCCGGTTTTGCTGAGGAACGACCGGCCTTCGTCGGCACTTCTCGCATCGAAATTGAAAAAAATATTTTCCAGCAAAACCGCCGCGGCCGTCGGTTCCAGGATAACTGTGTACTTACCGGGCTCCAATGCCTTTGCATCCACAGAACCTTTCGATTTCTGAATGGCGATTTTGGTGGCGGTGGCCGTGTCGAGTTTATTGACGTCGCTATATCCTTTGGCCACATAACCAGAACCCTTTCCGTCGGGCGTGCGCACCGTGAGCGAGAAGTTGACGCTCGTGCTGGGGTAGTAGGCAAAAAGCCCTTTGGAGTTCATCATGGCCGAATACCCCTTCTGATTTTCAAGGAAACCGGCTGCTGTCATATTCTGAGCGCGGGTCAGTTCCAGACTCTTGAAGACGGCCTCGGCACGGTAGTCAGGATTAACGCCGGCTGTGGATTCAAAGAAACCGTTGGATTTCAGATACGTTTGCGGTTCGAGCAGGCCCACATATTCCGGATTTTCGGGCGCAAGTCGTGCCAGCTCTTCGGATCTCCTCACCACTTTTTCAAACGATTCTTCACCGAATTCGTCGATCGTAGCAACCCCCACTTTTTTACCGAATGCGGATTGCACCTGCAAATTCTGGTTGATCAAAGCGCCGCTGGTCGAGACCTCGTTACGGGCATAACGCAGGTTTCCCCGCTCCTCGCCCAGGATACTTACCTCGCATTCATCGGCTTTGGAATAGCTCAGCACTTTCCGGCACAACGCCTTTGCTTCTGCTTCTGTTAGTATGATGGCCATGTTGGAATGAGTGAATGACTGAATGAGTGAATGATTGAATGAATTAATGAATGAATGCATGAATGATTGAATGAATTTTGAATGATTGAATAAAAGTCAAGTGTAGACAAGTCATCTCGGGTGTTAACTTCTAGACAATTTCATG